>NZ_JBMPIU010000002.1:0-546468 GCF_049341865.1 Curtobacterium phyllosphaerae | reverse complement strand
CGACTCCACCGAGCCGGGGCGCTCTCCCGCGTCCACCCCCGCCCCCGCGCCGGCACGGGCCCCCCGTCGAGCGTGCAGTCCGGCCGCGTCCACGCCCGAACCACGCGGCGAAACTGCACCCTCAGCGCAGCCCCCACCCGCAGCCGACACGGGTGAGCACCCCCGACGCGGCCCGCACCGCCACCCGATGCGGGTGCGCACGCTCTGCGCGGCCGGCCTCCGAGACGCCCACCCCCACCCGCCTCCAGCAAGGGCGACCGCGAGCGTGCAGTTCGGCCGCGTTCCCGCCCGGTATACGCGGCCAAACTGCAACCTCGGCGCAGCCCCCACCCGCGGCCTCCATCCGCAGCCGACGAGGGTACGCACACTCGGCGCGGCCCCCACCCGCAGCCGACACGGGTGAGCACCCCCGATGCGGCCTCCACCGACAGCCGACGCGGGTGCGCACGCCCGACGCGGCCGGCCTCCGAGACGCCCCCCCCCCCCCCCGCCAGCACGGGCGACCGCGAGCGTGCACTTCGGCCGCGTTCCCGCCTGGAACACGCGACGGAACTGCACGCTCAGCGCGACCTCCACCCGCCGCCAGCACGGGCGACCGCGAGCGTGCACTTCGGCCGCGTCCCCGCCTGGAACACGCGGCGGAACTGCACCCTCAGCGCGGCCGCCACCCGGAGGCGACACGGGAACGACCGCGAGCGTGCACTTCGGCCGCGTCCGCGCCTGGACCACGGGGCGAAAGTGCACGGTCAGCGCGGGCGACCGGCGGGACAGGCACCGGCGCGGGAACGACGAAGGCCCGAGTCCTCGTGGACCCGGGCCTTCTTCGATGACCTGGTGGAGCTAAGGGGATTCGAACCCCTGACCTTCTCATTGCGAACGAGACGCGCTACCAACTGCGCCATAGCCCCAAGTGCCCGGCAAGCCTAGCACCGCCCGAGCCGTGATCCGAAATCGGGCCAGCCGGACCAGCCGGACCAGCCGGACCAGCCGGGCCAGCCGGACCAGCCAGACCGAGAGCATCAGCCGGACCGGCCAGACCGCCCGCGGCCCCAGGCCTCAGACCGCGCGACGACGACGCAGGACCGCGTCGAGGTCCGTGCGCTCGTACGACTCCGTGTCGAGCAAGCCCATGCCCGCGTACCGACTCGGTGGCTCTGCGGGCGAGGTCGGCTCCGGCTCGGGTGTCGCCTGCGCGGCGATGCTCCGCGCGATCGGCCCCTCGGCCGGCGACGGCGCCCGGAGGCCCATCCGCTCGGCGAGCGTCGCGGCGGGCGCGTCGTCGTACTCGGCGAGGGCGTCTGCCGCCGCCTCGACGTCGGACCGGATGCGCGTGACCCGGGCGCCGGACGGGTCGGTGTTCGCCGCGTGGATCGCGGCGGTCTCGGCCTGCCAGGCGGCGGCCTCCGCGTCGGCCTCCGCGGCCGCAGCCGCGACGCGTTGCCGGAGTCGGGCTGCCAGCGCACCGGAGGACTCCGCGGTCGCGCGTCGGGCGTCCTCACGGGCACGCTCGACGTCGGGCCGGGAGACGTAGAGCGGACGGGGGACCTCCCGGGGCGTCCACGAGCGGTCCTCGGCGGTCTCGGTGGTGGTCACCTCCGCCACGACCGGCGCGGCCGGCGCCGCGGTTCCTCGAGCGGACGGACGGGAGGCCCGGGTGCGGACCGGCGCGGCCGTCACCCCGCGCAGACGGCGGGCCCGGGACACGGCGGCGAGCTGCACCAGCACGGCGACGGACCCGACGACGGCGAGGATCCCCGCGAGCGCGACGAGCCACATGCCCGGAGCCACCACCAGCGTGACGACGGCGACGACGATGCCGAGGAGGCCGAACAGCGTCGCCCCGAGCCGGGAACGGCGCATGCGCATCACGGTCAGCGCCGGGGCCGAAGCGGCCCGCTCGAGCTCCGGGGCCTGCTCGGCGAGACGGCGGGTGATCTCGCGCTGGCGAGCGGCTTCGTGGGCACGGACGATGGCCCGACGCCGGGCCTCCTCGCTCGCGGCGACGCGCTGGGCCTCGGCCAGGGACTTGGCGTTCATCTCCACGCGGATCTCCTCCGGGAGCTCGGCGGTCTGCGCGAGGATCCGGAGCGTCTGCTGCAGCCGGATGGCGTTCCGTTCCGTCGCGAGGTACTGCCGACGGGCGTGCCACGAGGGCATCAGGTAGGCGAGCCAGAGGACGGCCGCGACGAGCAGCACGATGCCGCCGCTCCAGGACCCGATGCTCATGCGAACACGCTAGGGGCGCGAGGGAGGCCAGACCCTCATTGAGCAGTGCGTGTTGCCGCCGTCGGAGCGAGCGACACCCGCACGCGGCCCTCAGAGGACGCTGCCGCCGCGCCGCCGCGTGTCGAGCGGCATCGCCGCGTCCTGTCGTGCCGCATCCGGCACGGAGCCGACACCGGCCGGGACCGTGCCGCGGACCCAGCGGTCGAGGACCCCGTCGCGCACCTCCTCGGCCACGAGCGCGAAGCAGAAGTGGTCGCGCCAGTCCCCGTTGATGTGGATGTACCGGCGGCGGAGCCCCTCGAACCGGAACCCGAGCTTCTCGACGACGCGGAGCGAGGGGGCGTTCTCCGGACGGATGCAGATCTCGACCCGGTGGATGCCGACGACGCGGAAACAGTGGTCGACGGCCATCGCGACCGAGATCGGGGTCACGTTGTGCCCGGCGGCCGACTCGACGACCCAGTAGCCGATCGACGCGCTCGCCAGCGACCCGTACGTGATGCCGGACACGTTGAGCTGTCCGACGAACCGACCGTCGAGCTCCATCGCGAACGGCAGCCCGAGCCCGGCACGCGCGTTCGCCTGCAGGGCCCGGATGCTGCCGCGGACGTCGGTGGAGACATGCCCGGACGGGTTCGTGGCCTCCCACGTCCGGAGCCACTCGCGGTTCCCGGACAACGCCAGGTCGAGGTCGCGGGTGTCACGGAGCCGCAGCGGCCGGATGGAGACCCGGCCGTGCGTCAGGGTGGGGATGGTCGTCATCGAGGGGTCACGTTCCTGGTTCCGGTGTCCCTGGCGGGACGGTCCCCGAGGGGACGTCTACTCGCCCGCGTTGAACTCCTTGAGCCACTGCTTGAGTTCCGGCCCGAGGTCGTCGCGGTCTGAGGCGAGCTGGACGATCGCCTTGATGTAGTCGAGTTTGTCACCCGTGTCGTACCGGCGTCCACGGAACACGACGCCGTACACGCCGCCGGTCCACTCCTCGGCGCTCGCCATCTTCATGAGCGCGTCGGTGAGCTGGATCTCACCGCCCTTGCCCGGCTCCTGCTTCTCGAGGACGTCGAAGACCTCGGGACGGATCACGTAGCGCCCGATGATCGCGAGGTTCGACGGCGCCTCGCCCGGTGCGGGCTTCTCGACGAGGCCCGTGATCTTCACGACGTCGTCGGTGTCGGTCGGCTCGACCGTGGCGATGCCGTAGAGGTGCGTCTGCGACTCGGGGACCTCGAGGAGCGCGATGACGCTCGCGTTCTTCTCGCCCTGGACCTCGATCATGCGCTTCAGGAGCGGGTCGCGGGCGTCGATGATGTCGTCGCCGAGGAGCACGGCGAACGGCTCGCGACCGACGTGCATCTTGGCGCGCAGCACCGCGTGACCGAGGCCGAGCGGGTCGCCCTGCCGGACGTAGTGCATGTCGGCGAGGTCCGTCGACTGGTTCACCTTGGCGAGCTTGTCGTGGTCGCCCTTCTTCCGGAGCGTCTCCTCGAGCTCCGACACGTGGTCGAAGTGGTTCTCGAGCGCGTTCTTGTTGCGCCCGGTGATCATCAGGACGTCGGTGAGACCGGCCTCGACCGCCTCCTCCACGACGTACTGGATCGCGGGCTTGTCGACGACGGGGAGCATCTCCTTCGGCATCGCCTTGGTCGCGGGGAGGAAGCGCGTGCCCAGGCCTGCGGCTGGGATCACGGCCTTGGAAATCTGGTAACCCATGTCGCAGAGCGTATCTGCTCTCCATCGACGGGACCGTCGGTGGAGTGGAGGACACGGAACGGGGGACACGGGGCCGAGTGCACCCCCGGTTAGGCTCGCAGGCATGGAAGCCGACAGCGGGCACGAGAAGAAGCTCCTCCGCGCCGAACTCCGTCAGCGCCGACGCGCTCGCACCCGGACCGAGCGGGAGCACGACGCGCTCACCTTGACCGCGACCCTGCAGCGCTTCGTGGAGGAACGCGAGATCGCCTCGCTCAGCGCATACCTGTCGTCCCCCGACGAACCGAACGTCCGCCCGTTCCTGAACTGGGCCGCCGAGGCGGGGATCCGGTGCCTGTTCCCGGTCACCCGCGACGACGGACTCCTGGACTGGGCGGTCGGCGACGGCGAGACGGAGCGCGAGGGCCGGTTCGGGATGCCGGAGGTCGTCGGTGAGGTCCTCTCCCCCCTCGCGATCAACGACGTCGACGTGATCCTCACCCCGGCGGCCGCGGTCGACCGGAGCGGCATGCGGATGGGCTGGGGCCGGGGGTACTACGACAAGACCCTCGGTTCCATGGCGAAGCGCCCCCCGGTCTATGCTGTGGTGTTCGATGCGGAGTTCCTCGACGAGGTCCCGAGCGAGCGTCACGACCAACCCGTCGACGGCATCATCACCCCGTCTCGGATCCTCACGTTCCGGAGCTAGCGTTGCCCACCTATTCCTACCGCTGCACCGAGTGCGGCACCGCGTTCGACGTCAAGCAGGCGTTCACCGACGACACGCTCACCGAGTGCCCGACGTGCGGCGGTGTCCTCCGCAAGGTGTTCAGCCCCGTCGGCGTGACGTTCAACGGCTCCGGCTTCTACCGCACCGACTCGCGCTCCGGCGGCTCGGGAGGCTCGGGCTCCGGTGCGGAGGGTTCCGGGGGTTCCTCCAAGGACGGCGCGGCGGCGGCAGGGACGTCTACGGGCGCCTCCGCCGACAGCGGCTCGTCCACGCCGAAGACCGAGTCGAAGCCGGCTGCCGCGGCGTCGGGGTCGGGGTCGGGGTCGACCAGCGGGAGCAGCAGCAGCAGCGGGAGCAGCAGCAGCGGCGGGAGCAGCAGCGGCGGCTCTGGGGCCTGACCAGCGGACCCCGGGTCGGCTCCCCCGCTAGGGTGGCACCACATCCGACCGGAAGGGGTCCCATGAAGGGCTTCAGAGAGTTCCTGCTCCGCGGCAACGTCATCGACCTCGCCGTCGCGGTGGTCATCGGTGCGGCGTTCACCGCCATCGTGACGTCGATCGTCACGAACGTCATCAACCCGCTCATCGGCGCGGCGTTCAACGCGAACATGCTCGACAAGACGCTCATCGTGTCGATCCCGACGGCGTCCGGCGGGCACGCCAAGCTGCTCTTCGGCGCGGTCATCGGCGCGCTGATCAACTTCCTCATCATCGCGGCGGTCGTCTACTTCGCACTGGTGCTGCCGGTGAACCACCTCATGAAGGTCACCTTCGCCAAGTTGAAGGCGGACGAGGAGAAGCCGCCGGCCGACGTCCCGCCGACGGACGTCGAGGTCCTCCTCGAGATCCGCGACCTGCTCCGGAGCGTCTCCGGCCGGGACACGCTCGGGGTGGAGGGTGCGCACGCCGCCCACTCGGACGCACCGGAGGGACCCGGGCTCCCGAGCACGACGAAGCTGTAGTCCTCTGGACGGCCCGGACCCGTCGCGCTACGCGGTCCGGACCCGCCGCGCCTTCCGGACCATGCCGAGCACGTACTGGAAGCCCGCGACGACGTGCCCGACCGTGCCGGCGTAGACGAACACGAGCGCCACCACGCGGACCCATGGTGCGCTGTCCTGCACGGCCTGGACCGACGAGAACAGCAGTACCGGCAGTCCGACGAAGAGCAGTGCCGAGCGGATCTTGCCGGTCCAGGTGACGTCGAGGTCCGCCGAACCGTGGAACAGCGCGCTCGAGACGGCCAGCATGACGAGGTCGACGAGCAGGACAACCGCGACCACCCACCACGGCAGCAGCCCGACGAGGACGAGCGAGAGCACGATCGCCACGATCGAGGTGCGGTCTGCGAGCGGGTCGAGCATCTTGCCGAGCGCGGATCCCTGGTCGAACCGGCGCGCGATGAACCCGTCCGCCCAGTCCGTCACGCCGAGGACGGCCAGGGTGATGATCGCCCACCCGGGGTGACCCTGCACGACGAGGACCACGAACACCGGGATGAGCAGGAACCGGACCAGCGTCAGCAGGTTCGGCCAGGTCTGCCAGTCCGGCCGTGCACTCGGCGTGGTGTCGGTCATCGTCCCATTCTGTCAGCCCCAGTGGGGAGGCACGTCCGAGCGCAGCCTGGCGTCGTTCTCGCCCTCGCCGTGTCGGGCCGGCTCCGGCGCGGGATGCGGATCCGAGCCCGGCACCGGGGCGGTCGTCACGCGCCGGCCCCGGCGAGACGTGGGTCCGGACCGGACGGGAGGCACGGCCGACGAACCGTCGTCGGCCCGCGCCGCCGACGGGGTCGCGACCGGCATCCCGGCGACCGGCACCCCGGCGACCGGCACCTCGGCGACCAGCACCTCGGCGACCGGGGCCGCCCACGTCCCGCGGAGGTGGTCCGTGCCGGACGTGACCGGTCCCATGGGTCGGCTGGCGCGCCTCCCGGCCATCGGTGGGGGCCTCAGCGCCGCGCCGGCACCGGCGGGATCGCGATCTCCTGTGTCGCACCGCGGTCGACGCCGAGCACCTGCGCCACCGTCGTCGCGACGCGGTCCGGGTCGGAGAACAGCTGGAACGCGTGCACGCGGACGTAGTGCCAGCCGAGCCGTCGGAGGACCTCCGGGCGGAGCCGCAGCGACTCGCGCAGCGACCCGTTCGCGAGCGTCGCGTCGGTCTCGATCGTGACGCAGACGCCGCCGTGCGCCGCGACGAGGCCGAGCTTGCCGCGGTGTCCGAGCGCGACCGGGATGCCGCGCATCTCGAGGCGTCGGGCGAGGTCGACGAGCAACGGGTCGCTGTCGTCGGGCACGTACTCCATGCTCGTGCGGGCACGGACCTCGGCGAGGATCTCGGCGAGTGCGACCGTGCCGTGGCCCATCCGCTCGGCCTCGATGTCCGACGGCTGGAAGCAGGTCACGATCACCATCGAGCGCCGGGCCCGGGTCATCGCGATCGCGAGGAGCCGCTCGCCACCCGGCTGTCCGAGCGACCCGAAGTCGCGGAGGACCCGGCCGTGCGGGGTCCGGCCGTACCCGATCGAGAACACGACGCGGTCGCGGCTCTGTGCGACGGACTGCTCGAGCGTCGCGACCATGAACGGCTCCGCGCGGTCGCCGATCACGAAGTCAGTGAGGTCCTTGTGCCCCTGGACGGCGGTGAGCACGGCCTGCTCGACCCGCACCGCGTGCTTCGCCGACGCCGTGATGACCATGAGCGACTCGGTCGGCCGGGTCTTCGCGTGGTCGAGGACGAGCCGCACCACGCGGTCGACCTCGGCGTCCACGGACTCCACCGCCCCGGACTCCGGGTCCGGGACCGCCTTGCCCTCGGCGACGTAGTCGAGCGCGATCGACCCGTGCCCGAGGAACGACCCGGCCCACGGGAGCGACTCGATGCGGCCGCCGTAGAAACGCCGGTTGACGAGCTCCGCGAGGTCCTCGCCGCCCGCCCGGTACGAGCGGGTCAGGGACAGCGTCGGCAGGAGCGTCGACAGCTTGGCGAGTGCCGAGTCGGCGTGCAGGGAGTCGAGGATCTGCTCGTCCACCCGGAGCGCACGGTGGTCGGGGTCGACGGCGATCCGGAACGGCGACGGGGTCTGCGTCACCGGGTCACCGAACACGACGGTCTGCTTCGCACGGCGGATCGCGCCGACCGTCTCGGCGATCGTGACGGCACCGGCGTCGACGAGGATCACGGTGTCGAACGGCATCGTGTCCGCGATCGACGGCACCTCGTACGGCGACGCGAGCCACACCGGTGCGATCGCGCGCGACAGGTGCGGGGCGGAGTCGTGCAGGAGACGCGAGGTGATGGCGGGCTGGCGGAGCTGGGCCTTGAGCTGCGCCGACTCCTCCGGCCAGTCGACGAGCCCGACCTTCCAGTTCTCGGCGAGCTGCCACGCGAGGCCCTGGGAGACCCCGGCCGCGTGCGCGTCGTCGACGAGCCGGAAGTCGGCCTCGACCCGGTCGAGCATGTCCGTGTTCGCGCCGAGCAGTGCCCGATCGCCCTCGAGCATCGACTCGAGGGCCGACTGCCACCACGCGAGCTCGAGCTCGGCCGGGACCTGCGACTCCGGGACGTGCCGGTTCGCGAGGTCCGTGATGAGGGGTTCGAGCTCCAGGTCGCGGAGCGTCGTCATGAGCTCCGTGCGCTCCTGCAGGTTGTGCAGGACGTCGGACTCGGCGGCGAGTTCCTCCACGTACGCGACGAGGGTCGCGATCGGCAGGTTGGCGAGCTGGTCCTCGCGGCTCGTGTTGCCGAGCGGCTCGTCGAGCTTCGCGAGGTCCTCGGCGACGTTGGAGTACAGCACCTGGACGTCGGCGATGCCGGTCGGGATCTCCGGGTTCACCCCGGCTGAGACGTAGCGCTGCCAAAGGGTCCGCTGCTGCTGCACCCGGGTCAGCGCCTCGTGCAGGTCGGACACGTGCACGCCGGGGCGGACGTACTCGCGTGCGAGCTTCTTGAGGCGGCGACGGTTCGTCGCCGACATCGGCGAGCCCTCGCCGCGGGGCGCGGTCGCGGCGACGAGTTCCGACACCGAACGGTCGAAGACCACGGGGAGGAACCGGTCGAGGGTGTCGCGGATCTCGGTGAGCAGCCGGAGGTAGACCCCGAGCTCGGCGATGGTCGTGAACGGGCGCATCCGGGTCGAGCCGATGAGGTCGTTCCCGCGCTGCAGGAGCGACGGCAGTCCGCTCGCGTGCAGGTCCTTCGCGATCTGGTGCGCCCGGGTGGCGGCCGCCGACGACGCGAACCGCGCGCCGTACCAGGGCGAGTCGTCCGGGCCGTACTTGAACTCGCCGAGGTTCGCCGCGCTCACCATGGTCTCGGCGACCCGTGCTCGGCCGTCCACCATGCTCGCGACGGAGGTGCGCGACAGCCGCGCGGTGGTCGCGGGCGGGACGGGGAGGAGTGAGAGCCGGGACAGCTCGACGAGGCAGTCGAGCACCGACACCCCGATCGTCGGGTCCTGCCGGCCGAGCGCGCCCCGGTAGTCGAGGAGCACCTTGCGGAGCCGGACGAGCGCGTCGTCGACCTCGCGGAGGTTCGGCTTGGCGGACTTCTCGTTCCGGGCGATCGCCCGGATGACGTCGCGGCGGAGCGTCGCCGGGGTGACCGCGACACCGGGGAGCTGCACCTCGCCGAACCGACTGGCGATCCCGCGGAGCGTGGCACGGCGCGGACTCACGACGAGCACCCGCTTGTTCGCGGCGACGAGGCCGGCCAGGGCGTTCACGATGGTCTGCGTCCCGCCGGTGCCGGGCAGGGTCTTCACCACGATCGAGTTGCCGGCCGTGATCTGCGCGATCACGTTCTCCTGCTCGTCGTCCGCGTCGAGGAGCAGGGTGTCGGTCTCCGGGCTGCGGTCGTCCGACGGGGTCTGCGCCACCGGGTGGTAGGACTGCTCGACCTGCCACTTCGCGCTCGGGTTGCCGGCGAGCGCGTCGAGGATGGGGTGGGCGAGCTCGGTGGCGTCCTCGACCATGCCGGTCGCGACCTCGGCGAACGTCGACACGACGAGCCGGGGGTGGACGCTGAAGTGCTTGAGGTGCGCGGTCAGGCCGCGGAGCCGGTCGATGACGGGGTTCGGGGTGAACGAACCGTCTTGCTGGGCGAGCGCCACGAAGGTCTCGGCGTCGAGCACGATCCCGAACTGGTCGCGGAGCGCGTCCGCGAGGCCCGGGTTGAGCACGGGTTGGCCGAGCAGTCGCACCTCGAAGTCCCGCCCGTGGCGACGGATCGCGAGCGGACGGAGCAGCACGGGCCCGCGGTGGTCGACGTCCTGGTGCTTCCAGTCGACCATCCCGATGCCGAGCTTGACGGCGTCGATGCCCCGGACCGTCGCGAGTTCCATGCCGCGCTCCTCGACGAACGCCGCTGCGATGCGGGCCGCACGGAACGCGACCTCGTCGCGGATCAGGCTCGAGAGGAGGGTGGTCTTGCCGGTGATGAACTGCGCGAGACCGCCCGGGTGCGTGGTGCTCAGCTCGATGCGGGAACGAGGGTGGTCGCTGAAGTGCACCAGCGGCGAGGTACCGCCGACGCCGGCCAGCTGCTGACGCCAGGCGTCCCACGCCGGCTCGGCAGCGTTCCCCGCGGTCAGACGCGGGTCGCCGAGGCTTATCTGCTGCGGACTCGTCACCTGGTGCGCGGGGATGTTCGCCGACTCGGGGACGTCCGCCGACCCTGGGACGTCCGCCCGGGCCTCCCGTCCCGGCGCGGCGACGACGCGGCCGGCCTCCGGTTCGCGGTCCTGGGGTTCGGGCGCGCGCAGGTCGTCGCCGAGAGCGTCATCGCTCACGTCGTCCTCACGCTCGTTGGTCCTGTCGGCACGCCACACACCGCTACTGTAGGCGGCTTCGCCGACCCGATCTGGCAATGAACCGAGGTTTCTGCAGATCGACGGGCGGCGACGGGACGCCTCGGCCCGGTGTCGCGCATCCGGCCTGTGGTACCAAGGTGCATGGCCATCGACGACCGCACCGCTCCCCCCGTCCCGACCGCGGACCGTCACCGCGAGGTCCCCGCGGAGATCAGTCGGTCGTGGCTCCTGGTCTCCGGCACCGCCGAGGACCGGTTCGACCGTGCAGCCCGGTCCCGTGCCGACCAGGTGATCCTCGACATCGAGGACGCCGTCGACCCCGCCGCGAAACCCGCCGCCCGCGCCACCGTCGCCGCGTGGCTCGCCGGTGGTGGCGAGGCCTGGGTGCGCGTCAACGACGTCACGACGCCGTTCTGGACCGACGACCTCGAGGCGCTCCGGGCACTCCCCGGGCTGAAGGGCGTGATGCTCGCCAAGACCGAGGCCGCCGAGCAGGTCACCGACACGTTCCACCGCCTCGGCGGCACCACGCCCGTGATCGCGCTCGTCGAGTCCGCCCTCGGGATCGAGGACGCGAGCACGATCGCCCGCGCCAAGGGCGCCTTCCGGCTGGCGTTCGGCAGTGGTGACTACCGCCGCGACACCGGCACCTCCGCCGACACCCTGGCGATGGCCTACCCGCGCTCCCGCCTCGTCGTGGCGTCGCGGGTCGGGAACCTCCCCGGACCGATCGACGGCCCCACGGTCGGGTCCTCGCACCCCATCCTCCGCGAGCAGTCGCAGGTCGCGGTGTCGCTCGGGCTGACCGGCAAGCTCTGTCTCGACACGGAGCAGCTCCCCGTCATCAACGAGGTCATCTCCCCCACCCCGACCGACGTGGCCTGGGCGCAGGACTTCCTCGACGACTTCGACGCGCGCGGTCAGGTCATCCGGGACGGCTCGGACCTCCCCCGGCTCGGCCGGGCGCAGAAGATCCAGAAGCTGGCGCAGGCGTTCGGGGTGGAGGCACGGTGAGCTGGAACGGTGCGGGCGGCGGTCCGGCGGACCGCTGGGAGACGCCGGAGGACCGGGAGGCACGGCTCGCCTGGCAACGGGGCGGCACCTCGCTCCTGCCCTCCGCGGGCCGGTTCACGGACCGGGTCGTCACCGTCGTGCTCCTCGCGGCCGGAGCGCTCCTGACGATCATCGTCGGCATCATCACCGTGATCGCGCTCTTCGTGCAGGTCGCCGCCTGCGACGCCGCGACCGGGTGCTCCCCGGGCGGCGTGCTCGGCGGGGCCGCGATCGTCGTCGGCGGGTCGTTCGTGATCGGGGTCGCCGCGCTCGTCGCCGTCATCGCGACCTGGGTCCGACGCCGGACGACCTGGTGGATCGCGGCGGTCGGGCTCGTCCTGACGATCGCGTGCGTCGTCGGGGGCGCGATCGTGTACTCGGCCGCCGCCGAACACACCGGCGAGGGGCAGATGACCGCCCAGCCGTACCCGCTCCCGGGGAGCTGACCCCGCGACCACGCTCGAAAGGCGACCCATGGCCTACACCGTCCCGCCCGCGTTCCAGACCCGCCCCGACCTCCGCGGGACGTTCGGCATGTCCGCCGCGACGCACTGGCTGGCCACGGCGAGCGCGCAGTCCGTGCTCGAGCGGGGCGGCAACGCGTTCGACGCCGCGACGGCGGGGGCGTTCGTGCTGCACGTCGTCGAGCCGCACCTCAACGGGCCGGGCGGGGACATGGTGGGGATCTTCGCCACGGCCGCCGACCCGACGCCGCGCGTGCTGATGGGGCAGGGGCCGGCGCCTGCGGGTGCGACGGTCGAGCACTACCGGGGCGAGGGCCTCGAACTCGTCCCCGGGTCCGGCGCGCTGGCCGCGGCCGTGCCGGGCGCGGTCGACGCCTGGTTCCTGCTGCTCCGCGACCACGGCACGTGGGAGCTCGCCGACGTCCTCGAGTACGCCATCGGGTACGCGCGCGACGGGCACCCCCTGGCTGGTCGGGTCGCTGCGACGATCGGTGCCGTGGCCGCGCTCTTCACCGAGCACTGGCCGACCTCCGCCGAGCGGTGGATGCCGGGGGGCCGCGTGCCCGAGGCCGACGAGGTCGTCCGGAACGCGGCGTACGCGTCCGTGCTCGAACGCCTCGCCGCCGCCGGCGGGCCGGACGTCACGCGCGAGGAGCGGATCGACGCCGCGCGGTCCGCCTGGGCCGAGGGGTTCGTCGCCGAGGCCGTCGACCGGTTCGTCCGCACCCCGCACCGACACGCCTCGGGCTCGGACCACGCCGGCGTCATCCGGGCGTCCGACATGGCGGCGTTCCGCGCGTCCGTCGAACCCGCCGTGACCCTGGACTTCCGGGGACACACCATCGCGAAGACCGGCGCATGGGGACAGGGTCCGGCGCTGCTGCAGACGCTCGCGATCCTCGAGCCGATGGACGACGACCTGCTCGACCCGTCGACCGTCGACGGTGCGCACACGATCCTCGAGGCCGAGAAGCTCGCCCTCGCCGACCGCGAGGCGTACTACGGCGACGGCGACGTGCCGCTCGACCACCTGCTGTCGGCCGAGTACGCGACCGAGCGCCGGGCCCTCATCGGCGATCGTGCGTCACTCGAGGTCCGGCCGGGCACGTCCGGGGTCCCGGGTGCGATGCCGCCGCTCCGGGAGTCGTACTCACCGCCGTCGGGTGCCCAGGCGGCCGGGGTCGGCGAACCGACCGTCGGGTCGTTCCCGCGGCCCGCAGGGGGGTCCCGGGAGGACGCCGCTCCGCGCGACGGCGCCGCTCCGCGCGACGACGCCGCTCCGCTGGAGGACGCCGGAGAGGCGGTCGTCTCCCCCACGGGCGAGATGCGCGGTGACACCTGCCACATCGACGTCGTCGACCGCTGGGGCAACATCGTCTCGGCGACACCCTCCGGCGGCTGGCTGCAGTCCTCGCCGACGATCCCCGAGCTCGGCTTCTGTCTCGGCAGCCGCCTGCAGATGACCTGGCTCGAGGAGGGCACCGCCTCCACCCTCACACCGGGTGCGCGCCCCCGGACGACCCTCACCCCCACGCTCGTGCTCCGCGACGGCGTCCCCGTCGTCGCGCTCGGTTCGCCGGGCGGCGACCAGCAGGACCAGTGGCAGCTGCTCTACCTGCTCCGGACCATCGTCGGCGGGTACAGCCCGCAGCAGGCGATCGACGCACCGGCACTGCACTCGACGTCGTTCGCCGGGTCGTTCTGGCCGCGCACGTGGGAGCCGGGCGGCGCGGTCGTCGAGGACCGGCTCGGCGCCGACGTGATCGCCGGACTGGAGGCCCGTGGTCACGTCGTCACCCGCGCCGGCGACTGGTCGTTGGGTCGCCTCTCGAGCGTCTCCCGCGACCCCGCCACGGGCCTCCTGTCCGCTGCGGCCAACCCGCGCGGTGCGCAGGCGTACGCGGCCGGTCGGTGACCAGGCGATCCCGGACCGCTCGGAGTGTGCGCGACATGATCACCGTGTCACGGACCACCTGCGCGATCGTCGGCGGTGGCCCGGCCGGGGTGGTCCTCGGCCTGCTCCTCGCACGAGGCGGTGTCGCGGTGACCGTGCTCGAGCAGCACGACGACTTCAACCGGGACTTCCGCGGGGACACCGTGCACGCGTCGACGATCCGGCTCCTCGACGAGCTCGGCCTCGGCGCGGCGTTCCGGGCGATCCCGCAGTCACGGCTCGACGACTTCCGGCTCCCGCTGCCCGACGGGTCCGAGGTCACCCTCGGTGAGTTCGCCCGGCTCGAACCCCCCTACGACCACGTCGCCATGGTGCCGCAGTGGGACCTCCTCGACATGCTCGTCCGCGCGGCGACGGACGAACCGACGTTCTCGATCCGGATGGGCACGAGCGCGACGGACGTCATCGTCGAGAACGGCCGCGTGACCGGGGTGCACCTCCGCGGTCCCGGCGGCGGTGCCGAGGAGCTCCGGGCGGACATCGTGGTCGCGTGCGACGGTCGGGACTCGCGCATCCGGCAGGCCGCAGGACTGGTCCCGATCGAGATCCCCGTGCCGTTCGACACCTGGTGGTTCCGGCTCCCGCTCCGACCGGGCGACGCAGCGACGTCGCTCACGCCGCGGTTCGGCGGACACGACGTGCTGCTGAGCTTCCCGCGTCGGGACTACCACCAGGTCGCGTTCTTCGCCGCGAAGGGGTCCGACGCACGGCTCCGCGCCGAGGGTCTGGCGCGGTTCCGCGAGCGCGTCGCGGCGCTCCGACCGGAGTTCGCGGACCGGCTCGACGCACTGGCCTCGATGGACGACGTGCACGTGCTCGACGTCCGGATGAACCGGCTCCGGCGCTGGTGGCGCGACGGGCTGCTCTGCATCGGCGACGCCGCGCATGCGATGTCCCCGGCCGGAGGAGTGGGCATCAACCTGGCCGTCCAGGACGCCGTGGCCGCCGCGGCGATCCTGCGGCCGGTGCTCGCGGCGTCGACCGACGTCGCCGCGCCGACCGACCTCGCCGCGGCGCTGCGTGCTGCGTCGCGCGCCGTCCAGCGACGTCGGACCCCGCCGATGCTCGTGGTCCAGGCAGCGCAACGGGTCCTGCACCGCGTCGTGTTCCAGGCCGCGCTCGACGGACGGCTCGCGGACGGACCACCCGTCATCGCGACGGCGCTGGCCCGTCACGTGCCGTGGTCGCGCGGACTCTACGCACGAGGGATCGCGTTCGGACCGCTCCCGGAACACGCTCCGCCGTTCGCCCGGCGCGACGACCACACCGGGTCGGCTAGCTGACCCGGCGCGGGAGCCGGCCGACCCGGACCGCAGCGCTCAGTCGTCCGCGAGCTGTCCGGCCGTGTCGTCGAGGGGCTCGCGGAGCAGGGCGTCGCGGACCTCTTGCTCGTCGATGGACTGCTTGACGGCATCACGCTTGCCGGAACGGGACGTGGCGGACATGGCGACTCCTGATCTCGTGGTGGATTGATGGCCCCCAGTGTGAACCCGCCCACCACCCCGCACAAGCCTCCGCAGGAGGTCTGTGGACAACCGACCTGAACGCGTGCGACGGGGTGGAGCGCATGCTGGGTCGATGAAGCAGCGAACCATCGGCGACGTCGACGTCAGTGCCATCGGTCTGGGCGGCATGCCCATGTCCATCGAGGGGCGACCTGACGAGCGACAGGCCATCGCCACCATCCATGCCGCGCTCGAAGCGGGAGTCACCCTGATCGACACTGCGGACGCCTACCACTTGGCTGCCCACGACGAGGTCGGCCACAACGAGTCGTTGATCGCGAAGGCGCTCCGCGACTTCGGCGGCGACACCGACCACGTGCTCGTCGCGACGAAGGGCGGCCACCTCCGCCCCGAGGCCGGCGCCTGGGCGCAGAACGGCGACCCGAAGTACCTCAAGGAGGCCGCAAGGGCATCCGCGAAGCGCCTCGGCGTCGAGGCGATCGGGCTCTACCAGTTCCACCGCCCGGACCCCGACGTGCCGTACGCGGACTCGATCGGCGCGCTCGTCGAGCTCCTGGATGAGGGTGTGATCCGGATGGCCGGGATCTCGAACGCGACCGTCGACCAGATCCGGCAGGCGAACGAGATCCTCGACGACCGTCTCGTGTCGGTGCAGAACCAGTTCTCGCCGGCCTTCCGGTCGAGCGAGGCCGAACTCGAACTCTGCGACGAACTCGGCATCGCGTTCCTGCCGTGGAGCCCGCTCGGTGGTATCGGCGGCGCGGCGGACCTCGGCAGCACGTTCGAGGCGTTCGCCACCGTCGCCCGCGACCACGGCGTCACGCCCCAGGTCGTCGCGCTGGCCTGGGAGCTGGCGAAGAGCGACGTCGTCGTCCCGATCCCCGGCGCCTCCCGCCCGCAGTCGATCCTCAACTCGGTCACCGCGCCGACGATCAAGCTCCGCCCGGAGGAACTCGAGCGACTCGACGCCGCGGACGCCGCGTCGGCCTGACCCGTCGGGGCTGCCACACCCCGCGACGATGCAGAGAACCGCAGTGCGACGGCGTTCGCACTGCGGTTCTCTGCATCCTCGACGAGCGAGCCCCCGACGGGCATCCTCGACGGGCGAGCCCCGGACGGGCATCCTCGACGGGCGAGCCCCCGTCGGCGGCCGGTCAGCCGTCGCAGGTCTTCGACAGCGTAGTCATGCGCTGCTGGAGGGTGGCCAGCGTCGACTGCAGTTCCGACACGTCGGCGGACCCGGGGTCCTTCGCGTAGGCGCTGATCTCGGTCGACATGGTGTGGAAGGACTCCTCCGCCGCCGACGCCTGCTTCTTGACGGTCGGCTCGGTGACCTTGTCGACACCGTCCGAGAACTTGTCGTCGAACTTCCGCAGCGCCGCAGCAGCGGCACCGGGATCGGACGAGATCTTCGCGATCTGGCTCTGCAGCTGACTCGAGACGCCCTTCAGCTCGTCCTGGATCTGTCTGCAGGCGTCGGCCTTGGACTGGGACTGCGATCCGCTGCCACCGGAGCACCCGGCGAGCATCACGAGCGCGAGTCCGGCAGCCGCGATGCCGGTGACGATCCTCGACGGTGTCTGCACGGGTCCCCCTCAGCGTCGTCACCTCGGGTGGGACGACCCGTCGAGACTACATCCGCGGCGGACGACGTCCCAGGCCGCCGCAGCAGCCGCGCGTACGGTCGGGTCCATGCACGCCATCACCTTCGACCACCCCGGCGACGAGGACGTCCTCGCCTGGACCGAGGTCCCCGACGCCGCTCCCGCCCAGGGCGAGGTCCTCGTCCGGGTCGCCGCCGCCGGTGTCAACAACGCCGACCTCATGCAGCGGCGCGGCGGGTACCCGGTGCCGCCCGGAGCCTCACCGGTCCTCGGACTGGAGTGCTCCGGCACGATCGTCGCCCTCGGCGACGGCGTGACGGACTGGTCCGTCGGCGACCGGGTGTGCGCACTCCTCAGTGGCGGCGGGTACGCCGAGCTCGTCGCGGTGCCCGCTGCCCAACTGTTGCCGGTGCCGTCGGAACTCGACCTGGTCGCCGCTGCGGGCCTCCCGGAAGCCGCCTGCACGGTCTTCTCGAACGTCGGCATGATCGCCGGACTACGGGCGGGGCAGACGCTCCTCGTGCACGGCGGTGCGAGCGGGATGGGGTCGCACGCGATCCAGTGGGCGCACGCGCTCGGTGCACGTGTCATCGCGACGGTCGGCTCCGAGGACAAGGGACGAGCGGCCGAGCGGCTCGGTGCGGACGTCGTGGTGAACCACCGCGAGCAGGACTTCGTGCAGGCGGTCGCGGAGGCCACGGACGGCGTCGGTGCCGACGTGGTGTGGGACATCGTCGGCCCGTCCTACCTCCGGCGGAACATCGAGGCACTGGCACCGAACGGCCACCTCGTGGTGATCGGATCGGTCGGCGACGAGCCGGACGCCCCGCTCGACCTCGGCCTGCTCATGCGGAAGCGCGGCAGCGTGTCGGCGACCACGCTCCGCGCCCGGCCGGCGGCCGAGAAGGCGGCGATCGTCCGTGCGGTCCGCGAGCACGTCTGGCCGTTCGTCGCGGACGGGAGGGTCGCCCCCGTCATCGACACCGTCCTGCCGATGCGGGACGCCGCATCCGCACACCGGCTGGTCGTCGGCGGCGGGACGATCGGCAAGGTGCTGCTGACGGCGTAGGCGTCAGACGCCCCGTCGGGCGCGCTCCGCCTCGACGATCGGGGCGCACTTCGAACCGAACGTGACCTCCATGAGCGCGGCGGCATCCCGGTCGGCGTCGTAGAGCGTCGGCATCTCGATCCCGAGGAGGACGCTGAACAGCATGCCGCCACCGAGGAACTCGCTGACCCGGGGGCCGTCGAACCCGGCCTCGTGGACGAGGAACCGGTAGACCTCCAGGAACCCCGCACGCGCGGCCGCACCGATCGCCGGCTCGGCGCCGGACACGAAGCCCTGGAGCAGCAGCGTGTGGAACCCACGGTTCTCGGAGAGGTCGAGGTAGGCCGCACCGATGGCGCCGCCGCGCGCCTCCTCGTCGTCCCCGCGCTCGAGCGAGGCCGACAGGGCGTCGCGGAACGCGTCGAGGAGCGTCCGCAGCGTGTCGTCGAGGACCTCCAGGAACAGCTGCTCCTTCGAGCCGAACATGCGGACGACGTACGGCTGGCTGATGCCAGCGGCCTTCGCGACCTGGTCGGTCGTGGTGCCGTGGTAGCCGCGGCGGCCGAAGACGTCCCGCGCGGCGTCGAGGATCTGCGCCCGGCGTTCGCCAGCGGGCATCCGTGCGGTCGGGGTCATGGTTGACAGGTTATCAGTTGATTACTACAGTCCAGGTAATCATCCGATTACAACTACCGGAAGGCACCCCATGAGCAGCTTGCTCCCCTCCCGCCGCGTCCCCGTCTGGTTGGCGATCGTCGCGGCCTCCCTGCCGATGTTCATGGCGACGCTCGACAACCTCGTCGTCACGAGTGCGCTCCCCGTGATCCACGACGACCTCGGCGCGTCGGTCGAGGACCTGCAGTGGATCACGAACGCGTACACGTTGTCCTTCGCCGCCCTCATGCTCCTCGCGGTCGGGCTCGGCGACCGGTTCGGCCGACGGCACCTGTTCACCGCGGGCATCGGCATCTTCACGATCGCGTCCGCCCTCTGCGCCGTGAGCGGCGACCCGACCGCACTCATCGCCGCCCGGGCGCTCGAGGGTGCCGGAGCCGCCGCGGTCATGCCGCTCTCCCTGACCCTCCTCGTCGGCAGTGTCCCCGACCGGTTCCGCTCCCTGGCGATCGGCGTCTGGAGCGGCGTCTCCGGGCTCGGCGTCGCACTCGGCCCGCTCATCGGCGGTGCCGTGGTCGAGGGCTGGAACTGGCAGGCGATCTTCTGGCTGAACGTCCCGGTCGGTGTCGTCGCGATCCCGCTCGCGCTCCTCGCACTGCCGAACACCCTCGGTGCCCGACTGCGGGCCGACGTCCCCGGCGTCCTGCTCGCCGGGGCCGGCGTCCTCGGGCTCGTGTTCGGGATCGTCCGGGGGAACGACGCGGGCTGGGACAGCGTCCAGGTGATCGGTGCCCTCGCGGTCGGGGCCGTGATGCTCGTCGGGTTCGTGATCCGCGAGTCCCGGACCAGCGCCCCGCTGCTGCCGCTCCGACTGTTCCGGGACCGGAGCTTCACGCTCGCGAACGTCGTCGCGATGACGTTCAGCTTCGGCGCGTTCGGTGCGGTGTTCATCCTCATCCAGTTCCTGCAGGTCGTGCAGGGCAAGACCCCGCTCGAAGCCGGTGTCGCGACCATGCCGTGGACCCTCGCACCGATGGTGATCGCACCGCTGACCGGGCTGGTCGCACCGCGGATCGGCACCCGCGCGCTCATCGTCGCCGGCATGGTGTCCCTGTCCGCAGGGCTCTTCGAGATCGCCCTGACGATGTCGGCCGACGTGTCGTACCGCACGATGCTGCCGGGGTTCGTGCTCGCCGGCGTCGGGATGGGACTCGCGTTCGCCCCGATCTCGACGGCGGTGCTGTCCCGGATGGCGCCCGACGACCACGCGAAGGCCTCCGGGACGAACTCGACGCTCCGGGAGATCGGGGTGGCGCTCGGCATCGCGGTCCTCACGGCGGTGTTCACCGGGGCCGGCGGCCAGCTCACCCCGACGGGCTACGTCGACGCGGCGGTCCCGGCGGTGCTCGTCGGCGCCAGTGTCGTGCTGTTCGCGGCGGTCGCGGCCCTGTTCCTCCCCGCCGGCCGCGCCACGCGGACCGTGCCGGATGCCGAACTCGAGGCCGCTCCCGCCCTCGTCCCGACGCGCTGACGTGCTGACGTGCTGACGTGCTGACGTGCTGAGCGTGCCGACTCCCCCTCGTCCCGGCGCGCTGAGCGTGCAGTTCTGCCCCGTGTCCGCGGCGAACACGGGGCGGAACTGCACGCTAGCGAGCGCGCGCGGCGCCCGGTGCGAGGGGCCCAGCGCGCGGCACTCAGCGCGCGACGCGCTCCAGGAACGCGCGGAGCGCCGGGTGCTGTGGGTCGTCGAGGACCGCGGCGGGCGGACCCTGCTCCACGACCGCACCCTCGTGCAGGAACACCACCCGGTCCGCGACGTTCCGGGCGAAGTGCATCTCGTGCGTCGTCATGAGGATGGTCGAGCCGCCCTGCTTGAGCTCCGTCACGAGGTCGAGCACCTCGCCGACGAGCTGCGGGTCGAGCGCGGAGGTCACCTCGTCGAGCAGGAGCAGCTCCGGGTCGGTGACGATCGCCCGGACGATCGCGACCCGCTGCTGCTGCCCCCCGGACAGCCGGTCCGGCCAGGCCGAGGCGAACCCGCCGAGTCCGACCCGTTCCAGCAGGGCGACGGCAGCCGCCGAGGCCTCGGCACGTGCGACGCGGTGCACCCGCCGCGACGCGAGCGTCACGTTGTCGAGGACCGTCATGTGCGGGAACAGGTTGAACTGCTGGAAGACGACGCCGATCCGCGCCCTCGTCGCGTCGACGTCCACGCGCGGGTCCGAGATGTCCGACCCCTGCAGGAAGATCTGCCCGTCGTCGATCCCCTCGAGCAGGTTCACCGTCTTGAGGAGCGTCGACTTGCCGGAACCGGACGCCCCGATCACCGCGATGACCTCGTGGCGCTGCACGGCCAGGTCGATGCCCCGCAGGACCCCGACGTCGCCGAACGACTTGCGGACCCCGCGCAGCTCCAGGACCGGTGCCGACGCGTCGGACGCGCCCCGTGCCTCCAGTCCGTCGGGCGCCGGACCGGACCCGGGTTCCGGACCGGCTCCGGGCGCCGGACCGGACCCGGACGCCGGGTCGCGCCGCGCGGGTCGCCCGGACGACAGGATGATCGGCCGCGACTCGCGGTTCGGGTCCGACAGACCGCCGACGGCGCTCACACCGTCCCGCCGATCTGCTCACGGCGCTGCTGTCGCCGGGCGAGCGCGTCCGTGACCCGGATGAGCGGCAGGCTGATCGCGACGAAGAGCAGTCCGGCGACCACGTACGGCGTGAAGTTGTACGTGTCGGCCTGGGCGATCTGGGCACTCCGGACGGCGTCCACCGCCCCGAGGATCGAGACGAGACCGACGTCCTTCTGCATCGACACGAAGTCGTTCATGAGCGCCGGCGTGACCTTCCGGAGCCCCTGCGGCAGCACCACGAGCCGGAGCGTCTGGATGTGCGAGAGTCCGAGCGACCGTGCCGCGAGCCGCTGCGAGGGGTGCACCGCCTCCATGCCGGCGCGGAGGACCTCCGCCACGTAGGACGAGTACGTCAGGACGATCGCGATCGTTCCCCAGACCTCGGCCGGGAGGCGCGTGGACGGCAGGAGCGCCGGGATCCCGAACCCGACGAGGTACAGCACGATGATGAGCGGCAGACCCCGGAACAGGTCCGTGTACCCGGTCGCGAGGACCCGCAGCGGGAAGGCCACCGGGCTCCGCAGGCCGCGCACCACGGCGAGGAGCGTCGCGAACACCGCGACGCCGATCGAGGCGAAGAACAGGATCCGCACGTTCAACCACAGACCGAGGAGGATCTGCGGGAACTTCTCCACCGCGGTCGACGGGTCGAAGAACGTCTGCTGCACGGTGGCCCACCCGGGGGTGTTCACCAGACCGATCCAGACGATCGCCACGACGACCACCGTCGAGACGACGCTCACCACGATCGACCGGCGACCGCGCTGCTGCCGGAACAGCCGGCGTTCGAGCTCCACCTCGCTCGGCACCGCCGGGGGTGGAGCGGTCGTCGGTGCGGTCACGGTCCCGCTACTTCAGGACCGGCGTGCCGGTCTCCGCCGACAGCCACTTGGTGGTGAGGGCGTCGAGCGTGCCGTTCGACTTCAGCGTGTCCACGGCCTTCGTGACCTTCGGGGTCAGCGCGGACCCCTTCGGGAGCACGATGCCGAACTGGTCGCCGGAGCCGTCGGCGGGGAACTGGGCGCTGACCTCGCCGCCGGTGAGCTGCGACGCGGCGACGTAGAACGCGGTCGGCAGGTCGGTGACGAGCGCGTCGATCTGCCCGGACTTGAGCGCGAGCACGGCGTCGTCGTTCGAGTTGAAGACCTGCGGCTGACCGATCTGGTCGTTCACGACGTCGTAGCTCGTGCTGCCGGTCGCGACACCGATGCGCAGCCCCTTGAGGCCGGCGATCGTGGTGACCCCGTCGGCCTTGGACTGCTTCGTGGTGACGACCGCCTGGCTCGTCGTGTAGTACGCCGGCGAGAAGTCGACGGCCTTCTCGCGCTTCTTCGTGATCGAGAACTGCTGCAGGTTCATGTCCCAGTCCTTCGCACCGGGCGCGATCGCGCTGTCGAACGTGGAGCGCTTCCACACGACGTCACCGCGGCCGTACCCCATCTGCTTCGCGACGGCGTAGGCGACGGCGGACTCGAAGCCCTTGCCCGACTGCGGGTTGTCGTCGAGGACCCACGGGGAGTACGCCGGCTGCCCGGTCGCGATCGTGAGCTTGCCGTTCGTGACCGTCCCGCTGCTGCTCGTCCCCCCGGTCGAACAGGCGGCGAGGGCGAACGCCGCGGCAGCAGCGGTGACGGAGAGGAGCAGGGATCGGCGGAGCGACATGTCGTGCCTTCAGTCGGTCGAGCGCTCGGGTCGCGCTGCGGGGATGGCGACGATCGTACGACGGACTGGAGGCGCGGTGCGAGTCGATGACGCCCGGTTCCGTCGGCCGGGCGGCCGGTGGCTACCGCGCGCGGTTCAGCGCCACGAGGAGCTCGGGCGCGCGGCGGTCGAGCAGCGCGCCACCGACCCGGACGCCGACGACGAGCGCCACCGCTCCGAGGAGGATCCCGACGACGAGCGCGATCCACCCGAGCACCGCGCCGCCGATCAGGTCCGCGGCGACGAGCAGCGCGATCTCCGGCAGGCACAGCACGGCGAGGACGAGCCACACCACGAACATCTGGAGCGTGCCCGTGAGGTTCGCCCCGGCACGCGCTCGGAACGGGTTGTCGCCCGGGGCGGGCACCGGCAGGATGATGACGGCCGACGCGACGCTGGCCACCCCGACGCCGGTGCCGAGCACCCCGAGCGCCAGACCGAGGACCTGCGGCGCGTCCTCGAACGCCCGACCGAACGCCGTCGACCCGAGGGTGAACAGCACGACGACCGGCAGGGCGAACACGAGGAGCGCCGCCGCCCGCCCGGCACGGTCGTCGCGCCCGCGGATGCCCTCGGCGAGGTGGAGGGTGAACGCGCTGCCGTCGTACGACAGGTCGGACACGATGGCCACCGACAGGAAGAACGCCGCGGCCGGACCGAGGGCGAGCAGGAGCGGAGCGTGGTCGATCGACGCGTAGAACCCGAGGAGCACCGGCAGGATCGGGACGAGCAGGAGCTGACGCTGGTAGCGGGGGTCCCGCCGCCAGTACGTCAGGGACCGCGCCGCGACCGCACCGGCCGGGGTCGCGGGGACGCGGCCGAACACCCCGACGCGGGCGCGCGAGCGGGGCCGGTCGCTCGACGACGTCGCCTGCGTGACGAGCACCCGCGCGAGTCCCCACCGCCAGAGCAGGACGAGGGCGGCGAGTGTCGCGAGGGCGATCAACAGGCGCAGGACGGCCCCGACCGGGTCGCCGAGCGCGACCGACGACGGGATCGCCCAGACCGCACCGATCGGCGTCCAGGAGACGATCTCGACCGCTCCGGCGATCGACGAGTGCACGCGCGCGACGAGGTCCGTCACGCCGAGGATGATCGGACCGGCCAGGATCAGCGGCACGAGGACCAGGAGGCCCCGCGCCTCGCGGAACCGTCGTCCGCTCGACAGGCTCGTCAGCGCGGTGGCCGCGGCACGGGACGCGACGACGCACGTGGCCGTCGCGAGCACGCCGCATCCGAGGGCGACCACGGCGACGCCGGGCAGGTGCAGCCACGAGCCGGCGGTGGCGAGCGCGGCCACGGTCGTCACGGCCCCGGGCACGCCGAGCACGCCGCCGAGGAAGAGCCCGGTCATGAGCTGTCCGAGCGGGATCGGGTAGACGGCGAGCCGGGCGGGTTCGAGGGTCTCGTCGATCCCGGTCGCGACGAGCGGCAGCAGCGTCCAGCCGAGGACCACCACGGCGCCGACCAGGACGACGACCGTCCGGATCACCGACGTCGGCGCCACGCTCAGCACGAACAGCCCGACCACGACCGCGATGAGGATGCCCGCGCCGTACACCGCACCGATGACGACCGCCACGAGCTGCGCCGTCTGCCGCCGCAGCGTGTTCCGGAGCAGCAGCAGGCGGAGCCTCACGAGTGTCGCAACCACGACGGCCCTTCCTCGTGACGACGCCCGCCGACGAGCTCGACGAACCGTTCCTCGAGCGAGACGTCCCCGCGGACCTCGTCGACGGTGCCGGTCGCGAGCACCCGCCCGTCGGCGATGACCGCGACGTGGTCGCACATCCGCTGGACGAGGTCCATGACGTGGCTCGACACGATGACCGTGCCGCCGGAGGTCACGAAGCTCTGCAGCATGTCCCGGATGTTCGCGGCCGAGACGGGGTCGACCGACTCGAACGGCTCGTCGAGCACGAGGAGCGACGGCGCGTGCACGAGGGCGCACGCGAGCCCGATCTTCTTCGTCATGCCCGCCGAGTAGTCGACGACGAGCGTCCCCCCGGAGTCCTGCAGGTCGAGCATCCGGAGGAGGTCGGCCGTGCGGGACGTCGCGGTCGGGCGGTCCATCCCGCCGAGGAGCGCCGCGTACAGCACGAGCTGCTCGCCGGTGAGCCGGTCGAACAACCGTGCTCCGTCGGCGAGGACCCCGATGAGCCGCTTCGCCTCGAGCGGCCGCGACCAGACGTCGACGCCGTGCACGGACACGGCACCGGCGTCGGGGCGGAGCAGCCCGGTCGCCATCGAGAGCGTGGTCGTCTTGCCGGCGCCGTTCGGTCCGACGAGGCCGAAGAACGACCCGGCCGGGACGTCGAGGTCGATCCCCGCCACGGCCTCCTTGTCACCGAACCGCTTGACGAGACCTCGGACGGAGAGCGCCGGTCCCCCCGGCGGTTGCGTGCTCATGAGCGAAGGCTAGCGCGGGGCCGCCCGAGCCGCGCTCACTCGGCGAGGGCGAAGTCCTCGAACGAGAACCCCGGGGACACGAGGCAGCTCAGGAGCACCTCGCCGTCGCCCGGGAGGGTCCGCTGCCAGACCCCGCCCCGGACGAACCCCTGGGCGTCGTGGACCCGGTGCCGGCCGGCGTCCGGACCGAGGGTGATCTGCTCGCCGGGCACCGGAACGGCACCCGACCCGCCGAGTTCGAGCACGACGCTGTCCGGGCCGTGCCACATCCAGATCTCGTCGCTGACGACCCGGTGCCACGCTGACGCCTCGCCCGGCGGCAGCAGGAAGTGGATCAGCGTCGCCGCTGGACGTTCCCCCGCCGGGGTCTGCACGGTCGCGGGCGAGGTCCACGTGCGGACGTACCATCCGCCCTCCGGATGCGGCTCCATGCCGAGCGCGGCCGCCCGGCGCGGGACGTCGAGCCACTCGACGACGGTGCCGTCGACGGACCGCCGCGGGACGGTGGTCGGGTGGGGCTGGACGGGCTCGGTCATGCAGGCTCCTGTTCTCCGGGCGAGGCCGCGGTGACGCGGACGGTCTCGGTCAGCTCGTGGTCCTGCGCGCGGAGCACCCCGCGGATCACGGTGGCGATCGCGCGACCGGCACCGTCCTCGACGAGCTCGGCGAACGCGTCGGGGACGGTCCTGGCGTCGACGTCGAACACGGCCAGGTCCGCGCGGGCCCCGACGGCGAGGTGCCCGGTCCGGTCCGGTCCGACGGCGAGTCCCATCGCGTTCGCGCCGCCGAGCGTGACGGCCGCGAGCAGTCGCTCGTGCAGGTCGTGGGCGGAGTACCCCTGCGCCCGCGCGATGCGGTGCAGCGCGGTGACGTCGGCCATCGGGTCGAGGGACGGCGACGACGACAGGGAGTCGGTCCCGACGGCGATCGGGCTGCCTTCCCGCAGGTAGTCGGCGACCGGCGGCGGGTCGAGTCCGATGACGGCGTTGGACCGTGGACACAGCGCCACGGCGGTGCCCCGCGCCCGGAGGAGTGCGCGGTCCGCGGCGGTCATGTACACGCCGTGCGCGATGTGGCAGTCCGGCCCGAGCACGCCGAGCCGGTCGACGAACGCAGTGGCACTCGCCCCGAACCCGAGAGCACGGAGCGCCCGGAACGACGGCACGTTCGCGAGGTGCCAGTCCGCGCCGTGGCCGATGCCGACGACGCCGTCCAGACCCGGGACGGGTTCGAGCACCGAGCGCTCGCCCTCGAACGCGGCCTCGCCGAGGTGCAGGTGCAGGCGGAGTCCCCGCTGCCGGACGAGGTCGGGCAGCTCGAGCAACGGTGCGACGTCGAGCGAGTACGGCGCGTGCGGCGACAGTCCCGCGCCCGGTGTGGTCGGGATCCGGGCGAGTTCCTCGAGCACGTGCTCGCGCCCGCCGTCCTGCCAGGTCGCGTTCTCCCAGTCCATCACCTCCCAGTAGGCGATCCCGCCGAGCCCGGCGTCCGCGAGGACCTCCGCCGCCTCGATGTCGGTGATGACGTCGGCGATGCTCGTCACACCCGCGACGATCGACCGGGACGCGCCCTCGGCGGCGTCGAGCGCCCAGTCGTGCCCGTCGCCGTAGGAACGGTTGAAGGCGCGCGCCCAGTCCTCGAACCCGTCGTAGGACCCGGATCCCACCCGCGCCATGCCGGTGTACTGCAGGTGCGAGTGCGCGTTCACGAGCCCCGGCAGGATCGCACCGCGCCAGCGTCGCTCGGTGAACGGGCGGTCGCCGAGCTGGTCGACCACCCAGCTCCGCTCGCCGACGTGCAGGATCCGGCCGGCACGCACCGCGACGGCGCCGTCGAGGATCGGCGGTGCGGTCATCGGGACCACGATGCGCGCCGAGTGCAGGGTCACCGGGTCCTGTCGGTGCTCCATCAGGTCGGTCCGAACCGGGTCGTGCGGACGTCGTCCTCCGGGTGCGGGTCGGCGTCGGCGGGTCGACCGGCCGGGTCGATCACGAGCCCGCGGTGCGCGAGGGCGGCCGCGGCGATCCGGTCGTCCACGGCCGGGTCGATCGGGTGCACGCCGACGTCGAGCTCCGCGCCGTGTTCGAGCAGCGTCCGGACCGCGCCGAGCTGCACCGCGAACGACATGTCCATGATCTCGACCGGGTTGCCCTCGGCCGCGGTGATGTTGATGCACCCGCCGTCGTCGAGCATGAGCACACCGTCGGACCCCGCGGCCGGCCCCGGACCGGACACGGCGGACCGCGCCTCCGGGATCGTCCACCGCGCGACCTTCCGGGCGACGGCGACCGCCGACGCCCCCGCGGCGAGCGCCTCCTCGAGCGCGATCTCCTGCTCCACCCCGCCCGCCACCGCGACGACCGCACCGGCCGGCATCGCGCGGAGCGCCTCGAGCGTGATCGTGTCGCGGACCCCGGTCGCCGACACGACGAGGTCCGCGGCGCGCACCGCGATGTCGAGCGGCGCGACCGCGTGCCCGGCGAACACGGCCTGCAGCGCCCGGACCGGATCGGTCTCCGCCACCACGACGCGCATCCCGAGCGCGGACAGCACCAGGGCGACCCCCTCGCCGACGTGACCGTAGCCCGCGACGACCGCCGTGCCTCCCGTCCGCACGCGGTGCGCAGCACCGTCCAGGCCGTCGAGCAGGTCCATGATCGCGAACACGCAGGACTGCCCGGTGCCGTACCGGTTGTCGAACAGGGTCTTCGCCCGGGCGTCGTTCACGGCGATGACGGGGACAGCGAGTTCGCCGCGCTCCGCCATCGTGCGGAGCGGGCGGAGTCCGCTCGTGGTCTCCTCCGCCGCACCGATCATCTCCGGTAGGAGCTCCGGCCGGGCCTCGTGCGCGAGCCGGATCACGTGCGCGCCGTCGTCGACGAGCAGGTGCGGCTCCCGGTCGAGCATCTCCAGCGCGAGGGCCCGCTGCTCGGCCACGCTCGCCCGGCTCGACGCGAACACGACGAGGCCGGCGTTCCGGAGCGCGTCGGCGACGGCGTCGTCGGTCTCGTCGGCGTGGGCGTAGACGACCACGTCGGCGCCGGCGTCGAGGAGCAGCAGGGACAGCACCGCCGTCTTCGGCTCGAGCACCATGCTGACGCCCACCCGCATGCCACGGAGCAGGCCGCTCTCACGGAGCCCGGCGGCCAGCGCGCGCGAGACGGGCATGAACCGGCCGGCCCACCGGATGCGTTCCTCGGCGGCGGCGGTCGCCTCGAGGTCGCGACCGGTGCTGACGAGGAACACGTCGTCGGAGAGCATCGGGACCCCGAGCACGCCGGGGCGCACGAAGCGGGCGGGACCGAAGGCGTCCTCGTCGACCGCGGGCAGGTGCCGCCCGGCGTCGACGACGATGAGCGAGGACCCGCGAGGGCGGTCCGCCAGGGTCTCGACGGCCGCGGTGCTCGCCGCGACGTCGCCGGTGCACCAGAGCTGGTCGACCGTGTCGCCGGCGGCCGCGGGACGCGCGCCGAGCGCGGTGAGGACCGCGGCGAGCGCCCGGGCGTCCGGGCCGTCCCCGACGATCTGGAACCGCCGCCCGGCGACGAGCAGGTTCGTCGCCGCCGCGAACCGCCGGACGGCGGCGGACGCCCAGGACGCCGTCGCGGCGTCGGAGGCGATCGGGGCGGCCATGTCGTCAGTGTAGGGGCGGCCTCCGCCGGGCGGGCCCGCCACCGGACGCCCGCCCGCGGCGACTCAGCGCGGTGCGGCGGGCGGCGGGGTGCCGTGCCAACCGGCGTTCGTCGGGTCGGACTGGAGGTGCGGGGCGGCCGGCCAGGTCGGCATCCCCCCGGCGGGACCCGCGCCCGGCACCGCGGGCCGACCGTCCGTCGTCCAGTGCTGCTGCTGGTGCTGCAGGGGCGGGCCGGACTGCTGCCCGGACGGCGTGCCGAGCCGCTGCTGCGCTCGTCGCGCCGCCCGGGCGTAGTGGACGAGGACCGCGATGAGGAGGACCACCCCGATGATCGACACGATCGCGATCCCGAGGACGTAGAGCACCGTGGTCAGCGACCCCACCGTCGTCAGCTCCGCCGGGGACAGCGCGCGGAGGTCGACCGACAGCGTGCCGGTGAACGCGCGGGCCAGGAACTGCGCGACCCCGGCGGTGGAGTCCCAGATCCCGTGCAGCAGGGACACGACGACGTAGGCGACGAGGGCCATCCACGACCAGCGGAACTTGGCACGGCCGTGCGCGAGCCCGAACACCACCGCGCCGAGGATCGCCGTCCAGAGCACGTGGCCGACCGGCGACAGGACGGCGCGGATGACCTCGGTCTGCAGCAGCGAGTACAGGTCGATGCCGCGGGTCGTGATCGCGGCGTTGAACGCGTACCCCGCGGACTCGAACGCGGCGAAGCCGGCACCGACCGTCGCGCCGAGCAGGGCTCCCTGCCGCGCGTTCTTCGGTCGGACCCGCCAGCCGATGACGAGCAACAGGACGCCCTTCACGAACTCCTCGACGAACCCGACGAGGAGGTACACGAAGACCGTGTTGCTGAGGTTCGCCTCGAGCAGCGAGGCGCCGAGCACGCCGAGGATCCCGCCGACGAAGAACGCGACGATGAGCTGCAGGGTGCTCACCGTCCCCGTGACGCGCTCGATGACGAACAGCACGACGGTGAAGGGCACGAGGAAGCTGCCGATCAGGATGATCGTGGGGACGAGGTTGACGTTGAGCGTGACGAGCGTCACGATGATCGTGATGATCCACAGGGCGAGGCCCAGCAGCAACGTCTTCCACCACCAGCCGTGGCGGTGGTGCGCGTGCGGGCGCGGGGTGTCGAAGTCTGGGTCGATCGGCGCGTCGAAGGCTGCGCGCGCCGGGTCCGTGATGGCCATGGCCCCATCGTCCTCCCGAACCAATGAGTCCGCTCGGAGTCGACCACGCGGTCACTGGGCGCAGATGACCACCCGCTCAGCTTGCGGATCCCGCGCGGTCGACCATCGGAGCCACCATGTCGAACCGTGATGCCCCGCTGGTGTTCCGCGTCCTCCGTGTGGTCGGGCTCGGTGCCGTCCGGCTGGTGGCGATCGTCGGGGCAGTCGTGAACGCCTGGTCGCCGAACCGGCTGAACGCCCTGGTAACGCCGCCGTTCCAGCCACCCGAGGCCGATCGCCGCGAGGACTACCGCCCGTAGCTCGCTCAGAACTCGTAGTGCGTGCCGCTCCAGGCCCGGCGGACGTCGGCGTCCGGGTCGTGCTCGACGTGGCTCACGCGGTCGATGCAGAGCGTCGCGCGGTCGGACTCGTCGCCGTCGACGGTGTACCGCGGCCAGGTCCAGCCCTCGTGCGAGGGGACGCCGTCCGTGACGAACGCACTCCAGGAGCCCGCCAGGACCGAGTGGACCCGACGGCGGACGCGCGGGGTGTCGGTCCCGGTGACGATCCTCCCGAGCGGGGTGCCGTAGGCGGCGAACAGGTACGGCAGCTCGGTGCCGTGCGCGGCGCCGAGGCCGATGAGCCGCATCAGCGGTGACGCGTGGTCGAACCGGTACATCCACGTCGGGTGGCCGTTCGCGGCATGCGCCTGGGCGACGTCGATGGACGGCACGTGGAACACGCCGTCGCCCCCGGCCGCCACCCAGTCGCGACGGACCTTCCCCGCACCGGGGTCGGTCGTGTAGAGGCGACGGATGCGCTCCCACGCCGCGGGGTCGGTGCCGGCGACGAGGTGTCGAGCGCGGTCCTCCGTGGTCGGCAGGATCGCGGTCTTCGAGCGCTTGAAGAGCGACGACTCGTCGTGGTTCGTCCCGATGACGAGGGGGACCGGGGCGGCGCGGCCGTCGCGGAACGCCTCGAGCGGGTGCTCCGGGAGGACGTCACCGTCGATGGTCGGCGAGAACACCGCCACGAGCGGCGTCGCGCGGGTCACGTCGTCGTCGAGCTCCTCCCCGACGGCCTGGAGGCGCGCGGCCGGTACCCGGAGCAGGTCGCGCCCGGCATGGGCCGGGTCGAGACCGAGGCGCTCGACGAGCATGTGCGCGTGCTCGGACTTCTTCTCCGGGGTGTGCGCGGTCATCGGGTGCGGGCTCTGCGCGATCGCCCCGGCGAACAGGCCCTGCGCGCGCGGGGTGCCCATGAGCGTCGTGACCGAGTTGCCGCCGGATGACTCCCCCGCGATGGTCACCCGGTCCGGGTCGCCCCCGAACGCCGCCACGTTGTCGCGCACCCACACCAGCGCGGCGACCTGGTCAAGGAGGGTGCAGTTCGCGTCGAACGCGACGCCGTCGGCCTCGTCGTCGAGCACGCGCAGGTCCATGCCGCCGAACGCGCCGAGTCGGTAGGAGATCGTGACGACGACGATGCCCTGCCCCACGAGAGCGGTGCCGTCGTAGTCGGCGGACCCGCCGGTGCCGGACCGGTAGGCGCCGCCGTGGATGAACACGAGCACCGGCAGCGGTCCGGCCGCGGACGCCGGGCTGGTCACGGTGAGGTACAGGCAGTCCTCGGACTGCGGGAACGACGCGGGGATGCCGCCGGTGAACGGACGCGCCTGCTGCGGGGCGGCGGGACCCGGTTCGGTTGCCGGCCGGACCCCCTCCCACGGGACGACCGGCTGCGGTGCACGGAACCGCAGCGCTCCGACGGGGGCTGCGGCGTAGGGCACGCCCTGCCAGCGGCGGACACCGCGGTGCATCGCGCCACGGACGTCACCGCCGCGGGTCCGAACGGTCAGGGCATCCGTCGACGTGGTGGAGGTCATCGTGGTCCGACGGTACGCGCGGCACACTCGGTGCGCCCGCCCCAGTTCGGGACCCCCGGACCGTTCGGACGCGTCGCGTCGGCGGGATCGGGACCGAGAAGCTCGCGGGAACCCGCATCATCGGGCCGCTCCCATCGCGCTCGCGACATCTCGTCATACCATGATCGGACCCGAACGCAGCACCGCTCTCGTCGTACCCGCGAATCCGAGCCGTGCCGCATCTCCCTGGAGTTCCTGTGGACTCGAAGTTCAGGGCGCCCCGAACGCCCTGGGCCCGAGATGTCCCCGCATCTCGGCGCCCCACCCTGCGCGGAACCGTACCCGCCCGGTGGTCCGTCCGGCGCGCCCGGACGACCCGCGCCAGGACCCGGACGGCGGCGCTCGGCATGGCACTCGCCGCGGCATTCGCCCTCGGCGGTTGCAGCGGGTACTCCCCCGGCAACTCGGTCCCGGCGTTCGACGCCGCACCGACACCCTCGTCGCACGCCTCCGCGAGCACGGCCCCCGAGGACACCCCCGCTCCGGGCTCCTTCGACGAGTTCTCCGGTCCGGCCGGATCGCAACCGGACCCGGCGCACTGGGTGCAGCAGACCGGGGGCGGCGGCTGGGGGAACCACGAGCTCCAGACCTACGCGGCGACGAACGGCGTCCTCGACGGCAAGGGCCACCTCGCGATCACGGCGACGATGGGCCCCGGCGGCACCGCGCCCTACACCTCGGCCCGGGTCACGACGCACGGCAAGGCGTCCTTCGGCTACGGGACGGTGTCGGCGCGGATCAAGTTCCCGGACGGCGGGTCCCTGCTGCCGTCGTTCTGGATGCTCGGGTCGGACGTCGACACGGTCGGCTGGCCGCAGTGCGGCGAGATCGACGTCGTCGAGGCCCCGATCGACACGCACCGCACGACCCACTACGTCCACGGGCCCGAGGTCGGTTCCCCGACCGCCAACGTGCAGGCCGGCGAGGTCGTCATGCACGAGCAGCCGATGAGCAGCGCGTTCCACGTCTACTCGGTGACGCGGAGCCCCGGGCACGTCGTGATCTCGGTCGACGGCCGGGTGGCGACCGACCTCACCCCGGAGTCCGCGCCGTCGAACCTGCAGTGGGTCTTCGACGGCCCGTTCGACATCGTGCTGAGCATGGCGATCGGCGGATCGACGCCCGCACCGACCGCGTCGAGCGCGACGAGTGCGACGATGCTGGTCGACTGGGTGCGGTACGCGCCGGCATCCTGAGCGACCGGCGCGCGGGGCCGGCCGTGCGGGGTTAGCGTTGGGTCATGGCTGACGAGACGTTCGACACGGTGACCATGTTCGGCGCGGACTGGTGCCGCGACTGCCGCCGCTCCAAGGCGCTCCTCGACGGACTCGGCGTGGCGTACGACTACGTCGACGTCGAGGCGGTCGAGGACGGTGCCGCCCGCGCGCAGGCGATCTCCGGCCGTCAGGCCATCCCGGTCGTGGTGCTCCCGAACGGCAAGCACTTCGTCGAGCCGTCCGACGCCGAGCTGCGGGCGGAACTCGTGTCGTCGGGCATCGTCACCGCCTGACCGACGCCTGGCGGACTGACCGGCGCTCGGTCAGCCCGCAGCGGAGGAGGCGTCCGCGACGGGCTCGCCGGTCCCGCCACCTGCTGCGGCGTCCGGCTCCGCATCCGCGACCGCCGGGTGCAGCCCAGCGACGCACCGGCGCTTGAACTCGTCGAGCGGGATCTCGTACGCGCCGAACCGCGGCATGTGCTCGGTGACGAACCCGCAGTCGATCATCTCGACGCCGGCTCCGAGCTCCCCCATCACCCGGGCGAGGAGCACCGTGCCCGCCCGGTTCTCGTGGTGGAAGATGCTCATGATCGCGAAGGTCGAGCCGAGTTCGAGGCCCCACAGCCCGGCGACGAGTTCGCCGTCGTGGTACGCGCCGCACGACCGGACCGCACCGGCACGGTCGAGACCCTTCCACGCATCGGCCACCGTCGGCGTGATCCACGTCCACCCCCGGTCCGCCGACGCCGCGAGGATGTCGTCGAGCGGGGCACGGAGATCGATCGTGAGGTCGGTGTTCCGGCTGTACCGCCGGACCCGGTCCGGGATGTGCACGCTGCCGGCGTCGATGACGGACCGCGGCTGCACGAGCGTCCAGGCGATCGCGTCGCCCTGGTCGGAGTCACCGAGCGGGACGTAGCCCCGCAGGTAGTTGCCGAGGATGTCCGCAGGCCCGGAGGGTCCCTCGTTGAGCAGTTCCTCGTTGAGGATGCGGCGCGCGGTGCTGCCCCGGGCGGCGCGGGCGAGGGTCCGCGCTGCGGTCCGAGGCATGCCGGCCACGACCGGACGCGCGCCTGCGGTGATCCGGCCGACGACGTCGCGGGCTCGGCTGGTCAGAGATCTCGGGTCTCCCATACACCGGACGATAACGCACTCACGGACTGCCCGGATGCCTCACGCCCGCCCGCGGTTCCGGCGCCGGACCTCCCGCGGCGCACGACCGGCGAGGAACGACCCGGCCGGGTCGACGAGGAAGCCCTGTCGGAGGGCTTCCCGGCCGACGAGCATCCGGAAGCCCATCTGGTCCCGGTTGCTCAGCGTGACCTCACTGACGACGGTGCGGCCGGCGAGCTCGATCTCGGTGAGGACCATGATCCGCTCCTCGGTGTGCCCGGACGAACTCCGGACCGTCCGACGGTCGTGGATGGCGCACTCGATCGTCGTGGCGTCGGTGTCGGACTCCTGCCAGGGATGCACGGAGAACCGGACGCGGTCCCCCGGCAGCTCCTCGACGTCGAACGCATGGAGCGCCGAGCTCCGCGCTCCGGTGTCGAGCTTGACCTTGATCCAGGGCACCCCGATCCCGGGCAGCCCCGCCCATTCGCGCCACCCGGCGACGATGCGCTGGGAGTCCTGCCGGTCGGGAGCCATGGGACCCATCCTGGCAGGCGCGCCGGACCGTTCGCCGTGACCACCCCGGACACGGCAGGATGGGGACCGCCGCCGATTCCTCGATCCGCCGGAGCATCCGATGAAACTCGCCATCCTGTCGCGCGCCCCCCAGGCGTACTCGACCAAGCGGCTCCGCGCCGCCGCGATCGACCGCGGCCACGAGGTGAAGGTGCTGAACACCCTGCGCTTCGCGATCGACCTGTCCGGGGCCGAGCCCGATCTGCAGTACCGAGGGCGGCTGCTCTCCGACTACGACGCGATCCTGCCGCGCATCGGCAACTCGATCACGTACTACGGCACCGCCGTCGTCCGGCAGTTCGAGCAGATGGACGTCTACACGCCGAACACCGCCAACGGCATCACCAACTCCCGCGACAAGCTCCGCGCGAACCAGATCCTGTCCCGGCACGACATCGGGATGCCGGCGACCGCGTTCGTGAACAGCCGGGCCGACGTCCGGATGGCGATCGAACGGGTCGGCGGCGCCCCGGTGGTCATCAAGCTCCTCGAGGGCACGCAGGGCATCGGTGTCATCCTGGCGCCCGAGGCCAAGGTCGCGGAGTCGATCGTCGAGACGCTGCACTCCACGAAGCAGAACGTCCTCATCCAGAGCTTCGTCCAGGAGAGCCGCGGACGGGACATCCGTGCGCTCGTCGTCGGCGACCGTGTCGTCGCGGCGATGCGGCGGGTGGCGAGCGGCGACGAGTTCCGCTCGAACGTGCACCGCGGTGGCACCGTGGAGCAGGTCGAGCTGTCCGCGGAGTACGAGACCGCCGCGGTCCGCTCCGCGCAGATCATGGGCCTCCGGGTCGCGGGCGTCGACATGCTCGAGGGCAACGACGGCCCCCTGGTGATGGAGGTCAACTCCTCGCCGGGGCTCGAGGGCATCGAGCGGGCGACCGGACTCGACGTCGCCGGCGCGATCATCGACTTCATCGGCCACCAGGTCGACTTCCCCGAGATCGACGTCCGCCAGCGACTCAGTGTCTCGACCGGGTACGGCGTCGCCGAGCTGCTCGTGCACTCGAACGCTGACCTCGTCGGCAAGACCATCAAGGAGTCCGGGCTCTGGGACCGCGACATCACGGTGCTGACGCTGCACCGCGGTCCGTCGGTGGTCCCGAACCCCCGGAGCGGCGTCGCGCTCGAGGCCGGTGACCGCCTGCTCTGCTTCGGCAAGCTCGAGGAGATGCGCTCGATGCTGCCGGACCGCAGGAAGCGCCGGACCAAGCTGCGGAAGCTGCCCAAGGAGTCGCTGCCGCCGTCCGACGGGTCGGACCGCTGAGTCCCCGCGGACCGGTTCGGCGGTCGCGGCCGTGAACCGGCGAGGACAGCTCGCCGCCGGCGGCGCCGCGGCCGTCGTGGCGGCCGTGGGGCTGTGGATCGGGGTCGGCACGCACGTCGGTGCCGACCGACCGACACCGTCCCCGACGGCGGTCGCCCGCAGCACCCCGACGCCGACCCCGTCGCTCGCCGCGGTCCCGGCCGCCCCGGACGCATCGGCCCTCGCCGCACTCCCCGAGGCGTACTTCGACGGCGTCGTGCCGGGCCTCCTGGACGGGTCGGTCGTCACCCCGGACAACCAGTGGGAGATCGCGACGCCCCGCGCACCCCTCGTCGCGCTGTTCGCGAGTCCTGCCGCCGACGCGACCCCGATCGCCACCCTCTCCGCCACCGTGCCGACGATCGACCGCCCGGCGGCGACGGCCGTCTGGGGGCGCTCCCCCGGTCTCGACGGCGGGATGGTGCTCGTGTCGACGCCCGCCAGGAACCGCGTGCCGGGCGACGGCGGGATGGCCGAGGCGCCGAGTGCGACGTTCGCGTGGGCGCGTGCGGCGGACTTCACCCTGACCCCGGCCGACCGGATGGTGCGGATCGACGTCGCCGCCTCCACCATCGCGATCGTCAACGAGGACGGGTCGGTCGGCGCGACGGAGACGGCACGCCTCGGCACGCCGGCCGATCCGACGCCGGTGTCGACCGCCACCTACATGGAGGCGAACTACGTCGATCCGCAGGTCCGGTACACGAACGGGCACCCGATCGCGCTGACCGGGGCGCACTCGTCGCGCATCGCCTCCTACGGCGGGAACTCCGCGCTGACGGCGCTGCACTACTACCCCGACCCGACCGGCAGCTCACACGGGTGCGTCCGGGTGTCCGCGGCGATGACGGACGCACTCGCCACCCTGCCGGTCGGCACCGCGATCCAGTTCAGCTGACCGACGCCGGAGACGGACGGGAGGCGCGGGGCCAGCCGGCACCGCGCCTCCCGTCCGTCAGGTGGTGCGGACCGTCAGTCGGTGCCCGAGTCGAACGCCGCGCCTTCGGACGCCGCGTCGGTCGCGCGACCGAGCGCACGCTCGTCCGCGCTCTCGACCGCGGCGCCGCCGAGGATCTCCTCGGACTCGCCGGCCTCGAGCTCGCCGACGAGTTCGGCGGTCGCGCCGCCGATGAGCCCGGCCGCCGCGTACTGCTCGAGCCGCGCCCGCGAGTCCGCGATGTCGAGGTTCCGCATGGTGAGCTGGCCGATGCGGTCGTCGGGGCCGAACGCCGCGTCGCCGACGCGTTCCATCGACAGTTTGTCGGGCGAGTAGCTGAGCGCCGGACCCGTGGTGTCGAGGATCGTGTAGTCGTCGCCGCGCCGGAGTCGCAGGGTGACCTCGCCGGTGACGGCCGACGCGACCCAGCGCTGCAGGGACTCCCGGAGCATGAGGGACTGCGGGTCGAGCCACCGGCCCTCGTACATCAGGCGCCCGAGTCGGCGACCCTCGTTGTGGTACGCCGCGACGGTGTCCTCGTTGTGGATCGCGTTGAGGAGTCGTTCGTAGGCGATGTGCAGGAGGGCCATGCCCGGGGCCTCGTAGATGCCGCGGCTCTTCGCCTCGATGATGCGGTTCTCGATCTGGTCGGACGCGCCGAGCCCGTGTCGGCCCCCGATCGCGTTCGCCTCGTACACCAGTGCGACCGCGTCGGTGAACTCGGCGCCGTTGATCGCGACCGGACGGCCGGCCTCGAAGCGGACCGAGACCGTCTCCGTCGTGACCTCGACGTCGTCGCGCCAAGCGGCGACGCCCATGATCGGCTCGACGATGTCGAGGCCGCTGGAGAGCTCTTCGAGGCTCTTCGCCTCGTGCGTCGCACCCCAGATGTTCGCGTCGGTGGAGTAGGCCTTCTCGGTGGAGTCGCGGTAGGGGAACCCGCGGGCGACGAGCCACTCGCTCATCTCCTTGCGACCGCCGAGCTCTGCGACGAAGGACGAGTCGAGCCACGGCTTGTAGACGCGCAGCCGCGGGTTCGCCATCAGGCCGTACCGGTAGAACCGCTCGATGTCGTTGCCCTTGTAGGTGGAGCCGTCGCCCCAGATGTCGACGCCGTCGTCCTTCATGGCGCGGACGAGCATCGTGCCGGTCACCGCGCGGCCGAGGGGGGTCGTGTTGAAGTACGTCTTGCCGCCGGAGCGGATGTGGAACGCGCCGGTCTGCAAGGCGACGAGGCCCTCCTCCACCAGGGCGCTCTTGGCGTCGACGAGGCGGGCGATCTCGGCACCGTACTCGTGCGCCCGACCGGGCACGGCGTCGATGTCGGGCTCGTCGTACTGACCGATGTCGGCGGTGTACGTGCACGGCACCGCGCCCTTCTCGCGCATCCACGCGACGGCGCAGGAGGTGTCGAGACCTCCGGAGAACGCGATGCCGACTCGTTCGCCGACCGGGAGACTGCTCAGGACCTTGGACACCCCACAAGCGTAGGGGACCGCGGGCGTGCGTTGCGCTCCGGTCAGTCGTCGTCGAGGGCGCTGCGCACCCGGGCTCGGAGGAGCGGCACGACGTCCGCTTCGAACCACGGGTTCCGCCGACGCCAGATGCCGGCGAGCGGTGACGGGTGCACGATCGGGAACGGACCGTCGTCCGTCGCCCCCGCGCGGACCGTGTCGGTGAGCGTCCGTCCCGCTCGCGGCCCGAGGTGGTGGCGCTGTGCATGCGCGCCCACCAGGATCGTGAGCCGGACGTCCCGGAGCTCTGCGAGGACCCGTGGATGCCAGCGCGGTGCGAAGTCCGGCCGGGGCGGCAGGTCCCCGGTCGGCGCCTTGCCGGGGTAGTAGAAGTCCATCGGGACGATCGCGACGTTGCGCGGGTCGTAGAACTCGTCGTCGGTGACGCCGAGCCAGCTCCGGAGCAGCCGCCCGCTCGCGTCGTTCCACGGCACGCCGGTCTCCTGGGCGCGTCGTCCGGGAGCCTGGCTGATGATGAGCACCCGCGAGGACGGGTCCCCGACGAGGAGCGGTGCCCATCCCGCCGCGGTCGCCCAGGCGTTGCTCGGGTGCGCGGCGACCTCGGCGCGGAGCCGGTCGAACGTGGACATCGTGCCATCGTCGCAGCACCCGCCGACGTCCGGGACGGCCGCACCGTCCGGCCCTTCGGGCTGTCCCTGCCGGGAGCGTGATGGCAGGGTGGGGACATGGACTCCGACCGGTCGCTCGCGGCACTCCGCCGACACCGGCTCGCCCTCTTCGCCACGTCGACGCTGACGGGGTTCGGGATCGCGTCCTGGGTCACCCGCACCCCGGCGGTCCGTGGCGAACTCGGTGCGTCGATCGCGACGATGGGCATCGTCCTGTTCGGACTGTCGGTCGGGTCGATGCTCGGGATCCTCGGGGCCGGCGCCCTGATCCGGCGACTCGGGACCCGACCGCTCGTGCTGCTCGGGGGCGGTCTCCCGGTGCTGGGGATGCTGCTCGTCGGACTCCTCGCGCCGCACCAGGCCAGTGTCGGCGTGTGGGCGGGGCTGTTCCTGATCGGCGCCGGGGCCGGTGCCGCGGAGATCGGGCTCAACGTCGAGGCGGCGGCCGTCGAGCGCGCGCTCGAGCGACCGGTGATCCCGGTCCTGCACGCGTGCTTCAGCCTCGGCACCGTGATCGGCGGTGCCGTCGGGATCGCCGTCACCGCGGCGCACGTCCCGGTCGCGGTGCACCTGCCGCTCGCGGCCGTGGTGATGGCGGGCCTCGCCCTCGTCGCGGTTGTGAACCTCCGCCCCCTGCCGCGCGCGGTCGACGCCGACGCCGCGCCGGCCGCACCGGGCTCCGACCGGTCCCGGTCCCGCGCGCGGTCGGTGCTGACGTTCCAGGTCGCGCTCCTCGCCGTCGTCGTCCTCGCGATGGCGTTCGCCGAGGGCGCGGCGAGCGACTGGCTGCCGCTCCTCGTCACGGCCGACCACGACGCCTCGGAGGTCCTCGGCTCCCTCGTCTTCACCGGCTTCGCGCTCGCGATGCTCGTCGGCAGGTCCTCCGGCACGCCCCTCGTCCGCCGGTTCGGCCGGGCATCCGTCCTCCGAGCGTGTGCGGTCGTCGGCCTGGTCGGCGTCCTCGGTGTCGTGTTCTCCCCCACCCCGGTCGTCGCCGCCGTCGCCGCCGGCGTGTGGGGGCTCGGCATCGCGCTCGGGTTCCCGTTGGCGATCTCGGCCGCCGGGGACCACCCCACCGACGGCGACCGGCGGGTCTCGCTCGTCGCGATCGCCGGGTACGTCGCGTTCCTCGTCGGGCCGCCCGCGCTCGGGTTCCTCGGGCAACACCTCGGTCTGCGGCCGGCGATGCTCGTGCCGGCGGCACTCCTCGCGGTCGCACTCGTGGCGGCGTCCGCCGCGGCACCGCGGCGCGTGGCCGGTCCGGCGACCGGCTGACAGACCCTCGAAGTGGGCGTGTCGTCCGGTCGAGCGGTCCCCCTACGGTGATGGGCACCGCCCCGCTCAGGACCCGCGTCCGAGCGCAGGAGGGCAGTCGACCACGAGATCAGGGGATCACACATGACGGACACCCGTCGGACCATGTCAGGACGAGTCGCGGCGGTCATCGTCGGCTCAGCGCTCGTCATCGGACCGAGCATCGGCGGAGCGCAGATGGCCTCCGCCGATCCGGATCCGAGCACCACGACCTCGACGACCACCACGAACTCGACGGCGACGACCGACCCGCCGAGCGCCTCGGGCTCGACGTCGAGCACCGGCCCGTCGAGCACGACCGCCTCGCCGAGCGCGAGCCCTGCACCGACGCCGAGCGACACCTCGACCCCGACGGACACGTCGACACCGACGGACACGTCGGCGCCGAGCGACACGTCGACGGACACGTCGACGCCGACGGCGAGCCCCTCGCCGACGGACTCGTCCACCCAGACCGAGAGCCCGTCGACCGGCTCGACGTCCTCGTCCGGTCCCTCGTCGAACTCCCCGGCGACCCTCGCCGCTCCGGTCGTCACCCTGACGTCGAGCCAGCCCGTCGCGTGGATCTGGTCGACCGGCGTCTCGGTCACCGTGTCGTCCGCGGACGCGGAGGGCGTCCGGCCGACCGGCACGGTGCAGTTCCTCGACGACGGCGTCCCGATCGGCGCACCCGTCGCACTCGAGTCCGGGTTCGCCCGTTCGCCGGACTTCGACTTCCCCGACGTCGGGAAGACACGGACGGTGACCGCCGTCTACCAGGGCGACAGCACCTACGCGAGCGCGACCTCGAACGCCGCCAGCGTCTACTTCTACTCCCAGCCGTACGCGTACGGGTACGCCCGCGAGAACGAGCACGTCGTGCAGGGCGCGACGGTCGAGGTGCTGCCGTACCCCGGTGGCCCGGACGGCACGCCGGTGTTCACGGCGACGACGGACGAGAACGGCTCGTACACGTTCAACCTGATCGGCACCATCCGGACCATCGCGGACGCGGAGCGCCTCTACGTGCTGCGCGCGACGTTCCCCGACGGCACCGTCGTCTACTTCTCGAACACGAGCCGGTCCAACCCGACCACCGTCACGTCGTGGGCGGACGCGACACCCTCCGGCCCGCTGACCTGGGTGAACGGCGACACCGGGTTCCTCATCGACGTCCCGCCGACCTGGTCCGACACGACGCTGGCGCCGTTCACGGCCGGCACCCCCTACTCGGACCAGGTCACGGCGACGGTCGACGACGGGTACCGCGTCGCCTACTCCGTCTCGTCCGGTGCACTGCCGCAGGGCCTGCAGCTCGACCCCTCGAGCGGCACCGTGGCAGGTCTCCCCGCGGCGGGTCCCTACGCGTTCACGATCAGCGCGCAGACGATCGGTCGCTACGGGCAGTACGGCATCGCGACCACGTCGTTCTCCGGCACCATCGCGGCCCCCGTCGCCGCGCCGGTCGTCGGCCGGACCACGATCGCCGATCCGCAGGTCGGAGCCGCATACCACGACACCGTCGACGTCGCCGGGACCGGCCTGCACTTCGCGGTGACGGACGGGGCGCTCCCGGCCGGGCTGACGCTCGACCCGGACACCGGCGTCGTCTCCGGCCTGCCCGTCCAGGCCGGCGCCTGGCACGCGGTCGTCACCGTGTCGAACCCCGGCGGAGCGGTGGTGGTCCCGCTGAGCGGCACCGTGCTGCCCGCGGCGGTGACCGCACCGGTGGTGTCGATCGTCTCGGGGCTCACCGTCGGGGAGACCGTCGCCGGCACACCCGTCGCGATCGCGGGCGTCGGACTCCGGAGCGGGTCGCCGTACAGCCTCACGCTCCACTCCGACCCCCGCGTCCTCGCAGCGGGCAGCACCGACCCCGCCGGGACGTTCAGTGACCTGATCACCCTGCCGTCGGACATCCCGGTCGGAGCGCACAGCCTCGTCCTCGCCGGGACGGGTGCCGACGGTCGCCCGGTGACCTCGACCGTCTGGTTCTCGCGGACCGCCACCGGCGTCGTCGGTGCGGTGTCGACGACCGGACCCGTCCCGGACCCCGGGACCGGCGTCGTCGCCCCGGTCGCGACCCTCCCGGTCCCGACCGTCGCGACCGTGCCGACCGTCGCATCGGCCCCGTCGGTCCGGACGTCGAGTGCCGCCGCCCTGGCGTACACGGGGAGCGACGTCGGGTCACCGCTCGTCGCCGGTGTGCTCCTCGTCCTCGGTGGGCTGCTGGTCGTGGCACGCCGCCTGACGCTGCGCCGACGCTGACACCCCGCCGACGCTGACACGCGTCGACGACCGTCCGGAACGGCCCGGACCGCAGGCACCCGCCCGCGGTCCGGGCCGTTCCACGTCCCGCGGGCCGTTCCACGTCCCGCGGGCCGTTCCACGTCCCGCGGGACCGGCTCGGCTACGCGTCGACCAGGGCGACGAACCGACTGCCGACACCCGCGACCTCGGACCACGGGCGGCCGGACGCGGATCCCGGCGCCTCGTGCGGCGCGTGGTGGTCGCAGACCAGGGCGTCCCAGTCCGGCCACCACTTCTTCGGTCGAGCGTCCTCGGCGAAGCCGCACACCGCGCATTCGAGGTGCACCCAGACCTTCGTGTCGCCGGTCCGGTTCGCCCGGGACTGCGCGAGCCAGGGCGGCGGATCCTGCTCGATCGCCGCGAGCTCGGCATCGCTGAGGCGCGGCGGGATCCCGTGGCGGGCCGCCATCTCGAGGGGGATGTCGAGCCGGACGGCGGCGTCGCGTCGTGAGAGCATCCGCCCAGGGTAGGTTCTCCGGACCGTCGGCGGGGACGGCTCACCACGCGGTGGCCGCACGGCGCCCGGCGAGGCTAGGTCGCGCTCAGCGCTTCCTCGTCCGCAGCGAGGTCCTTCTGCACCGCGAACTGGGTCCGGTGCAGTTCCTCGTACCGGCCGCCCACCGCCAGCAGTTCCTCGTGGGTCCCGCGCTCCACGATCGTGCCGTCCTCGACCACGAGGATCATGTCGGCGCTCCGGATGGTGGAGAGGCGGTGCGCGATCACCATCGCCGTCCGACCCTCGAGTGCCTCGCTGAGCGCCTCCTGCACGGCGGCCTCCGACGTCGAGTCGAGCGCCGCCGTCGCCTCGTCGAGGATGACGACGCGCGGCTGGGCGAGCAGGAGCCGCGCGATCGTCATCCGCTGACGCTCGCCGCCGGACAGCCGGTACCCGCGCTCCCCCACCATGGTGTCCAGCTGGTCCGGGAGGGAGCGGATGAGCGGTTCGAGCCGAGCCCGGCGGACGGCGTCCCAGACCTCGTCGTCGGTCGCCCCGGGTCGCGCGAGGCGCAGGTTGGACAGGATCGTCTCGTGGAACAGGTGCCCGTCCTGCGTCACCATGCCCATCGTGTGCCGCATCGCGTCGAACCGGACGTCGCGGACGTCCGTCCCGGCGAGCCGCACGGCACCGCTGTCGACGTCGTACAGCCGCGAGAGGAGCTGCGCGATCGTGGACTTGCCCGCACCGGACGTCCCGACGAGGGCGACGGTCTGCCCCGGTTCGATCCGGAAGGACACCCCGTGCAGGACCTCCTCGCCGCCCCGGGTGTCGAGCGTCGAGACCTCCTCGAGGGAGGCCAGGGAGACCTTGTCCGCGGACGGGTAGGCGAACCGGACGTCGTCGAACTCGACGGCCACCGGGCCCTCGGGGACGGAGACCGCGTCCGGCTTCTCCTGGATGAGCGGCTCGAGGTCGAGCACCTCGAAGACGCGCTCGAAGCTGACCACCGCGCTCATGATCTCGACCCGCGCGTTCGCGAGGCTCGTGAGCGGTGCGTAGAGGCGGGTGAGGAGCAGCGCGAGGGTGACGACGTCGCCGGTGTTCAGGGACCCGCCGAGCGCGAGCGACCCGCCGAGTCCGTACACGAGCGCGAGGGCGAGCGCCGAGACGAGCATCAGGGCCGTGACGAACACGAACTGCAGCATCGCGGTGCGGACCCCGATGTCGCGGACCCGGGCGGCACGGACGCGGAACTCCTCGGCCTCCTCGTCCGGACGACCGAACAGCTTGACGAGGGTCGCACCAGGGGCCGAGAAGCGCTCGGTCATCTGTGTGCTCATCGCCGAGTTGTGGTCGGCGGCCTCGCGGCGGAGCGCGGCCAGGCGACTGCCCATGCGGCGCGCGGGGATCAGGAAGAGCGGGAGCATGACGACCGCGATGACCGTCACCAGCCAGGACGTGCTGAGCATCACCGCGAGCGTGAGCACCAGTGCCACGAAGTTCGTGACCACGCCGGACAACGTGCCGCTGAACGCCTGCTGGGCGCCGATGACGTCGTTGTTGAGGCGGCTCACGAGCGCGCCGGTCCGGGTGCGCGTGAAGAACGCGATCGGCATCTTCTGCACGTGGTTGAAGACGGCGGTCCGGAGGTCGAGGATGACGCCCTCACCGATCCGCGCCGAGTACCAGCGCGTGACGAGTGACGTGGCGGCGTCGGCCACGGCGACGAGCGCGATGACGACGGCGAGCCAGATGATCGTGCTGACCGCGCCGCGCGCGACGATGACGTCGACCACCTTGCCGGCGAGCACCGGTGTCGCGACGGCGAGGAACGCGCCGACGACGGACAGGGCGATGAAGATGACCAGCTTGGACCGGTAGGGCACCGCGAAGGTCATGATCCGCCGCAGGGACGCACGGGAGAACCCGTGCTTGCCGTCCCGGACGGTCGAGATCTTGTACAGCGAGCTCCAGGCCGCGCCTTCCATGCTCATTGCGATTCCTTCCGTGGGCACCGGGCCGAGCAGAGACGGTCGGTCGCCCGAGCTCGCGGTTCGCCCGAGCGGCGACGCGAGCACGGAGGCCAGGATACGGCTCCGCGCGCCGGTCCGGCGTCCCCACCCACCAGACGCCAGGGGCGGCGCCGAACGCGCGCCGCGCCTCCCGTCAGGCTTCGGCGCGGCCGGTGAGCCAGCGGACCATGTCGGGGTCGACGTGGGAGAAGAACTGCGACTCGCCCTCCTCGAGTCCGGCGATCGCCGCCATCTGCTCGTCGGAGAGTGCGAAGTCGACGACGTCGAGGTTCTGCTGCATGCGCTCGGGCTTGACCGACTTCGACAAAACCACGACACCACGCTGCACCAGCCAGCGGAGTACGACCTGCGCGACGGACTTGCCGTGCGCGGCACCGATCTCGGACAGCACCGGGTTGGTGAAGAGGTCGTTCTTGCCCTCGGCGAACGGCGCCCACGCTTCGAGCTGCACGCCCTCGCCGTGCAGCAGCTCCTGGTAGTCGGCCTGCTGGTGGAACGGGTTGGTCTCCATCTGGTTCACCGCCGGCACGACGTCGGCGAACGCGATGAGGTCCACGAGCCGGTCGGGGGCGAAGTTGGAGACGCCGATCGCGCGGAGCCGGCCATCCCGGTGCGCCTGCTCGAGGGCACGCCACTCGCCGTGATAGTCGCCGAACGGCTGGTGGATGAGGTACAGGTCGAGGTAGTCGAGGCCGAGCTTCTGCAACGACGTGGTGATCGCCTCCCGCGCGCCCTCCTCGCCGCGGCGCTGGATCCACAGCTTCGACGTGATGAACAGCTCCTCGCGGGGCACACCGCTCGCGGCGATGCCACGGCCGACGGCCTCCTCGTTGCCGTAGGACGCGGCGGTGTCGATGAGGCGGTAGCCGGCTGCGATCGCGTCGGTGACGGCCTGCTCGGTCTCGTCGGCGGGGATCTGGTAGACGCCGAAGCCGAGCTGCGGCATCCTCGCGCCGGTGTTCAGGGTGGCGGTGGGGATGGTGCTCATGGGCGTTCCTTCCGGGGATCGGGGGCGGCCGAGGTCCGGCCGGTGATCCCAGAGAACAGCGCTCTCCGCGCGGGGAACAGGCTGCGCTGTTTGGTGTACTGGCAGTGTCTGTTCCACCATCACGGGCACGCCTACGCTGACCGGCATGGACACCGGAACCGAGGCCAGCGACTTCCTCCGCAGCCGTCGCGCCCGCATCACCCCGGAAGCGGTCGGCCTCACCGCCTCCGCGACCGGACGACGCGTCGAGGGACTGCGGCGCGAAGAGGTCGCAACGCTCGCCGGGGTCAGTGCCGAGTACTACAACCGGATGGAACGCGGCAAGCTCGCCGGCGTCTCGGAGTCCGTCCTCGCCGCCGTCGCCCGAGCGTTGCAGCTCGACGAGTCCGAGGAGCAGCACCTGTTCGACCTCGCCCGCGCCGCGAACGCCGAGCACGCGCTGACCCGCCCCGCGCCGCGGCGCACCCCGGCCCGCTCCCGCGCCGATGCTCCCGTCCGCCGGATCCTCGACGGGATGACCGACCTGCCCGCCTACGCCCGGAACGCCCGGACGGACATCATCGCGATGAACCAGCTCGGCGCGGCCCTCATGCCGGGCCTCGTGCCGAACGGGAAGGAGCCGGCGAACATCGCCCGGTACCTCTTCCTCGACCCGACGTCGCAGGAGTTCTACGCCGACTGGGAACGCGTCGCCCGTGACATGGTCGCCGCCTTCCGGATCGAAGCCGGCCGCACCCCTTTCGACCGGGCGCTCACCGACCTCATCGGCGAGCTGACGACCCGCAGCGACCCCTTCCGGACCTGGTGGGCGTCGCACAACGTCCGCCTGCACACCAGCGCCAGGAAGACCCTCCGGAACTCCACGGTCGGTGACGTCGAGGTCACCGGGGTCGCACTCACGCTCGCGAGCGACCCGGACGTCACGATCATCAGCTACATCACCGAACCCGCCTCCGTGTCCGAGGAACGCGTCCGGCTCCTCGCGAGCTGGGCCGCCAGCGACGACCGGACTCCGGGATCGCCCATCGAGAGGACCCATCCATGAAGAGCACCCGCCTCGGCGACTCCGGACTCCAGGTCAGCCGCATCGCGCTCGGCTGCATGAGCTTCGGCGACCCCGCCAGCGGCCACCTGCAGTGGTCCCTCCCGGAGGACGACGCGCTCCCCTACTTCCGGCAGGCCCTCGACCTCGGGATCACGTTCTGGGACACCGCGAACGTGTACTCCTACGGCGACTCCGAGCGCATCGTCGGCGAAGCCCTCCGCCAGTTCGCCGACCGCGACGAGATCGTCCTCGCCACCAAGGCGTTCTTCCGCGACACTCCCGGCACGGGTCCCGGCCTGCACGTCGCGGGACTGTCGCGGAAGGCGATCATGCAGCAGATCGACGCCTCCCTGACCCGACTCGGAACCGACCACGTGGACCTGTACCAGATCCACCGCTTCGACCCGGACACCCCGGTCGAGGAGACGATGGAAGCCCTCCACGACGTCGTCAAGGCGGGGAAGGCCCGGTACATCGGCGCATCCGCGATGTGGGCGTGGCAGTTCGCGACGATGCAGCACGCCGCCGACCTGCACGGCTGGACCCGGTTCGTGTCGATGCAGGACCAGTACTCCCTGCTCTACCGCGAGGAGGAACGCGAGATGTTCGGCCTCCTCGCCGACCAGGGTGTCGGCAGCATCCCCTACAGCCCCCTCGCCAAGGGCCGCGTCGCCCGTCCCGCGGGTGGGCAGACCAAGCGGTCCTCCGACGACCCGGTCGGCAACAGCTTCTTCGCCGACACCGATCGCGACCGTCCCGTCATCGACGCCGTGGAGCGCATCGCCGCAGCACGCGGCGTCCCGATGGCCCAGATCGCGATGGCGTGGGTGCTGCACAACCCGGTCGTGAGCGCACCCATCATCGGCGCGACGAAGCCGCACCACCTCGACGACGCAGCGGCAGCGGTCGACATCGACCTCACCCCGGACGAGGTCGTCGCGTTGGAGGAGCACTACCAGGTACGCCCCGCCGGCGGCTTCTGAGGGGGGCGGGCGGCGAGGTCGGCCCCACTGCCCGCACGGTGGCGGAGGATGGCACGGTGAACCGCACCGATCGTCTCTACGGGCTCGTCGAGGAACTGCGGGCGGCGGCCCCACGACCGCGGAGCGCCCGACGCCTGGCAGACCGGTTCGAGGTGTCCGTGCGGACCATCGAGCGGGACCTCGCCGCGCTGCAGGAGTCGGGCCTGCCGATCTGGGCGGAGCCTGGGCGGACCGGCGGGTACGTCATCGACGCCTCGGCGACGCTCGGACCGGCCGGGTTCACGCCCGACGAGGCGCTCGCCGTGCTGATCGGGCTCGGCACCCTCCGGCACAGTCCGTTCCGGCACGCGGCGCACACCGCTGCCCGGAAGACCCTCGCCGTCATGCCGGACCGCGACGCTGCACGCGCCAGCGCCCTCGCCTCCCGCGTGCACTTCCTGGAACGGGAGGAGCAGCCGTCTGCACCGGCGGAGTTCGCGGCGGCCCTCCGCGCAGACCGCGTCGTCCGGCTGCGGTACGCGGACGCCGCGGGGTCGGAGTCCGTCCGCGACGTCGAACCGCTCGGCTCGATCGGCAAGGACGGGCAGTGGTACCTGATCGCGTGGTGCCGGTTGCGGGACGGCGTGCGGGCCTTCCGGGCAGACCGGATGCGCTCGATCGAGGTCACCGACGAACGACCCCCGCAGCGCACCGTCCGCGCCGAGGACCTCGCGATCCAGTACGGGCGACTGCGATCCGTCATCGACGACGGACCGCCCTGACCACGTCGACCGTCCGCCCCGGTGATCTCCGGGAACACCGACAGGACGCTGTCGCGACCACGGGTGACGCTGGTGGCTCACCACCACCATCTCCGAAGGGGACCCCATGTCGTTCGCATCCATCCGCATCGTCACCGACGACCTCGAGGGCCTCGTCGCCTTCTACGAGCGGGTCACGGGCCAGCAGGCGGAGCGTCCCACGCCGGCCTTCGCCCAGTTCAGGGGGCCCGGCGCGAACCTCGCGATCGCGAGCACCGCGACCGTCGCCATGCTCGGCGGTGCCATGACGCCGGCGACGAACCGCTCGGTGTTCATCGAGTTCGAGGTCGTCGACGTCGACGGCGACTTCGCCGCGCTGCAGCCACGGAGCGAGGACGTCGTCCTCGCGCCGACCACGATGCCGTGGGGCAACCGCTCCGCACTCGTCCGCGACCCCGACGGCAACGTCGTCAACCTGTTCAGCACGCCGCGTGCCGGGTAGCAGCGTCCCATCCACGGTGCCCCTGGAGGGACTCGAACCCCCAACCCTTTCCTTAGGACGGAACTGCTCTTCCATTGAGCTACAGAGGCCGGTCCGTCCACTCTACCGAACGCGCTGCGGGGCCCGGCCACCGGCAGATCGGACGGGAGGCCCTGTCCGGGTCCCACGAGCGACTCGCCGTCCCGGGCGGTCGCGGTGTGCATCCAGGCGAACCGGTCACGTCGTCGGCTGGAACCCGACCTCGAGCAACAGGTTGGCGTGCGAACGCTGGTCGCCGGTCGCGATGACGAGCCCGAGCTCCGGGGCGCGGACCGCGTCGTAGAAGGCGAAGCGGTCGAGCGACGCGAACGGGACGTCCGGCCCGAGCGCGGACCGGTAGCCGTCGTGCGCCGCCACGGGCCGGTCGGCCGCCATCACCGTCGCGGACTCGATCGGCACGGCGTCGAGGAGCGTCTCGAGGACCTGGTCGACGTCGAGGAGCCCGGGACGGAAGTTCAGGAACACGAGCGCCGCGCGCGGGTTCATGGCGGTCCGGAACGGGTAGTTGCCGTCCGCGACGAGGACCCGCGACCCGTGGCCGAGGCCGGCGAGCGCGCTGATCGTGGGCTGGTGCGTGAGGGTGTAGCGGAGCACGTGGCTCTCCTGTCGTGGCGTGGGTGGGGGGTCAGGACGTGCGGCGCGCGACCGAGGCACCGGCGACGAGCCGGGGTGCGACGGCGACGTCGACCGTGGTGGCGGCGTGGTCGGACGTCCCGTCGCCGGCCAAGCGCTCGCGGATGCGGTCGGCGGCGAGCACCGCCAGCTCCCGGGTCGGCTGCGTGATCACGGTCAGCTTCGGCACCGTCACCCGAGCGAGCTCGAGACCGTCGAACCCGAGCACCGAGAGGTCGCGGCCGAGCGCGAGACCGGACTCGTTCAGGGCGATCACCGCGCCGAGGGTCAGTTCGTAGTTGGCGCAGAACACCGCGGTCGGTCGGGGGTCCGCCACGAGGATCCGCTGCATCGCCGCGTGCCCCTGCTCGAGCGTCAGGGGCCCGGTCAGCACGAGGGGCTCGGGGACGTCGACGCCGGGGCGTTCGAGCACCGCACGGAACCCCGCGGTGCGCTCCCGCATCGTCGAGACCGCCGGGTCGCCGCCGATGACCGCGAGGTGCTCGTGCCCGTGGTCGAGGAGGTGCCGAGCGGCCATCGCGCCGGCGGCGTGGTTGTCGAGGAACACGCCGTCGACCCGGAGCCCCGACGCACGCCAGTCGACCTGAACCACGGGCAGTTGCTCGGCCGCTCGCGAGAGGGGCTCGACGTCGTGCGCGGACGGAACGGCGATGATCCCGTCGACCATCCTGCTCCGGAGCAGTTCCACGGCCCCGGCGGACGCGTCCGGGCTCGACGACACGATGACGCTCATCCCGTGCTCGCGGAGCGCGCTCTCGACGCCGGCGATGACGGTCAGGTGGAAGTCGTTGTCGAGCGCGGGGAGCAGCACCCCGATCGTGCTCGACCGCCGGGACCGGAGGTTGCGAGCGAACCCGTTCGGCCGGAACCCGAGGCGACCCGCGGCGTCCTCGATGGCCGCCCGGTTCGCCGCGAGCACCGTGCCGCCGTTGAAGTGCTTGGAGATCGTCGCGAGGGACAGCCCCGTCTCGCGCTGGATGTCCTTGTACGTGGCGGTCGTGCGCCCGGTGTCCGTCACGCGACCGGGTCCCCGGCTCCGCCCGCGATCGTGCCGTCCTCGTCCCAGAGGTCCCGCCAGCTGTCCGCGCCGCGCCAGAGGAACACCTGTCCCTTGATGAGCCGAGCGCCGCGGTCGACGTCCGCCATCGCGGCGAGCTCCTCGGCGGTGAGCGGATCGGTGAGTGCGCCCTCGAGGTTCGCGCGGTACTGCTCGGGCTTCACCGAGAACGGGATCGGAACCTGGCCTCGGGCGACGGCCCACTTCAGGCAGACGACCGCGGGGTGGACGCGGTGGTCGCGAGCGATGCGTTGCACGGTCGGGTGCTCGACGTCCACGGGGTCGTCGTCCGCGCGGTCGCGGTCCGGGCGGGACGGGGACCCGAGCGGCGAGTACCCGACGGGTTGGATGTCGGCCGAACGGCAGAGGTCGAAGAGCTCCGGCTGCTGGAAGGTCGGGTGCAGCTCCATCTCGTTGAGCGCGGGCAGGACCCTGGCGTCGTCGAGGAGCAGCCGCAGTTTCGGGACGGTCGTGTTCGAGGTGCCGAGATGGTCGACGAGGCCCGCGTCGACGAGGTCCTCGAGTGCCCGCCAGAGCGCCAGGTACGCGGCGTGGTCGTACGGTCGGGCGGCGGCGTCGCGGTCGTCGACGGATGCGTGCGGCGGGTGGTGGTTGGGGAACGGCCAGTGCACGAACACCGCGTCGAGCCGGCCGACCCCGAGGTCCGCGATCGACCGGTGCACGGAGGCGACGGCGGCGTCGGGGTCGTGCGCGTCGTTCCACACCTTGCTCATCACGAACAGGTCGTCCCGGGGCACGCCGGCCGCCGCGATGGCGGCACCGACCGCCGGCTCGTTGCCGTAGACGGACGCGCAGTCGATGAGCCGGTACCCGACGTCGATGCCGCCACGGACGGCCTCGGCGACCTGCTCGGGGCCGTACCGGTCCGAGCCGAAGGTGCCGAGACCGATCGGCGGGATGACCCGACCCGTCCGCAGTCGTCGACCGGCCGTCTCGTCGACCGCAGCCCTGTCCGTGGGAGCCATGTCGTCCCTCCAGTGCGAAGTGTGTGCCGACGCAGACGCGTCGGAACGTTTCGTCACGCTAGCGCACCGATCATCTCCGGCGACAGTCTTGACTCCCGACGACAGCACTCGTACCGTGCTGGGAGAGCGGAACGTTTCGCCCCGGAACGCGCAGCCAGTACGCACCCATCGACCCGAGGACGTGTCATGACCCCGATCGACCCCACCGACCTGCCGGACCCGATCGACGTGTCGGACAACAGCCGGGCGCTCGCCGACGTCGCCGCCGTCGTCGCCGCCGGTCCGTTCGACGCCACGTGGGACTCGCTCCGGCAGTACACCCCGCCGCGCTGGTACGAGGACGCCAAGTTCGGGATCTTCCTGCACTGGGGCGTCTTCTCGGTGCCGGCGTTCCGGAACGAGTGGTACTCCCGCGACATGTACCGCGAGGGCACGCCGGAGTACGAACACCACCTCGCGACGTACGGTCCGCACCGCGACTTCGGGTACAAGGACTTCATCCCCTCGTTCACGATGGCCGACTTCGACCCCGCGGCGTGGGCGAACCTCTTCCGCCGGGCGGGTGCGCAGTTCGTCGTGCCGGTCGCCGAGCACCACGACGGCTTCGCGATGTACGACACCGACCGGTCCCGCTGGAGCGCGGCACGGATGGGTCCCGAGCGGGACGTGTTCGGCGACCTGCTCGCCGCGGTCGACGACGCCTGGATGGTTCGGGGCGCGTCGTCGCACCGGGCGGAGCACTGGTTCTTCATGAACGGCGGCACCCGGTTCGACTCCGACGTCCTCGACCCGCGGTTCATCGACTTCTACGGGCCGGCCCAGCGCGAGGAGACCGCGCCGAACGAACGGCACATCGAGGACTGGCTGCTCCGCACCGTCGAGATCATCGACAAGTACCGGCCGCAGGTGCTGTGGTTCGACTGGTGGATCGAACAGCCCGCGTTCGCCGAGGCGCTCCGGACCCTCGCCGCCTACTACTACAACCGTGCGGCGGAGTGGGGCCGCGAGGTCGTGATCAACTACAAGTGGCAGGCGTTCCCGGACGGTGCGGCGGTCTACGACATCGAGCGCGGCGCCCTCGCCGGCATCCGACCCGTGGTCTGGCAGAACGACACCTCGGTGTCCAAGACCGCCTGGAGCTTCGTCGAGGGCCATGACTACAAGACCGTCCGTGAGATCGTCGCCGAACTCGTCGACGTCGTGTCGAAGAACGGAGTGCTGCTCCTCAACGTCGGCCCGAAGTCCGACGGCACCATCGCCGAGCCCGAGCAGCGGATCCTCGAGGGGGTCGGCGCCTGGCTGACCCGGAACGGCGAGGCGATCTACGGCTCACGCCCCTGGACGATCCCAGCCGAGGGACCGACCGAGCAGCAGGTGGGCTCGTTCACCGACGGCGCCGCTCCGGCCTGGACCGCCGCGGACATCCGCTTCACCACCCGGCACGACGTCACCGGCCAGTACGTCTACGCGGTGCTCCTCGGCACCCCGGACGACGGGGTCGCCAGGATCCGGGCGTTCGGGTCCGGCAGCGGTCTCCTGCCGAGGCCGATCCGGAGCGTCGAGGTGCTCGGGACCGGCCCCGCGAGCTCGAACACCGGCGGACTCAACGCGTTCGACGACACCCCGGCGGAGGACGCCGCCGTCTCGTGGCGGCAGACCCCGGACGCGTTGGAGGTGACGATCCACGGCGAGGTCGGTCCGGACTCCGGGCCCGTCGTCAAGATCTGGCTCGCCCCGGAACGGGCGACGGAGCGGACCGACGCCCTGCACGGCTGATCCGCCGGTCAGGCCGCGATCAGGTACTCGTCCCAGTCGGGCTGCGGGCGCTCGATGCCTCGCACCACCCACGCCGTGCCGTGCGGGGCCTTCGGCCGGAACCGCAGGGCCCAGCCCATCTCCCGCGGGGTCCGGTCGCCCTTGACGTTGTTGCACGTCAAGCAGCACGCCACGAGGTTCTCCCACGAGTCCTCACCGCCACGCGACCGGGGCTGCACGTGGTCGATCGTCGTCGCGTGCCGACCGCAGTACCCGCAGCGGTTGGCGTCCCGGCGGAGCACACCTCGACGGGACACGGGCACGAGCCGCGACTGCGGGATGCGCACGTACCTCGTCAGGATGATCACCGACGGCCGGTCGAAGCTCGACGAGGAGCCGAACACCGGGTGGTCGGCGTCGACCGTGACGACGGATGCCTTCTGGTTCATCACGAGGACCAGGGCGCGCCGGAACGAGATGACCGCGAGGGGCTCGTAACCGGCGTTCAGGACGAGAGTGCGCATGGGTTCCCTTTCGACGTGCCTGGACGGCTTCCAGGCTGACGACGCTTGCCGGACCACGTGCTCCGGACGGGCTCCCACCGGTCCCACGACGAAGAAGAGCACCACCCCGAGGGGCAGTGCTCAGTCATGCGGGTGCGTCCTGCGACGCGACGTGTGTGTGCACGCAGGCGGTGGTCGACCACGTGTCGACATGCGCGCGCCGACCCATGGTGCGGGTCGTGCGACAGGCTGACATGAGATCTCCCGTTCGGGCCGAGTGGACCGGCTGCCGACAGGGTAACCCACGAACCGACCCGACACGGTCAGTGTCGGGCCGGTTCACCGGGAGTTCAGCGAGCGGCTGCGCGCTACTTGATGCCGAACCGGACGATGTGGTAATCGCTCGTCCAGATGGGGCGGATGCTCACCCGGCCACCGGGCTTCGGAGCGTCCATGATCATCCCGTTGCCCATGTAGAAGCCGTCGTGGGCCTCGTTGTTGAAGATGACGACGTCCCCGGGCTGCGCGTCGGCCTCGGAGATTCGGGTGCCGGCCGCGTCCTGGAGCGGCACGGAGTGCGCGAGCGAGATGCCGAACTGGGCGTAGACGTACATCACGAAGCCGGAGCAGTCGAAGCCGGCCGGGGTGGCGCCGCCGAACACGTACGGCGTGCCGATGTACTGCTGGCCGACGGCCGCGACCTGGTCGAGGCTGAAGCTCGGGTACTTCGGGTTCGCGACGTAGTCCGCCGCGGTCGGGCCGGTGTACGACGCGAAGCTCGCCGCGGTCTGGGCCCGTGCGGTCTGCACGGCGGCGATGCGCGCGGTCTCCGCGGCCTTGGCGGTGTTCGCGGCGGCGAGGACGGCCGGGTCCGACGCGGTGTAGCCGTCACGGGCGGTGTCGGCGAGGGCGGCGGCGCTCGACACGCGGACCGACTGGCTGTCCGTGGTGCGGAGGTTCGCGGCGTCCACCGCGGCCTGCGACGAGCCGTCGGACTGACCGACGCTCTGCTGGGCGGCGAGCGCGGGGAGCACCTGCGTGCTGAGGAGTCCCGCGGTCAGCGTCACCACGACGACCGGCAGGACGCGACGCTTGACCGGGGTCCGACGCGTCGCGGTGGTCGTCGGGGCGGCGGTCGTGGCTGCCGTCCGGGCGACGGCGGTCGTGGCCGCGGTGCGGGCGGCGGTCGCACGGCGGGCCGGTGCTGCCGGAGCACTGCGGCGGAACGCGCCGGACTTGGCCGCGGCCGCCGCTGCGGTCTCGGCGGCACGCAGGGAACGGCGGGTGGGAGTGGCCTGCGCCAGGTCGCCGGTCAAGGCGTCCGCGGTGGATCCGGTCTGCGTCAAGAGTGTGGTCTCCGGCGCCTCGATCGCACACGACCAGCAGGCCGTTCGGGTGCGACCCCATCCGTTCGTCATCGTTTCCGATCAGGCAGGAGACGGGTTCGAGACGTCCTGCCACGGTTCCCGCCAGCTCGCTTCCAGGCTGGGCGGGACTCGTCGAGAGTACGTGATGCCCGCTGCGGTGTCGAGCCGAAATGGGCACTTTGTAACGGAATGGTAAAGAACACCCGGTCAGAGCGGGGTTTCCGATATCTCATGGCGAGCCGTCCACGCCAGCACCAGATCTGGGGTCACGCTGTACCCCGAGGGGTCGGGGTCGGGGTACGACGAGGAGGACCGCCGGGGCGTCAGGCGTCGATGTAGACGTGCTGCGCGACCTCGACCGGCAGCTCGAGACCGTCGTCTTCGCCGTCGATGCGCACCGACACGTACGCCCCGGCGCGTTGCACCCGCGCGGTCCGACCCGGCATCACGCCGGCCGAACGGAGCTGGTGGAGGAGTTCCGGCTCGAACTGCACGGGCTCGCCGAGCCGGCGGACGACGCCCGAGGCGACCTGGTCGGTGCCCTCGGTCGCGGCGACGATGTTCCGCACGCCGTCGAGGAACCGCCCGGCGGGCGAGTCGCCCAGCTCGTCGAGCCCCGGGATCGGGTTGCCGTACGGCGACTCCCGCGGATGGCCGAGCATCTCGATGATGCGGCGCTCGACCTGCTCGCTCATCACGTGCTCCCACCGACAGGCCTCGTCGTGCACGAAGGCCCAGTCCAGCCCGATGACATCGGCGAGCAGTCGTTCCGCGAGACGGTGCTTGCGCATCACGTGGGTGGCACGCTGTCGTCCCTCGTGCGTGAGTTCCAGGTGCCGGTCGCCCGAGACCACGACGAGGCCGTCGCGCTCCATCCGGGCGATGGTCTGCGAGACCGTCGGACCGGAGTGCCCGAGGCGCTCGGAGATGCGCGCGCGGAGCGGCACGATCGCCTCTTCCTCGAGGTCCAGGATCGTGCGCAGGTACATCTCCGTGGTGTCGACGAGATCGGTCACCGGTCCGCCTCCCCAGTCAAGTCAGCAACCCCGCCATCCTACGTGGTCACGTCCCACGGACCCGACGAACGGACGGGAGGCGCACCCCTGCCGGACGGACCGGTCCCGACCGCGCATGGTCGGGTCGGCTGGGATACCAGTCGCTAGGATCGGCCCATGGCCGACATCGTCATCCCCGCAGACCTCCTCCCCACCGACGGCCGCTTCGGATGCGGTCCGTCCAAGATCCGCGGTGCGCAGCTCGAGGCCCTGGTGACCAGGGGGGCGTCGATCCTCGGGACCAGCCACCGCCAGGCACCCGTCAAGGACCTCGTCGGCTCGGTCCGTGGCGGCCTCCGCGACCTCTTCGACCTGCCCGACGGGTACGAGGTGCTCCTCGGCGACGGCGGTTCGACCGCCTTCTGGGACGCCGCCGCGTTCGGGCTCGTCGAGCGTCGGGCCGAGAACCTGTCGTTCGGCGAGTTCGGCTCCAAGTTCGCCAAGGCCGCCGCTGCTCCGTGGCTCGAGGCACCGCACGTCGTGAGCGCCCCGGCCGGATCGCGGTCCGAGGTCGAGATCGTCGAGGGCGTGGACGTCTACGCGTACCCGCACAACGAGACCTCGACGGGCGTCATGGCCCCGGTGCGACGCGCCCACGGCGACGACGGAGCGCTGACCGTGGTGGACGCGACGAGCGCCGCGGGTGGCGCGATGGTCGACCCGGGCGAGACCGACGTCTACTACTTCGCCCCGCAGAAGAACTTCGCGTCCGACGGCGGCCTCTGGCTCGCGCTCTTCAGCCCCGCGGCGATCGAGCGCGTCGGGCGGATCGCCGCGTCCGATCGGTACATCCCGGAGTTCCTGTCGCTGCAGAACGCCGTCGACAACTCGCGGCTCGACCAGACGCTGAACACCCCGGCCATCGCGACGCTCCTGCTCCTCGACGAACAGGTCCGGTGGATGAACGAGTCCGGCGGACTGGCATGGGCCGACGCCCGGACGCGGGAGTCGTCGTCGGTGCTGTACGACTGGGCGACCGCCTCGGACTACGCGACGCCGTTCGTCGCGGACCCGGACCACCGCTCGCAGGTCGTCGCGACGATCGACCTCGACGACCGGGTCGACGCGGCACGGGTCGCGACGGTGCTCCGCGCGAACGGCATCGTCGACACCGAGCCGTACCGGAAGCTCGGCCGCAACCAGCTCCGCATCGCGACGTTCACCGCGATCGAGCCCGACGACGTCCGCGCACTCGTCGGTGCGATCGACCACGTCGTGGCGCAGCTCGGCTGACCTGCCGCCGGGTGCTTCCGCAGGGCATTGCCCTCCCCGCAGGACACCGCTCCCACGGCGGTGTCTCGGCGGGAGAGCGGCGCCTCGGGGGCGGTGTCTCGGGGGCGGTGTCTCGGGGACTACTCCTCGTCGTCGGAGTCGTGCGCGGCGGCCTCGGCCTCCTCGACGTCGACCCCGTCGAAGTCGTCGTCGTCATCATCGAGATCGTCGTCCAACTCATCGTCGTCGTCGAGATCATCGTCGTCATCCGACACGTCGTCGTCCGACTCGTCGTCGTCGAGATCGTCGTCGTCGTCGAGATCGTCGTCGTCCTCGTCCGACTCGTCGTCGTCCTCCCCGGACTCGTCGCCGTCGTGCTCGGACTCGTCGCCGTGCCCGTCCTCGCCCTGCGCCGCGCGCCAGTCGGCGAGCCGCTCGGACCAGGGCACCCAGTCCGGCGCGAGCAGCGAGCCGTCCCCGGGCATCAGCTCGACTTCGAGCACGGTCGGGTCGTCGCCCTCGACCTGGGCGACGCTGACGGTCCACCGCCACCCCGGGTAGCCGGGCATCGTGTTCGCGAAGCGGACGGACACGACGCCGTCGCCTTCGTCCACGGTGTCGACGTGGGCGCCGACGGTGGACTCCGGAGTGACCTCGAGGAGCGCCCGACGTGCCAGCGCGGTGGGATCGTCGATCATCGCGTCACGCATCCAGCTGGTCCGCCACGTGGCGGAGGATCGTCGCCGTCCGACGGCCGTTCTTCGGGTAGTGCCCGTGGCGGAGGTCGCCGCTGATCCGGTCGAGCTCCTTCACGAGGTCCTCGATGATCACCGACATGTCGTCCGCGGAGCGGCGCTGGATCTTCGCCAGGCTCGGCCCGGCCTCGAGGACGCGCACCGAGAGCGCCTGGGTCCCGCGCTTGCCGGCGACGACGCCGTACTCGAGTCGGGTCCCCGCCTTGATGGTCTCGAGTCCCTCGGGGAGTGCCGACGCGTGCAGGAAGACCTGTTCGCCGTCGTCGCCAGCGATGAAGCCGAACCCCTTCTGCTCGTCGTAGAACTTGACCTTGCCGGTCGGCATGACTGCACTCCTTGATCATGGGCACCGCGTTCGGAGTGCCGGGTCGTCTATCCTTGGCACGTGGCCAGACAGACCCGAACCCCTGAGCAGGCGCCGAGTTCGCTCGAGCCTGTGGTGACGTCCAATCGTAGCGAACGAACGCTGGCGTTCATGGTCGCCGGCGTCCTGGGCGTCTCGCTCATCGCGTTCATCATGCTGATCGTCGCCTGGCTGACGATCAAGACGATCCCCGGCACGGGCATCTGGCCGCTCGTCACGGTCCTGCCCGAGATCGGGTTCCCGGTCGGCATGCTGCTCGTGTTCGCCCTGCTCGCGGTCACGTGGATCCGACGGGCACGGCAGAACAAGGACGGATCGCGCTGACCGCCCGGCCGCTGGACACGACGGACGACGCTCGATGACGACCGCGGCTGATCTCGCCTCCCGGCTCCGGGCGCTGCCCGCCGAGGACCTCGTCGTCCTCGTCGTCGGTCGGCGCCTCCCCGGCGGCGCCCTCGCGGCGAACGGCCCGGCGGCGATCACCGACTTCTTCGACCTCGCGGACGCCCTCCGTGGCCCGGACTCCATCGACCGGGCGCTGGAGCGCCTGCCCCGGGCGACGCTCCTGGCGCTCCGGGACCCCACCCGGACCGACGACCTCGGCCCGGCCCTCGCGCTCGGGCTCGCGACGTCCGACCCGGCCACCGGCACGCCGCAGGTCGACGACGCCGTGGCGGAGCGGCTCGCGGCCCGCACCGATCTCCACCGCGCCCTCGACGACGGGCCGGCACCGCGCCTCCCGTCCGACCGTCCGACGGAGGCCGACCCACGGTCGGGAGGCGCGACCCGCGTGCCCGACGCACCGACTGACCCGCAGGCGGTCGCGCGGGCGACCGGCGTGGCTGCGGAGCGGGCGTTCACGACCATGACGACGCTCGCGGAGCTGCTCCGGCAGGTCGACGACGGTGTCGTGCACGAACTCGCCAAGGGCGGCATCGGCGCGCCGCTCGGACGCCAGCTCGCCGCCGTGTCCGGAGCGGGGCCCGAGGACGTCGGCCCCCTGCTCGACGTCCTCGCGATGGTGGGCCACGTGGACACGGTCGACCAGACGTGGAGCGCGACCGACGAGGGCCGCTCCTGGCTCGTCCGCAGCTGGCCGGACCGCTGGGCGGACCTCGTCGCGCACTGGCAGGGCGCCCTCCCCGACCCGGTCCGCGGCGTCCTCGCACTCGCCGGCGACGACTGGTCCGACCTCGCCGCGCTCGGGCGCTGGGCGTACCCGGGCGGCGCCGAGTGGCTCGACTCGGACCTCGACCGCGCCGCCGACGTCGCCGACCGACTCGGTCTCGTGGTGGACCAGATCGTCACGCCGACGGGTCGTGCGCTCCTCGACGCCGATCCTCGGCGGGCGGTCGCGGCGGCGAGTGCCGACCTCCCGCCGACGGTCGACGCCGTGTACCTGCAGCACGACCTCACCGTGATCGCTCCCGGACCGCTGACGCCCGCGGACGACCAGCGGCTCCGACGCGTGGCCGACGTCGAGGCACCCGGTCTCGCGACCCGGTACCGCATCTCCGAGGAGAGCATCCGCCGCGCGCTCCTCGCCGGGATCGACCGTGCGGAGATCCTCGACACGTTGTCCGGGTTGTCCGCCACGGCGCTGCCGCAGCCCGTCGGGTACCTCGTCGACCAGGTCGCCGCGCGCGCCGGCAGCATCGTCGTGGACCGCGCGGCCGGCGGGGTCGGCACGGTCGTCCGGGGGCCCGCCGACCAGCTCGACCTGATCGGCGTCGACGCCGAGCTGCGGCACTTCACGTGGGACCGACTCGCGCTCGACTCGCTCGGGACCCGGTACCCGCCCACCGTCGTCGCCGCGGAGCTCGAGGCCCAGCGCTACCCGGCCGTCGTCGCCGCCGGTGCACGACCGCCGCGTCCGACCACCGATGCGCCCCGCCGTGCGGCGGTCCGGACGCCGGAGTCCCAGGCGCGGGACCTCGTCGAGCGGCTGCGAGTGACGACGGAACGGGGCGACCGGGAGCCGGAGCAGGAGTGGCTCGGCCGACAGATCGACCTGGCGGTCCGCGGCAAGGTGCCGATCCGGGTGACGGTGCAGATGCCGGACGGATCGCAGGTGCCCTTCACCATCGTGCCGACGTCCGTCGCTGCGGGCCGGGTGCGCGGGCGGGACACGCACGCCGACGTCGAGCGGACCCTGCCCCTGTCCCTCGTGGTGGCCGTCGAGTCCGAGGCCTGACCGCCACAGGCCCCGGCTGCGCCCCACGCTGCCTCGTCCCCACCTCGCCTCGTCCCCGCCGAGAATGCGACAACCGGCAGTCCGGAGCCGGACACACCCCGCGCTCCTGCATCCTCGACCGCGCACACCAGCGCACACCCGGGACACGTAGGCTGGAACGCCTATGAACGGGCCACTCATCGTGCAGAGCGACCGGACCGTGCTGCTCGAGGTCGCACACCCGGACGCCGACGACGCACGCCACGAACTGTCCACCTTCGCCGAGCTGGAACGTGCCCCCGAGCATGTCCACACCTACCGCATCACCCGGCTCGGCCTCTGGAACGCGCGCGCCGCCGGCCACGACGCCGAGCAGATGATCGCGACGCTCGAGCACTTCGCCAAGTTCCCGGTCCCGCAGAGCGTCACGGTCGACATCCGCGACACCGTGGCCCGCTACGGCCGCCTCGTGATCCGGCGCGAGGACCCGGCCGACGCCCCGGCGATCGCGAACGACGCGACCGAGGAGCTCGAGCGCCAGCCGACGCTCGTCCTCACCGCGGTCGACCCGAGCGTCCTCGCCGAGGTCATCCGGTCCAAGCGGATCGCACCGCTCCTCGGCGAGCGCCGCTCGGACACCTCCGTCGAGCTGCAGCAGTGGGCCCGCGGACAGGTCAAGCAGGAGCTCGTCAAGATCGGGTGGCCGGCCGAGGACCTCGCGGGCTACACGCCGGGGCAGCCGCACGCGATCGACCTCGACACCTCGGAGTGGAGCCTCCGCGAGTACCAGCAGGACGCGATCTCGAGCTTCTTCTCGCAGGGCTCGGGTGTGGTGGTGCTCCCCTGCGGCGCCGGCAAGACCCTCGTCGGCGCGGGGGCGATGGCCACCGCGAAGGCCACGACGCTCATCCTCGTGACGAACACCGTGTCGGCCAGGCAGTGGCGCGACGAGCTCCTCAAGCGCACGACACTCACCGCGGACGAGATCGGGGAGTACTCCGGCAGCGTCAAGGAGGTCCGCCCGGTCACCATCGCGACCTACCAGATCCTCACGGCCAGGCGGAAGGGCGTCTACACGCACCTGTCGCTGCTCGACGCGATGGACTGGGGTCTCGTGGTCTACGACGAGGTCCACCTGCTCCCGGCGCCGGTCTTCAAGCTGACCGCGGACCTGCAGGCCCGTCGTCGGCTCGGCCTCACGGCGACCCTCGTGCGCGAGGACGGTCGGGAAGGCGACGTCTTCTCCCTCATCGGTCCGAAGCGCTACGACGCCCCGTGGAAGGAGATCGAGGCGCAGGGCTACATCTCGCCCGCCGAGTGCTACGAGGTCCGCATCGACCTGCCGCACGAGGACCGTCTCGAGTACGCCGCGTCGAGCGACGAGGACCGGTACCGCCTCGCCGCGACGAGCCCCGCGAAGACCCCCGTGGTCCGCGAGCTCATCGAGAAGCACCGGGGTGAGCAGATCCTGGTGATCGGGCAGTACATCGACCAGCTCGACGAACTCGCGGCCCAGCTCGACGCCGCGGAGATCACCGGTGCGACCCCGATCGACGAGCGGGAGCGGCTCTACCAGCAGTTCCGCGAGGGTGCGATCGACGTCCTCGTGGTCTCGAAGGTGGCGAACTTCTCGGTGGACCTTCCGGACGCGACGGTCGCCATCCAGGTGTCGGGGTCGTTCGGCTCCCGCCAGGAGGAGGCACAGCGCCTCGGGCGGCTCCTCCGCCCGAACAAGGACGGCGTCCCGGCGTCCTTCTACACGCTCGTCACGCGCGACACGGTGGACCAGGACTTCGCCCAGAACCGTCAGCGGTTCCTCGCCGAGCAGGGGTACGCCTACACGATCCTCGACGCGGACCAGCTCGCGCCCGCCTGAACCGCACGTCGCGGACGCGACCAGGAGACGGTGGGGAGGAACGGTGCCAGCCCGCACCGTCCCTCCAGTCCGCGTTCCACTCCTGTACCAATCGTTCCCAGGGAACCCCGAGGGAACGGCCAGATACTTGCTCCATGACCGATGGCCCCAAGATCCTCATCGTCGACGACGAACCGAACATCCGCGACCTCCTCACCACGTCGCTGCGCTTCGCGGGATTCGCGGTGCGCGCCGTGGGGAACGGTGCACAGGCGATCTCCGCCGTGCTCGAGGAAGAACCGGACCTCATCATCCTCGACGTCATGCTCCCCGACATGAACGGTTTCGGCGTCACCAAGCGCCTCCGTTCCTCGGGCTACACGTCGCCGATCCTGTTCCTCACCGCGAAGGACGACACCGAGGACAAGATCACCGGGCTCACGGTCGGCGGTGACGACTACGTCACCAAGCCGTTCTCGCTCGACGAGATCGTCGCCCGCATCAAGGCGATCCTCCGTCGGACGATGAACGACGAAGAAGACGCGATCATCCGCGCCGGCGAGCTGACGATGGACCAGGACACGCACGAGGTCACCATCGGCGACGCGCAGATCGAGCTCAGCCCCACCGAGTTCAAGCTGCTCCGCTACCTCATGCTCAACCCGAACCGCGTGCTGAGCAAGGCGCAGATCCTCGACCACGTGTGGGAGTACGACTTCAACGGGGATGCCGGGATCGTCGAGTCCTACATCTCGTACCTCCGCCGCAAGCTCGACCAGTACTCGGCCGAGCCGGTGATCCAGACCAAGCGCGGCTTCGGCTACATGTTGAAGGCCTCCAAGGCCTCCTAGCGACCGGCTGTCGGCGCGACCCCAGCTTCGGGCGGGGTCGCGCCGATTACTGTGTACGCAGCATGCACGCACGCCTCTCTCACTGGTGGAACGAGATCTCGCTCCGCACCAAGATCACGGGGATCACCGTCCTCCTCGTGACGCTCGGGCTGCTCGTGGCCGGGCTCGGGACGATGACCGCCCTGTCGACGTACCTGATGGGGCAGATCGACTACAACGTCACCTCGACCGCCAAGAGCCTCGACAACCAGCAGAACCAGGTCTCGGCCGAGGGCTACTGCAACTTCTCGATCCAGCTCGGGAGCACCACGTACATCAGCGTCTACAACGCCGACGGCGACCTCATCTGCCACACCAGGTCGTCGGACGAGGAGCCCGACACGAGCGACCTCGACGCGACGGCGGCCGCGGCGTCGAACCCCGACTCGCCGTTCTCGCTCTACGACGCCGACCACAACCACGAGTGGCGTGCGATGGTCGTCGACGCGACGGTCAAGGGCACCGGCCAGGACCTCAAGATCCTCGTCGCGATCTCCTCCCAGAACGCGGATGCCACGATCACCCGCTTCACGGCGATCTTCCTCGGGTTCGGGTTCTCGGTCGTGCTGCTCGGCGCCATGCTCACGCGGCTCCTCGTCACCGCGACGTTCGACCCGCTCCGCGACGTCGAGGACACCGCGGCACGGTTCGCTGCCGGAGACTTCTCGCAGCGTCTCGGCGATGAGACACCGAACACCGAGGTCGGACGTCTCAACCGGTCGTTGAACACCATGCTCGAGCGCATTGACTCCGCGTTCGACGACCGACAGCGCACGATCGAACAGATGCGCCGGTTCGTCGGCGACGCCTCCCACGAGCTCCGGACGCCGCTCGTGTCCCTCCGTGGGTACGCCGAGCTGTACCGGATGGGCGCGCTCCGCAAGGACGAGGACGTCGCCCAGGCGATGGACCGCATCGAGAAGGAGGCCAAGCGGATGGGCCTCCTCGTGCAGGACCTCCTGCAGCTCGCGCGCATCGACGAGTCCAAGCCGCTCGAGCTCGGCCCGGTCGACCTCGTCGCGATCGCCCGGGACTCCGCGCTCGACACGATGGCCTCGAACCCGGACCGCGAGATCCAGGTGCTCCTGACCGACGCCGTCACCGGTGTCGGTGTGCCGCAGTGGGTCGGTCCGGCCGCACTCCCCGCCGCACCCGGTGGGTCGCCGTCATCGCCGTCCGCCAACGTCACGGGGCCGATCGCGTTCGCCGGGGCGACCTTGGCGCGACTCCGCGCCCGTCGGAACCGCGCGATGAACGTCGAGTCCTCGACGGGTCCGTCGACCGCCGAGCTGCCGACCGTGGTGCTGCCGGCGCGACCGCCGGTGGTGCTCGCCGAGGAGAACAAGATCCGCCAGGTCGTCACGAACCTGATGGGGAACGCGATGCGGTTCACACCCCACGACGACGCGATCGAGATCGGGATCGGCGTGGACGAGTCGCGCGAGATGGCGCACCTCGACGTGGTCGACCACGGCGAGGGCATCCCGCCGCAGCTCCGGGAGAAGATCTTCCAGCGGTTCTGGCGGGCGGACACCTCGCGTGCGCGGGACACGGGCGGCTCCGGACTCGGGCTCGCGATCGTGTCGGGGATCGTCGCGGCGCACCACGGCGACGTCGAGGTGTTCGACACCCCGGGCGGCGGTGCGACCTTCCGGGTGTGGTTGCCGCTCCTGCCCCGTGACTACGTCGCGCCGTCGGAGTCGTCCGCCGAGTAGCCCGTGCGCGCTCGGTTCGGGGTCGCACAACACGCCGCGTCCCGCTGCCGGGGTCGCACAACACGCCGCGTCCCGTCGGCGGGGTCGCACAACACGCCGCGTCTCGCTGCCGGCGTCGCACAACACGCCGCGTCCTGCTGCCGGGGTCGCACAACACGCCGCCTCCCCTCGCCGGGGTCGCACAACACACCGCGTCCGCCCACCCCGAGACGGCGCGTCCTGCGACCTCGACGTCACGCGGCCGGGCGGGTCGCGCCCCTGAGTGCCTGGGCGAGACGCCGCAGGAAGTCGTCCGGTGCGGCAACGTCCCGCGCGGTGACGTGCAGCACGGTCCACCCGTTCACCACGAACCCGTTCGATCGAGACGCGTCGTGCTGCCACGTACCGCGGTCGGTCCGGTGATGATCGCCGTCGTACTCGATCGCCACGCGGGCGGCTCGGTAGACCATGTCCGGCCGACCGAGGAACGTCCCCGTGTCGTCGAACACCGCCACGTTGAGTTCGGGCTCCGGAAGCCCACGGTCGACGACGGCCAGTCGAGTGATCGTCTCCATCGGCGACTCGGACCCGACCCGGACGCGTTCGGCGGCGCGTCGCAGCGCGATCGAGCCACGCGACCGTCTGACCCGTGCGGCAGTGACGAGTTGGTCGGGCGTCGCGAGTCGTCGCTCGCCCACGATGTGATCACCGACGATGACGAGCTCGGACTCGCGGAGAAGTACGGCGCAGTCACACCACGTCCCGACCGCATCGGACACCGGGAGGTCCCGGATTCGGACGGATCCACCGAGGACAGCGAGCGAACGATGTCCGACGACACCCGGGCGACGCATCACCGGGCCTGCACCGATGGTCGTGACGTGGACCGGATCGTGCGCGCGGTCCAGGCGGCGCGGGAGGGGGAAGCCCCACAGCCTGGCAGCCGTGAGGTGGCTGAACCGCTGGTCGTCGCGCATGACGAGTGCCAGGGCACGAACGAGGTCGAGATCGTCGTGCTCGAGGGCGACAGCGATGCGGACGCCGTGGACCGGGGATGACAGGTCCGATCGGCGGAGGCGTGTCGCAGGCACGCCGATCAGCCGCTCGTCGTCGACGCGGAACGGTCCGCTCCCGAAGCCGCTCGGGAGTGGTCGCAGAGGTGTTGGCATCCCGCGAGCGTGGCCGGACCACCGACATCCACCGCGGCCCCCTGGGTGACCTGTGGAGCGATCACGTGGTGCGTCACCTGTGCAGGACGCCCACTCCCCGGGCCAGATCGCACCAAACGCCGTGGACGGGGGCCGAGGTCGCGGGACGCGCCGCGTGGTCGAGGCCCGAGACGGCGTGTTGTGCGATCTCGACGCCGTCGGCGGGCGCGGCGGGCGCGGCGGGCGCGGCGGCCGCGGCGGGCGCAGCGCCCGGGTACGCGGAACGGGCCGCCCTCCCGGAGGAGAACGGCCCGCTCAGGACACGAAGGTCGGACTAGAAGTCCATGCCACCCGTCGGGTCGCCGGCCGGAGCCGAGACCTTCTCGGGCTTGTCGGCGACGACGGCCTCGGTGGTGAGGAACAGTCCGGCGATCGACGCAGCGTTCTGCAGCGCCGAACGGGTCACCTTGGCCGGGTCGATGATGCCCGCCGCGATCAGGTCGACGTACTCGCCGGTCGCGGCGTTGAGGCCCCACCCGGACTCGAGCTCGCGGACCTTGGCGGCGACGACACCCGGCTCGAGACCGGCGTTCAGCGCGATCTGCTTGAGCGGCGCGTCGATCGCGACGCGGACGATGTTCGCCCCGGTCGCCTCGTCGCCCGTCAGCTCGAGGCTGTCGAGCGCGACCTTGCCGGCCTGGATGAGTGCGACGCCACCACCGGCGACGATGCCCTCTTCCACAGCCGCCTTCGCGTTGCGGACGGCGTCCTCGATGCGGTGCTTGCGCTCCTTGAGCTCGACCTCGGTCGCCGCACCCGCCTTGATGACGGCGACGCCACCGGCGAGCTTGGCGAGACGCTCCTGGAGCTTCTCGCGGTCGTAGTCGGAGTCCGTGGCCTCGATCTCGCTGCGGATCTGGCGCACGCGACCGGCGATCTGCTCGCTGTCGCCAGCGCCCTCGACGATGGTCGTCTCGTCCTTCGTGATGACGACCTTGCGGGCACGACCGAGGAGGTCGAGCGTCGCGTTCTCGAGCTTGAGACCGACCTCTTCTGCGATGACCTGACCACCCGTGAGGATGGCGATGTCCTGCAGCATGGCCTTGCGGCGGTCGCCGAAGCCCGGGGCCTTGACGGCGACGGACTTGAAGATGCCGCGGATCTTGTTCACGACGAGCGTGGCCAGGGCCTCACCGTCGACGTCCTCGGCGATGATCAGGAGCTGCTTGCCCGACTGGATGACCTTGTCGACGACGGGGAGCAGGTCCTTGATGTTCGAGATCTTCGAGTTGACGATGAGCACGTAGGCGTCCTCGAAGACGGCCTCCTGGCGCTCCGGGTCGGTCACGAAGTACTGCGACAGGTAGCCCTTGTCGAAGCGCATGCCCTCGGTCAGCTCGAGCTCGGTGCCGAACGTGTTCGACTCCTCGACCGTGACGACGCCTTCCTTGCCCACCTTGTCGATGGCCTCGGCGATGAGCGCGCCGATGGTCGGGTCCGCGGCCGAGATCGACGCGGTCGCGGCGATCTGGTCCTTGGTCTCGATCTCCTTGGCGTCCGACAGCAGCTGAGCGGAGACGGCCGCGACGGCCTTCTCGATGCCCTTCTTCAGGCTGATCGGGTCCGCGCCCGCAGCGACGTTGCGGAGGCCCTCGCGGACCAGCGCCTGTGCCAGCACGGTCGCGGTGGTCGTGCCGTCACCGGCGACGTCGTCGGTCTTCTTGGCGACCTCCTTGACGAGCTCCGCACCGATCTTCTCGTAGGGGTCGTCGAGTTCGATCTCCTTGGCGATGGAGACGCCGTCGTTCGTGATCGTGGGGGCGCCCCACTTCTTCTCGAGGACGACGTTGCGGCCGCGCGGGCCGAGCGTCACCTTCACGGCGTCAGCCAGGATGTTCAGGCCGCGCTCGAGGCCACGACGGGCCTCCTCGTCGAAAGCAATGATCTTTGCCATGTGTGTTTCTCGTCCCTCCCGGACGTCGTGCTGGACGCGATGGTCGTTGGCACTCGATGCAACTGAGTGCTAGCCGATTCTGGCACTCGCACCCGGTGAGTGCAACCTCCGGCCGGTCCTCCGCGCGAGCCCGGGGCGAACACCCAGCCGCACGCACGACGGAGCACGCTGCCCCGAGGGACGACGCGCCCCGGACGCACGACGGAGCGCGCCGCCCCGAGGGACGACGCGCTCCCGACGAGCTCGGTGCTCAGGCGGGCTTGACCGCCTCGGCCTGCGGGCCCTTCGAGCCGGTGCCGACGTCGAACGTGACCGCCTGCCCCTCCTCGAGCACCTTGTAGCCGTTCATGTCGATCGCCGAGTAGTGCACGAAGACATCCTGTCCGCCGCCGTCGACGGTGATGAATCCGTAGCCCTTCTCGGCGTTGAACCACTTGACGGTTCCGTTGGCCATGTTCATTGCTCCCTGCGATGTCGCTGACGGTGGGGCGTGGGTTCGCGCACCACCGGGTCCGAGTGCTCAGGCACTTCACCCGGGTTCGTCCTGACGAGCGCACACGGTGTCCGTCGGCATTCTGATCGCTGGGGTGACCAATTGCGATGCTAGCCGCGTCAGCGGTTTCGACAAGGGCGATGAGCGCGAATCCCGCGGGTGGTCCCGGAACTCAACATGCCTGTAACACGACCGAAACGAACGACCCCGGAACGGCGCCTCGCGGCCGGGCGTCAGCGGGCGTAGTCGGCGCCGAGGACGACCGTGACGTCGGAGTTCGGGAACGCCGTGGACTTCTGCACGGACCCGACGCCGAGCGTCACGACGATGCCGCGCGCGATGGCCGCCTGGTCGTCGGACTGGTAGTAGACGATCGTCGACGGCGCACCCTTGGTCGACGCGTTCCCGTCGGACGCGACCTGCCAGCCGGCGTTCTCGAGCGTCGCCGTCCCCGTCGCCGCGAGTCCGCCGGTGTTCGTGCCGTTCAGCACCGTGAGGGTGATGCCCGATGCCTGCGCCGACGGACCCGCGGTGGGCTCCGGCGTCGCGGAGGCGGATGCGGGCGCCGATGCGGACCCGGACGCCACGGCACTCGACCCGGCGCCGTTGCCGGTGAACTGGATGCTGTCGTTCAGCACACCGAGCACGACGGCGCCGCCGCCGACGAGCACGCCGGTCGCGAGCGCGGCCCAGGCGAACAGGATCCAGCCGCGTCCGCGGCGCGGTAACCCGCGGTGCGCACCGACCCTGGGGCCGTCGGCGACGTCGTCGAACCGGTCTCGGGGGAATCTACTCATGCGCGTCGGTGCGTCCTTCGTGGTCTGCGCGCTCGGCCCCGAAGGACCGTTCCGCGCGTGCGTTCGTCCGACTCCGCCGGAGTCGGTGCAGCCGGGTCACGAGCTGCGGGTCGAACGCGAGTGCTGCGGGGGTGTCGATGACACGGTTCAGGACCTGGTAGTACCGGGCGGGCGACATGTCGAACTCGACGCGGATGTCGGCCTCCTTCGTCCGGTCGTGTCTCGCGCGGTCGTGCTCGAACACGAGGACGTGCCGAGCGAGCTCCGAGAGGTCGGAGTCGGTGCGGGGTCCGGTCACGTCGATCCGTTCGCTCACTGATCACCGCCCATTCGGATACCGACGGCGCTCACGGTCGTCGCAATAGTAGGGGTGACGGTCCGCTCGACCCTGGCATGCCCCTGGCAGGTCGCGAAGAAGCCCTCAGATCCATCGCACGGTGGTGCCGTGCGCGTCGGCGAGCGCCACGGCGACCCCGTCGAACGACACGGTCGCGAACGCGTCGGGGTCTCCGGGGTCGACGCCGTCCGGCAGCGTCGACGCCACCCCGTGCAGGATCCCGGTGCGTTCCATCGCGACCCAGTGCACCCCGAGCGCGGTGACCCGGTCGACGAACGCCTGCCGTTCCGCACCGGGGACGTACACGAGGGTCCCGGTCGTCATGACGACCGGGGTGCACCCGGACGGGAGCGCGGCGAGCGCACGGTCGAGGTCGTCCGGCACCCGGCCGGTGATGCGGACGGGAGGCGCGGCCAGCGTCGCGCGGGCGGCCGCGCGCATCAGGGCGGTCCGGTCCGTCGCCTCCGGCGGGACCGCCTCGACGAGCCGGTCGAAGGCGCGGGGCTCCCGGAGGTCGATCGGTGCGGGGTCGAGGCCGACCCGTCCGGCGATCGCCGGCACGACGAACGGTTCCGGCACGCGTCCCGTCGCCCGGGCGGAGAGCGCGAACGAGGGCTGCGCGGTCGAGGACGTCATCCGGACCGGCCCGTCGTCGGTGACGTAGTCGAGCACGACGTGGTCCGGCACGCTGCAGAGCCCGGCGCTGACCCCGACGTCGAGCAGGCCGATCGGTCCCGGCATCCGGGCGAACAGCGGCAGGACCGCGGCGAGCCGTCGCGGGTCGTTCGCCTGCATGGTCGCGAGGGACGCCGCCTGGACGACCTCGTCGGGCCGCGTCCGGAGCAGCCGGACGAGTGCGGTGGGGTCGACCGGGTCGGCACCGAGGCGTCGGGCGACCGCGAACACGAGCTCCGGCTGGCGCTTCGTCGGCGGCAGACGGTCGAGCACGGCGACGACGTCCGCGGCGGACGCGACCGATCTCGCCCACGCGGCGTACGTCGGCCACGCGGCCACGAGCCTCCCGGCGGTCGCGGTGTACCGGTCGGCCGTGCCGGACGCGACCATCAGCGGGGACCCGGCGCGCGGTACATCCCGACGTGCCTGATGCCCGCCTCGACGTAGGAGGCGCCGAACCGGACGAAGCCGCTCGCCGCGTACAGCCCGGCGACGTGCTCCTGGGCGTGCAGTGCGATCGGGTCGGTGCCGTGGGCGTCGAGCACGGCCTCCACGAGCCGGTGCGCGAAGCCCCGCCTGCGGTGTCCGACCTCCGTCGCGACGCGTCCGACCACCCAGCGTGCAGGCTCGGCACCGTCCGGGGAGACCTCGGCGGCCGACGGTCGGATCAGGCGCAGGTACGCCGCCGCCACGCCCCCGGCGCCGTCGATCCACCAGTGCTCAGTGTCGTCGGCCTGGTCCCGGGGCTCGAAGTCCTCGTCGGTGACGCGCTGCTCGAGGGCGAAGACGCGGTTCCGGAGGCGCACGATGCCCCAGAGGTCGTCGCGGTCGAGGTCCGTCCACCGTGCGCACCGTACGGAATGTTCACCCACGCCACCGAGTTTAATGACGTGACCGACCCTGACGGTCAGACCTGGAGGTACGCAAGTCATGGCATACAACGTGGAGAAGTCCGACGCCGAGTGGCGCGAGGAGCTCGACAAGGAGCAGTACGCCGTCCTGCGGCAGGCCGCCACCGAGCGTCCGTGGACCGGTGAGCTGCTCGACGAGGAGCGCGCCGGCGTCTACACCTGTGCCGCGTGCGGCGCGGAGCTGTTCAAGAGCGGCACGAAGTTCGACTCGGGCTGCGGGTGGCCGTCGTTCTACGAGTCCGTGCGGCCGGAGGCGGTCCAGCTCATCGACGACGACACCCTCGGCATGAAGCGCACCGAGGTCCGCTGCGCGAACTGCGGCAGCCACCTCGGCCACGTGTTCCCGGACGGGTTCGGGACGCCGACGGGTGACCGCTACTGCATGAACTCGATCTCGCTGGCCTTCACGCCGGGCGAGTGAGCACCCCGGCCCGCCGGTACACTGGTCGGGCCAGCCGGCGTGGCGCAATTGGTAGCGCACCGTACTTGTAATACGGGGGTTGCGGGTTCAAGTCCCGCCGCCGGCCCTCAGCAGGACACCGCCGGGGAACAGCGGTGCCCGACATCTCACGGTGAGCACGTCGGTGGCGTCGCCGGCGCACTCGCCTACGACGCCACCGACGGATCGGTCATCGTCCGCCGACGAGCTTCCGCTCGCGCTGCGCGGTGCCGGCCGTGCCGTACGGGTAGTCGTCGATCTGCGGGACGCTCGCGGAGTCGAGGGCCTCGACCTCGTCGGCGGTCAGGACGACGTCCGTCGCACCGAGGTTGTCGACGAGCTGCTCGACGGTCCGCGCACCGAGGATGACGCTCGTCACGGCGGGCCGGCCGAGCAGCCAGGCGAGCGAGACCTGCGACGCCGAGACCCCGTGCGCCTCGGCCGCGGCGTGCACCGCGTCGAGGACCGCCCACGTGCGCGGGTCGGCGTTCCGGGCCTCCCACGCCTCCATGCCGCGCGTCGGGTTCTCGCCGAGGCGGGTCGCACCGGTCGGGGCCTGGTCCTTGACGTACTTGCCGGAGAGCCAGCCGCCCGCGAGCGGCGACCACGGCAGCAGACCGATGGCCGCGTCGAGGCAGGCGGGCACGATCTCGTGCTCGATGTCCCGGACGAGCAGGTTGTACTGCGGCTGGAGCGTCACGGGCGGTGCCCAGTGGTTGGCCTTCGCCTCGTAGACGGCCTTCGTGATCTGGTAGCCGAGGTAGTTCGAGAACCCGTAGGCGCCGATCTTGCCGGCCGAGACGGCGTCGTCGAGGAACCGGAGCGTCTCCTCGATCGGGGTGAGGGCGTCCCACGCGTGCATCTGGTAGAGGTCGATGTAGTCGACGCCGAGACGGTCGAGCGACGCGTCGAGCGCCTTCGTGAGGTGGCGGCGGGAGAGCCCGACGTCGTTCGGGCCGTCGCCCTGCGGGAACCGTCCCTTGGTCGCGAGGACGATCTGCTCCGCCTCGGTCGGGTGGCTGCCGAGCCAGCGGCCGATGATGCGCTCCGACTCGTTGCCGGAGTAGACGTCCGCCGTGTCGACGAACGTGCCGCCGTGTTCGACGAACGTGTCGAGGATCTGGTGGGAGGTGGTTTCGTCGGCTTCACTGCCGAAGGTCATGGTGCCGAGTGTCAGCGACGACACGACTGCACCGCTGTTGCCGAGGAGTCTGTAGTCCATGCTCCGGACGGTAGCCCTCCGGGTCGCCGCGTGTGCGTCGATGCACGAACGGTGCCGCTATGCGCACTGGGGCGGACCAGACGGGAGGCGCGGGTCGGCTCGGTCCCGCGCCCGGCGTCCGTCAGCGGGTCCGGTCGAGGAACGCGACGGCGGCCTGGCGGAACACCCCGGAGGTCGGCGCGTTGAAGTGGTGCCGGCCCGGTATCTCGAGGAACTCGCCGCGTGGGGCGGTCGTCGCGAGCCGCCGCGACGCGGGGAGGACGCCGTCCTCGCTCCCGGTGGCGAGGAGGAGCGGCTGCGTGGGCGCGTTCTCCGGCGTCGGCGAGACGGTGCCGCGCATCCCCTCGATGAGCGCGACGAGGGCACCGAGGTCGTTGCCGGGCACCCCGGACGCCATCGTCACGTACGTCGCCGTGAGACGGTCCTCGACGGGTGCGCCGGTCTCGACGAACGCCCTGGCCTGGTCGACCCGCAGCCGGAGCATCGGGTCGGCGTCCGGCACGCCGCCGAGGACCGCACGGCTGATCCGGTCGGGCGCGCGGTCGGCAGCGTGCCACCCGACCCGCGCACCGAGCGAGTACCCGAGGTACGCGACGTCGTCGAGCAGGTAGCCGTCGAGGACCGCCATGACGTCGGCCACGAGCAGCTCCATCGAGTAGCACTCCGGCCGGTGCGGCTTCGCGCTCGCGCCGTGTCCGCGCTGGTCGATCGCGACGACGCGCCAGCCGGCCCGCGTCAGGTCCCGCGTCCACCCCGAGGCGTGCCAGTTCAGGAGCGCACTCGACGCGAACCCGTGCACCGCGAGCACGACGGGCGCGTCCGGGTCCCCGAAGTCGTAGGTGGCGATGGCCGTGCCGTCCGGGGACTTCACGATGCGCGGCTCGGGAACGTCGGGCACGGGGGTCATGGCCGTACGAGGCTACCGAACGCGTGGCATCGTGGCGCGCATGGACGAACACCGCGTCGGCTACGGGGCCGACCAGATCCGCGCTGCCGAACGACCGCACCTCGCCGCCGGGGAACCGCTGATGCCACGCGCCGCCACGGGTCTCGCCGACGTCGTCGCGGGCCTCCTCGACGACGTCGCCGTGACGGCGTCGGACGGGCCGGGCCGGGTGCTGCTGCTCGTGGGGAGCGGCGACAACGGCGGCGACGCCCTGTACGCCGGGGCGTCCCTCGCCGAGGCCGGCCACACCGTCGAGATCGTGCGGACGGGGTCGCGCGTGCACGAGGACGGGCTGGCGGCGGCGCTCGGTGCCGGCGCGCGCCTCCCGGCCGAGAACGTCCTGACGGACGCGACGCCCGTCGCGGACGTCACCCGAGTCGTGACGGAGGCGGCGCTCCGCGCCGACCTGCTGCTCGACGCCGTGCTCGGGATCGGGCGGACCGGGTCGACGGCGCTCCGTCGCCCGGCCCGGGAGGCCGTGTCGGCCGTCCGCGAACTCGCCCGTGACCAGCGCGCACCGTTCGTGGTCGCGGTCGACGTGCCGAGCGGGATCGATGCCGACACCGGTGCCGTGTCGGACGAGCAGGTGCTGCAGGCCGACGTCACCGTGACGTTCGGCGGCGTCAAGGCGGGCCTTGTCCGCGGGCCGGGCAGTGCGCTCGCCGGACGGGTCGTGCTCGTCGACGTCGGGATCGGCGACGAGCTCGCCGGGGTCGAGCCTCTCGTCCCCTGACGCACGCCGTCCGCGCCGTCAGCTCCGTCCGCTCCGTCCGCCCCGCTCCGCTAGCATGCGTCCCGGTACGTCTCCTCGAAGTGCCGGTAGTTCGCGGCGATGACGTCCTCGGCGTCCTCGGACCGCATCTCGCCGTCGACGACGTGCCCGAGCGGCTCCTCCCAGATGCTCCGGCCGATCGCGAACCCGACGAACCCGTCCACGGGCGCGGCGACGGACAACCAGCGGTCCAGGTCCTCCTGCGCGGCGTCCCGGCCGAGGATGATGCACTGCACCGAGTCCCGACCACCCTGCCGGGTCGCCGCGACGATCCGCTCGGCGTCCTCGCGACGGTCCAGGCCCTCGATCTTCCAGACGTCCGGCTCGACGCCGTGCTCCTGCAGGTAGCCGACGACCTCGACGGTCAGCGTGGGGCGGAGGTCCCGGTCGTAGTCGTCGACGGAGTCCTCCTGGTCGTCGGTCCCCGGCACGAGGAGCTCGAGCAGGAACGTCCGGCCGGCGTCGTGCAGGGCGGTCGTGACGGCGGCGAGCCGTGTCGCCTGCCCGGCACGGTCGGACTCGTCGAACGCCGGGTTGTCGCGGACGAGCACCTTGACGTAGTCCGGGTCGAACTCCTCGACGTGGCGCATCCACTCGCCGTCGGTGCCGTCGCCGTACTCGAACGCGAAGAAGTCCTGGCCGGACGCCTCGATCGGCATCGCGAGCTGGAGACCGGCGTCCTTCACCATCCGGGCGACCTCGGCCCCGTACCGCTCGTCGACGAGGACACCGGCGCGGGCCCGATCGGCACCGCGGGACAGCGCGTCGAGGAGCCCGCGGTAGACGAGCTGCTTGCCGGCGCTGATCCGCGCGATGACGGCGGGGTCGGTGGGCTGCCCGGAGTCGACGCCGTACGTGGTCTTCGCGAGCGAGTCGCGGTGGTCCATCGCGAGGATGAAGACGGGGTGGTCGCGGTCGAGAGTGGTCATGCGGCGATGCAACGCCGTCGCGCCGAGAGCCGGCTCAGCGACCGGGGGACGCGCTCCGGGACCGCGCATCCCGGGCACGCCGCCGTCCCGACCCCTAGGTTCGGGGCATGACGTTCAACGACGACACCGAGCTCTCCGACGGCAGGGTCAAGCGACGCGGTCGTACCGCAGGCATCGCCGGGGGCGGGGTCGGCCTCGCCGCGGTGGTCGTGTTCCTCATCGCGCAGTTCACCGGCGTCGACGTCTCCGGACTCGTCGGCGACGGCGGCGGCACGACCACGATCGAGACCGGTTCCGACGCCACCCCGGTCGCCGGGTGCCAGACCGGGCGCGACGCGAACCAGCGGGTCGACTGCCGGATGGAGGGTGCCGCGGAGTCCCTCGACGCGTACTGGACCACGGAGTCCGGGCAACTCGGGTTCGCGTACCGCGCACCGGAGTTCTTCCTGTTCGACGGCTCCACCGACACCGGATGCGGTCAGGCGTCGAGCTCGACGGGACCCTTCTACTGCCCGCCGGACCGGGCGATCTACCTGGACACCGCGTTCTACGACGACCTCCAGGACCGGTACGGGTCGTCCGGTGGGCCGCTCGCGCAGATGTACGTCGTCGCCCACGAGTGGGGGCACCACGTCCAGCAGCTCGAGGGCACGTTCGCGACCACCGACCGGTCGAGCGGCGCGTCGTCCGGCAGCGTCCGGACCGAGCTGCAGGCCGACTGCTACGCCGGAGCGTGGGTCGGTGCCGCGGCGACCACGGAGGACGCGAACGGCCGGACCTTCTTCGCGCCGATCTCCCGTGCCCAGGTCGCCGATGCGCTGAGCGCGGCGTCCGCCGTCGGCGACGACCGCATCCAGTCGGCGTCCGGCGGGCAGGTCGATCCGGACTCGTTCACGCACGGCACGAGCGCCCAGCGGCAGCGCTGGTTCGCGCAGGGGTACGAGCAGGGCGCCGCACGGTGCGACACGTTTGGCGTCCCGGCGTCGCAGCTCTGACGCCGACCGACGTGTCAGTCCGCGGTCGGGGTCGGGGACGGTGTGGGCGTCGCCGACTCGTCGTCGTCGCCCGCGGCGAAGCTGCTGCCCGCGGCGGTGACGATGAACGTCCGGAACTCGGCGTTCGAGAACGGCAGGCTGTAGTCGTACTTCTTCCCGTTCACGAGGATCGTCGGCGTGCCGGAGAACGTCGTGACGTTCGAGTGCGGGATGCCGTCCGAGGTGACCTTGGTCGTCTCGTCGTCCACCCACTTCGCGAACTCCTGGTCCTGGATGCATCGCGTGATCGACGCCAGGTGCGTGATGCCCTTCGTCTTCGCGACGAGCGCCGTCAGGGCCGCGTCGTCGAGCCCTGAGGTGTTCTCCCGCGGTTGCGCGTCGAACAGGGCCTGGTTCACGGCGAAGAACTGGTTCGGCGAACTGTTCGCGACGCACGCCGCCGCGTTCGCCGCACGGAGCGAGTACTTCGTGCCCTGCGACCGGTTCGTGAGGATCGCGATCGGGTGGATCTGGACCGTCGCGGCGCCGGAGTTGACGAGCCCGCGGACGTACGAGCTGTTCTCCTGTTCGAACTGACCGCAGATCGGGCAGAGGTAGTCGATGTACAGGGTGATCTTGACGGTGTCGCCGGAGCTCGTGCCGTCCGTCGCCGCGTCGCTCGGGTCGGCGCTCTCGGTCGGCGTGGCGCTGCCGGACGCGGTGGCGCTGCTGCTCGCGCTCGAGCTCGCCGACGGGGTCGCCGCACCCGAGGACCGTGCGCCGACCACCTGCAGCCCGCGCCCGATCGTGATGCCGCCGTTCGCCATGTTCGCGGGGCCGGGGCCCGCCGGCTGCACGGAGTTGACGAGCACAAGGGTGACGACCGCGACGACCGCGAGCAACACGACGCCGATCCCGGCCTGGATGCCGATGCGGACCCCGCGCTGGCGGCGCTTCTGCTGCGCGCGGGCCTTCTGCGCACGGAGCCGTGCCGCCGCGCGGCGGTGGTTCCGCGACTCGCGCAGGGGCTTGTCTGCAGGGCGGCCCGTACCCTCGGGGCGGTTCGTCATGCGGGGGTCCTCCGTGATCGACCGGCGGTGGTGTTGCCGCCTGCGTCCGAACGGCCTCAGCACCCCCGCGCGGCCCGGACGGACCTCGGAAGTGTAGTGGGCGGCACTGGGAGGAGTCCAAACGCGCGCATGGACCTCGGTGTCGACGGCGTCGGACTGGCGTTCCACCCCGAAATCGTGTTCTATTGCCTCGATGGTCGATGTCGCCCATCCGGGGGCCCCCGGGCCGCCGTTCCTCACTACGGATCGTCCGGCACGTACCTGCCGGTGAAGGAGCATGAACGCTCATGGCGTCAGTCACCTACGACAAGGCAACCCGTCTCTACCCCGGAGGCACCCGCGCAGCGGTCGACTCCCTCGACCTCGAGGTCGCCGACGGCGAGTTCCTCGTCCTCGTCGGACCGTCCGGTTGCGGCAAGTCCACCTCGCTCCGCATGCTCGCCGGGCTCGAGGAAGTCAACTCCGGCAACATCCTGATCGGCGACCGCGACGTCACCGACATCCCGCCGAAGGACCGTGACATCGCGATGGTCTTCCAGAACTACGCGCTGTACCCGCACATGACCGTCGCCGAGAACATGGGCTTCGCGCTCAAGATCGCCGGCGTCGGCAAGGACGAGCGTGCCACCCGTGTGCAGGAGGCAGCCAAGCTCCTGGACCTCGAGGAGTACCTCGGCCGCAAGCCCAAGGCGCTCTCCGGTGGTCAGCGTCAGCGCGTCGCGATGGGCCGCGCGATCGTCCGTCAGCCCCAGGTGTTCCTCATGGACGAGCCGCTGTCGAACCTCGACGCCAAGCTCCGCGTCCAGACCCGTACCCAGATCGCGTCGCTCCAGCGTCGTCTCGGCGTCACCACGGTCTACGTCACCCACGACCAGACCGAGGCCCTCACCATGGGCGACCGCATCGCCGTCCTCAAGGACGGCATCCTCCAGCAGGTCGGCTCCCCCCGCGACCTCTACGAGAAGCCGCAGAACGTGTTCGTCGCCGGCTTCATCGGTTCGCCGGCCATGAACCTGCTCCCCGCCGACGTCGTCGACGGTGGCGTCCAGTTCGGCACCTCGGTCGCCGCGGTCGACCGCGACGTCCTGGGTAACGCCAAGTCGGGCAACGTCACGATCGGCGTCCGTCCGGAAGACGTCGTCGTCTCGACGTCGGGCGAGGGCCTCAAGGTCCAGGTCGGCCTCGTCGAGGAGCTCGGCGCGGACGGCTACCTCTACGGCCACACCGAGGTCGGCGGCAAGCGCGTCGACGTCGTGGCCCGTGTCGACGGCCGCCAGCACCCGTTCGCGGGCGACACCGTGTACGTCACGGCGCACGCCGGCCGCGTGCACGTGTTCGACACCGAGTCGGGCGAGCGTCTCGGCGACAAGGCCGTCGTCTCCGCCTAGTCATCGGTACCATCACCACACGGGGAGCCCGTCGGATCGCCTCACCAGGGCGGCCCGGCGGGCTCTCCGCCGTCTCGACGGGGGTCGCCTCCGTCGCGAATCCCCCCGCCACCTCCTGAAAGGCGTGCACGCCGTGCCCGACTCGATGTCCATCACCGCGGCCACCGTCGACCCCGGGCTGCTCGACCTGCCGTGGGACCTGCCGCTCGGGGCATGGCCCGACGAGACCATCGCGGCGCTCCCGAAGGGCATCTCCCGGCACCTCGTGCGGTTCGTGCACCTGAGCGGGTACGTCGTCGCGGTCAAGGAGACGAGCGAGGAGCTCGCCCGGAGCGAGTACGACATGCTCCGGACGCTCCAGCGCATGGACGTGCCGTGCGTCGACCCGGTCGCGGTGATCACGAACCGCGTCGATGCGGACGGCGCCCCCCTGCAGCCCGTGCTCGTCACCCGGCACCTGCGGTTCTCCCTGCCGTACCGCGCGCTGTACTCGCAGACGCTCCGTCCGGAGACCGCCACCCGGCTCGTCGACGCGCTCGCGGTGCTCCTCGTCCGGCTGCACATCATCGGGTTCTTCTGGGGCGACGTCTCGCTCTCGAACACCCTGTTCCGTCGTGACGCGGGGGCGTTCGCGGCGTACCTCGTCGACGCCGAGACCGGCAAGCTCTACCCGGGCGGCCTGTCGAACGGGCAGCGCGAGAACGACCTCGAGATCGCGCGGGTGAACATCGCCGGGGAGCTCCTCGACCTCGAGGCCGGAGGACGCCTCGACGAGAACGCGGACCCCGTGTCGGTGTCCGACGGCATCGTCGCCCAGTACCGCACGCTCTGGAAGGAGCTCACGGGCACGGAGCAGTTCGCCGCGTCCGAACGCTGGCGGATCAACGACCGCGTGGAGCGCCTCAACGACCTCGGGTTCGACATCGAGGAACTCGCGATCAAGACGGCCGAGGGCGGCACGCAGGTCCGGATCCAGCCGAAGGTCGTCGACGCCGGCCACCACCAGCGGCGTCTGCTCCGCCTGACCGGCATCGACGCCGGGGAGAACCAGGCCCGTCGGCTCCTCAACGACCTCGACTCGTACCGTGCGCGGAACGGCCGCGAGGAGCTCGACGAGGAGATGGTCGCCCACGAGTGGGTGTCCCGGGTGTTCGAGCCGGTCGTCCGGGCGATCCCCCGCGACCTCCGCGGCCGCCTCGAACCGGCCGAGGTGTTCCACCAGCTGCTCGAACACCGCTGGTTCATGGCGCAGCAGCAGGAACGGTCGATCTCGCTGCCCGAGGCGACGACCGCCTACGTCAACGACGTGCTCCGGCACCGGCGGGACGAACGGCTCCTCATCAACCCGCCGACGAACGCCATCACGCTGCCGATGGACCTGGTCGACGACGCACCGGTGTCGTCCGACGACGAGGTCGACGACTGGCGCGCGACCGTCTGACCCGGGTCAGCGGTCACGATGCCCCCGCTCAGCGGTTGCGACGCCGGGCGATCTCCCACAGCGTGACACTGGCCGCGATGCCCGCGTTCAGTGACTCCGTGGCCGAGCTGATCGGGATCGAGACGACCGCGTCGCACGTGTCCGTGACGAGTCGCGAGAGGCCCTTGCCCTCGCTCCCGACCACGATGACGATCGGCTGATCGGCGAGTTCGAGCGCGTCGAGCTGGACGTCGCCGTCGCCCGCGAGTCCGAGGACGAACAGCCCCTGCGACTTGAGCGACTTGAGCGTCTGGGTGAGGTTCGGTGCCATCGCGACCGGGACCCGGGCGGCGGCACCGGCCGAGGTCTTCCATGCCGAGGCGGTGACCCCGACGGACCGACGGGACGGCACGAGCACGCCGTGTCCGCCGAACGCGGCCGTCGACCGGATGATCGCCCCGAGGTTGCGGGGGTCGGTGATGCCGTCGAGGGCGACGATGAGGGGCGTCTGGTTCTTCCGGATCGCTCGCTCGACGAGGTCCTCGGCGACGGCGTACTCGTACGGCGGCACCTTGAGCGCGACGCCCTGGTGCACCGCGTCGTGTCCGGTCAGTCGGTCGAGCTCCGGGCGCATGACCTCCAGCACGGGGATCCCGCGGTGGGTCGCGAGCGACAGGATCTCCTTGACGCGGTCGTCCATCTCGAGCCGTGCGGCGAGGGTGAGGCTCGACGCCGGGATCTTCGCCCGGAGCGCCTCGAGGACGGAGTTCCGCCCGGTGACGAGTTCGGAGTCGTCGTTCGAGCGGCGCTGCGGCCCGGGCGCGCGGAGGGTCCTCGGCTGCGGCGTGGTCGATGCGCCGTGGCGGTTGCGAGCCGCGGTGAGCCGTTCGGAGGCGGCCTTGCGCTTGCCCGCGGGGTGGTACGGCCGGTCCTCGGCCTTCGGCGTCGGCTTCTTGCCCTCGAGCGCCTGACGCCCCTGGCCGCCGGAACCGACCTGCCCGTTGCCCTTGGTGCCGGAGCGCACTGCGCCCGGACGGCCCTTCTTCTTGCCGGATACGTTCTTCATGCGATGCTCCAATGGGTGCCGGACGCTGCGTCCTCGATCGTGATGCCGGCCGCCGCGAGGTCGTCGCGGACCCGGTCGGCGGTGGCGAAGTCCTTGGCCGTGCGGGCTGCCGCACGCTCCTCGACGAGCCGTTCGACGAGCGCGGCCAGCGGTGCCGCTGCGACGTCGGTGGTCCCGGTGCCGGCCCACGCGTCGGACGTCGGGTCGATGCCGAGCACCTCGACCATCGCATGCACCTGCTGGAAGGCAGCCCCGAGCGCCACCGGGTCGTCGGTGTCGAGCGCGGCGTTCCCGGCGCGGACGGTCTCGTGGAGCACGGCCAGGGCCTGCGGCACGGACAGGTCGTCGTCCATGGCGGCGGCGAACGCGTCCGGCACGACCGTCGCCTGCGGCACGGGCCGGTCCTCGAGTCGGCGTCGCGCCCTCGTCATGAACCCGGTGATCCGCTCGAGCGCCGCCGACGCCTCGGCCAGGGAGCCGTCGTGGTGGTCGATGCTCGACCGGTAGTGCGCCGCGCCGAGGAAGTACCGGACCACGATGGGCGGCGCCGACGCGAGGAACTCCGCCGCGAAGATCGAGTTCCCGAGGGACTTCGACATCTTCTGCCCGTCGACGGTGACGAGACCGTTGTGCAGCCAGTACGTCGCGAAGTCGTCGCCGGCCGCGGTGGACTGCGCCAGCTCGTTCTCGTGGTGCGGGAACCGCAGGTCGAGACCGCCCCCGTGGATGTCGAAGGCGGGCCCGAGGTACCGCCGGGACATGGCGGAGCACTCGATGTGCCACCCGGGTCGGCCGGCCCCCCACGGGGACTCCCACGTGGCGGTCGAGGGTTCACCCGCCTTCGCGCCCTTCCAGAGGGCGAAGTCCCGCGGGTCGCGCTTGCCCCGGGGGTCGGAGTCCGCGGCCTCGACCATGTCCGCACGCCGCTGCCGGGTGAGCGTGCCGTACGACGACCAGCTGCCGGTGTCGAAGTAGACGTCGCCGGAGTCGTCCGCCGCGGCGTAGGCATGCCCGCGGTCGATCAACCGGGCGATGATCTCCTGCATCTGCGGGATGCTCGCGGTGGCACGGGGCTCGTACGTCGGCGGCAGGATCCCGAGCGCGCGGTACCCCGCGGTGAACTCGAGCTCGACGCGGTAGGCGCGCGCGAACCACGGCTCGTCGGTCCCGGCGGCCAGGTCGAGCACCTTGTCGTCGATGTCGGTGACGTTCCGCACGAGCGTCACGGCGTAGCCGCGGTGGGTGAGCCAACGCCGCCACAGGTCGTAGACGAGCGCGGACCGGAGGTGCCCGATGTGCGGCGAGGACTGCACCGTCGGCCCGCAGACGTACATGCTGACCCGACCCTCGACGAGCGGGGTCAGGTCGACGACGTCGTGTGCACGGGAGTCGTAGAGGCGAACGGTCACGCGACCAGCCTATTCGGCCGCTCGGACCCGGTGGACGAGTGCCGTCGCGATCGCCGCGAGCCCCTCGCCGCGGCCGGTGAACCCGAGGCCGTCGGTGGTCGTCCCGGAGACGCTGACCGGGGCCCCGACGACGGCTGCGAGCGCATCCTGCATCGCTGCCCGCCGGTCCCCGATCCGCGGACGGTTCCCGATCACCTGGACGGTGAGGCTCGACGGCGTCCACCCGGCCTCGGCGAGGAGCGCGACGGCACCCTGCACGAACACCGTCCCGGAGGCACCGGCGTAGCGCGGGTCCGCGGTCCCGAACCGCCCGCCGATGTCGCCGAGCCCCGCGGCGGACAGCAGGGCATCGCAGACGGCGTGCGCGACGGCGTCGCCGTCGCTGTGCCCGGCGAGCCCCGGCTCCCCCGGGAACTCGAGCAGTCCGACGTGGCAGACGGCGGACGCGTCGTACGCGTGGACGTCGACGCCGAGCCCGACCCGCGGCGACCCCATGGTCGCGCCGTCGGCCGGGAGGCGCGGCCCGGCCCCGACGGACAGCGCGGCCTCCGGAGCACGGTCGCGCCCGCCATCCGCGGCGTACAGGTCCTCGGCGAGCAGGGCCTCGGCCCGTCGGAGGTCCCACGCGGTCGTGATCTTGAACGCGTCGGGGTCGCCCGCCACGGTCCGGACGACGCCGCCGGCGGCCTGGAACACCCCGGCGTCGTCGGTCTCGGAGCGGGACGCAGCGGCGTAGGCGGCCCGGAGCCCCGCGAGCGGGAACCCCTGCGGCGTCTGCACCCCGACGAGCTCGGACCGGTCGACGGTGCCGACGACGACGGTGCCCCGCGGGCCGCCTGCGCTGTCCACATTCTCCGGTGCGACCCGTTTGACGGTGTCCGTGACGGGCAGGGCCGGGACGACGCCCGCCCCGGTCGACTCGACTGCTGCGAACACCCGCTCGACCTGCCCGACGGGCGTGAGGCAGCGCGCGGCGTCGTGCACGAGCACCGTGCTGACGGAGTCCGGCAGCGCTGCCAGACCGGCGACGACGGACGCGTGGCGATCCGCGCCTCCCGGCACGACCGCGGTGTAGGCGACCGCCGGCCCGGCGACGGCGGCGACCAACGCACGGCACTCGTCGAGCCGGTCCGCGGGCGCGACGACCACGACGACGACCGGCTCGGCGAGCAGGAACAACGTCGACAGCGCCCGGTCGAGCATCAGCCGCCCGGCGACCGGCACGAACGCCTTGGCGGTACCGATCCCGAGCCGGGTGCCGGACCCGGCCGCGACGACGACGACCGCCCGTGTCACGGATGCCGTCGGGGCATCGGTCACACGGGCGGTCGGTCGTGGTGCAGCGGGCACTCGGGCGCGACGGGCGGTCGCTACGAGGCGAGGACCTCGTCGAGGACGGTCGATGCCTTGTCCTCGTTGGTCTTCTCGGCGAGGGCCAGCTCGGAGATCAGGATCTGCCGGGCCTTGGCGAGCATGCGCTTCTCGCCGGCGGACAGACCGCGGTCCTGGTCACGGCGCCAGAGGTCGCGGACGACCTCGGAGACCTTGATGACGTCGCCGGACGCCAGCTTCTCGAGGTTCGCCTTGTACCGGCGCGACCAGTTGGTCGGTTCCTCGGTGAACGGGGCGCGGAGGACCTCGAACACGCGGTCCAGGCCTTCCTTCCCGATGACGTCGCGTACGCCGACCAGGTCGACGTTGTCCGCCGGGACCTCGATCGTGAGGTCACCCTGCGTCACGCGGAGTTTGAGATAGACCTTCTCCTCGCCTTTGATGATCCGTGTCTTGACTTCTGAGATGGTCGCTGCCCCGTGATGGGGGTAGACCACGGTCTCGCCGACCTCGAATTGCATTAATCAGGCTCCGTTCCGAGATACTCAGTTTACCACAAGCCCTTTTCGGGTATTGGGGACCGCGGCACGAGCACAGGCGGTCCCCCGGTAGGATGATGCGGGACCGCACGGTCCACCACCGTCACCCTCTGGAGGAACATTGCGAGCTCGGGTTCTCGTGTCCGTCGCCGTCGCGGCATCGATCGCTCTCGGCACCGCCGGGTGCGAGTTCATGACGCCGCAGTCGACCACGGAGCACTACGACGCGAGCGACGGCGTCAGCACGAACGTCGGCTCGGTCGACGTCCGCAACGCCATCCTCCTGACCTCGGACGGCGAGAGCGCCCGGTTCATCGCGACCCTGGTGAACAACTCGGACTCCGCGAAGACCCTGACGATCCAGGCCGCGGACAAGTCGTCCGACACGCAGGAGGTCCGGATCCCGGCGAATACGTCGCTCGACCTCGCGCACGACTCCCGCGCTACACAGGTCGTGTTCGACTCGCTCGGGTCCAAGGCCGGCGTCCTGACCCGCGTGTTCCTCACCTACCCGTCGGCCGAAGGCTCCTCGATCCGCGTGCCGGTGCTCGACTACCAGCTGCCCGAGTACTCCACCCTCGAGCCGACCCCGTCGTCGACCTCGACCGTGCCGCCGACCAGCCCGACGCTGACCCCCGCGCCGTACGCGAGCTCCTCGAACGGCTAGCCCCACGAGCGAACGCCCCCGGACCGTCCTGCGGACCGGGGGCGTCGTGCATGGCGGAGGGCGCGCCTCCCGTCCGTCCCCCTACGGCTCGATCCGGTACCCGAGGCCGCGGACCGTGACGAGGACCTCCGGCGTGCTGGGGACGCGCTCGATCTTCGAGCGGATGCGCTTGATGTGCACGTCGAGGGTCTTCGTGTCACCGAAGTAGTCCGACCCCCACACGCGGTCGATGAGCTGTCCCCGCGTGAGCACCCGGCCCGCGTTCCGCAGGAGGAGCTCCAGGAGCTCGAACTCCTTGAGCGGCATCGCGACGTCCGACCCGTCGACGCTCACCGCGTGCCGTTCGACGTCCATCCGGATCGACCCGACCTGCAGGATCCCGGTGTCGCCCGGGTCGTCCTCGGTCCGACGCCGGAGCACCGCGCGGATCCGGGCCAGGAGCTCCCGGGTCGAGTACGGCTTCGTCACGTAGTCGTCGGCACCGAGCTCCAGGCCCACGACGACGTCCACCTCGGAGTCCTTGGCGGTGAGCATGATGATCGGGACGTTCGACCGGGTGCGGATCTGCCGGCAGACCTCGGTACCGGACAGCCCCGGCAGCATGAGGTCGAGGAGGACGAGGTCGGGGTCGTCCGCGTCGAAACGGGCCAGTGCGGTCAGGCCGTCCGCTGCGACCGTCGTCTCGTAGCCCTCGCGCTGCAGGAGGAACTCGAGCGGACCGCTCAGGGCGGGTTCGTCGTCGACGATGAGGATGTGGGTCACGGTTGCTGCTCTCCCAGGTGGTCTTCGAGGGCGGTGGTCAGGGCGGTGTCGGCTTCCGGGATGCGGATGGTGAACGTGGAGCCCTTGCCGGTCTGCGACCACACCCGGACCGACCCGCCGTGGTTGCCGACGACGTGCTTGACGATGGCGAGTCCGAGCCCCGTGCCGCCGGTCGCACGGGACCGGGCCGGGTCGACGCGGTAGAACCGTTCGAACACGCGGTCGAGGTCGGCCTCCGGGATGCCGACACCCTGGTCGGTCACGGAGATCTCCACGAAACCCTTCGCGCTCCGCACCCCGACGCCGACGCGGGTGCCGTCGGGCGAGTACTTCACGGCGTTGGCGATGAGGTTCGACACCGCGATCTGCAGGAGGCCCGGGTCCCCCATCACGCGGAGCCTGGACTTCTTCTCGCGGACGATCCGGATCCCCCGGCTCGCCGCGACGACCGCGTTCGTGTCGCACGCGGCCTCGACGATGCCGTCGATGCCGATCTCCTCGCTCGTCTCGAGGGTGTCGACGGACTGGAGTCTCGACAGTTCGATGATGTCCTTCGTCAGTGCGCCGAGCCGCTCGGACTCGGTGATGAGCTGACCTGCGAACCGCTTGACGTGGTCGGGGTCGTCGGCGGCGGCGACGAGCGTCTCGGCGAGCAGGCCGATCGCGCCGATCGGCGTCTTCAGCTCGTGCGAGATGTTCGCCACGAAGTCGCGGCGGACCTCGTCGATGCGGCGACTCTCGGTCAGGTCGTCCGCGGTGAGCAGCACGTACCGGTTCCCGAGGGTCGCGGCGCGGAACGAGAGGTACCCGACGAGTTCGCCACGACGGCCGCGGGGCAGCTCGAGGTCCTCGGATCCCATCTCGCCGCTCGCCCGCACCCGGTCGACGAGCTTCATGAGCTCCTTGTGCGCGAGCCGCCGACGGACGACGAGCCCGACCGCGAGCGCCTGGGGGGACACCGCGACGACGGTGTTCGACGGGTCGACCACGACGGCGGGGTTGTGCATCGTGGTGATGACCGCGGCGATGCCGTCCGGGAGTGCTCGATCGGCGACGTCCGCGGCGCGGGCGGTCCGCTCCGCGGTGATGATCACCACCACCACGCCCGCACCGAACACCCCGCCGAGGAGCATCGACAGTGGCACGAGCCACGCGTTGTCCATGCCGCCAGTGTAGGAGTGGTCCAGGACGTGGCGCCGACCGCGGTCCCCGCTCCGGTGCGCTGTGACGGAGCGTTCAACCGCGCGACACCATCCGTTCACCTCGGCCGTCGAGAATCGGTGGACTTGTGCCGAAAGGCCGGTGCCGCGTCGGCCCGTGCCGAGAGAAAGGGCTCGACATGCGTGAAGTGTTCCAGCAGGAGCTCGAGGACGTCCAGGTTCGTCTCGCCGACATCGCCGGGCTCGTCGCCGTCGCGATCGAGCGCGCGACCGAGGCGTTCAACGGGCAGGACGTCGCCCTCGCCGAGCAGGTGATCGCTGACGACGCCAAGATCGACAGCGCCGCGCAGGACCTCGACGAGCTCGCGATCGACATCCTCGCCCGCCAGGCGCCCGTCGCGCGTGACCTCCGCACCGTCGTGAGCGCACTCCGCATCAGCGCCTCGCTCGAGCGGATGGGTGACATGGCCGAGCACATCGCGCAGCTCGCCCGGTACCGGTTCCCGGACAAGGTCGTCCCGAAGAGCATCCGCCCGATCTTCAAGGAGATGGGTCAGCTCGACGTCGCGGTCGCGCAGAAGCTCGAGCGACTGCTCCGCACCGAGGACGTCGCGCTGGCGGACGAGATCCGCGACGACGACGACAAGGTCGACGAACTGCACGCGAGCGTGTTCGACGCGGTGCTCGGCGAGACCTGGAAGGGCAAGCCGGTCGACACCGTCGACTCGACGCTCGCCAGCCGGTACCACGAGCGGTTCGCCGACCACGCGGTCTCGATCTCCAAGAAGGTGCAGTACCTCGCCACCGGTGACTGGGTGGGCGCTCCGGCCGAGTAGCCCGGGGCCCGGTCCGCAACGGTCTGGGAGACTTGCGGCATGGCTGCTGTCGCGATCCTCGTCAACGGACTCCCCGGCTCGGGCAAGACGACGATCGGAGCCGCCCTCGCCGAGGTGCTCGACTGCCCGTTCCTCTCGAAGGACGCGGTCAAGGAACCGCTCGCCGACCTGGTCGGGCCGATGATCCCGTCCCGGCAGCTCGGCGGCATCGCGATGGACACCGTCTGGGCGATGGCCGCGGCGGTCGAGGCCGGCGTCGTGATCGACTCCGTGTGGCTCGAGGGCCGCGACCGCGCGTTCCTGGAGGCCGGGCTCGTCACCGCCGGGTCGCCCCGGGTCGTCGAGGTGTGGTGCGACGCGTCCCGTGCTGCGGTCGTCGACCGGCTCGATGCCCGCTACGCCGCGGTCGCTCCCGCGCGGCACGTGGTGCACGGGACCCGCGACGAGGTGCTCGCGGCCTGGGACGAACACGCCGACGCGCTGCCCCTCGGGCTCGCGGGCGGCTGGCCCGTGGTCCGCGTCGACACGGTCGCCGGGTTCGACGTCGGCCGGCTCATGGAGGAGATCGCCGCCCATTTCGGGGCGTAGGCGCGCCGCTCAGGTCCGGCGAGATCGCAGGCCGTCGGCGGGGCGGGGCCGGGGGTCGGCGGGGCGGGGGGCTGGGGGCGGGGCGGGGGCTGGGGGGCGGGGGCGGGCTACTTCTTGGCGCCCTGGGCCGCCACCGCCGCAGCACCGGCGGCAGCCGCCTCGGGGTCGAGGTAGCGCGACGGACCGGTCGGGCGGAAGTCGTCGTCGAGTTCGTAGACGAGCGGGATGCCGGTGGGGATGTTGAGCCCGGCGATGTCGTCGTCGGAGATGCCGTCGAGGTGCTTCACGAGCGCGCGGAGCGAGTTGCCGTGCGCGGTGACGAGGACGGTCCGACCGGCACCGAGGTCCTTTGTGATGTCGGACTCCCAGTACGGCAGCAGACGCTCGATGACCAGGGCGAGCGACTCCGTGCGGGGCAGCGCGTCGCCGAGGTCCGCGTAGCGACGATCACCGAACTGCGACCACTCGGCGTCGTCCGCGATGGGGGGCGGCGGGACGTCGAACGACCGGCGCCACTCCATGAACTGCTGCTCGCCGTACTGCTCGAGCGTCTGCGCCTTGTCCTTGCCCTGCAGGTCGCCGTAGTGCCGCTCGTTGAGTCGCCAGTCGCGCTTGACCGGGAGCCACGCCAAGTCCGCCTCGAGCAGGGCGATGTCCGCGGTCTGGATGGCCCGGGTGAGGAGCGAGGTGTACAGGATGTCCGGGACGATCCCGGACTCGGCGATGAGCTGCCCGGCGCGCTTCGCCTCCCGCTCACCGACGTCGCTGAGTCGGACGTCGACCCAGCCGGTGAACAGGTTCTTCTGGTTCCAGTCGCTGTTGCCGTGACGGAGCAGCACGAGTGTCGAGGTCATGTGCCGATCCTACCCAGCGGCGTCGTCCCGGGCCGGGCGCCGGCCGCACCGTACCCTTGCGGTATGCCGATCGGGAACGTCACGCGGGGGACGACCGGGACGAACCGGCTCCGCCGCGTGGACCGGTGGATCGCGACGCTCCCGGCCCTCCGGCGCGCGGTCGACCCGCTCGTGGCGGACGTCGGGTACGGCGCCAGCGCGACGACCACGCTCGAGCTCCACGACCGCCTGGTGCTCGTCCGGCCGGACGTCCAGGTCGTCGGGATCGAGATCGAGCCGTCGCGGGTCGCACTCGCCGCGGCCGCTGCGCGCGACGGTGTGACCTTCCGCCTCGGTGGGTTCGAGACACCGACCCCCGGGGATCGGCGACCGGCCGTGACCCGCGCGTTCAACGTCCTGCGGCAGTACGACGAGTCCGAGGTGCAGGGCGCCTGGGACGTGATGACCGAGCGACTCCAACCCGATGGCCGGCTCGTCGAGGGCACCTGCAACGAGGTCGGCCGGGTCGCGTCGTGGATCACCCTCGGACGCGCACCGTCGGGCGCAGCCATCCCCCTGGTCTTCACGGTGTCGCTCCGGCTCGCGGGCCTCGACGTCCCGTCGGTCGTGGCCGAGCGGCTCCCGAAGGCGCTCATCCACCGGAACGTCCCCGGGGAGCGGGTGCACGCGTTCCTCCGGGAACTCGACCGCGCGTGGGCGATCGCCGCACCGCTCGGCACGTACGGACCGCGCCAACGCTGGATCGGCACCGTTCGAGCGCTGCGGGACGCTGGCTGGCCGGTGCTGCACGGGGTCTCCCGGTGGCGCCTCGGCGAGCTGTCCGTACCGTGGGACGCCGTCGCGCCCGGCTGACCGGACCTCGCCGGAGGTCAGCCCCGTCGGGGGTCAGCTCCGTCGGGGGTCAGCCCCGTCGGAGGTCAGCCCCGGCGTCGGACCACCGCGACGGCGAGGGCCAGGGCGACGCCGAGGACGACGAGTTCGACGCAGCTCGACCACGGTGTCCCGGGCGCCGCGATCGACGACACACCCCACAGGACGACCGCCTCGATCGTGAGCGTGACGAGGGACGTCGCGACGACGGCCGTGGGCACGGCGTCGTCGAACGGCAGCAGTGTGCCCGCCAGGTACGCCGATGCGCTCATGGTGGCGAAGGTGACGAGGGTCGCCACGACGACCCCGGGGTCGTGCGGTGCGATCACCACGACGGCCACCGCCGTCAGCACGAGTCCGATCGGGAGGACGCCCGTGTACTGCTCGACGACCGTCCGCAGCGGACGGACACCGCTCGTGACGCGGACCCACCGCCACCCCGCGGACCGGCCGTAGGAGGTCTCGGCGTTCGCTGAGAACAGCACAGCGCAGGCGGACAGCGCCGCACCGCCCGGGAGGAGTCCACGACCGACCATCCCGACCAGGAGCACGCCGAGCACCAGGGCCGCCGCGGTCGTGGCCTGTCCGACCGGGTGCCGGAGGAGCATGAGCGTCTCGCGGAGGACGGCGTTCGCGAACGAGTTCGGCGCGCCGATGGTCCGCAGGCCGACGATCCGGGGCGTCCGCGGGAACACGCCGTCGTCGCGCTCGAGGAGGCGCGCACCGACGAGGACGACGACGGAACCGGCGACGAGGACGAGACCGCCGAGCAGGGCTCTGCCACCGAGCGCACCGTCCGGTCCCCACACCACCGCCAGAGCATGCGCGACCAGACCGTCCCGGGATCCCATCGTGGCGTCGAGCAGGTCGGCCAGGAGCGCACCCACCGATCCGAACGCGACGAGGAGTGCGACGAGCCGGGCGAGGACGGGTGTCACGGACATGGCTCGCAATCCGGTGACCACCAGCGCGTGCGCCGCCACGGCCGCCAGTGCCGCCCCGACCGCGGTGGCGGACAACACCAGGAACGCGACCACCGGAGCGTCGTTGCTGCTCGCGACGAACCAGGTCGGCCCGGCGCCGCCGAGGCCCGCGACCACCGCGATCGCCATCACGAAGGGCAGAGCCTCGCCGACGACGACGGCCGGGACCGGAGCGCCCGCACTCCGTGCCGCGGGACGCATGCGCGACGTCGGTGGCGTCACCACGAGCATGCCGAGCCCGACGATCGGCGCGGTCATGAGCTGCGCGTCGACGAGGGCTCGCCGCGCGGCGGCCATCGCCGGTCCGGAGTCGTGGCCCGCGTCGAAGGCGACCGCGAAGTGCGCCCGGGAGAACTGCAGCAGGAGGACGTTGGTGACCAGGGCCACGACCCCGATCGCAGTCAGCGCAGCGATCGCGGGTCCGGTCCCGCCGAGTGAGCGGACGATGTGCCGCCGGAGCGTCAGGGAGGTCGCGCGCGCGACCGCGCCCGACGCGCTCATGCCCGGTCCCGGTCTGCGACGAGCGCATCGAGTCCGGAGAAGAACTCGGCGGTCGCCTCCCCGGCCTCGTGCGCCAGACCGGTCATCGCGAGGAACCCCGCCTCCAACGAGACACCGCGCTCGGCGTCCCGCAGCTCCGTGATCGCCTGGTCCGCACGGAGCTCGCCGTCGGAGAGCACGAGCACGCGGTCGCACAGCTGGTCGGCCGCCAGGAGGTCGTGCGTCGACAGCAGCACGGCGCCGCCACGATCGGCGTAGCTCCGGAGCAACGTCGTCATGATGGCCGTCGACTCCGGGTCGAGTCCTCGGAGTGGCTCGTCGAGCACGAGGACGGTGGGAGCGTGGAGCAGTGCGGCGATCAGCTGCAACTTGCGACGCATGCCGTGGCTGTAGGTCGCGATGAGGGAGTCGGCGGCGTGCTGCAGGCGGAGACCGCGGAGCAGACTGTCCTGCACCACCGGACGGACCTGGACACCGCGGACCCCCTTGACGAGGTCGAGGTACTCGCGCCCGGTGAGGAGCTCGGCCATCGGGAGGTCGTCGGGACAGAACCCGACGGCTCCGTTCCGGTCGACGGGCCGGCCCGCGACGTCGGTCATCGTGATGGACCCGGAGTCCGGCACGACCAGGCCGACGACCAGGTGGAGCAGCGTGCTCTTCCCCGCTCCGTTCGGACCGAGCAGTCCCGTGATCGCCCCCTCGTGGACCTCAGTCGTGACGGACCGGAGCACGGTCCGGCGTCCGTACCGTTTCGTGACGTCACGCAGCGCGAGCACGCTCGTCGGCCCCTCTCCAGACGGCTCGGGCCTGCGCGCCGTCGTCCGCGGTCCGACGGAGACTCGCGAGGTGGAGACCGAACACCAGCGCGACGGGGAACCCGACGAGGAACGGGCCGCCGGGAGCGAGCATCGGGAGCACGCACGCCACCCCGAGCAACGGGCCGGCGACGGCGACGATCGCGTCCTCTCCCAGGCTCAGTCGCCACCGCACGATCGTCCCGCCGCTCCACCGGCCGACACCGAACAGCTCGACCGGTCGCATGCCGTGCCGTGCCACCAGCGCCGCGTACGCGACGCCGTGTCCCAGCTCGTGCAGGAACAAACTGAGCGGGAGCACCACCGCGTACGCGACGAGCCGCACTCGGACGGTGCCGTCGTCGAGGTCACCGAACGCGGCCGCGAGACCGAGGAGCGGCATGCCGGCGAGCACGAACACCGAGATCATGACGCGCCAGGACGCCTGCAACGCCGCGCGCAGGACGGCACGCTGGGTGCTGGCCGTCACGGATCCGCCGTGAGCTCGGCATCCGGTCCGGCCCGATGCGCGCGACCGACGAACCACCCGGTGACGATGCCGAGGACTGCCGACGCCAGCGGGATGACGACGACGCCGATCCCGGACCGGGCGACGACGTCCCCGTGGTCGACGCTGGTCGTGACGACGAGCGGCACGGTGAGCACCGCCTGCCCGGACAGCGCCTGGCCGAACGCCCAGAGCCACACCCCGGCATCGACGCCGACCCCGAGGACGAGACCTCCGACTGCGCCGGTGAGCGCTCCGGCGATCGGCCGTCCGCCGTCGCGCAGGCTCGCGCCGGGTCGTCCGGACACCGCGTCGTCGCTCAGAGCTTGTGGCAACTGAGCTTCACCTGCCATGCGCTCAGGCTGACGACGGCGTCGAGGACCGCGCCGCGGGACGCGCACATGACCACCGCACCGGCGACGACCGTGACGGCGAGGGCCAGCAGCACGACGATGGCGACGACGATGATCACCGGGACGACGGAGTTCGTGCGCGTCGAACCCCGCGCCACCGCCCACGCCTGCCGGAGTGAGAGGCCGCCGCTCCGCGGGACGGCCGGGACGAGAACAGTCATGATGCTCCTTCGCTGGGCTCCCGCGTCTCGGGAGTGCGATGACTGTAGCGTTAAATTGAGATGCAGTACATCAGTTCTCCACAGCTCGGTCCGGGCCCGATGACTACGGGTCGACGAGCCGAGACCGCGCTTCCGCATGGGACAGGCCGGTCGCCATCAGCAGGTCGATCACGAGGGGGCGGAGCATCAGGACGACGACCGCCTCCCCCGCGGCCCCGCGCTCCTCGGACTCCGGACCGAGCACGATCCTCGGGTCGAGTCGGGACGCGACCCCCTCGAGCACGGAGCGTGCCTCCGCGAGCGACGACGCGCCTCCAGAGCGCTGCTCGACGGCGGACGCGACGTGACCAAGCGCCAGCCGGACCTCGTCGAGCAGCGCGCCGATCGGCGCCCGGTCGACCACGGGCGGCCCCTGCGTCCCGATCCGCCGGATCACGACCCGGAGGTTGCGGACGGCCAGGTCCACCTGCTGACGGACCCGCTCCTGCAGGAGCAGCGCCTCCCGGCGACCGCGGAGCCACGGCGAGATCCGCGCCACGGCCACCGCGGTCTCGAGCGACGCCTGCCACGCGTCGAGCAACGGCTGCGTGGACCGCACCTGGTCGAGCGCGACCTCGGCGCGGGCGCGCCGGTCGAACCCGAGCGCCTCGATCGTGTCGACGAGCGCGGTGTCGACGAGCACGAAGACGCGTCGCGCGTCGTTCCGCGCGAGTCCGACCGGATCCCGCGGGACGAGGGCCGTCGCGAGGAGCGCCACCGCCCCGCCCACGATGCCGTCGATGCTCCGCACGAACGGACCGCCGCCCGGCACCGGGAGGAACAGCACGAGGATCGACTGGGTGGCGGCCGCGGCGGCGAACGCGTTCGACCTCGACGAGAACCGACCGACGAGCAACGCCAGCAGCATGAACGGCACGATCTGCCACACGCCGGCGCCGATCACGAGCAGCAGCAGCTCGCTGAGGACGATGCCGACGAGGATCCCGACCGCGGACTCGAGGACGCGGACCGGTCGGGCGTCCCGGGTGAACCCGAGCGTCGAGATGGTCGTCGTCGCCGCGAGCACCGGGTACTCGTGCCCGAGCACGACGTGCGCGAACGCGTAGGCGCCGAGCGTGGCGGCGGTGATCTGGAGCGCCGCCGGGATCGAGGTCCGGACCCGCAGCGCGGACTCCCGCACGTCGAACGTGGGCAGCGCCGCTCGAGTCCGCCCGTGCGGAGCAGTCGGCCGAGAGGCCCGCGGCCGGGTCACGACGCCCGTCGCGACCCGGGGGCCGTCGGGTCCGGCATCGCGTGCCGCGCGTTCAGCGACGGACCGCGCCGAGACGCGGCATCCGCGGGACGTCCGCCGTCGCGCCCGCGTCGGTCGGCACGATCGTCTGCTGCGCCGCCGTCACGGTGACGTCGTCGGCCGAGGTCGTCAGCACCGCCGTCGGGTCGAGCGACCGCTTGACGACCGCGAGTGCGACCGGGCCGAGCTCGTGGTGGTTCCCGACGGCGGTGATCCGCCCGACCTCCGTCGGTTCGGCGGACCCGCCCCGCGCCGGGCCGTGCACGAGTGCACCGACCGCGGGCAGGACGCCGTCAGAGCCGTCGAGGTGGAGCAGCACGAGGCGTCGGGGCGGGTGGCCGAGGTTGTGGACCTTCGCGACGGTCTCCTGCCCGCGGTAGCACCCCTTCGAGAGGTGCACGGCGGACCGGAGCCAGTCGAGCTCGTGCGGGATCGTGCGCTCGTCGACGTCGCCGAGGCGCGGACGCCACGCTGCGATGCGGAGCGCCTCGAGCGCCAGCGTCCCGGCGACCGGGACGTCAGATGCGGCCAGGGCGTCGGCGGCGGCGGCCGTCAGCACCGTCTCCCGGTAGGTCCACGACCGGCCGGGGTGGTCCGGGGCGTCGGCGTAGCTCCAGCCGCCGGCGGCGACCTCCGACCACGGGTCGACCCACGTGACCACGACGTCGGCGTCGGGCACCACGGACCCGACCGGACCGTCGGAGAACGCGCCGACCGCCCGGAGGTCGGCCGACCGGTCGGCGACCTCGACGCGGAGCATGAACCGCATCGAGGAGAGCCAGGCCGCGAGCGGAGCGGCGTCGCCCGGGTCGGTGAGCAGCCATGTCGTCACGCCGTCGTCGACGACCCGCGCGGCGTGCTCCACCCGGCCCGCGGCATCGAGCACGAGTGTCTCCGTCGACACCCCGGGCGCGAGACCCACGAGGAGCTGCGACGTCATGGAGTTGAGCCAGGAGAGCCGGTCCGGACCGGTGACGGTGACGATCCCGTTCGCGCCGAGGTCCACCACTGCCCGACCGCGCTCGAGGAGCCGCTGCTCGCCGATCGGGTTGCCGTAGTGGCTCGCGGCCGTGCCGGACGGATCCGGGACGAATCCGTCGCGCGTCGCGAACGGGGTGGTCATCTACTCGACCTTGGCGAGCTGGCCGGACGCGTGCGAGGTGAGTTCCTGCCCGAGGGCGGCGATGTCCCACGCCCAGAACAGCTTGCCGTCGACGAGACCGTACATCCGGGTCGCCGCCGAGTACTCCTTGGCGCGGGAGGACCGCATCACGGCGTCGGTCGCGAGGTCGACGCGGGGACCCTTGATCCGCCCGACGTAGAGCTCGTCGACGCCGGTCGGGTGGATGACCGAGGCCTCGATGTCGAAGCCGTCGTCGTTGTTGCGGAGCATCTCGACCGCGCGGGCCGTGGTGAACGGCGCCGCTCCCTCTCCCATCAGCATCGCGGGTCCGGGGTCGCCGGGCTCGGACGGTCGTTCGAGTCGCCAGTAGCCCATCTCCGCGGCGAGGGGCGTGTGCTCGTCGTCGAGCAGCCAGGTCGTCGAGGAGTAGTTCAGGTACGGCAGGCCGTCGTGGCTGAAGCTCACGCGCTGGCCGAACTCGTGGTCGCGGACGTCGTCGTCCCCGACGGGGTAGTGGACGACGCCGGTGCCTTCCCAGATCCCGATGAGCCAGGAGAGCGGCACGAGTTCCGCCGGGAGGTCCGTGGGGATGTCGATCATCGCAGGACCCCGATCAACGCTGGCCCTTGAACAGCTTGACGATCACGACGACCGAGATGAAGGCGATGGCGAGCGACGCGAGGCCGAGCAGCCCCACGTAGAAGAGCTCGAGCGGCAGCAGCGAATCCATGCGACGAGTCTACGCGGGACGCCCGACGGTGGCAGGCAGCGCGCGGACGCCCGGCGGGGAGCGCTCGGACGCCCGGTGGGGAGCGCTCGGACGCTCAGCGGACGACGAGCAGGACGACGGTCGTGACGAGCACCACGACGAAGGCCCCGCTCGACGCGACACTGATCCGCTCGACGAGCCCGTCCTTGGTCTGGGTGGCGAGCTGCAGCGCGAAGCTCACGAGCACGCAGGCCACGAAGACGAGCAGCAGCCAGGCGAACGGGCTCTGGTCCGCCAGGACGGTCACGAGCACGGCGCCGACCACGGCCAGCAGCCAGACCGGCAGCACGGACGACAGTCTCAGGCTCCGCTGCGTCCTCGGCTCGCTCATCCCCCCATCATCCACCACCACGACCGAGCGCCATCCACCACCACGACCGAGCGCGGGACGGGCATCGGTAGGATGGACGGAACGCCGACCCGTCTGGAGGTTCCGTGGCCCAGCTCCTGGTTCTCACCTCGGCCGCGCCCGGAGACGTCCTCCCTGCCCTCGGTCTGCTGAGCCACCGGGTCCGACACGTCCCCGCCGAGCCCGCGCAGCTGGTCAACGCCCCGTCGTCCGACCTCATCTTCGTGGACGCCCGGACGGACCTGGCGAGTGCGAAGGCGCTCTGCAAGATCCTGTCGACGACCGGGTCGACCACCCCAGTGGTCCTCGTCGTGACCGAGGGCGGCCTGACCGCGGTGAACAGCGAGTGGAACATCGACGACGTCGCGCTCGAGTCCGCCGGCCCCGCCGAGGTCGACGCCCGCATCCGGCTCGTCGCGGGCCGGACCCCGCACGCGCAGTCCGGGACGAAGATCCAGGCGTCCGGTGTCGTCATCGACGAGGCCAGCTACTCCGCCAAGGTCCGCGGTCGGCCGCTCGACCTGACCTTCAAGGAGTTCGAGCTCCTGCGCTTCTTCGCGACCCACCCGTCCCGCGTGTTCACGCGCGAGCAGCTCCTCAGCGAGGTCTGGGGCTACGATTACTTCGGGGGCACGCGCACCGTCGACGTCCACGTCCGTCGCCTGCGGGCGAAGCTCGGCGACCTCGAGTCACTCATCGGCACGGTGCGGAACGTCGGGTACCGCTTCAACGTCTACGACGACGAGGACCGGACGGCACCGGAGCGTGCCTGACCTGCCGGACGTCGTCACCCGGTTGGTCACGGCGAGCGCCGCCGCCGGCGAGGCACCACCGTTCTCCGACCAGACCCTGGTCGACCTCCGCGCCGGACGCGCGGTGGCCGTGGTGGCACCGGACGACGCCGGGGTCGCGGTGGTCCACGACGGCGAGCTCGAACTGGTCGTCGGTCTGGAGGCCCGCGGCCGCGGCATCGGGACCGCGCTCGTCCGGCGGGTGCTCGCGTCCGACGGCATGTCCGGCCCCGCCCCGACGCGCGCCTGGGCGCACGGCGACGCCCCGGCTGCCCGCGCCCTCGCGGAGGCCGTCGGCTGGTCGGCCACGAGGAGGCTGCTGCAGCTCCGGGCACCGATCCCCGAGGACGCACCGGAGGCGCGCCTCCCGGCCGACTCGACCTTCGTCCCGTTCGTGACCGGCGCCGGCGCGGCGACGACGACGGAGGCGGCGTGGCTCGCGCTGAACGCGATCGCGTTCGCGCACCACCCCGAGCAGGGCCGGATGTCCCTCGACGACCTCCGCGAGCGCGAGTCCGAGCAGTGGTTCGACCCGGCCGACGTGCTGCTGCTCGCGGACGGGTCCGGGTCCGTCGTCGGGTCGTGCTGGCTCAAGGTGGAACCCCCGCCACGAGGCACGATCGGCGAGTTCTACGCCGTCGCGGTGCACCCGTCGCGGCAGGGCCAGGGGGTCGGCGGGGTCCTCATGCGCGCCGGGTTCGCACGGCTCGCGGGCCGGGGGCTCGAGGCCGCGGCGCTCTACGTCGAGGGCGACAACACCGCGGCGCTCGCGCTGTACCGGCGCACCGGGTTCGTCGACCACGCGGTCGACGTCCAGTACGCCGCACCCTGAACCGCGACGGCACGGCCGCTCCCCGGCACTGCCGAGCCGTTCATCGTGGATGTCCACAGCGTCCACGTCCCGTCCACCGTTGGTTCCGGTGCGATGGCAGGATGGGGCCATGGATGCCGAACCGCAGCTCGACGGGGAATCCGTCGCCCCCGACCTGGACGACTTCGACGAGATCGTCGCGGTCGAGCACGAGTCGCTGCCGACGGACCGGTACTTCGACCGCGAGCTCAGCTGGTTGCGGTTCAACCAGCGCGTGCTCGAGCTCGGCGAGGACCGCAGCGTCCCCCTGCTCGAGCGAGCGAACTTCCTGGCGATCTTCGCGTCGAACCTCGACGAGTTCTTCATGGTCCGGATCGCCGGGCTCAAGCGCCGCATCGACACCGGCATCGCCGTCCCGACGAACGTGGGCCGCGCGCCGCTCGACATCCTCGCCGAGATCGCGAACAAGGCGCACGAGCTGCAGGACCGCCACGCCCTCGCGTTCCGTGACTCGCTGAAGCCCGACCTCGACGCCGCGGGCATCCACGTGGAGCACTGGTCCGACCTGGTCGAGGCGGACCGCATCCGGATGCGCGAGGTCTTCGCCGCGCAGATCTTCCCCGTGCTCATGCCGCTCGCGGTCGACCCGGCGCACCCGTTCCCGTACATCTCCGGACTGTCGCTGAACCTCGCCGTCCGGGTGCGGAACCCCAAGAGCGGCCGGCAGGAGTTCGCCCGACTCAAGGTGCCGCAGAACTTCCCACGCTTCGTGCAGCTCCCGGACGACGACTCCGGGCGGCTCCGGTTCATCCCGCTCGAAGACCTCATCGCGAACCACCTCGGCGACCTGTTCCCGGGCATGGAGGTCCTCGAGCACCACGTGTTCCGCGTGACCCGCAACGAGGACGTCGAGATCGAGGAGGACGAGGCCGAGAACCTGCTGCAGGCGCTCGAGCGCGAACTCCTCCGCCGGCGCTTCGGGCCGCCGATCCGCCTCGAGATCACCGAGGACATGGACCCGGTGACCCTCGAACTCCTGACGAGCGAGCTCGACGTCACGGAACAGGAGGTCTACCGGCTCCCGTCCCCACTCGACCTCGTCGGGCTGTTCGAGATCGCCAAGATCAACCGGCCCGAGCTCCACTACCCGAAGCACGTCCCGACGACCGCGGTGCAGCTCCGCCCGAACGAGCCGAACCTCAAGCCCGACCTGTTCCGGGCGATCGCGCGGGACGACGTCCTCGTGCACCACCCGTACGAGTCCTTCGCCACGAGCGTCCAGGCGTTCCTCGAACAGGCCGCCGCGGACCCGAACGTGCTCGCGATCAAGCAGACGCTCTACCGGACGTCCGGGGACAGCCCCATCGTCGAGGCCCTCATCGACGCCGCGGAGGCCGGCAAGCAGGTCCTCGCCCTCGTCGAGATCAAGGCCCGGTTCGACGAGCAGAACAACATCACCTGGGCCCGGAAGCTCGAGAAGGCCGGCGTGCACGTCGTTTACGGCCTCGTCGGCCTGAAGACCCACTGCAAGATCGCGCTCGTCATCCGGCAGGAAGGCAACGGCCTCAGGCACTACACGCACATCGGGACGGGCAACTACAACCCGAAGACGAGCCGCATCTACGAGGACATGGGCCTGTTCACCGCGGACGACCAGGTCGGCAAGGACGTCACCCGCCTGTTCAACGAGCTGTCCGGGTACGCCATCGAGAAGAAGTTCAAGCGGCTCCTCGTCGCTCCGCTGCACCTCCGGAAGGGCCTGCTCAAGCGGATCCAGGTCGAGACCGACAACGCCCTCGCCGGCAAGCCGTCCGGCATCCGGATCAAAGTCAACTCGATGGTCGACGAGCAGGTCATCGACGCGCTCTACCTCGCGAGCCAGGCCGGCGTCCCGATCGACATCTGGGTCCGCGGCATCTGCGCGCTGAAGCCCGCGATGGAGGGCTACAGCGAGACCATCCGCGTCCGGTCGATCGTCGGCCGCTACCTCGAGCACTCCCGGATCTTCTCGTTCCACAACGACGGCGACCCGCAGGTGTTCATCGGCAGCGCCGACATGATGCACCGGAACCTCGACCGTCGGGTGGAGGCCCTGGTCCGTCTGACGTCCCCGGCGCACCTCCTGGAACTCGACGGCCTGTTCGACCTCGCGATGGCGGAGACCACGAGTTCGTGGCACCTGGAGTCGGACGGCGAGTGGACACGGCACTCCGTGGGCGACGACGACGAACCGCTCGAGGACATGCAGAACAGCCTGATGCGCCAGATCTCCGCACGGAAGCGCACGCCCCGGTGAGCTCGCCGCAGGGTCCGGTCGTCGCAGCCGGCGCGATCTGCTGGCGTACCCGACGCGGTGTCGTGGAGGTGTTGCTCATCCACCGCGGGCGGGACAAGGACGTCTCGTTCCCGAAGGGCAAGGTGGATCCCGGCGAGTCCGTGCTGCAGACGGCCGTGCGCGAGATCGACGAGGAGACCGGCTACCGTGTCCACCTCGGGGCCCCGATCGGCACGGCGGAGTACGTCCTGCCGAGCGGTCGCGACAAGATCGTGCACTACTGGGTCGCCGAGGTGACCGGCAAGGAGCTCGACCGCGCTGGCGACTTCACCCCGAACACCGAGGTCGCCGCGATCGAGTGGGTGCCCGTGGCCGACGCCGCCCGGATGCTCACCTACGCCCGCGACGTCGAACTGCTCGAACAGTTCGCCGAACGGGTGTCCGCGGGACGGCACGACACGTTCGCGCTCATCGCGCTCCGGCATGCCAAGACCGTCCCCGGGTCGGACTGGAACGGCCCCGACGCCACCCGTCCGCTCCTGCCGGTCGGCCGCGCGCAGGCCAAGCGCGTCGCACCGTCGATCGCGGCCTACGGACCGCGGAAGATCGTGAGCAGCACCGCCGCGCGCTGCCTCGCGACCGTGGAACCGCTGTCCACGACCACCAAGGTGGGGGTGTCGAGCACGGCGGACATCAGCCAGGACGCCCACGAGCACGGGCGGAGCGACGTCAAGGCCGTCGTCCGCAAACGTCTGGCGAAGGGCCGGACCGCCGTGCTGTGCTCACATGGACCGGTACTGCCCGACATCATCGCGCGGATCGCCTCGGACACCACCGACGACCCGGGGCGCTTCGGACTGCGCCGCGCCGCGATGCTCGCCACCGGGGACTTCGCCGTGCTGCACATCGCCGGCGAGCAGCTGGTCGCGGTGGAGACCCACTCGTCGGGCGTCCACGAGTAGCGCACACCTCCCCCAGTAGTTACTCCCGTTCAGGCCCCGACCGAAGCAGGTCGGGGCCTGGTTCGTCTGCCGTTCACCTCCTGTTCACCCGGGAGCGCCGAACAGGCCATCTCGCGTGCTTACTGTCGCTCGCAGGTCGGCACACAGCGCCGCCCGAAACCGGCACCGCAGCAGCACCGCCGGTCCCCTGCACGAGACACCCCCCGAAGGGACCCCTGTGAACATCAAGCGAATCGGCTCGGTCGCGGCGATCGCGATCGCCGGCGCGATCGTCCTCTCCTCCTGCGCAGCGAACGAGGACGCCCCGGCGACGAGCTCGTCCGCCTCTGCGTCGTCGGGCACGGACTACTCGAGCCTCTCCGGCACCCTGAACGGTGTCGGATCGAGCGCTCAGGGCACCGCGGAGACGACCTGGATCTCCGGCTTCCAGCAGAAGGCCTCCGGCGTCACGGTGAACTACAACCCGCAGGGCTCCGGCGCGGGCCGCTCGAGCTTCATCTCCGGTGCCGCGGACTTCGCCGGCTCGGACGCAGCGCTGAAGGACACCGAGCTCGCGAGCGACTTCAAGGCGTGCAAGGCCGGCACCAAGGGCATCGACCTCCCCGTCTACATCTCCCCGATCGCCATCGCCTACAAGGTCGACGGCGTCAAGAGCCTCACCCTCGACGCCGACACGATCGCCGGCATCTTCAAGGGCACGATCACCAAGTGGAACGACTCGGCCATCGCCAAGCTCAACTCCGGTGTCGACCTGCCCTCGGCGAACATCACCGTCGTGCACCGCTCGGACGACTCCGGCACCACGCAGAACTTCACCGACTACCTCGCGCAGAACGCGCCGAGCGTCTGGACCGCCCCGTCGAGCCAGACCTTCCCGTACCAGGTCGGTGACGGTGCGCAGCTCACCTCCGGCGTCGCGAGCGCCATGGCGAGCGCCAGCAACTCGATCACCTACATCGACGACTCCGGCGCGGGCAGCCTCTCGAAGGCCAAGCTGATGGTCGGCGACACCGCCACCACCATCAGCGCGAAGGGTGCGGCCCAGGTCGTCGCCGACTCCGACGTCGCCACCGGTCGTGCGGACAACGACCTCGCGATCTCGATCAACCGCAAGGACACCGCCAAGGGCGCATGGCCGCTCGTGCTGGTCTCCTACGCGATCGCGTGCCAGACCTACCAGGACAGCGCCAAGGCCGACCTCGTCAAGGCGTACCTGACCTACGCCGCGAGCTCGGAGGGCCAGAGCGCCGCCGCGACGCAGGCGAAGTCCGCCGCGCTGACCGACGAGCTGTCCGCCAAGGTCACCAAGGCCATCGCCACCATCAAGTAACACCCGCGGCCCAGGTGCCCGGCCATCCCCGGCCGGGCACCTGGGCCGGACCCCGTTCGGTCGGGAGGGGCGGTGCCAGCCCGCACCGTCCCTCCCGGCCGAACCGCGCGGTACCCGCCGCATCCGACGTCCGCACCCGGCGTCCCCACCCGACGAGGAGTCCCGAAGGACATGACGACCGAAGCTCCTGCACCGCAGGCCCCCGAGGTCCCGGCCGTGACACCCGCACGGCTCAAGGCGCCCGTCCGGATCGGCGACCGGGTGTTCTCCACCGCCACGGTCCTCGCCGGCGGACTGATCCTCGTCGTCCTCGCACTCGTCGCTGCGTTCCTGATCTGGCAGAGCATCCCGGCGTTCTCGGCCAGGGCCGGCGACCTGCCGAACGACGCCACCGGGTTCTGGGACTACGTCGGCCCGCTCGTCTTCGGCACCGTCTGGGCGGCGATCCTCGCGCTCATCATGGCGACGCCGGTCGCGATCGGCATCGCCCTCTTCATCTCGCACTACGCGCCGCGGCGGATGGCTGCCGTCCTCGGGTACGTCATCGACCTGCTCGCGGCCGTCCCGAGCGTCGTGTTCGGACTCTGGGGCGTCGTCGTCCTGGCCCGCTTCGTGACGCCCTTCTACGCGTTCCTCAACGAGTACTTCGGCTGGTTCCCGCTCTTCTCCGGACAGGTGTCCGGGACCGGGCGCACGATCCTCACCGCGGCCATCGTCCTCGCGGTGATGACGATCCCGATCATGACCGCCGTGATGCGGGAGATCTTCCTGCAGGCACCGCGGCTCAACGAGGAGGCCGCACTGGCCCTCGGTGCGACGCGCTGGGAGATGATCCGACTGTCGGTGTTCCCGTTCGCCCGCTCCGGCATGGTGTCCGCGATCATGCTCGGGCTCGGCCGCGCCCTCGGCGAGACCCTCGCGGTCGCGATCGTCCTGTCGGTCTCGACGAACATCTCGTTCCGGGTCCTCACCTCGCTGAACCCGTCGACGATCGCCGCGAACATCGCACTCCAGTTCGCGGAGGCGTCCGGGGTCCGCCTCAACGCGCTCATCGCGTCCGGGCTGATCCTCTTCGTGATCACGCTCGCCATCAACATCTTCGCCCGCTTCATCGTGCGCAAGCGCGTGGGCTGACGGGAAGGCACCCGATGTCACTCGCTCTCCGTCCGAACGCCGGCGCCGGCAACGTCTACGCGTCCGGCAAGCTCCCGAAGCCGTTCCCGTGGCTGCTGCTCCTCGCGAGCTGGGTCCTCTTCGGGCTCGTGTTCCTGCTGCTGAACGCCGGCGGCTCCGTGAAGAACTTCAACATCGTCGCCGTGGTGTTCCTCGGCACGGTGCTGTTCGACGTGCTCATCGTCGTCATCTCGCGCATCGTCGAGGGCGGGCGCAAGGCGATCGACCGGCTCGTCACCTCGCTCGTCGCGACCGCGTTCATCCTCGCCGTCCTGCCGCTCATCTCGCTGCTCTGGACGGTCATCGCCAACGGCCTCGCCCGGCTCGACGGCCAGTTCTTCTCGTACTCGATGCGCAACGTGATCACCGACGGCGGCGGCGCACTGCACGCGATCGTCGGCACCGTCGAGATCACGCTCCTCGCGACGCTCATCAGCGTGCCGGTCGGGCTCCTGACGAGCGTCTACCTCGTCGAGTACGGCCGGGGCTGGCTCGCCCGCTCGATCACGTTCTTCGTCGACGTGATGACGGGCATCCCGTCCATCGTCGCCGGGCTCTTCGCCTACTCGCTCTTCTCGCTGCTCATCGGGCCGGGCACCCGGAACGGTCTCGTCGCGTCGATCGCCCTCGCCGTGCTGATGATCCCGATCGTCGTGCGCGCCACCGAGGAGGTCCTCAAGATCGTCCCGATGGATCTCCGCGAAGCGTCGTACGCCCTCGGCGTCCCGAAGTGGCTCACCATCGTGAAGATCGTGCTCCCCACGAGCCTCGCCGGGATCACGACGGGCGTCATGCTCGCGATCGCCCGTGTCATCGGCGAGACGGCACCGCTCCTCGTGACCGCCGGGTTCACGACGAGCATGAACTACGACGTCGTCAAGAACCCGATCATGACGCTCCCGGTGTTCGCCTACACGCAGTACTCGCAGCAGGGCGCCAACCCGGTGCCGTTCGTGGACCGGGCATGGACCGCCGCGCTCGTGCTGATCCTGATCGTGATGGCCCTGAACCTGCTGGCGCGACTGATCGCGCGCGTGTTCGCCCCCAAGCTCGGCCGCTGACACAGCGTCCCCACTCACCCCGAAGTTAGGATCCCCGCGTGTCCAAGCGCATCGAGGTCGACGGCCTCAACGTCTACTACTCCAAGTTCAAGGCGGTCGAGAACGTCTCCATGACGATCGAGCCCCGCACCGTGACGGCGTTCATCGGCCCGTCCGGCTGTGGCAAGTCGACGTTCCTCCGCACCCTCAACCGCATGCACGAGGTGATCCCGGGCGCATGGGTCGAGGGCGAGGTCAAGATCGACGGCGACGACCTCTACGCCCCGGGCGTCGACCCGGTCCTCGTCCGGCGCCAGGTCGGCATGGTGTTCCAGCGTGCGAACCCGTTCCCGACGATGTCGATCAAGGACAACGTGCTCGCCGGCGTCAAGCTCAACAACAAGCGGATCAGCCGCTCCGAGGCCGACGACATCACCGAGCGCTCGCTCCAGGGCGCCAACCTCTGGAACGAGGTCAAGGACCGCCTCGACAAGCCGGGGATGGGGCTCTCCGGTGGTCAGCAGCAGCGGCTCTGCATCGCCCGCGCCATCGCCGTGCAGCCCGACGTCCTGCTCATGGACGAGCCGTGCTCGGCGCTCGATCCGATCTCGACGCTGGCGATCGAGGACCTCATCGAGGAGCTGAAGAAGGACTACACGATCGTCATCGTGACGCACAACATGCAGCAGGCGTCGCGGGTGTCGGACAAGACGGCGTTCTTCAACATCGCCGGGACCGGGCAGCCGGGGAACCTCATCGAGTTCGGTGACACCGCGACCATCTTCTCGAACCCGACCGTGCAGGCGACCGAGGACTACGTCAGCGGCCGGTTCGGTTGATCCCCCGGGGCGCGGTCGCGACCGTGTGACGGACTGGAGGTGCGGTGCCGGCCGGCGCCGCACCTCCAGTCCGTGGGGCCGGTGCGTCCGCGGTCTGCCGATACGCGCATGTCCCGACAGTCCCCCGCCGTGCACGACGAAGGGCCCCTCCGGAGAGGGGCCCTTCGTTCGTCCTCCGCCTGGGTCGAGCGCTCGTCCTCCGCCTGGGTCGAGCGCTCGTCCTCCGCCGGGGTCGAGCGTTCGTCCTCCGCCTGGGTCGAGCGTTCGTCCTACGCCTGGGTCGAGACCGCCGCGATCGGTTCCGTCGTCGGCTGCTTCGAGCCGCCAGCGGGCTCGATCGTGATGCCGACGGTGTCGCCGGTCCGCTTCGTGCCCTCGAGCACCGCCGAGGTCGTCCCGTCGACGTGGTCGACGAGCCCGGCCGGGGTGATCGTCGACCCGATGTACCAGAGCTCGTACGTCTTGCCGGCCGGAGCAGCCTGCACACCCTTCAGGATGACCGCCGACTTCCCGAGCTTGTTCGACCACACCACGGTCGCCGTCCCACCCGTCGACACCGGGGTCGTCGAGCGCTCGAAGTCCGACGCCGCGGTGATCTTGCCGATCGCGGACGCCTGCGTCGAGGTACCGGGCGTCGTCGGCTGCACGAGCGCGTTCACGCCGAGCGTGCCACCGGTGATGATCGCCACGGCAGCCGCGGCCGACAGGATGACCCGCCCGGGGCGCTGGAACCACCGGGCGCGTGCGGTGGACGAGGCCGTGCCGGAGGTCGAGACAGCGACGTCCGCCACCGGGGCGATGTGCTCGACCGGCTTCGGGACGGACGGGGTCTCCGTCGCCGTGTCACTGTGTCGTGCCGTCTGTGCCGGCCGCTGCGGGGTCGTGGCGATCTTCGCCATCAGCGAGGCCTTGAGGTCCGCCGGCGGTTCGATCGTCTCGGCCGCGTAGGCCAGGAGCAGTGCTGTCTGACGGAGCGAGTCCGCCTCTGCGCGCATCTCGTCCGAGGTGGCGAGAGCGGCCTCGATGGCCTGACGCTCTTCGTCCGTCACGGCGTCGAGCGCGTAGGAACCCGTCATGAGGCCCAGGTCGTCGGGTCGGCTGGTCATGACGTCACCCCCATCTCGTCGCGAAGTCTGATCATCCCGTCACGGAGACGGGTCTTGACGGTGCCGATCGGGACACCGAGGAGGCTGGCCATCTCGCTGTGCGAGTAGCCGCCGTAGTACGCCATGGTCACGGCCTGCCGCTGGAACTCCGTCAGGCGGGCGAGAGCGCGGCTGACACGTTCGTGTTCGATGCGGATCTCGACCGATTCGGTGACGGAGTCGAAGTCCGTCTCGAAGTCGCGGATGCCGACCTTTGTGTCTCGGTCGCGCGACGCCTGAGCGGCACGGATCCGGTCGACCGCGCGGCGGTGGGCCATGGTGAGGATCCAGCTCGGAGCGGATCCGCGGGTGGTGTCGAAGCGGGTGGCGTTCTGCCAGACCTCGAGGAACACCTCCTGCGTGACCTCTTCGGACTGGGCGTGGTCCTTCAGCAGCCGGGTGATGAGTCCGAGGACCCGTCCGGAGAGCTGGTCGTACAGCGCACTGAAGGCCTGCTGGTCGCCGCCGGCGACCTTGGTGAGGAGCTCGTCGGCCGACACCACGGGCGAAGTCGCCTCATAGCCTTCGGTATCACGAGTCACGAGTGTCAGCATTGCAGGTTTTCCTCCTCCCCGTGCCTTCCGCCAGCAGTGCTGTGGAATCGTGCGAAGACCGAGACGTGGTTCGGATCGGCCGATCAGGGAGGAGCGTTCGTGCCACCGGACCCCGTGCGGCCCGCAGGGAATTGGCCCGAGGGCCCGGGTCGCACGGGGGGTCTTGCATCCGGTGTGCACGGCCGTCCCGCCGTCACACAGAGCATTCGGGGCGGTGTGCTGATCGGTTTGGGGGACTTCACCGGCGCACTCCGGCGGCTGTCCGGCGGCTCTCCGGCCGCCGTCGAGCGTCCGCCTGCTCACGGGCGGGCATCTGCTGACGGCCTGGAGGCGCGGGGCTGGGGACGCGCCCGGCCGGTGGTCGGGGAAGTGGCCGGGTGGGGGCGCTCGGCCGGCGAGGGCGCCCCGGGCGGACATGGCCGGAGGTGATCCCGAGAGCAGAGCGCGGCTCGGACCACGCCGGATCGCAACGAAGAGGAACCGGACCGCAGGAACGCCTCTCGGCGCGAGACCGCTCGAAGCGGCTGAATTTGGAGCCCGGGGTTACTGCGGCCCGGCTCTGACGACTCTACAGAGGTCCGACTCCGAGTCCGCGCCGTGTTCTCTCTCGGTGGACACGTCTGCGGTCCGGCCGTGCACGGGCAGCGGTGTCTCCCACAAGCACGCGGCGATCGATGTGTCCTCGCGACACGAGCGTGCGTCGGACACGTTGGACGAGGTCAGTCGAGGCTGTCCCGGCGCCAGAGTGCGGCCGCTGAACCGAGGTCCTGCGCCAGCTCCGTGAGTCGGAGCGCCCGCCGCGTCAGCTCGGTCGCACGTTCATCCGCCGTGGCGTCGGAGTCGTCCGCGACACTCGTGGCACCTGCGGCGGCGAGCCGACAGAACGCGGCGCCCCGGTCGAGCGCGACCGCGAAGTCCCCCGTGTAGAGCCCGCGGAGGATCTGGTCGGCGAGCGCGACGATCTCCGCGGGGCCGGTGGGTTGTTCCGCCCCGGCCACGGCCTGGTCGATGGTGGACACCGCGATCGTGCCGCGTTCGAAGAAGTACGCGGTCTCCTCCGGGTTCTGTCGGATGAGCGTCCGGACGAGGTACACACGCCAGAGCGCCCCGGGCAGTGTGTGCGGGCCGACCGTCGCCCAGAGCTCTGCGAGCGCGTCGATGCCGTGGGTGTCCGTGTAGGTGACGAGTCGGTCGACGACGGCGGGATCGGGGTCGGTGCGGACGCGGTGCACGAGGGCCGTGGCGGTCTCGTGCGCGACACGGTTGATCAGTGCGGGGTCGGTGCCGCCCTCCAGCGACTCGAACTCGGCGTCGGTGAACTGCACGGGGCGGTGGTGGTCGCGAGGCATCCCGGTCAGTGTAAGCCGCACCCCGGACAGCGGTCGCGGCGCCGGGTACGGTCGCTCTGCAGGAGAAGCTCCCGGTCCGAAACTCGCCACGAGCTCGTGGACCCCCGGAGAGCGAACAAGGAGAACCTCATGAACGCATTGCTGATCGTCCTGGCCGTGATCGCCGTCATCCTGCTGTTCGTCGGCGGGTTCGTCGCCAGCGTCAAGTTCCTGCTCTGGGTGGGCATCGTCCTGCTCGTGATCGCAGTGATCGCTTGGCTCCTGCGGACGCTCACCGGCCGCCGCAGCTGACCCCGGACCCGGATCCGGACGCTCGTCGGCCCTCGGGGCGGCGAGCGTTCGTCGTACCGAGGCGCGTCACGCGGCACGATATCCTCGGGTCGAGGGCCTCTAGCTCAGTTGGTAGAGCACCGGACTTTTAATCCGAGGGTCGTGGGTTCGAGCCCCACGGGGCCCACACTCCAGGTGCCGCCGGGGTCGACGGGGGTCAGCGCGCTGTCCGCGCGGCGAACGTCCGACGAACTCGGCCACCAATTTGCGGATGTATGGCGCATTCCGACGCCCGATGCCGTAGCGTGTCCCAGACCAGTCGATGCGCAGAACAGACGCGTACCGCAACACATCACATCAAGGAAACAACGCAGTCATGGCAACAGGCATCGTCAAGTGGTTCAACGCTGAGAAGGGCTTCGGCTTCATCGCGGCCGACGACGGCAGCGGAGATCTCTTCGCTCACTACTCCGCCATCCAGACGGGCGGCTACCGCTCGCTCGAGGAGAACCAGCGCGTCGAGTTCGACGTCGCGACCAGCCCGAAGGGGCTCCAGGCGGAGAACATCCGCATCGTCTGATCTTCAGATACACATCGGGCCCTCGAGGGTTCCGTTCCGGAGCGCGGGTCCCCACAGGGCCCGCGCTTCGTCGTCCCACCGGGACGGAACTCCCACGGAGGGTTCCGTTCCGGAGCGCGGGTCCCCACAGGGCCCGCGCTTCGTCGTCCCGCCGGGACGGACCTCCCACAGAAGGTTCCGTTCCGAGTAGCCTGAGCCGATGCTCGTCGCCGCTGCCCACCTCGATGTCCTCGAGGGTCAGGGCCCGGTCCAGATCGGCGAACTCCTGCTCGCGTTCGCGCTCTCCTCGCTCATCGGGCTGGAACGTCAGATCCGTGGCAAGAGTGCAGGGCTCCGCACCCAGGCGATCGTGGGGACGACCGCTGCGCTCATGCTCATCGTCAGCAAGTACGGGTTCTTCGACGTCATCCGAGACGGTGTCTCGTTCGACCCGTCCCGGGTCGCGGCGCAGATCGTGTCCGGTGTGGGCTTCCTCGGCGCCGGGCTCATCCTCACCCGCCAGGGTGCCGTCCGCGGGTTGACGACCGCCGCAGCGGTCTGGGAGACCGCCGCGATCGGCATGGCCGCCGGTGCCGGACTCTGGCTCCTCGCGCTCGTCGTGACGGCACTGCACTTCCTGATCACCTACGGCTACACCGCCGTCACCCGTCGGCTGCCCGGCGGTCACGACTCAGCAGTGCAGATGCGGATCACCTACCGCGACGGTGGCGGGCACCTCCGGTCGATCCTCGACTCGCTGACCTCGGGCGGCTGGCGCGTCTCCCGTGTCCGGACGGCGGACGAGCTCCGCCCTGATGAGTCGGCACCCGCCGACGGTGTGCGGCTCGCGACCGTCCTCGTCAGCATGAACGGCGGTGAGACCGTCCCTGCGCTGCTCGCCCGGGTCGGAGCCCTGGACGGTGTGACGGAGGTCGCACCCGTCGACGACGACGAGCTCGACTGACACGTCGACGGCTCCCGTCCGGCCGATTCGGGGTACGCACCCTCCACAGCGGAATCACCGCAGAAGCGGAGATCTCCTCGCTCACTACTCCGCCATCCAGGCGGACGGCTACCGCTCGCTCGAGGAGAACCAGCGCGTCGAGTTGGACGTCGCGACCAGCCCGAAGGGGCTCCCGGCGGAGAACATCCGCATCGTCTGATCTCCAGATACACATCGGGCCCTCGAGGATCCCGTTCCGGAGCGCGGGTCCCCACGGGGCCCGCGCTTCGTCGTCCCAACGGGACGGAAAGGGTCCATCTCGGCCGCCGCGATGGTCTACCGCGCGTCGGGGCTTGGGCGCTCCATGATCCTGCATCGAGCGACATTCCCCAGGCTCAGCGACGTCGCTTTTCGGGAGTGATGTCGCATCATGCTCCCGCACGGTGCGCACGCTCCCGCACGGCACGCGGGTGCACCGGGCTCGAACGCTGCTCGCCCGGGTCGGAGCGCTCGACCGTGTGTCGGAGGTCACCCCCGTCGACGACGACGAGCTCGACTGACACGTCGGCGGCTCCCGTCCGGCCGATTCGGGGTACGCACCTTCCACAGCGGAATCACTGCAGATCTTGTCCACAGCCCAGGCTCCTGTTCAGATGTTCGCCGGGTTCTGCTCGATAGTGTCGTTCTCGGATCCGCTCCTCGGGTCCTCCAGCTCCACCGCACGACACCATGATCGGGGTACACCGTGACCGAACCTCTCGCCGCACCTGCAGCCAGCTCCACCAGCGACGCGCTCCGGATGATTGACATCGCCACCGCGGTGTCGAGCGGGGTCGCGCCACACGGGCTCGGCGCGCGGGTCGCGACGATGACCGACGACATGCTGCTCGACGAGCTCCGCCGGAACGCTCGGGTCGCGACCCGCCAGATCCGTCCGGACTTCGCGGAGGTGCACACGCCGACCAAAGTCCTCGGCTACGTCCGTCGACTGCGCAAGACCTTCATCGCGCTCCGGGGCGACGACCCGGCCTGGGCCGAGGAGATCGGGAGTTACCCGAGCGAGTCCCTCGCGGTCGAGGCACTTCGCATGCGCCGCGCCTGATCGGTGGGACCTCTCCGACCGGAGGGACGTCCGTGATGGGTCGAGCGTCCCCGACCGTCGGACGTCCGTGGCCGTCGGACGTCCGTGGACGTCGAGCGTCCCCCCGGCCCCGGCTCAGGACCCGATGCGCCGGATCCCCCAGCTGCCGGTCCAGGACTCGTCCGGCTCCAGCCAACGGAGCCCCTCGCCCGAGTTCAGTGCGTCCGCCGGCGCCGTCATGGGCTCGACGGCGAGTGCGAGCCCGAGGCCGTCACCGCGCGGGAACACGCGTGACGTGAACACCTGCGCGTACGGGAACGACTCGTCCTGCCAGAGCTCGACGCCGTCGCCGTCCGGGGCGTGCACGGTGGTGCGCCGGATCCCCGCGGCGTCGGGAGTGATGTCCGTGTAGGCGGTGTCAAGATCGCTCTCACCCACGATGCGCCCGGCCCGCAGGTCGAACGGGGTTCCCTCGACCGGTTGCGAGCCGTTCGGGATCTTCTTCTCGTCGGTGGTGAACGACGTTGCGGCCTCGAGCCGGACGGAGAGCTCCTCGACCGCAGCGTCACCGGCGCGCAGGTACGGGTGGTTCCCGACGGCGAAGGGCGCACGGACGTCGGACCGGTTCACGATCTCGTGCGTGACGCGGATCCCGTCGTCGGTGAGCTCATGGTGCACTCGCGTCTCGAGCAGGAACGGCCATCCGTGCTGCGGGTACACGGTCGCCTCCTGCACGAGGGCCGACTCGGTCTGCGACACGACGTGGTAGGGGGCGTACCGGAGCAGCCCGTGTGTCGCGTTGCCGTACTTCGGCTCGGAGATGTCGAGCTGCTGGGGAGCGCCGTCGTGGTGCCACAGGCCACCCGCGACCCGGTTCGGCCAGGGCACGAGCACGATGCCGCACGCGCCCGCCGGCATCTCGTCGGCGCTGAACGACTCGGTCAGGGCGAACCCGTTGACGCTGAGCTGTCGGATGCCGGCGGCGACCTGCGTGATGACGGCCTCGACGACCCCGTCTGCTCCGGCGTGCCGGAGGTGGTACTGCCCGCCCGTGGGTGATGCGCTCATCCGTGCTGCTCCGTTCGTTGGTCTGTGCCGTCGGTGCCGTGCCCCGCATCGTCGGCGACGACGACCCGGAGGCCGGTCGCACGGAGCGGCAGGAGGTCTGCGGCGTCGGCAGCGGCCGTCACGAGGACGTCCACGGTGTCGAGTGCGCCGACGACACCGATGTGGGACCGACCGAGCTTCGCCCCGTCGGCGACCACCACGGTACGCCGAGCGGAGGCGGCGAGGAGCCGCTTCACCTCGGCCTCCGGCAGGTTGACGTTCGTGACGCCGTGCTCGACGGAGACGCCGGAGCAGCCGATGACCGCGATGTCCGCCGCGATCATGGGCAGCACCGTGCCGACGAACGGCGCGACGAGCGAGTGCTGCAACGGTCGGAGTGTGCCGCCGGTGACGACGACCGTGAACCGCGGGACGGCACGTTCCAGGAGGAGCGCGTTCGTCAACGAGTTCGTCACGACCGTCACGTCCGCGAGGTCGTCCCGGGCGACGAGCGCCGAGGCGACCGCAGCGGTGGTGGTGCCGACGTCGAGCACGACGCACTCGCCCGACCGGACGAGCGCCGCCGTCGCACGACCGATCGCCGCCTTGGCCTCAGCCTGCTCGACGGCGGTCTCCTCGAACGGTCGTTCCTCACGGAGGACGGTCCCGATCCGTACCGCACCGCCGTGCACGCGGCGGATCCGACCGGCGTGGTCGAGCGCGGCGAGGTCGCCGCGGACCGTGACCTCGCTCGTGCCGAGGGCGGCCGCGAGCGCCGTGGTCCGGACGAGTCCCGGGGCGGCGTCGAGGATCGACACGATGCGGTCCTGCCGGAGGGGCGCGGGCAGGACACCGCCCCGCAGGAACGACAGGGCGTCGGAATCGGGGGTGGAGGACATCGCTCCAGTTTCGTCTGCTTCCGTTCGCTTTCGCAATCCTTCGTGTCGGGAGTATGGTGCTCCGGTGAGCACGATCACCAAGCGCCCGACGAAGCTCGCCGACGGCCGCGACCTCATCTACTTCGACGACGCCGACACGGCGCTCCCGCCCGAGCGGCGGATCGACGAGCGCATCCTCGACCCCCGGCCGACGACGGCGCACATGCGGCAGGACGTCCTGACCGGGGAGTGGATCTCGATCGCGGCCGCGCGGCAGAACCGTGCGTTCCTGCCGCCGGCGGACCAGGACCCGCTCGCACCGCAGACGCCGGCGAACCCGTCGGAGATCCCGGACACCTACGACGTCGCAGTCTTCGAGAACAAGTCGCCGTCGTTCGGTCCGGATCTGCAGGCGGACGACGCCCCGCCGTCGCTCGACGCCCTGGCCGAGGTCGGCATCGGCCGGGAGTTCCGGTCGGTCGGCCGGTGCGAGGTCGTGTGCTTCTCCCCGGAGACGGCCGGGTCGTTCGCGTCGATCTCCGAGTCGCGGGCCCGCACCGTGGTCGAGGCCTGGGCGGACCGGACCGCCGCGCTCTCCGCGATGCCCGGCATCCACCAGGTGTTCCCGTTCGAGAACCGCGGCGAGGCGATCGGCGTCACCCTGCACCACCCCCACGGGCAGATCTACGCCTACCCGTACGTGACACCGCGGACGCAGCGGCTCCTCGCATCGATCGAGCGCTTCGGGCCGGACCTGTTCGCCGAGGTCCTCGAGTCCGAGCGGCAGTCCGATCGCGTCGTCCTGACCGGCGAGCACTTCACGGCGTTCGTGCCGTTCGCTGCGCACTGGCCGCTCGAGATCCACCTGCTCCCGCACCGGCACGTCGCGGACTTCGCCGGGCTGACCGAGCCGGAGAAGGACGAGCTCGCACACATGCACCTGCGGTTGACCCGCAGCATGGACCAGCTCTACGACACCCCCACCCCGTACATCGCCGCATGGCACCAGGCCCCGGTGCACGTCGGACGCGACACCATCCGACTCATGCTGCAGATCACCTCGCCGCGACGCGCGGCGACGAAGCTCAAGTTCCTCGCGGGCAGCGAGTCCGCGATGGGTGCCTGGATCGGTGACGTCGTCCCCGAACAACAGGCCGAGTTCATCCGGAAGGGGATCGAACGCGCATGACCACCTTCTCCGAGGTCTTCGGGTACGAGCCGACGGTCCGCTACTCCGCACCCGGCCGGGTCAACCTGATCGGCGAGCACACCGACTACAACGACGGCTTCGTGCTCCCCTTCGCCATCGACCGCCGCACCACCGCCGACATCGCCGTCCGGACGGACCGGCTGCTCCGGGTCGCGTCCGCGTTCGACCCGGACGGGGGCGTCCAGGAGATCTCACTCGACGCGCTCTCGGTCGACGCGATGCAGGGCTGGTCGGCGTACGTGTTCGGGATCGCCTGGGCACTGCAGGACCGCGGCGTCGACCTGTCGAACGCGTCCGGGCTCGACGTCTTCATCGATTCGGACGTCCCGGTCGGTGCCGGGCTGTCGTCGAGTGCGGCGATCGAGTGCGGCGCCGCGCTCGCGTTCGACGAGCTGTGGGAGCTCGGCCTCGACCGCGCCGAGCTGGCACGGGTCGGCCAGTGGTCCGAGAACAAGGCCGTCGGCGCTCCGACCGGGATCATGGACCAGTCGGCGTCCCTCCTCGGCGAGCAGGACTCCGCGGTGTTCCTGGACTGCCGCTCACTCGAGGCGACCGTCGTCGACCTCGGGCTCGAGGCGGCCGGGCTCGAGGTGCTCGTGATGGACACGAAGGTCGAGCACGCGCACGCCACCGGTGGCTACGCGGCGCGTCGGGCGTCCTGTGAGCGCGGTGCTGCAGCACTCGGCGTGACGGCCCTCCGCGACGTCGCGGTGTCCGACCTCCCCCGGGCCGAAGCGCTGCTCGACGACGAGACGTTCCGACGTGTCCGCCACATCGTCACCGAGGACCAGCGCGTCCTCGACACCGTCCGTACCCTGCGCGAGCACGGCCCGCGGGCGATCGGCGACCTGCTCCTCGCGTCGCACGCGTCGATGCGCGACGACTTCGAGATCTCCGTCCCGCAGCTCGACCTGGCCGTGGAGACCGCGATGCGCGAAGGTGCCGTCGGTGCACGGATGACCGGTGGCGGGTTCGGCGGTGCGGCGATCGCGCTCGTCGACACCGCCGACCGGGAGCGGATCGGTGCGGCGGTGACGGCGGCCTTCGCCGGGGCCGGCTACACAGCACCGACGGTGTTCGTCGTGCACGCGGCGCAGGGCGCGCGCCGCGACTGACGTGCGGTCCGGGGCGGAGCCGCCCGGCCCAGCCCGGCTCCGCTCCGCCCCGCTACTGCAGGCGCCGCTCCGCCGCCTCGACGACGTTCTTCATCAGCATCGCCCGGGTCATCGGGCCGACGCCGCCCGGCACCGGTGACAGGAACCCCGCCACGCTCGCCACCGCCGGGTCGACGTCGCCCCGGAGCTTCGCCGCGCCCGTCTCCGGGTCCACCACGCGCGTGATGCCGACATCGACGACGGCCGCACCCGGCGCGACCCAGTCCGGCCGCACGAGTCCCGCGACGCCGGCCGCCGCGACGACGATGTCGGCGCGCCGGGTCTCCGCCGCGACGTCCTCGGTCAGGGAGTGCGTGAGGGTGGCGGTCGCCTCGAGCCGGGTGAGGAGCAGCCCGAGGGGCCGCCCGACGGTCAGACCCTGACCGATGATCGTCACGTGTCTCCCACGGATCGGGACGTCGTAGGCGCTGAGCATCTCGACGATCCCGCGGGGCGTGCACGGCAGCGGCGCGTCGATCGTGCCGGCACCGCCCGGGACCGCGAGGACGAGCTCGCCGAGGTTCGTCGGGTGCAGGCCGTCGGCGTCCTTCGCGGGGTCCATCAGCTCGAGCATCGGGGTGGGGTCGATGCCGACCGGGAGCGGGAGCTGGACGATGAACGCGGTCACCGCGGGGTCGTCGTTCATCTGCAGGATCGCGGCGCGGATGTCCGCGGCGGACGCCGTGTCCGGGAGATCGATGCGCACCGACTCGATGCCGATCTCCGCGGAGTCGCGGTGCTTGCCCGCGACGTAGGACAGCGAACCGGGGTTCGCGCCGACGAGGATCGTCCCGAGCCCGGTCCGGACACCGTGCTCGTGGAGCCGCGTGACCCGACCGGCCAGCTCGGAGCGGACCCGAGCCGCGAGTGCGGTGCCGTCCATCCGGATCGCGGTGGAGTCGTCACCGAACCGGGTGCGCGGGAGGACGCCGGGCGCGCTGGCGGAACCGGCCGGCACGGCTGCTGCCGCACCGCCGGGGACGCCGTCGCTCACGCGTAGAGCGGGAACGCGTCGGTGAGCGCCTTGACCCGGGCGGCGAGTGCCTCGATGTCCGGGTTCGGCATGAGTGCGCTGGCGATGATGTCCGCGACCTCGGTGAACTCGGTGTCGCCGAACCCCCGGGTCGCGAGTGCCGGGGTGCCGATGCGGACGCCGGACGTCACCATCGGCGGACGCGGGTCGAACGGCACGGCGTTGCGGTTCACGGTGATGCCGACCTGGTGCAGGAGGTCCTCGGCCTGCTTGCCGTCGACCTCCGACTCGCGGAGGTCCACGAGCACGAGATGCACGTCCGTCCCGCCGGTCAGCACGTCGATGCCGGCCGCACGCGCGTCGGGCTCGGTCAGTCGTGACGCGAGGAGCTTGGCACCACGGATCGTCCGCTCCTGGCGGTCCTTGAACTCCGGCTCGGCCGCGAGCTTGAACGCGGTGGCCTTCGCCGCGATCACGTGCATGAGCGGGCCGCCCTGCTGCCCCGGGAACACCGCGGAGTTGAGCTTCTTGAAGAGCGACTCGTCGTTCGACAGGATCAGGCCGGAGCGCGGACCGGCGAGGGTCTTGTGCACCGTGGTGGACACGACGTGCGCGTGCGGGACCGGCGACGGGTGGAGCCCGGCGGCGACGAGACCGGCGAAGTGCGCCATGTCGACCCAGAGCTTCGCGCCGACCTCGTCCGCGATGGCGCGGAACTTCGCGAAGTCGAGCTGCCGCGGGTAGGCGCTCCACCCGGCGATGAGGACGGTCGGCTGGTGCTCGATCGCCTTGGCGCGGATGTCGTCGTAGTCGACCTCGAACGTCTCCGGGTCGACGCCGTAGGACACCGCGTTGTAGATGCGGCCGGAGAAGTTGAGCTTCATGCCGTGCGTCAGGTGCCCGCCGTGGGCCAGCTCGAGACCGAGGATGGTGTCGCCGGCCGTCGCGATGGCGTGCAGGACGGCGGCGTTCGCGGTCGCCCCGGAGTGCGGCTGGACGTTCGCGTAGTCGGCACCGAACAGCGCCTTGGCACGGTCGATGGCGAGCTGCTCGGCGATGTCGACGAACTCGCAGCCGCCGTAGTAGCGCTTGCCCGGGTAGCCCTCGGCGTACTTGTTCGTGAGCACCGACCCCTGCGACTCGAGGACGGCGCGCGGCACGAAGTTCTCCGACGCGATCATCTCGAGGAAGTCGCGCTGACGACCGAGCTCGAGCTCGAGCACACGTGCGATCTCGGGGTCGATCTCGGACAGGGGGGCGTTGAAGGTGGAGGGCAGACTGGACGTTGCCGTCGTGGGTGTGGACACGGGGACTCCTCGGGGTCGCTCGGATGCGTCGGTGTCGACGCGTCGGTTCTCTCGTCGTGGCCCAGGCGTACGGCCACGCACCGTGTCTGTGTGCCGCTCCCCGATGGTGACCCATCCGACGCCAGTCGCGACGCTGGAAATCGTAGCAAGCGGAGCGCATCGCGCGCGAGGTCGGTCCCCACGCGGGCAGGTCGGGTGAGAACGTGCGAACCTGGACCACATGACTCTCGTGGACCCGGACCTGCACGTCCGGGAGCGCACGCGCGCGGACGTCCCGTGGGTCACGGTGGTCTGGGACGACCCGGTGAACCTCATGTCCTACGTCACGTACGTGTTCCAGTCGTACTTCGGCTTCTCACGGACCCGCGCCGAGCGGCTGATGCGGATGGTGAACGACGACGGCCGGGCGGTCGTCGCGAGCGGCCATCGGGAGGAGATGGAGCGGCACGTCGAAGCGATGCACGGCTACGGCCTCCAGGCGACCGTCGACCGGAGCGGCGAGTGACGCGCGCGACCCGGACCGCCGGGTGATCCCGTTCGTGCGGCGCCGGGACGGCATCCACCTGACGCTGTCCCCCGGCGAGCGCAGCGTGCTCGCGAGCCTGACCGCGCAGTTGCTCGAGATCCTGGGCGGCGACGTGGCGGCGGACCCGGTGTCCGTCCGCCTGTTCCCCTCGGCGTACCCGGACGACGCAGAGGCCGCCGCGGAGTTCCGCCGGTTCACGATGGACGACCTCCTCGCCCGCAAGACCGAGAACGCCCGCGTCGTGCACGACTGGCTCACGGGTGCCGAGTCCGGAGCCCTCGACCGGGAGGCCGAACAGGCGTGGCTCCGCTGTCTCACCGACCTGCGACTGACCGTCGCAGAGCGACTCGGGATCCACGACGTGGACCCGTGGGACCAGGGGACCGACCTCGCCGAGGACCCGGCAGGGACCGGACTCCGGGACGTGTACGACTGGCTCGGGTCCGTCCAGGAACACCTCGTGATCACGATGAGCGATCACGGCTAGAAGGCAAACTTGCAAGGTCACCTTGCAAGGCGTACTGTCGATCGGGTGACGGAGACCCGCATCGACCGCGACCGCGACCGCGACCGAGAGCTCGACCGCGGCCTCGACCTCGACCTCGCCGAGGAGCTCATCGCGCTCCACGGTCGATTCCGTCGAGCACTCCTCGCTGCCAAGACCGACGAGATCACCCCCACCCAGTCGGCAGTCCTCGGGCGGCTCGTCCGCGACGGCACGCAGAGCACCGCCGACCTCGCCCGTGCCGAGGGCGTCCGACCGCAGTCCATGGGGCAGACGGTCGCCGGGCTCGTCGAACAGGGACTCGTCGTGCGCGAGTCCGACCCGGACGACGGCCGCCGTGCGGTCGTCCGCCTGACGGACGCCGGTCGTCGGACGCGCGAGGGTTCGCGCGCGACCAGGGCGAGGCTCATCGCGGAACGGTTGTCGGCCCTCCCGTCCGAGGACCGCGCCGTCCTGGAGCGCGCGCTCGCCGTCATCGACGACCTCGTCGGTCCCTGACCCCGGTCGGCCACCCCCACCATCGTTCCCCATCCCCGGAAGCCGCTGCTCACGTCCACGTCCACCAACCCCGTCCCGACCACCACAGCGTCCACCGCCGCCGCGTCCGAGGGGTCCGGGTTCGGCCCCAAGCTCCTCGTCCCGGTGCTCGTCGGGCCGCTCCTCAACCCGATCAACACGACGATGGTGTCGGTCGCGCTCGCCCCGATCTCGCGCGACCTCGGCATCGGGTCGGCGCAGGCGATCTGGCTCGTCGCCGCCCTCTACCTCGCGAGCGCGATCGCGCAGCCGACGATGGGCAAGCTCGCCGACCGGTTCGGGCCGAAGAAGGTGTTCATGGCCGGGCTCGTCGTCGTCGGGATCGCCGGGGTCGTGCCCGAGTTCCTGCCGGGGTTCGGCGGTGCGGTCTCGGCTCGGGTGCTCATCGGGATCGGGACGTCCTCCGCCTACCCGGCGGCGCTCACCACGCTCCGCCAGCACTCGGAACGGATCGGGAAGCCGACCCCGCCCCTCGTCCTCGGTGCGCTGTCGATCACCTCGCTCGTCTCGGCGGCGGCCGGTCCCCCGCTCGGCGGAGCGCTCATCACCGCGTTCGGATGGCACGCGATCTTCCTCGTCAACGTCCCGCTCGCCGTGTTCGGACTCGTCGTCGCGGGGATGTGGCTGCCATCGGACCGCGACCGTGCCGTGCACGACGCCGGCGTCCCCGTGCTCACCGCCCTCGACCCGGTCGGCATGCTGCTCATGACCGGCACCGTCTCGGCGCTGCTGGTGTTCCTGCTCGACCTGGCGGCCGGGTGGTGGTGGCTCCTCGGGGTGGCCGTCGCACTGCTCGTCGCCCTGGTCCGCTGGGAGCTGCGCGCCGCGAAGCCGTTCATCGACGTCCGGATGCTCGCCCGGAACGGCGCCCTGTCGCGGACGTACGTCCGGCTGTTCCTCATCTACCTGATCGCGTACACGATGACCTACGGGTTCTCGCAGTGGGTGCAGGACGTCGCCGGGTTCTCGAGCGGCGTCGCCGGCTCCCTCCAGCTGCCGGCGGCGATCCTGGCCGGGGTGGTGTCCTTCCTCGTCGCCCGGCGGACCCGCGTCCGCGCACCGCTCGTCATCGCGGCCGCCGTGCCGATCGTCGGCGGGCTGCTCCTCGTCGTGCTGCACGCGGACGCCCCGGTGTGGCTCATCGCACTCGTGCCGACGATGTTCGGGATCCCACAGGGCCTCGCGTCCGTGTCGAACCAGGCCGCGCTGTACGCACAGGTGCCGTCTGGGTCCATCGGCACCGCCGCGGGGCTCTCCCGCACGAGCGTCTACATCGGGGCGATCGCGGCGTCGTCATTGATCGGCGGGGTCTTCGGGGAACGCCCGACGACGCCGGACCTGCACCTGCTCGGGGCGGTGATCGTCGGTGTCGCGGTGCTGCTCACCGCGCTGACGGTGTCCGACCGCGCACTACGACGCCCGCGGGCCACCTGAGCCCGGTGGACCCCGCGCGGACCCCGCGTGGGAGGGTCGCACTGCCCGCGAAGCGTCAGGCGGGGAGCGTTGACTGGGGCCATGATCGCCAAGAGCAAGATCCACCGCGTCGAGAACGCGACCGTGCGGGACAGCGACGGCGCTTCCGTCGGCAAGGTGACCCAGGTGTTCCCGTCCGACGAGGACGGGACCGCGGCGTTCCTCGTCGTCGCGACGGGGTTGCTGAGCGGCCATGAGACCCTCGTCCCCGCCCACGACGCCACGTTCGACGGCATGGACGTCCACGTCGGGTTCACGAAGGACGACATCAAGGACGCGCCGACGCTCGGCACCGGCCGGACGCTGTCCCCGGCCGAGGCCGACGACGTCCGCGAGCACTACGGGCTGCCGACGTCCGGACCCGCCACCGGGGACATGGGCGACGCGGACGAGAACCTCGACCAGGCCGGGACCGGTCCGGCTGGTGCCGACGACACCGAGGGTGCCGGCACGACCCCGCCCGCCTAGCGGTCGGGGTGTCCGGGCCCACTCGGTAGGCTGGCGACCGTGACCCACGCGACCCACTGGACCCTGACGCTCGTCTGCCAGGACCGCCCCGGGATCGTGCACGCCATCTCCGGCGCCGTCGTCGCCGCGAACGGCAACATCACCGAGTCGCAGCAGTTCAGCTCCGCGGACACCGACACGTTCTTCATGCGACTCCAGGTGCTCGCCCCCGTGACACGCATCGAGTTCGAGGACGCCCTCGCCCCCGTCGTCGAGCGGTACGGCATGGCGGTGCACCTCGACGAGGTGGGCCGCCCGCTCCGGACGCTCGTGCTCGTGTCGAAGGCGGGGCACTGCCTCAACGACCTGCTGTACCGGCAGCGCGGCGGCCAGCTCCCGATCGAGGTCCCACTCGTCCTCTCGAACCACCGCGACCTCGCGGAGCTCGCGTCGTTCTACTCGGTGCCGTTCGAGACCCGTCCGGTCCGGTCCGACGCGGACAAGGTCGCGATGGAGAACCGCATCCTCGAGGCGGTGGAGGAGCACGACATCGAACTCGTCGTCCTCGCGCGCTACATGCAGATCCTCTCCCCCGACCTCTGCGCGGCGCTCGCCGGTCGCGCGGTCAACATCCACCACTCGTTCCTGCCCGGGTTCAAGGGCGCGAACCCGTACCGGCAGGCGCACGCGCGCGGCGTCAAGCTCATCGGTGCGACAGCGCACTTCGTGACGAGCGACCTCGACGAAGGGCCGATCATCGAACAGAACGTCGTCCGCGTCGACCACTCGCGGTCCCCCGAGCAACTCGTGTCGATCGGCCAGGACGAGGAGTCCCGCACCCTGACCCAGGCGGTCCGGTGGATCGCCGAGGACCGCGTGCTCCTCGACGGCGCCCGGACGATCATCTTCCGCTGAGGGCTCCCACCGCATGACGAACGCACCGCAGTCCCCCGTCGACTGGGACGACACCCCCGCTCCGGCCCCCGCCGCCGCACCGTCCCGCCGACGGGCCGACTTCTGGGGCGCCCTCCGCGTCGTGGTCATGGTGGTCGGGCTGCTGTCGCTCGCCGCGTGGGGGTACTACTCCTGGCGTCCGCCGACGCAGTACGTGTTCGCCGTGGGCGCACCGGTGTTCGCCGCCGTCGTGTGGTTCCTCTTCCGGTCGCCGAGGTCGCCGATCCGGACCGACACGGTCGGCAAGGTGATCGTCGAGACGGCGCTCGTCGTCGCCGCGGGTGCCGCGTGGGTGTCGATCGGGTACCCGCTCGTGGGGCTCGTGTTCGTGGTTGTCGCCGCGCTGACGGGCGTCGTCGCGTTCCGCCGGGAGACCCCGGCTTGACGGACCCGGGCGTCGGGAACCCGGTCGGGTCCGGCGCGGCGGTCGGGTCCGGTCCGGAGGGGCGGCGCACCCTCCTGACGAACGCGTGCGCCGTCGACGCGGCCGGTCTGGTCGACGACGCGTGGGTGCTGTTCGCCGGGGACACGATCCGGGCGACCGGCTCCGGAGCGGACGTCCCCCCGGCGGACGACGTCGTCGACCTCGGGGGCGCGACGATCACCCCGGGCTTCGTCGACCTGCACACGCACGGCGGTGGCGGCAGCTCGTTCGACGACGACGCGGCGTCGATGACGACCGCGCTGGCCGTCCACCGCACCCACGGCACCACCCGGTCGCTGCTGTCCCTGGTGGCGAACCCGATCCCGGCGCTCGTGTCCTCGCTGGACACCGTCCGCACACTCATGGCGTCGGACCCGCTCGTCCTCGGCGCGCACCTCGAGGGGCCGTTCCTGTCGCCGTCGAACAAGGGTGCACACAACCCCGCGTTCCTCGTCCCGCCGACCATCGCCGCCGTCGACGACCTGCTCGCGGCCGGAGAGGGTGTCCTCCGACAGATCACGATCGCGCCCGAGCTCCCCGGCGCCCTCGACGCCGTCGCCCATGTGGTCGGTGCGGGCGTCGTCGCCGCGGTCGGCCACACCGTCGCGGACTTCGACACCGCCCGACGCGCGTTCGACGCCGGGGCGACGATGCTGACGCACGCGTTCAACGCCATGCCGGGCATCCACCACCGCGATCCGGGCCCGATCATGGCAGCGGTCGCCGACGACCGGGTGACGCTCGAGCTCATCCTGGACGGCGTGCACGTCGCACCGATCGTCGCGCAGACCCTGCTCCGTGCGGCTCCCGGTCGGGTCGCACTCGTCACGGACGCGATGGCCGCTGCCGGCTCCCCGGACGGCTCCTACACGCTCGGATCGCTCGAGGTCACGGTCACGGACGGCATCGCGCACGTGGCCGGCACCGACACCATCGCGGGCTCGACCCTCACCCAGGACGTCGCGCTGCGGATCGCCGTGCAGCAGGCGGGTGCGTCGTTGCCCGACGCGGTGGCGGCCCTGACGAGCATCCCGGCGCGGGCGATCGGCGTCGGGGACCGGTTCGGTCGGCTCGCCCCGGGCTTCGCCGCCGACGTGGTCGTTCTCGGCCCGGACCTGTCCGTCCGCCGCGTCTGGGCAGCCGGCCGGCCGGTCTGACCCGGTCTGACCCCGTCCCCGACCCCGTCCGACCCCGTCCGACCCCGTCGAGAATGCACGATCTCGGAGTGGGCAGGGCCCCGCACCCCGCAATCGCGCATTCTCGACCAGGGAGTCGGTCAGCCGGCGACGAGGGACCGCACCCGCGACGCCGCCCCGAGCGCCACCGCGTCGGAGCCGAGCCGCGCCCGCTCCACCCGGATCGCGGCTCCGCTGACCGGCGGCTCCCGGTCCAGCCACCGCCGGATCCGGGGCTCGAGCAGATCCCACCCCCGGGTCACCCCGCCGCCGATCACGACGGTCGTCACGTCGAGGACCCCCGCCGTGACGAGGATCGCCCGGGCGAGCCCCCACCCGGCGGCGTCGAACACGGCGAGCGCGTCGCCGTCCCCGGCGGAGGCGGCAGCGGCGACCTCGTGCGCGTGCAGGACCCGCCCGGTGCGTTCGGCGTAGCGGGCGGCGATGCCCCGCGCGGCGGCGAGGGTCTCGAGGTGGCCGGTCTGCCCACACGTGCACCGCGCATCACCGAACCCGGGGACGTGTCCGATCTCGCCGGCCGCACCTCGAGGGCCGTCGAACAGGACGCCACCGAGCAGCAGCGCGCCGCCGACCCCGGTGCCGAGGGTCATCCCGAGCACGTCGGACTCCCCCACGACCGCCCCGGTGGACACCTCACCGCGGAGGAACGCGTTGACGTCGTTGTCGAGGGTCGCCGGGACGCCGAGTGCCGCCTCGATCGCGGCCGCGACGGCGAACCCCGCCCACCCGGTGAACGAGTCGCCGGTCACGAGCACGGTCCCCGTCCGCGCGTCGACCACGCCGGCCGCGCCGACGCCGACCCCGACGAGCACGCCGTCCACCCGCGCGAGCAGGGTGCGCACCGCTCCGACGGCACGCGCCACGATCGCGGCGCCACCCTCGTGCGACGGCGTCGGCACGTCGGTCCGGTCGAGCACCACGAGGTCCTCGGTCGCGACGAGCACCTTCGTGTTCGTCCCGCCGACGTCGATCCCCGCGAGCAGCCGACGACGACCGGCCTGGAGGCCGGGGCCGGCGACCTCGGTCCGGCTCACGACCGCGCTCCGTCGGCGGGTGCCGCGCCGTCCGCCTCGGCGTCCGTCCGGCCGGCGGCGAGCGCGACCTGTCGGTCGGTCCGGCGCTGCCGCTGGAGGACCGGGTCCGGCACCGGCACCGCGGCGAGCAGCCGACGCGTGTAGTCGGTCTCGGGGTGCAGGAGGGTGGTCGCGGTCGGACCCTGCTCCTCGATGCGGCCCTGGCGCATCACGACGACGCGTTCGGCGAACTGCTGCACGACGGCGAGGTCGTGTGAGACGAACAGACACGCGAAGCCGAGGTCGTCCTGGAGTTCGGCGATGACCTCGAGGACGGTCTCCTGCACGCTGACGTCGAGCGCACTGGTCGGCTCGTCGGCCACGAGGAGCCGGGGCTCGAGGACCAGCGCGCGGGCGAGGCTGACCCGCTGCCGCTGACCGCCGGAGAGCTCCCGCGGCGCCCGGCCGGCGAGGTTCCTCGGCAGGCGGACCGCGTCGAGCACCTCGGCGATCCGCTGCTCCCGTTCGGCGGTCCCGATGCCTCGGCGGTGCACCCGCAGCGGTTCCGCGATGCACTCGCCGACGTTCATCCGGGCATCGAGCGAGGCGACCGGGTCCTGCAGCACGACGCCGATGCCGGCCTGGAGCGTCCGGCGTGCGCGACCCCTGGTCCGTCGGAGGTCCTGGCCGAACAGGGACGCGGTGCCCGTGGTCGGCGCGATGAGCCCGAGCGCGACACGGGCCGCGGTCGACTTGCCGGAGCCGGACTCCCCGACGAGCCCGACGGTCTCGCCCGCGTGCACCGCGATGTCGACGTCGGCGAGGGCGTGCACGGCACGGCGCCCCCTGCCGAACGTGACCCCGACGCCACGGAGGTCGACCACCGGGGTCTCCCCGGGCCTCCCGTCCGACGCGTCCGCACCGACGCGGTCGGTGACCTGCGGGGCGGGCGGGACGGCTCCGGGTACTGCGACGTCGAGTCGCGGCACCGCGGCGAGCAGCCGCTGCGTGTACGCGTGCCGGGGGCGGAGGAGGACCTCCTCGACCGGGCCGGTCTCGACGATCTCGCCCTGCAGCATGACGGCGACCCGGTCGGCGAAGTCCGCGACGACGCCCATGTTGTGCGTCACGAGGAGCACGCCGGTCCCGGTGTCGACCGCCAGCCGACGGAGGAGTTCGAGGATCTCCGCCTGGACCGTGACGTCGAGTGCGGTCGTCGGCTCGTCGGCGATGAGCAGTCGCGGCTCGTTCGCGATCGCCATCGCGATGACCACTCGCTGCCGCTGCCCGCCGGACAGCTGGAACGGGAACGCCGACGCGCGCTGCGCCGGGTCGGGGATGCCGACACGGCGGAGGAGGTCGACGGCCTCGGCCGCTGCGGTCCGCGCCGACACCTGCCGGTGGTTCCGGATGACCTCGGCGATCTGCGCGCCGATCCTGGTCAACGGGTCGAGTGCCGTCGCGGGCTCCTGGAACACCATCGACACGGTCCGACCTCGGAGACCGGCGAGGGTCTGCTCGGACGCGGCGACGACGTCCGTGCCGTCGATCGAGGCACGACCGCTCGGGACCGCGTTCGGGGAGAGCAGCCCCATGGCCGCGAGGGCGATCGTCGACTTGCCGGACCCGGACTCCCCCACGAGGGCCAGGGTCTCCCCCGGGCGGACGTGGAGCGACACGCCGCGCACGGCCGGGACGTCCCCGGTCTCGGTGCGGAACGTGACGCCGAGGTCCTGCACGTCGAGGATCGGCGCGACCGACGTCGGGTCGGGCATGGTGCTGGAGGTCATGGCTGCTCCGGTCTCGTCCCGGCCGGTCATCCGCGGCCCCGCACGTCGAAGGCGTCGCGGAGGCCGTCACCGATGGCGTTGAAGGCGCACACGACGAGGATCACGGCGAGACCGGGCGGCAGGATGAGCCACCACCGCCCGGAGTACGCGGCGGTGAGGCCCGCCGAGAGCATCCCACCCCAGTCCGTCGCGGGCGGCTGCACCCCGAGCCCGAGGTACGACACGTACGCGACGAGGAGGATCGCGTCCGCGACCTGGAACGTCGCCGCGACGACGATCGTCGACACCGAGTTCGGCAGGACGTGGCGCATCACCGCGCGTGCGTGCGAGCCGCCGATCGCGCGGAGGGTCAGGACGTAGTCGCGGTTCTTGAGCGTCAGGGTCTCGGCTCGGATCAGCCTCGACGGCACGAGCCAGCTGACGAAGCCGAGGATGACGATGAGTCCCCAGACGTCCGGTGTCGAGATGGCCGAGATGACGAGCAGGATGAACAGCGCCGGGATCGCGATGCCGGCGTCCACCACGCGCATCATGACGGCGTCGACCCATCCGCCCGCGTAGCCGGCGATCGCGCCCCAGAGCGTGCCGATCACCGTCGCGAGGAGCCCGGCGGCGAGCCCGACGAGCAACGACACCGTGCCGCCGTACATGAGGCGGCCGAACTCGTCGTGCCCGACGGCGTCGGTGCCGAGCAGGTGGCCCGCACCCGGGGCCAGGTTCGCGCTCGCGAGGTCGGTGTGCGTCTGGTCCGTCGGGAACAGGAACGGACCGACGAAGCAGAACAGGACGAAGAGGACGACCACCACGAGTCCGACGACCGCGAGCCGGTTCCGGAGGAAGCGTCGGAGGGCGACGTTCCCGGGCGGTGCGCCGACCACGTCGACGACGGGCCCGTGGGCGTCGGGTGTCTCGGGCGCGATCTGGACGGCGCTCATGCCTGGCCTGCCTTGACTCGGGGGTCGACGATCGTCTGGACCACGTCGGCGAGGAGCGTGCCGACGACCGTCGCGATCGAGATGACGAGCACGCAGCCGAGCAGGACCGGGTAGTCCGACGACTGTGCGGCACTCCAGAACAGGAGCCCCATGCCCGGGTAGTTGAACAGCTGCTCGACGACCAGTGCGCCGCCGAACAGGACCGGCACGTAGTAGCCGAGCATCGCGACCACGGGGGTGAGCGAGTTCCGGAAGACGTGCCGGCGGAGGATCGCGCCTCGGCGCGCACCACCCGCGCGGGCCGTGCGGACGTAGTCCTCCTGGAGGTTCTCCAGGGTCGCGCTCCGCATGTACCGGCTGAACACGGCGATCATCGCGGCGGCGCCCGTGACGACCGGGAGGACGAGACCGGCGGGGTCGGCGAACACCTCGGCGAGCGTCGTGCCGGACGGCGCCTGCGAGGGGAACCAGGGCAGCACCTGGCTGAACACGATGATGATGACGAGCCCGAGGAAGAACACCGGGGTCGAGTAGGCGACGAACGCGAGGGTGGTGACGACGTAGTCGACCGGCTTGTTCCGGCGGACCGCCTGCCACATCCCGAGCGGGATCGCGATGACGAGCGCCACGATGGCGGACAGGATCGTCAGCACGAGGGTCTTCGGGAGCCGCTCGACGATGAGCTGCGTGACCGGTTCGTTGAGCGAGTAGCTCGTGCCGAGGTCGCCCCGGAACAGGGTCCCGAGGTAGTAGAAGTACTGGACCACCAGCGGCTTGTCGAGACCCTGCTCGCGGTTGAACGCCGCGAGCTGCTGGGCGGTGGCCTGCGCCCCGAGGATCCCGCGTGCGGGACCCCCGGGGAGCGAGTGCAGCAGGGCGAAGACGACGACCGTGACGATGAGGATCACGACGACGGCCTGCAGCACTCGCCTGCCGAGGTGGAGCGCAGTCGTCACTTGCTCCACTTCCACTGCGCGGGGTGGAAGTTCGCCAGGGAGTCCTGGTCGAACGTGCCGCCCGTGAGGCCGGTCTTGACGACCGAGATCTGGTAGTCCGGGCTCGGCAGCCAGATCACCGGCAGGTCCTTCGCCACCGCGGCGGAGTAGTCCTGCACGGCCGTCGAGTCGGTGCTCGTGGTGGTGGCGCTGATGAGCGCGTCGACGTCGGGGTTCGAGTAGTTGCCGAAGTTCGACCCGCCCTTCGTCTGGAACAGCGAGTCACCCGTCGGGTACGCCGCGAAGTACCAGCTGCCGGCGGTGCCGAAGAACGACAGCTGCCACTTGCAGATGTCCTGGTCCGCGGTGCACTGCGGAGTCTGCGACAACACCGAGTTGACCGGCGCGGTCTTGATCGAGAAGTCGATGCCGGTCTTGGCGAGCGACGACTGGATCGCGCTCATCATGTTGTCGGTCACGGTCGAGCCGGACTGCGACAGCACCTGCATCTGGAACTTCGTGCCCTGGTCGACCCCCTCGCCGCACTGGTCGCTCCCGGAGCCGGGGTCGGTGCAGACCATCGTGCCGCCCTGCTCGGTCCAGCCGTGGCCGGTCAGCAGGTCCTTGGCCTTCGACGTCGAGAACGGGTACGGGTTGTCCTTCTGCGTCTCGGAGACGAAGTCCGACGCCTGCGCCTGCGGCACCGGACCGTAGCCGGGGACGGCGGTGCCGTTGAAGACGACCTTGGACAGCGCGGTCTGGTCGATCGACATCTGAACGGCCTGGCGGGCGTACAGCTGCTTGTAGACGGCGCCCATGGTGGGGTTGTTGAAGTTGTACGGCATGTACGTGATGGACCAGCCGGACCACGGCTCGACCGCGTAGCCCTTCGACGTGAACGAGCTCTTCTGGTCGATGTCCGAGGCGCTGATGTAGCCGTAGTCGACCGATCCGGAGCGGAGCGCGTTGGTCTCGGCGTCCGCGGTGGTGAACGGGAGCAGGTTGACCGTCGCGATCGCGGGCTTCTCGTTGCCGTCGTACTTCTTGTTCGCGGTGAGGACGACCTTGCCGGCGGTCGAGAACGAGTCGATGCCGTACGGGCCGCTGATGGTCTTCCACAGCGGGTTCGACGCGTACCCGGAGATGTCCTTCGCCGCGGTGTTGAGGTACTTCCACACCTGCTTGGCGCCGGCGGTGGTCTCGTCCGCGTTGCCGACCGATCCGCTCGCCGAGGTCTTGTCCCAGGCGTGCTGGGGCAGCGGCGTGATGAGGCTCAGCTCGTTCGCGAGCATCCAGTCGTCGTTGTACGTCTTGTCGAACGTCAGCGTGAAGTGCGTGCTGTCGACGGCGGTGAAGGACGTCCAGTTGTCTGGCGCCTTGCCCTCGTTGTAACTCGCCCACTGCGCCTTGTTCGCCCTGATGAGGTTGAACCAGAACTCGACGTCGCGGGAGGTGATCGGCTTCCCGTCGCTCCACGTCCGGTCGCCGAGCGTGACGGTGACGCTCTTGCCGTCGGCGGCGAAGTCGGCCGCGGTCGCGATCGAGCCGGCCTTGTTCCAGGCGATCTTGCCGGTCGACCCGTCGTACGCCACGAGGGGCTCCCAGAGCGACGCTGCGATGGAGCCGTTGTTCGTGTTGAGGTGGGCGGCGGTGCCGATCGGGAGGATCCAGTTCGGGGTGAAGTTGGCGGGGAGCGCGTAGTTGATCTCGTCGGAGTTCGACGAGGACGACGCGTTCGACCCGCCGGCGCATCCGGCGAGCAGGGCGCTCGCGGCGAGGGCGACGCCGGCGACGAGCGCCGAACGGCGGAACTTCGGCATGGGTTCTCCTTGGGAAGGCGGGTGTGTGCCCACAGTCAATGTCCGTCGGGTCTGGAATAACAAACCCCCGCCCGTAAAAAGTATGTTTCTGCCGTTCTGTCGAAAGCGGCGGGACGATCGACCGCCTCTAGAGTCGTGGTGCCACCTCTCGACTGCAGTTAGTTTCCCCATGTCTGAATTAAGTGCCCGTGTCCTGGAGCTCATCGCCTCGGGGCAGGCGACGAGTCGTACCGAGATCGCGGTCGTCCTCGGCGCAGCGCCCTCGACCGTGTCCCTCACCGTCGGTCAGCTCATCGAGCGTGGCATCGTCGCGGAGGAGGGCACCACCGCCTCGACCGGCGGACGGCCCCGCAAGGCGCTCCGACTCGGCGGCGTCGACGAGTTCGCGGTCGCGGCGGACCTCGGAGGCGGCCACGCCCGGATCGGGATCGTGCTGCCGGGCGGCGGGGTCTCGGACGTGTCGAACGTGCCGTTCTCGATGGACGACGGGCCGGTCGCCGGGCTGTCGCGCCTCGCGGTCCTGCTCGAGGACCTCGTCGACCAGCGCGGCCGTGCGGGCTTCCGGGGCGTCGGCGTGAGCCTCCCCGGCCCGGTCGACGTCGAGGCCGGCGTGGTCGACCTGCCGAGCCGCATGCCCGGGTGGAACGGGTTCCCGGTCGCCGCGTGGCTCACGGACCGGTTCGGCGTGCCGGCGGCGATCGACAACGACGCGAACTGCATGGCGGTCGGCGAGCACGCGGTGCAGCCCGCCGATCGTCGGCAAGCGATCATGGTCAAGGCGGGGTCGGCGATCGGCGCCGGCATCATCGCGGACGGTCGGCTGTACCGCGGGGCGACCGGTGCGGCCGGCGACATCACGCACGTCCGCATCGACGCCGCCGGGGACACGCCGTGCTCGTGTGGGAACACCGGGTGCCTGGAGACCGTGGCCTCGGGCGCCGCACTCGTCCGGATCCTGCGGGACGCCGGCGTGACCGTGCCGGACGGGCCCGTGCCGGACGGGACCGTGCCGGACGGGACGGCGTCGGGTGGGACGGCGCCCGGTGGGACTGGCGAGGCCGACCGGGGTCGGCGCCTCGTCGAGACCACGCACGACGTCGTGCGGCTCGCGACGGACGCCCACCCGGAGGCGACCCGTGCCGTGCGTCGCGCCGGCAAGTACCTCGGCGAGGTCCTGTCGGCGAACGTCAACTTCTTCAACCCCGACGCGGTGTACCTCGGCGGCATCCTCTCGACCCTCGAGCCGTTCGTCGCGGCCGTGCGGAGTCAGCTCTACGAGGGCTGTCACCCGCTCGTCACGCAGTCCCTCGTCATCGAGCGGGCGACGCTCGGTGCCGACGCCGGACTCGTCGGCGCCGGCCAGTTCGCCCTGCAGCGTGCCCTCGCCGTCGCGCTCGACGCCGTCACCACCACCCAGTCCGCCCCCACCACCCGGAGGAACCGTGTCCACTGACACCGCGCCCACTGACACCAGCACCGACACCGGGAGCCACCGCCCGGTCATCGCGATCGCAGGGCTCGGCATCGAGTCGTCGACGTTCTCCCCCGCCCGGACGGAGGCGGCCGCGTTCCACCCGCTCCGCGGGGACGAGGTCATCGAGCGCTACCCGTTCACGCAGCCGGGGTCGGAACTCCGTGCGGCGGCGGACTGGCGTGGCGCCCTGGTCGGGAAGTCCCTGCCGGGCGGCATCGTCACCCGGGCCGCGTTCGAGGAGCTCACCGGCGAACTCCTCGAACGGCTCGCGGCGATCGTGGACGCCGGCCCGGTCGACGCGCTCTGGTACGACATCCACGGCGCGATGACGGTCGACGGCCTCGAGGACGCCGAGGCCGTCGTGCTGGCGCGCATCCGCGACGTCATCGGGCCGGACGTGCTCGTGTCGACGACGATGGACCTGCACGGCAACGTCTCGCGCGAGCTCGCCCACATGTCGGACCTCATCACGTGCTACCGGATGGCGCCGCACGAGGACGCCTGGGACACCAAGGAGCGCGGGGTGCGGAACCTGCTGGCGCTCCTGGCGGAGCAGCCGGGAGGCACGGGAGACCCCGACTCGTCGGTCCCGTCCCGCCGGCGGCCGGTCAAGGCGTGGATCCCCGTCCCCGTGCTGCTGCCCGGCGAGCAGACCTCGACGCGCATCGAGCCCGCGAAGCACGTCTACGCCGAGGTCCCGGAGGTCGAGGCCACCGACGGGGTCGTCGACGCCGCGATCTGGGTCGGGTACGCCTGGGCGGACGAGGCCCGGAACCGCGCCGTCGTCGTCGTCACCGGGTGGGACGAGTCCGCTGTCGCCGCGGGTGCGGAACGCCTCGCGCGGTCCTTCTGGGACGCCCGCGAGGACTTCGCGTTCGTCGCGCCGACGGGGTCCTTCGCCGAGTGCCTCGACGCCGCGCTGGCCTCGGACGCGCATCCGTTCTTCATCTCGGACTCCGGCGACAACCCGACCGCCGGTGGCGCCGGGGACATGACGTGGGGCCTCACCGAGCTCCTCGCCCGCCCGGAGTTCCAGACCGCGGACGGTCCGACGGTCATCTACGCCAGCGTCCCCGGTCCGGCCGCCGTGGCCAAGGCCGTCGCGGCGGGTGTCGGTGCGACCGTCACCGTGACCGCCGGCGCCGAGGTCGACGACCGCCACGCCGGACCGCTGACGATGACCGGGCGGGTGCACGCGATCCGGCACGGGGACCACGATGCCGTCACCGAGGTCGTCCTCCAGGTCGGCAGTGTCTTCGCGATCCTCACGGAGCTCCGGAAGCCGTACCACCACGAGCACGACTTCACCGACCTCGACCTCGACCCGCGCTCGGCGGACGTCGTCGTCGTGAAGATCGGGTACCTCGAGCCGGAGCTGTTCGCCATGTCCGAGGACTGGATGCTCGGGCTCACCCCCGGCGGCGTCGACCAGGACCTCGCGCGCCTCGGGCACCGGCGCATCCGGCGGCCGATGTTCCCGTTCGACCGGCAGTTCGACCGTGAGCCGGACCTGTCCGCACGGATCATCCCGGCGTCCGACCAGCCCCTCGGAGGAGTCGACGAATGAGCACGCCCGACACCACACCACCATCCGCACACGACTCCGATCCCGAGGAGGATGCCGTGGCGGGAGCGCGGTGTCTCGCGCTCGAGATCGCCGTCGTGTCCGCTGCCGGGGCGATCGTCGCGCGGGACGGCGGGGCCGACCGGGTCGAGCTCTGTACCGCACTCGAGCTCGGCGGCGTGACCCCGTCGCAGGGGCTCGTCGAGGCCGCGGTGGCGACGGGCATCCCCGTCCACGCACTCGTCCGCTCCCGGCCAGGCGACTTCGTGTACGACGACGACGAGCTCGCGACGATGCTCCGGGAGGTCCGGCTCATCGCCGCCGCCGGTGTCGCCGGTGTCGTGGTCGGCGCGCTCGACGCTGCGGGCCTGCTCGACGCGACGGTGATCGCCCGGTTCGCGGACGCCGCCCGGACGGTCGCGCCCGACGTCGAGGTGACAGTGCACCGGGCGATCGACCACACCCCGGACCCGATCGCGGCGGCGGGGTCGCTCCCCCGGCTCGGTGTCACCCGCGTCCTGACGTCGGGTGGTGCTCCGGGTGCGCCGCAGGGCATCGACACGCTCCGCGGCATGGTCGGTGCGGCCGGTCCGGTCCAGGTCCAGGCCGGCGGCGGGGTCTCCCCTCCGGACATCGACGCGCTGGCCGCGACCGGGATCGCCGCGGTGCACATGTCCGCGAAACGACGAGCGACGACGGCCCCAGCATCGAGCGGGGCCGTCCGCATGGGCGTCCTCCCGGCGGACCGGCACTTCGTCACCGACCCGGCCGTCGTCGGTGCGGCACGGCGCGCGGTGGACGCGGCGCGTCAGGCCGCGGACGCGGCGCGTCATGCGGTGGACGAGCGCGGAAGCACCAGCCAGGATTGACGGCATGAGCGTCATGGTCTCCCCGTTCGATGCCCGTTCCGACCGCACGAGCGTGAAGTTCACCGAGTTCCCGGCCGACGTCCTGCCGATGTTCGTCGCCGAGATCGACTGCACCCTCGCCGAACCGGTCCGGGACGCCCTCGTCCACGCGGTCCAGGCGAGCGACACCGGCTACCTCGGATCGACGCGGGAGCTGCCCGACGCGTTCGCCGACTTCGCCGAGCGGCGGTGGGGCTGGCAGCTCGAGCCCGACCTCGTCCGGACGACCACGGACGTCTCGGTGGCGATCGTCGAGGTGTTCCGTCAGGTGACCTCGCCCGGCGACGCCGTGGTCATCATGCCGCCGGTGTACGCGCCGTTCTGGGACCTCGTGCTCGAGGCCGGTTGCACCCCGCAGGAGGTCCCGCTGCTGCCGCCGTCCACCGAGGCGGACCTGTCGTCGACCACGGCGGACTGGGCCATCGACCTCGACGGGGTCCGCGCCGCGTTCGAGTCGGGCACCCGCACGGTCCTCCTCTGCAACCCGCACAACCCCCTCGGCCTCGTGCACTCCCGTGCGTCGCTCCAGGCCCTCGCCACGCTGGCCGACGAGTTCGACGCGGTCGTCGTGAGCGACGAGATCCACGGGCCCCTCGTGCACGCGGACGCCGTGTTCACCCCGTTCCTGTCGGCCTCGGACGCCGCCGCGCGGGTCGGGGTGACGGTCACCGCGGCGAGCAAGGGCTGGAACATCGCCGGCACCAAATGCGCACTCATGGTCGGTGGGACCGGACGCGCCGCCGGCTGGTTCGACGCGATGTCGCACGAGGTCGTCGCCCGCACGAGCATCCTCGGGTACATCGCGAGCGTCGCCGCCTTCCGCGAGGGCGAACCGTGGCTGGAGCGCCTCCTCGGGGAGCTCACGGCGAACCGCCGGACCATCGCGGAGCTCGTCCCGGAGGTGCTGCCCGGCGCGGTCCACCGTCAGCCGCAGGCCTCGTACCTGGCGTGGCTCGACCTCCGCGCACTGCCGTGGGGCGACGATCCAGCCGGTCCGATCCTCGACCGGGCACGGGTCGCGCTCGGCCACGGCCCGGACTTCGGCACGCAGGGCGTCGGACACGTCCGGCTCAACTTCGGGTGTTCCGACGAGACGCTGCGCGAGGCGTTCGACCGTCTCGGGACCGCACTCACCCCGCGCTGAGCCGCTCGCGTCGCAGTTCGCGCCACGCCCACCACGCGCCGGTCGCCCAGAGCGCCCACACCACGAGCACCGGCTGGAACACGAGCCGCACGGCGCGTGCCGTGTCGGTGCTCAGGCCGAACGCGCTGCGGTGGTCGACGAGCTGCGCGACGTTCCCGGGGAAGATCGCGACGAAGAAGAGTGCGACGACCCACCCGACGCCCGACCGCCACGGGCGTCGCCAGACGAGCACGAGCGCGAGACCGAGGACGAGTTCCGCGATCCCGGAGAGCACCACGACGGTGTCGACGGGCAGCGGCACCCAGGTCGGCACCTGCGCGCGGAACGACTCGCGGCCGACGGTCAGGTGCACCGTCCCGGTGAACAGCAGGACCGCGCCGAGCACGGCCTGGGCCACGACGCGGAGGACGGGGAACCGGGGCAGGGCGTTCGCGGGCTCCGCGGCGGGCATGGCATCTCGAGGCACCTGTGCACCGTACCCGGAGGACGGCTGAACGCTCGGACTGTCGAGTTGTGCACAACTGGATCGTGTGCAACTGTTGTCTCATGGCAGCCGCGAACCCCGTCGACGAGATGGTCTGCTTCTCGCTCTACGCAGCCTCCCGCGCGACAACACAGGCCTACCGGGCCCTGCTCGCGCCGTGGGGGCTGACGTACCCGCAGTACCTCGTGCTGGTGCTGCTGTGGTCCGACGGTCCGCTCACCGTCGGCACCCTGGGCGACCGGCTCGACCTCGACTCCGGCACGCTCTCGCCGCTCCTCAAGCGGATGGCGGACGCCGGCGTCGTCGTCCGGACGCGCAGCCGCGACGACGAACGTGTCGTCACCGTCGACCTCACCGACCGCGGACGCGCACTCCGCGAGGACCTCGCCCACGTGCCCGCGTGCATCGCCGGCGGGACCCAGCTCGGGTCGCTCGACCAGGCACGCGAGCTCATCGACACCCTGCACCGCCTCACGGCGGGGATGCAGGCGACCACCGCAGACGCACGGTAGCCGCGCCTCCCGTCCGGACCCCGGAGCCGGGAGGCACGAGCGCACCACCGTCATGCGACGCGCGGACCGCAGGTCCGCACCACGAAAGGAACCCCGGATGGACGTCCTCTACACCGCAGAAGCACTCTCGACCGGCGAGGGCCGGAACGGCCACGTCGCCACCAGCGACGGCACGCTCGACCTCGACATGGCGGTCCCGAAGGAGATGGGCGGCTCCGGCAACGGCGCGAACCCGGAGCTCCTGTTCGCCGCCGGGTACGCGGCGTGCTTCCACTCCGCACTGCAGGGCGTCGCCCGGTCGCAGAAGGTCAAGGTCACCGACTCGTCCGTCGGCGGCCGCGTCCAGATCGGCCCGAACGGCCAGGGCGGGTTCCAGCTCGCCGTACTGCTCGAGGTCGTCATCCCGGGCATGGAGCACGACCAGGCGCAGGCCCTCGCGGACGCGGCGCACCAGGTCTGCCCGTACTCGAACGCGACCCGCGGCAACATCGAGGTCACGGTGACGGTCTCCGAGGACTGACCCCTCCCCTTCCGCGGAGGGAACGCGGCTACTCGAACCGCTGCCAGTCCGGCTTGTTGTCGTAGGTCCAGCGGTAGTAGTCCCCGAGCGTGAGACGGCTCGCGGCGGCCTCGTCGACCACGACCGTGGCGTGTTCGTGCAGCTGCAGTGCCGACCCCGGGAGCATCGCGCTGAGCGGCCCCTCGACCGCGCCGGCGATCGCTGCCGCCTTGGCCTCGCCCTGCGCCACGAGGACCAGGCTGCCGGCCTCCAGGATCGTGCCGAGCCCCTGGGTCATGCAGTGCGTCGGGACCTGGTCGACCGAGTCGAAGAACCGTGCGTTGGCCTCCCGGGTGGCGGGTGCCAGGGTCTTGATCCGGGTGCGGGAGGCGAAGGACGACGTCGGCTCGTTGAAGCCGATGTGTCCGTTCGCGCCGATGCCGAGGATCTGGACGTCGATCCCGCCCGCGGCTCGGATGGCGGCGTCGTACTCCTTGGCCGCGAACTCGATGTCGGTGGCTCGCCCGTCCGGCACGCGGACGCGCGAAGGATCGAACCCGAGCGGCTCGACGACGTCGCGCTGGATGACGCTCGCGTAGCTCTCCGGATGGTCGAGCGGGATGCCGACGTACTCGTCGAGCGCGAACCCGCGCGCCGCCGCGAACGAGATCTCCCCCGCACGGACCCGGCGTCCGAGATCGGTGTAGATGCCCTGGGGACTCGATCCGGTGGCGAGACCGATCACGGCGCTCGGCTTCTCGGCGACGATCGAGGCGATCTTGGCGGCGGCGACGCGGCCGACCTCGGCAGGCGTGGGCAGGATGATGATCTCCATGGCGATCCCTACTCTAGGGCCGATCCGCCGGACTGGTCATGACCGGTCCGGCCGGTCTGCAACGCTGACGAGGGGCGCGGCGGCTCCCGCTGGTCGATACCGTGGACGCATGCCCACCCCCGACTTCGTCCTGTCCCTCCGCGAGAAGATCGGGCACGACCTGCTCTGGCTGTCCGGGGTGACGGCGGTCGTCACCCGGGGTGCCGGCGACGACCTCGAGCTGCTCGTCGTCCGTCGTGCCGACGACGCGGCCTGGACGCCCGTCACCGGCATCGTCGATCCCGGCGAGCAGCCGGCCGTCGCCGCCGAGCGCGAGGTCCTCGAGGAGGCCGGGGTCGTCGCCGTCGCGGAACGCCTCGCCTGGGTGCAGACGATCCCGCCGCTGCGGTACCCGAACGGCGACCAGGCCCAGTACATGGACCACGTGTTCCGTTGCCGGTGGGTCAGCGGTGACCCGCACCCGGCCGACGGCGAGAACACGGACGCCGAGTGGCGGAGCCTCGCGAGCCTCCCGGACATGTCCGAGAACATGCGGCGGCGCGTCGAGGCTGCGCTCAGCGACGACCCTGCGGCTCGCTTCGAGCGCTGAGCACCCACCCGTCCGCCGTCCGCTCGACGGCACCGGCGGCTGCGAACGCATCGAGCCACCCGCCCATCGGCCACTCCCCCCAGCGTGCGGCGAAGCGGGCGCCGTTGCGCAGGATGTCGTGCAGGTGCTGCCACGGCGGGGACGACGTCGGGTGGTGCTGGTGGTACGCGTCCGCTCCGCCGACCCACACGAGCGGCACGCCGAGCTCCCGGGCGGTGAACGCGAAGTCCGTGTCCTCGCCGCCGTAGCCCTCGTACGCGTCGTCGAACCCGCCGAGCCGCGTCCAGGTGTCGGCCGAGACGGCGAACGACAACGACCAGAAGAGCGGGTACTCGTCGCGTCCGCCGACGACCGTCGTGTCCGCCGGCGGTGCCGGACGCGCAGGGTGGGGCGCGGTCGCCGCTGCGAGCGACGCACCGTCGCCGAGCTCGAACCCGGCCTGGAGGTACGTCACCGGTCCCACGAGCAGGGCACCCGGGTGGGCGGTCACCGCGCGCGCGTACCGGGGCACGAGGTCCGGGCCCGGGACGCAGTCGGCATCGAGGAACACGAGCGTCCGCCCGCCGAGGTCGAGCGCCCGAGCAGCGCCGGCGTTGCGGCCGGCGGCGAGACGGAGACCGTCGGGGCCGGGGGGCGTCCGGACGACGGTCGCGGCCGGGAACTCCGGCGGCACGGTGTCGTCGAGCCAGACGACGACCCGACCGACCCCGGGAGCCCACCGGGTGAGCAGGCGCTGCTGTTCACGGACGTGGTCGATGCGCGCCGCCGAGCACAGGGTGACGACGACGGTCCCGGCCTCGGGTGCGACCGGTGTCACGACACGACCTCCATGACGGCGTCCGCGGCCCGACGCGCCGCACCGCGCGTGCCCCACCGCTCCCACGCCGGCTCGAGCGCGCGGGCCCGGTCGAGGAGCGCCGGCCAGGCGTCCTCCGCCGGCCACGCGTCGACGACCACCGCGAGGTCGTGCTGGCGGAGCGCCCGACCCGTCGCGACCTGCTCGCCGAACGGTCTCGGCTGCGGGACCACGACCGCGCGGGCACCGATCGCGGCGAGGTCGGCGACGCTGTTCTGGCCCGCGGCGGACACGACGACGTCGGCGTGCCGCAGGATCTCCCACGGGTCGTCGTGCCATGTCTCGGCCGACGACCCGAGGACGGTCCACCCGGTGCTGACGGCGCCGGCCCGGACGTGACCCGTCGGCGGCGGTGCGCCGACGGAGCCGAGCACCACGATCCTCCCGGCCGGGCCGCGGTCGTCGGCCGTGTCGGCGACCGCGCGTCCGTCGAACCGGGAGATGCCCCCCACGTACCGGACGCGGTCGTCGACGCGCGCGAGCGCGTCCGAGACGTGCAGCCCCGCTCGCCAGGGGGCGATGACGCGGTCCGCCGCGTCGTAGGCGAGCCGGTGCGGCAGATCGGAACGGTCGCCCGGCTGGGTCATCACGACCGTCGGGACGCCGAGCAGCCGGACGAGGAGCGTGACCTCGACCGAGACGTCCACCACGAACGCGGCGACGTCGTGCTCGGTCACGAGTGCGGCGATCGCGGTCAGGCGGCTGCGGTGTCCGGGGTGGTCGAGGGGCGCCCAGTGCAGCAGCCCGTGCACCGTCGGCGAGGCGTGCTCGGGACGCCGGACACTGCCGTCCGCCTGGGGGACCGGCTCGTCGTCACGGGCGAGCTGCACCCACGTGGTCCGGGGCGGCAGGGTCCGCGGGGCGGGGAGCGAGCTGGCGACGACCACGTCGGCGTCGAGGTGCTCGCGGACGGCGAGGAACCGGGTCAGGTGGCCGGCACCGTGGTGGTGCACGTACCAGCCGATGGTCGTCATGCCGGTGCCGGGACGGTCGTCGCGCCCATCCGCGTGGCGGGGTCGCGCACCAGGCGACGTCGGCGTCGGTGCTGGACGATGAGTCCGGCGTAGATCCGCTCGAGACGGGCGCTCCGCTGGTGCAGGGAGAACCGGTCGACCGCGTCCTGCCGGATGCTCACCCGCCGCCACGGCTCGGCCTGGACCCGATCGGCGAGTGCGCCGGCCACCGACGCCATCGTCGCCGCGTCGCCGATGGGGACGAGTGCGGCACCGTCCGACGCCCCGACGACCTCGGGCACGCCGCCGATGTCGAAGCTCACGACGGGGGTGCCGGTCGCGAGGGCCTCGGCGATGACGAGTCCGAACGGCTCCTCCCACACCGGGGTCACGAGCGCACAGGCACTCCGCCCGACGAGGTCCGCGAGCGCCCGCTGCCCGAGGACGCCGACGTACTCGGCGTCGGGCCCGAGGTGCGGTGCGACCTGGTCGGCGAAGTAGTCCGCGTCACCGATCCGACCGGCGACGACGATCCGTCGGCCGGCCAGGCGCGCGGCTTCGAGCGCGAGGTGCACGCCCTTCTCGGGGACGATCCGCCCGGTCCACACCAGGTCGGGTCCACCCGGCCCGAGCGCCCAGGCGTCGGTGTCGATGCCGTTCGGGACGACGGTGGAGTCGATGCCCTCGCGCTGCCACTCCGCGGCGGTGTGCGCACCGACCGACAGGAACGCACTCCGCGGCTCACCGGTGGAACGGTGCGCGTCGAGCATGGACGGGAGGGTCGGGGTGTGCAGCGTCGACACCATCGGCACGCCGAGGCGGTCGGCCCACCCGAGCGGGAGGCCGTGCAGGCAGTGGTTGTCGACGATGTCGAACCGGTCCGCGTGGTCCCGGATGTACGCGAGCGCCCGGTCGAGTGCCGGGAACGCCCGGTCGAGGTAGCCCGCCGGGTACGTCGTGTCGGTCGCCTCGGACGGGTCGTCCCACACGAGACCGGGGATCGTGAACTCGGCCGGACCGCCGTCGAGGAAGTCCGAGCCCTCCGTCGCGCAGAGGAGGACGTGGTGGCCGCGTGCGCGGAGCGTCCGGACCTGGTTCCAGACCGACGACTCGAGACCGCCGGCGTGCGGCTGGCTGATGGGGTAGCGGATCGGTGCGATGACGGCGATCCGGAGGGGTCGTGCGGTCATGCGCCGACCGTCGCGACCGGTGTCGTCGTCGCTGCCGTTGTCGTCGCGGCCGTTGCCGTCTCGTACACGGCCCGGTGCGCCCGGTCGATCGCGGTCCGCTGCTCCCGCCGCATCGCACGACGGCGGGCGATCCGGGCGACACGCTCCGGCGACCCGGGCCGCGCCGCGTCCACCTGCACGGTGTCGGCGAACGCTGCCGCGAGGGACTCAGCCGAGCCGCGGTCGAACGCGCGGAACGCCTCGGGGTGCTGCTCCCCCGCGTGGCCGACGTGCGGGCCGACGACCGGGACACCGAGGTCGAAGCAGAGCTCGACCCAGCCCGAGTGCGTGCCGTGCCGGTAGGGCAGCACCGCGACGTCGAGGTCGGCGATCGAGGCCGCGAGGTCGGCGTCGGACAGCCGCGGGACCTGGACGAGCTCGACGCCGGACCCGCCGACGACCACCGCGACGACGCGGTCCCTGGTCGCTTCGTCGCGGACCCGGTCGTTCACGTGGATGCGGCCGACGACGTCGAGGCCGCGGTCGCGGAGACGGCCCACTGCAGCGACGAGCGTCTCCGTCGCCGTCACCGCGTCGATGTTCGGGCGGAGGTCGCGGAGGTGCATCCCGACCACGAACGGTCCCGACGCTGCACCGATCGGGGCGTCGTCGTCGAGCGGGAACACGTTCGGGTGCGGGATCGTGACCGGACGACGACCCCAGCGGGACGCGACCGCTGCCGCCGCGCCGTCCGTCAGGGTGATGAGCGCGTCCGCGGCGGGGACGATGACGTCGAGCTGCGCGAGGTGCGGCGCCTGGTCGACGAGCTGCGGGTTCGTCAGGTCGTGCACGGTGTGGACGAAGGGCTTGTGGAGCGCACGCAGGGCGGCGACGACGGCTTCGACGTGCGCGATCGAGAACGACTCGACGCCGAAGTGCAGGTGGAACAGGTCGAACGACGACGCGTGTCCGTGGATCCAGGCGGCGTCGAACACGACCGGCGGCCACCACTGTCCGGGCGCGGCGCCCGCCGGTGGGAAGTCCGGCAGCCGGACGACGCCGTCACGCGCCGCACGGCTCTGCGCGTCGGCCCGCGGCGCGGACAGGTGCTGCACGTACGGGTGGCCGGACGGGACGGAGACGACCCGGAGCTGCGCGGGGGCGTCCGGGAGCGGGGTCACGTGCACAGGAGGCCTCCTCGGCGGGGTGTTGTGAGCCGGGGCGACTCGACGGGCTCTGGGGACGGGCGACGTCGGCTGGGAGCGGGGACGGCCCTGACGCGGCCACTCCGGACACTAGACCTCAGCACCGACATCGGTTCCGGGGACATCCGCGACCCGCATCGCCCACCGCGGCGGGAACGGCCACCTCCGGGCGGCCATGATGGAACCGTCGAGGAGAGGATCCATGCACACCAACGACGTCGCGACCCCGCGCACCCGGCACTACGGTCAGTTCTACGGCCTCGACCCGCTGCCTGCGACCGGCGAGCTGGCCCTGGTGGCGGGGAACTGCCAGGCCGAGTCGATCCGGATCGTGCTCGACGGTGCCGACCTGCCGACGGTCCGGGTGCCTGCCGTCCACGAGCTCACGGCGGCGGACCTGCCGCACCTCGACCGGCTGCTCGGGCGGGCGACCGTGCTCGTCACGCAACCGATCCGCGACGACTACCACGACCTCCCGCTCGGGTCGCGCCAGCTCACCGCGCGGATGCGGCACGGCGCGCGCACCGTGACCGTCCCGGTGATCCGGTTCGCCGGCCTGTACCCGGCGCACGCACTCGTGCGACTGCCGGACGCCCCCGGTCTCGAACCCCCCGTCGTGGCCTACCACGACCTGCGCACCCTGGCCGAGGCCGCCGACCTGCTCGCCGGCCGGCCGGTGCGACGCCGACGTCGGATCGACGTGCACCGGGTGCGCGCCGTCGGGGAACTCTCGCTCGGCGAACTCCGCCGCCGCGAGTCCGCCGCCGGCACGACCGGCGTGTCCGATCTGTTCGCGCGGCCGACGTTCGACCAGATGCGGACTATCAACCACCCGGGCAACCCGGTGTGGTCGGCGGTCGCGGCCCGCGTCCGGGAACGACTCGGGATCGACCCGAGCGTCCAGGACCCCGGCCGGCCGCTGCTGGACAGCGTCCACGCACCTCGCGAGGAGACGGTGGCGGAGGCGTGGGACCTCGACGGCACGCCGAACGACGACTGGATCGTCGAGGGTGTCCGCATCCCCGACGACGAGGTCCGCGACGCCCACCTCGGCTGGTACGCGGCACACCCCGAGGTGGTCGCGGCGGGGATGCGCCGCCACCGGGACACCCTCGACGCCCTGGGGCTGCAGTGATGCCGGGCACCCCGCCGGCCCTCGTCGTCATGCCGGACACGCACCACGGGGTCGCGGTCCTCGCCCGCCAGGTCGCCGCTGCCGTGACCCGGGTCGTCGGTGCGGACGTCTCCGTGCCGCTCGCCGCGCTCGAGGGACCGAACCCGCCCCCGCGAGCACACCTGCACTTCACCGACCGGCTCTGGGCCGGCTCCCCGGAGGAGGCCGCCGACCGCATCGAGGCCGTCGCGCGACGGACCGCCGTCACCGTGACCCTGCACGACCTGCCGCAGCCGTCCGACGGCGCGCGGAACCTCCCGCGCCGGGCGGACTGCTACGCGCGGGTCGTCGCGGCCGCGGACGGCGTCGTGGTGAACAGCCGGCACGAGGCTGCGCTCCTCGTCGAGCACACCGTGCCGGACCACGCTTCCGACGTCGGGGTGATCCCGCTGCCGGTGTCGCCAGCTCCCCGGACCGGACACCGACCCCGGCCGAGGGCGGACGTCGCGGTCCTCGGGTTCTTCTACCCGGGCAAGGGCCACGCCGAGGTCGTCGACGCCGTCGTGTCGCTCCGCGCAGCCGTGGCCGACGACCGGGACGGGCTCGGCGTCACGGTGCTCGGTCGACCGTCCGCCGGCCACGAGGACGAACTCGCCGCCCTCGTGACCGATGCCGCCCGACGCGGTGTCGCCGTCGAGGTCACGGGGTGGCTCGACGACGACGACCTCATCGCACGGGCCCGGCACGTCGGGGTCCCGGCGGCGACCCACCGGCACGTCTCGGCGTCCGGCTCGATCGCGACCTGGGTCGAGGCCGGCCGGCGCCCCCTCGTGCCCACGACGCGGTACTCGACCGAGATGGCGGCCCTGCGTCCCGGCACGCTGACCCTCGTCGAGGACGGCGACCTCGCTCCGGCGATCGCGCGCGCACTCGAGGACCCTGCGTCGACGTGGATCGCCGACGATGCCGTCACACGACCGGACCTCCGGGACACGGCGCTCGCGTACCTCGACTGGTTCACGGGACGGTCGGCATGACGCCGCCGTTCGGCCGCGCCGTCCCGGGGAACCGGTGGGACCTCCTCGACGGCCGGTGGGCCGCCACGCCGCCGACGGTGTCGGTGATCGTCCCGTACTACCGCCAGCAGGCCGAGCTCGACCGGACCCTCGCGGCCCTCGCCCGGCAGACCCACCCCTCCGAGCTGCTCGAGGTCGTGGTGGTCGACGACGGTTCCCCCGAGGCGCCGACGGTGCCGGAGGGCGTCGTCGTCGTCCGGCAGGACGACCTCGGTTTCCGGCTCGCGGCGGCCCGGAACCTCGGCGTCCGCTCCTCGCACGGCGACGTCCTGTGCTTCCTCGACGCCGACACGGCTCCCGAGCCGGACTACGTCGCGCGACTCACCCGGCTCCCGGCGCTCGTCCCGGAGGCGGTCACGGTGGGGTCCCGTCGGCACGCGGACTTCCGCGGCGTGCCGACGGATGATCCCGTCGAGGTCGCCGGCCCGGCCAGAGCGCTCGACGATCCGAGCTGGCTCCGGGACGCCTACGACCGGTCGGGGAACCTCCTGGACGCCGACGACCGGTCCTACCGGTACCTGATCGGCGCGGTGACGGCGTGCACCCGGTGGTTCCTCGACGAGGTCGGCGGGTACGACGAGGGGTTCCGGACCTACGGCGGCGAGGACTGGGAGTGGGCGCACCGGGCGTGGATCGGCGGTGCGGTGTTCGCGCACGTCCCGGACGCCGTCGCCTGGCACGACGGACCCGAGTGGGCCGGCCGCGCCGAGGACGACGCCGCACGGCGGGTCACCAAGAACGCGGAGACGCTGGTGCTCGCCGATGCGATCCCGGTCCGGGAGTCGCGCGGGCTCGCGATCCGGAGCCGGTCCGCCGACGTGCTCGTCCGGCTGCGCGACGCCGGTTCCGCGGCGCGGGCGTTCGTCTGCGTCGACACCGTCCTCGCCGCGCTACCGGAGGCTCGTGTCGCGGTGCCGGACGAGGTCGCCACGGTGTTCGACGCCGACCAGCGGGTGGTCCGCGACGCCGATGCGGTCGACGGACTCCCACCTCGGGTCATCGTGTCGCTCACCGCCCCGGTGCGCGTCGACGACGCCGAACCGCTGGTCCGCGCGGTCAGAGCGGTCGGGCTCGGCGATCTCGGCACCGTCCACTTCGAGGACCCGAGCGGCCGCCTGCTCGTGACCGTCGAGTCCCGGCGGGCGGTCCTCCGGCACCAGCGCTGGCCGGACGAGACACTGTTCCGCACCGACCGCCAGGTGGTCGCCTGGCGCGCACTCGACGACGAGCCGGGGCTCGCCGCGTACCTCGGCGGGTGGGGCTGACCCGCCGGACGGGAGGCGCGGTGCGTCCGCGTCCCGCGCCTCCCGTCCGGGCGGACCGCGACTCTCCGTCCGGACAGTGACTCAGGCGACCGACGCGACCGCCACCGGTGTGCCGAGCAGCCGCACATGGACGGCGTCGCCGGCCACCGGCCGGTACGCCACGTCATGCTGCACCGCGACGATCGTGTCGTCGTCGAGGCGGACGGTCGTGCGGCGGACCGAACCGAGGAAGCTCGAGGCGACCACCGTCGCGTCGAGACCGCCCTCCTCGGAGAACGCCAGGTCCTCGGGCCGGACGTAGGCGAGCACCGGACCGTCCGGCAGCGACGTGTCGAGGGCCGGGAGCCGGAACCCGTACGCGAACACGTCGCCGTCGCGCAGGTCGCCGTTCAGCCGGTTCGACTGCCCGACGAAGTCCGCGGTGAACGGGGTGGCCGGCCGCAGGTACAGCGATTCCGGCGACCCGATCTGCTCGATGCCGCCACCGTGCATCACCGCGACGCGGTCGGAGACGGCGAGCGCCTCCTCCTGGTCGTGGGTGACGAACACGGTCGTGATGCCGAGCTCGGTCTGGATGCGGCGGATCTCGTCGCGGAGGGTCACGCGCACCTTGGCGTCGAGCGCGGACAACGGCTCGTCGAGCAGGAGCACGCGCGGCCGGGTGACGAGCGCCCGGGCGAGGGCGACCCGCTGCTGCTGTCCGCCGGACAGCTGGTGCGGATACCGGTCGGCGAAGTCGCCGAGGTGCACCATGTCGAGCGCCTCGACCACGCGGGTCCCCCGTTCCGCAGCGGGGACCCGGCGCATCTCGAGCCCGAAGGCGACGTTCTGCCGGACCGACATGTGCGGGAACAGCGAGTACTGCTGGAACACCATCCCGATGTCGCGCTTGTCGACCGGGACGGAGCCGACGTCCTCGCCGTCGATCCGGATCGCACCGGCGTCGATCCGTTCGAGGCCCGCGAGCGCCCGGAGCGCCGTGGTCTTGCCGCAGCCGGAGGGGCCGAGGAGCGAGACGAACTCGCCCGCCTCGATCCGGAGCGAGAGGCCGTCGAGCGCGCGGTGCGTGCCGCCGTAGGACTTGACGACGCCGTCGAGTTCGACGACGGCACCGCCGGTGGCGAGGGACGACGGGGCGTGCGGGGCGACGACGGTCATGCGGATTCCTTCGATGGGACTCGGACGGGAGGCGCGGCGACCGCCGTCGGGGCGAGGGTGCGTGCGCGGGCGGTCGCCCTGGTGCGGGCGGCTCCGCCGGAGGGTCCGGCACCGCCGGTGCGGCCGGCAGCGCCCGGACCGCGGGCCGCGCGGCCCCGCCGGCCCGTCCCCACCGACCCGATGCGGCCGATGACGACGAGCAGCACGAACCCGAACACGAGTGCGGCGACCGAGAAGATCGCAGCGACGTAGGGGTCGGTCTGCTGGACGAGGACGAGGGCGGTCTGGAACGTGGTCCGCGACAGGAACGACGCGAGCGTGTACTCGCCGAGCACCACGGTGACGGTGAGGAAGCACGCGGACAGGATGCCGCGGCGGAGGTTCGGCAGCAGCACCCGCAGCACGACGGTCCCCCATCCGGCACCGAGCGACCGGGCCGCCTCGGTGAGGAGCACCACGTCCACGGCGGCGATGGCCGCGGCGATCGGCCGGAACGCGAACGGCAGGGCGATGATCCCGACGGCGAACGCCAGGGTCCAGGCACCGCTGCCGAACACCTGCGCGACGACGCCGTACACCGGGACGAACCCGACGACGAGCACCACGGTGGGGATCGTGATCGGCAGGATGCAGACGAACTCGACGACCCGGCGGAGTCGCGGGTACCGGAGCGCGGTGAGCAGCTGCGTCGGGAGGAGGACGAGCAGCACGATGGCCACCGTGATGAGCGCGATGAGGAGCGAGTTCCGGAGGCCCGTGAAGAGCGGCTCGTACGTGGCCTGGTCCACCGGGTCGGCGAGCGAGGCGTAGTGCACGAACGAGAGCGCCCCCGTGGTCCCGTCCCGGAACGAGAACTGCACGAGCGCGAGGACCGGGACGGCGAACACGATGCCGACGACCACCAGCACGACGGTGCTCGCGGTGCGGGAGGGTGTGGCACCGACGCGTTGCGACGCCCCGGCGCTCATCGCTGCCACCGCGATGCGCGACGCTGCAGGGCCGAGTAGGCGACCATCACGACGGCCATCACCACGACCATGCCGAGCGCGAGCACACCGGCGACGTTCTGCACGCCGACGACCGTCTCGCTGGTGAGCTGCTGCCGGATGGTCAGCGGCACGATGCCACCCTGCGCGATCAGTGCCGCGGCGGTCGCGAACGACGAGAACGCGTTCGCGAAGAGCAGCAGGAGCGACCCCCAGAACGCCGGCGCGAGCACGGGCATGGCGATGCGGCGCCAGTAGACCCCGCGGGACGCCCCGAGCGTCGCGGCGGCCTCGCCCCACTGGACCTTGAGCCCCTCGAGTGCCGGCATGAACGTCAGCACCATGAGCGGCACCTGGAAGTACAGGTACGGGATGACGAGCCCGGGCACCTGGTAGAGGATCGGCCCCCCGGCGTTGAGGTCCCAGCCGAGCGCGTCCCGGAGCCAGACGCTCACGAGGCCCTGGATGCCGATCGTCGCGATGAACGCGAACGCGAGCATGACCCCGCCGAACTGCGCGAGGACGCTCGACGCCGCGTCGATCATCGAGCGGACCAGGCCGTCGGGGCGCAGGGCGAGCAGGGCGACGCAGACCACCGCGCCGATCGCGGCGCCGAGCACCGCGGACACGGCGGACAGCCCGAACGAGCCGCCGAACGCGCTGAGGACCTCCGGGTTCCCGAAGGCCGCGAGGTTCGCGAGGGTGGGGGTGCCGGCGTCGGTGAAGAACCCGCTCGCGACGGCGATCACCGCGGGGATGCCGAGGAACAGCAGGACGTACACGGCGAACGGGGTCAGACCCACCCACGCGACGCCGCGGCGCCGGGGTCGTCCCCCGGCACCGCGGCCCGTGGCGGCGGTCAGGCCCCGCACGCCGCGACGGTCGGCGGCACCCCGGCGGGGCGGCGCGACGGTCACGGGTGCGGATGCCATCTCGGTCAGCCGACCGTCGAGGCCCACTTGCTGGAGAGGACCGTCGCGGCCTTGGCGGCCTGGTCCTCCGTCAGCTCGACGAAGTCGCTCGGTGCGGCGCCGACCTTCGCCAGGACGCTCTTGTCGACCGTGCCGGCCTTCTGCATCGCCGTGAGGGTCGCCGGGTAGGCGCCGGAGGCCAGGTAGAGGTTCTGCACGTCGGCGCTGTAGATCCACTCCTCCCAGAGGCGTGCGGCGGCCGGGTGCGGCGCGTCGACGTTGATCGCCTGGTTGTAGTAGCTGCCGAGCGCGGTGCCCTTCGGGACGACCGTCTTCCAGTTCTTGTTCCCGGCCGACCCGGCGGACGGGCCCCAGGCGAGGTTGTTGTAGGACCACTGGACGACGACGGGGGTCTCACCGGAGTTCACGGTCGCCTGCGTCGGGAGCACGTTCAGCATGTTGCCGGCGGACTTGAGCTTGCCGAAGTAGTCGATGCCGGGCTCGACGTCGTTCGCCGATCCACCGTTCTCGAGCGCGGCCAGGTAGACGGCGCTCGCGGCCTCGTTCGCCTGCGTCGGGTCGCCCTTGATCGCGACCTTGCCCTTGTACTCCGACCCGAGCAGGTCCTTGAGGTTCTTCGGCGCGGTCTTGATGACGGAGGAGTCGTACCCGATCGACATCAGGCCGGTGTAGTCGTAGTACCACTTGCCGCTGGAGTCCTTGAAGTCCGTGGGGATGTCCGACCAGTTCGCGACCTTGTACGGCGCGAGCAGGTCCTCGTTCTGCGAGCGGACCGCGGTGCCGAGGTCGAACACGTCGGGGGCGGTCGACTGCCCCTTCTGGGACTTGGCCGCGGAGACCTCGTCGGCGCTCGAGCCGTTCGGGTTCGCGGAGTTGATCGTGATCCCCGGGTACTTCGCCTCGAAGCCCGAGATGATCTTCCCGTAGTTCGCCCACGACGGCGGCAGGGTGATGACGTTGAGCTGGCCCTCGGCCTTCGCGGCCTTGACGAGGGCGTCCATCCCACCGGCCGACTCGGCGCTGGTGGCGGTCTTCCAGTCCGCCGAGCCGGTGGCCGAGGAGGTCGCGGCGTTGCTCGTGGTCGAGCAGCCGGCGAGGGCGGCGACGGCCGCGGCCGCCAGCGCGATGCCGGCGAGAGAGCGCTTGTGGAGCACGGGTGTTCCCTTTCCTGGGGGCGTTCGGCGGGGGTCACCGATCGCGGGGTCGTCGGCAATGGTGACGACGACGGGTGTCCCCCGCGTGCCGCGGACGTGAATGCCGGCCGAACTCCTGGTGCGTGCGACGTCCGCTCCGATCCGGGCCCACGGGACGGTACGGTTGCGTCGTGCGGCCCGCGTCCGGCGCGCCGCCCTCGGACTGGAAGCACGGATGCGGTTCACGACGACGGTCCTGCAGGCGCGGAAGACGGCGACCGGACTCCCGGTGCCGGAGTCCGTGCTCGACGAACTCGGCGCCGGTCGCCGACCCGCCGTGGTCGTGACGCTCGACGGCGGCTACACCTACCGGTCGACGGTCGGGGCGATGAACGGCCAGTCCCTCGTCCCGCTGTCGGCCGAGCACCGGTCGGCGTCCGGGATCGCGGCCGGCGACACCGTCGAGGTCACGCTCGAGCTCGACACGCTCCCGCGCGAGCTGCCGGTGCCCGACGACCTCGCGGCGGCGTTCACGGCCGCCGGGGTCCGTGCGGCGTTCGACACGCTGTCCCATTCCCGGAAGCGCGCGCTCGTCGACCCGGTCGAGCAGGCCAAGGCACCGGAGACCCGGCAGCGGCGCATCGACAAGGCCGTCGAGACCCTCCGCGCCGCGACCGCCTGACTGTCCGCGCGCCTGACAGGCCGAGCGCCTGACGGGGCCGCGCCTGACAGGCCGACCGCCTGACGGGCCGCGCCCGCCCGGCTGACGGAGGCCGCGCCTCCCGTCCGTCCGGTCAGGCGGGCTGCACCGACGCGTCCAACGCGCCCCAGGTGCGGGCGGCGAGCCCGTGCGAGATCGTCATGCCGACGCCGCTCGTCACGCTGACGACCGTCAGCCCGGGCGCCGGGTGCGCGACCAGGTACGGCTCGGGGGCCGTCGCGTAGACACCCATCCACCGCTGTCGGACCCGGAGCCCCGGGACCCCGAGCAGCTCGGCGACGGCGGCGAGCAGGACGTCGCTGACGCCCTCGTCGAGGAACGGGTCGAGGGTGAGGTCGACCGTGTGGCTGTCCCCGACGACGAGCGAGCCGTCCGGGCGCTGCGTCAGCATGACGTTCGCGTCGATGGCGACGAGGTCCGGTCGGTCGGCGGTGATCCTCGCCCGGAGCGCCGGGGACGCGGCCGTCTCGACGAACGCCGGGTAGCGGAGCATGCTCGTCCCGGTCAGCACGGCCGGCTCGATGCGGAGACCGTCGGGGGCCTCGACGAGCGCCATCTGCAGGCCGCATCGCCGCACGCCGTGCGACGCCGCGAGGTCGGGGAACAGCTGGTCGACGTCGTGGCCGACGCAGACGATCGTCCGTGCTGCCCGGACGTCGCCGCGGGACGTCCGGACGACGCCGTCCTCCCAGCCGAGGTACGCGGTGCCCCAGTGGATCGTCGCTCCCCGGGTCTCGAGCAGTGCGGCGAGTCCGGCCACGGCCTGCCGCGGGTCCACGCGGACGTCGTCGCGGAGGAACGCGCCGCCGGTGATCCGGTCATCGCCCGCCCCGCCGATGCGTGCTCGCGTGTCGCCAGCGGTGAGCATCCGGACCTGCCCGGGCTCGCGGCTCGCGGAGAGCTCCTCGAGCACCGACTGCTCCTCGTCGCTCCTGGCCACCGCGACGGCCCCGGAGGCGACGGCGGAGAACCCGCCGTCGTCGGCGTACCGGAGCCACCGCTCCCGGGACACCATCGCGAAGTCGAGCAGCTCCCCGGACTGCGCCGTGACGCACGCGTGGCCGAAGTTCCGGACGGACGCCCCGGTGGCACGGTGGTCGCGCTCGACGACGACGACGGTGAGGCCGCGGTCGAGGGCCTCGGCGGCGTGGGCGAGGCCGACGACGCCGGCACCGACCACGAGGACGTCTGCGGTGGTGTTCACCCGTCGATCCTCACCGGCCGGGAGCGGGGAGCACGGCCGGACCACGGGAGGTTCACCCGCGGTTCACGTCCGTGCCGATCCGTTCCCCGGTCGTTCAGACGGGGGTCCCCGACCGGCCCGTGCGCTGCCCTACCGTGGCGGGGTGATCGAGTTGACGGTGTTCGACATGGCAGGCACGACGATCGACGACGGCGGTGCCGTGTACGCGGCGCTCCGGTCGTCCGTGGAGTCGTCGGGGGCGCCGGTGTCCGACGAGGACCTGCAGACGTGGATGGGCACGGACAAGGAGACCGCGATCGCCGCGCTCCTGGCCGCCGGCGGGGTCGAGCCGACCGACGCACGGGTCGCCGCGACGTTCGCCGAGTTCCGTCGTGTGCTCGCCGAGGCCTACGTCACCGACCCGCCCCGGCCGATGCCCGGGGTGGAGGACGCGCTCCGGACCCTCCGCGACCGGGGCGTGTCGGTCGCGCTGACCACCGGGTTCGACGACGAGGTGGTGGAGCCGCTGCTCGAGTCCCTCGGGTGGCAGGTGGGCTGGTCCCCGGAGCACCTGGTCAACGCGGTGGTGACCACCTCGGACGTGGCCGCCGGTCGACCCGCACCGTACATGATCCACCGGGCGATGGAGCGGACCGGCGTGGTCGACGTGCGGCGGGTGCTCGCGGCGGGCGACACCGTCGTGGACGTCCGGGCAGCCCGGAACGCGGGCGTCGTCGCGGTCGGGGTGTGCACGGGGGCGCTCAGCCGGGTGGAGCTGGCGGCCGAACCGCACGACCACGTCCTCGACGGCGTGCGTGACGTCCCCGCCCTCCTGGAGTCCCTGGCCTGAGCGCCCGCGCACCCGCGTGCCGCTCGGCGAGCGTGCAGTTGCGCCCCGTCTCCGCCGGGACGACAGGTCGGAACTGCACGCTCAGGGCGTCCCGGCCTGTCCTACGCCCGGGCCACCCGCAGCGTCACGATCTCGAACGGGCGGAGGGTCAGGGAGCCGTCCCACTCCTGCCCCGGCAGCTCGCGTTCCAGGAGGTCGGTGCGGGTCACCCCGGCCACCGCGAACCCGAAGTCGACCCGCACGTCGGTCGCCCGTCCGCCCCGCGCCTCGTACAGGCGCACGACGACGTCGCCGGACCGGTCCTCGGCGAGCTTGACCGCCTCGACGAACACCGCCGGGTCGGACACCGTCACGATCGGCGCGACCGCGGTCGACCCCGCGACCGCCCGCACCGGCAGGTTCGCCCGGTAGCCCGAGTCCGCCGCCTCCAGCACCGTCGGCGCGATCCGGAGCACGGTGTGGAACACGTGTCGGCCCTGGTCGGCGTCCGGGTCCGGGAACTGCGGCCCGCGGACGAGCGACTCCCGGACGAGCGTCGTCGTGCCGCCGTCGGCCCGGGTCGAGCGGGTGATGTCGTGCCCGTACGTCGAGTCGTTCGCGATCGCGACCCCGAACCCGGCCTCGGCGACGTGCACCCACCGGTGCGCGGAGGTCTCGAACCGGGCGTGGTCCCACGAGGTGTTCTGGTGCGTCGCACGGTCGATGTGGCCGAACTGGATCTCGCTCGAGGCCGTGTTCGCGAGGACGTCGACCGGGAACCCGAGCTTCAGGAGCTTGCCGTGCTCGTGCCAGTCCACGTCGGTCTCGATGACGAGCTCCGACGATCCGGTCACCGCCGAGTACCGCGTCGTGATCGTCGAGTCGTGGAAGGACCGCTCGACCTCGAGCGACTGCCCGTCCGCGGAGACGCCGACGGACGACGCCTCGTCGAGCGGCGTCGCGTTCCGCCGGTACGCCTGGTCGATGTCCCACGCGTCCCACTGGTTCGGCTTGTCGCGGAACACGGTGTACAGCGCCCCGCGGGCGTCCGGTGCGATCGCGTCGCGACCGCTCGCCGCGTCGACGAACGACGACACGAGGCCGTCCGCGTCGATGGTCGCGCGCACCGCCCCGGTGTCGAACACCCACGTGTCGCCGGACCGGACGGGAGGCACGGCTTCCGCCGCCGGGACCAGGTCGCCACCCAGGGCGGTCACCCCGCCGGAGGGCACGGGGGCGGCGTTGAACCGCACCACACCGCCGGACCCGGCCGTGTCGCCGGACCCGCCCGTGTCGGCACCGGCGGCCGACGGGTCGGTGGTTCCCGTGCCTCCCGGCCGTGCGTCGGGACCGGCGAGCGCCGTCGTCGACGCGTCGATGAGCGTCTCGAGCCGCGATGCGACCTCGGCGTAGTTCTGCTCGGCGACCTCGTACACCCAGGCGATCGAGGACCCGGGCAGGATGTCGTGGAACTGCTGGAGGAGCACGGTGTGCCAGACGTCCTCGAGCTCGTCGTACGGGTACTCGACCCCGAGCCGGACCGCTGCCGTCGTCGCCCAGAGCTCGGCCTCGCGGAGCAGGTGCTCGCTCCGACGGTTGCCCTGCTTCGTGCGGATCTGCGACGTGTAGGTCCCGCGGTGGAACTCGAGGTACATCTCGCCCGACCACACCGCCGGCGTCGGGAGCTCCCGCTCGAGCGCCTCGAACACGTCGACCGGCGACCCGAGCTCGACCCGGGGCGCGCCCTCGAGCGACGCGTTCCGATGTGCCGCACCGAGCATCTCGCGGGTGGGTCCACCGCCGCCGTCGCCGAAGCCGAACAGCAGCATCGACGTGTTCGCGGTGCCCTTCTCCTTGTTGTTCCGCTCGCTCCGGGCCAGGTCGGCCGCCGAGACGTCGGAGTTGTACGTGTCGGCCGGCGGGAAGTGCGTCAGCACCTGCGAGCCGTCGATGCCCTCCCACAGGAACGACGTGTGCGGCATGACGTTCGTCTCGTTCCACGACGGCTTCTGTGTCAGGAACCACTTCGAGCCCGCGGCCTTGACGATCTGCGGCATCGCCCCGGTGTAGCCGAAGGAGTCCGGGAGCCAGACCTCCGGGGTCTCGTAGCCGAACTCCTCGAGGAAGAACCGCTTGCCGGCGACGAGCTGCCGGGCGAGCGCCTCCCCGCCCGGCAGGTTGGTGTCGGACTCCACCCACATGCCGCCGACCGGGATCCACCGGCCCTCGGCGACGCGTTCCCGGATGCGGGCGAAGACCTCCGGGTAGTGGTCCCGCATCCACGCGTACTGCTGCGCGGACGAACACGAGAACGTGAGGGTCGGGTCCTGGTCCATGAGCTCGAGCACGTTCGAGAACGTCCTCGCGCACTTGCGGATCGTCTCACGGACCGGCCAGAGCCACGCGGAGTCGATGTGGGCGTGGCCCGTGGCGATGATCCGCTGCGCGGACGCACTCGCGGGGGCGGCCAGCACGTCCGCGAGGGCGGCCCGGGCGGCGGCGGCGGTGCCGGGGACGTCGTCGGGTTCGAGCGCGTCCGCCGCCCGCTCGTACGCGCGGCGGATGTCGGCGACGCGGGTGCTGTCCGCCGGCAGCTCGAGTGCGAGCCCGCGGAGGGTCCACATGTCCCGCTGGAGCTCCCACACGGTGACGTCGCGCTCGGCGATCTCGAGCTGGCGGAGCGTGTAGATCGGGCGCTCGCCGGCGGTGTGCTTCGACCCGAGCTTCGTCGAGTCGTAGTTGTGGTGGCCGCCGACGTCCGGGTTCGCCGCCGCCTCGACGTAGACGTCGATCCGGCCCTGCTGCCCGATGCTCGACAGCGGCACGTACGCGTTGAGCGGCTCGAGGCCCTTGACCGTCGACCCGTCCGGCCGCCAGACGAGTCCCTCGGCCTGGAACCCGGCCTGCCGCTTCGAGAAGCCGAGGTCGACGAGCAGCTCGACGTCGGTGCCGTCATCGGTGCCGAAGTCCGCGGGGACCTCGCCGGTCACGTGGAACCAGGTGGTGCCCCAGGGCTTCCCGCCCCACCGACTGCCGATCGCGAACGGCTCGTACGACTGCCCGACCGCCTCGGCGAACGGCACGGGCTCGTCCGGCACCTGCCAGGCCTCGATCGTCACGGGGACGCTCCGGCGGTGGACGTACGGATCGATGCGGTCGTGGACGAGCCGGGCGATCCGGGCCTCGACGAGGCGATCGTCGTCGTGCATGGGTGGTTACCTCCGGTGGGGATGTTGGGAGAGATGGGCAGAGCTCCGCCGGGGAGGGGTGCCGCGACGGCGCGGAGGCTAGCCCTTGATGCCGCCGGCGAGGGCGTTCGCACCACCGAGGCCGCGCGACACGACCACGTAGAGCACGATCACCGGCACCGAGTACAGCAGCGAGAAGGCGGCGAGCTGGCCGTACGCGACCGACCCGTACTGGCCGAAGAAGTTGAAGATGCTGACCGCCGCGGGGAGCTTCTGCGGGGAGAGCAACAGGATGAACGGGACGAAGAAGTTCCCCCACGCCTGGATGAACACGAAGATGAACACGACCGCGATCCCGGGGCGCATGAGCGGTACGACGATGCTCCAGAGCGTCCGGAGCATCGAGGCGCCGTCCGTCCAGGCGGCCTCCTCGAGCTGGATCGGCACCGAGTCCATGAAGTTCTTCGCCATCCAGATCGCCATCGGCAGACTCGTCGCGGCGAGGAAGAAGATCACGCCCGCCGGGTTGTCGATGAGGTTCAGCGAGACGAACAAGCTGTAGACCGGCACCATCATCGCGGTGATCGGCAGCCCGGTCCCGAACAGGATCGCGTAGAGGAACGGCTTGTTCACGCGCATCTTGTACCGGGAGAGCGGGTACGCGGCGAGGATCGCGACGATCACCGTCACGATCGCGCACCCGCCGGACAGGACCAACGAGTTGAACAGCGGGACGAAGGCCAGGTCGGGTGTCAGCACCTTCTGGAAGTTCTCCAGGGTGAACTGCGACGGGATCTTGACGGACAGGGTGGCACTCGCGTCGAACGCGGCGAGCACGAGCCACACGAGCGGCACGGCGAAGCAGATCGCGATGACGACGAGGACGACGTTCGCGACCCAGCGCATGGTGCGGTGTCCGGGACTCGTCATGCCGAGGGCGCCCGCCCCCTCCTTCGCACGGCGGCGGGGCGTGCTGGCGGCGGTGGGCTGGTCGATGGTGATCGCCATGGTCAGTCGACCTCCGGCTTGAGGGCTCGGATGTAGATGATGGAGAACACCGCTCCGACGACGAGCAGGATCGTGGCGATCGCCGTCCCGAACCCGAGCTGGCTGAACTTGAACGCCTCCTGGTACGCCAGGATCGGCAGCGTCGACGAGTTCGTCCCCGGGCCACCGCCCGTCATCACGTAGATGAGCGTGAACACCGACAGCGTCTGCAGCGTCGTGAGCATGAGGTTCGTCGAGATCGATCGACGGATGACCGGCAGCGTGATGAAGATCAATCGTTGCCAGCCGGACGCGCCATCGACCTCGGCGGACTCGTTGATGTCGTCCGGCACCTCCTGGACGGCGGCGGAGTACACGAGCATCGAGAACGCGGTGCCGCGCCAGATGTTCGCGAGGACGATCGCGACCATCGGGAACGTGTAGAGCCAGTTCGCCCCGGTGATGCCGACGCCGGCGAGGAACGTGTTGAGCGTGCCCTTGTCGTTGAAGAACGCGTAGGCGGCGAACGCGGCGACGATCTCCGGCAGCACCCACGCCGCGACGACGAACGTGCCGACGATCGCCCTTATCACCCGGTTCGCCTGCCGCATGAGGAGCGCGAGACCCAGGCCGAGCACGTTCTGCCCGATCACGGCGGAGCCGATCAGGAGGATGAGGGTGAGGAGGACGGACTTCGGGAAGTCCTTGTCCTGGAACAGGTCGGTGTAGTTCTTCAGCCCGACGAACTGCTGGCTCTGTGCGGCGGCGCCGGTCAGCGCCGAGTTCGTGAACGACCCGTAGAACGAGGTCAGGATCGGCCCGATGAGGAAGATCACGAGCAGCACCATCGCGGGGACCAGCGGTGTCGCCCGCACGGTCGTCCGCAGGGCCTTGCCGCGGTTCCGGCCGCGCACGGGTGGATCGGTCTTCGGGGGTCGTGCCGCCGGGATCGGCGCTGCGAGTTGTGTGGTCATCGGGTACCGCCTCTGCGCTGAGGGAATCGGATGCGGTGCTGGTGTGGCGGCGTGCGCCGCCGTCGGACGGGAGGGGCGGTGCCCGCTGGCACCGATCCTCCCGTCCGTCAGGTGGTTGCTACTTGACGCTCACCGTGTGGTCCTTGCCGACCACGCCGATGACCGACTGGTCGTAGGTCGCGGCCGCCTGCTTCGGCGTCTGCTGCCCGGTCATCACCGACTCCATCGCGACCTGGATCGCGTTGGAGATCTGGCTGTAGTCGCTCGTCGCCGGTCGGAAGTTCGTGTGCTCCACGAGGCCGGAGAAGAACTTGAAGGTCGGGTTCGACGCGTCGTACGTCGGGTCCTCGGCCACGTCGCTACGGACCGCGATCTGGCTGTTCTGGATGTCGTACTTGAGCGACCCCTCCTTGTTCAACGCCATCGTGATGAAGTTGAACGCGGCCTGCGGGTTCCTGCTCTTGGCACCGACCGCGAGGGTCCATCCGCCGGACATGCTGTTGTACCCGGGCGCCTGGCCGTTCTGGGTCGGCATCGGGGCCTGTCCCATCACGGTCGACCAGTCCGACCACGGTGCGGTTCCGGTCTTCAGCCACGTGCCGGACTGCCACGAGCCGTCCAGGTCGATCGCGAGCTGGCCCTTCGGGAGCCAGGTGTCCGCGACGGTCGTGCCGACGTTCGGGTCGAGCTCCTGTTGCGGTGTCGGGCCGAGGCCACCCTGGTAGACGTCCTTGACGAACTGGAGCGAGTCGACGAACTGCTGGGAGCCGATCACCCACTTCTTGTCTTTGTACAGCGTGTCACCGGCGCCGTCCGCCCCGTAGAGCAGCATCTCGAAGCCCTGCATGGTCGAGGCCTCGCCCTGCGGCTTGCCCGAGTACATGTGGAACGGGATGACGCTCGGGTCCTTGTCCTTGATCGTCTTGGCGGCGTCGAGGACGTCCTGCCAGGTCTTCGGCTCCCACGGCACGGGGAGTCCGACCTTCTTGAAGATGTCCTTGTTGTACCAGAGGGCACGGGTGTCGGTGCCCATCGGGACGCCGTAGGTCTTGCCGTCGACGCCCTGGCCGGCCTTCTTGGCGTTGTCGTAGAACTTGCTCCAGTCCGACCACTTCGCCGTGTACTTGTCGAGGGGCAGGAGGTACCCGGCCTGGGCGTCGGCCTTGACGAGGAACGTGTCCTCGTACATGACGTCGGGGGCGGTCGCGGGCGCCTTGTTCATGAGCGCGAGCTTGGTGTAGTAGTCGTTCTCCTGCGCCTGGATGGGCACGAGGTCGACCGTGATGTTCGGGTACTTCTTCTCGAACTGCTTCTTGACGTCCTTCATGTGGGCGTCGAGCTGCTGGAAGCTGCCGAACTTCTGGTAGGCGATCTTGATCGTGTTGCTGGTGGCCGAGCCGGAGCTGCTGCACCCGGAGAGGGCGAGGGCGGCGACGGCAGCTGCGGCGGCGATGGTGATCAGGCGGGTGCGCTTCATGGTGCTCCTTTGCTCCACAGGACGCTCGGGCTCCCTTGCCCGGTGCCGGATTAGTCCACCGTATGTACTTAATGGTTGTCAAGTGGTTTCCGCGGCGTTTCGGTAACGAGTTGTGCGGCGGGTGGTTCGTGGGGTGATGGCGGGGCTGGTGTGCTGGCCGGCCTGGCCGGGGTGCCGGCGGGTCCGCGGGTGGGGTGCGGGCGGGGTGGGGGCGGGGTGGGGCGCGCCGGGGCTCTCGGTCCGTCGGGGGCGGTTCGGGGCGGGGCGGGCGTGCCATGGCTCTCGGTCGCTTCGGGGCCGCTTCATGCACCCGCATGGAGCGACATCCCCGCGGATGAGCGACAGCGCTTTCCGGGCGAGATGTCGCCCCATGCGCGCGCACCCGATGCGCCGGCATCGAGCGACATTCCCGGGCAGGAACGACAGCGCTTTCCGGGCGAGATGTCGCTCCATGCGCGCGCACCAACCCCGCACGCGCACCCACCCCCTGCACCCTGCACCCGCACCCGCACCCGCGCCCGCACCCGCATCGGATGCGTCGGCATCGAGCGACATTCCCGGGCAGGAACGACAGCGCTTTCCGGGCGGGATGTCGCTCCATGCATCCGCACACCGAGGCGCGAGCAGCGGTGCAGCGGGTGGCGAGCAGCGACCGGGGCGGCAGTTGCTGGCAGGGAGCGGTGTCAGCGCTCGGGGGCTGTCCGGAGACGGTGCCGGTCGAGCATGATCCCGCCGACCAGCACCGGGATGACCAGACTCGACGCCTGCCACAGCGCGCTGTCCGGGAACGTGGGCACGAGCAGGCCGATCAGTGCGAGGACGCCGATCGCAACCGCCACGACGGCGGAAGTCGTCATCCGCGCGAGCAGGTCGAAACGGAGGAGCGGCACGGCGCCGAGGTACCTGATGACGAACAGGCCCGGGAAGATGCTCGCCGTGACGACCCCGGGGGCGGCGACACCGAGCAGCACGAGGACCGTCACGAGAACGCATCCGACCACCACGCCGTTCGTGTGCAGCCGCCAGGAGGCACCGATCTCCTGGGCGTCGTAGGCCCGGCGTGCCGCGACTCCGTACACGACCGCCCCGGCGACGGTGAGGGCCGCCGCGGTGATCCCGGCGACACGCGGGGCCCCCGACGCGTCGAACTGCACCGACAGGACGCCGAGCGCGATCCCGGCGATCAGCATGAAGAGGGCCCGCGCCCACCACTCGTACGCTCGCACCGGGGTCCGGAGCACCCACGACGGCGGCACTGGTTCGTCCGCGTCGGTCATCCGCCCAGCATGCTCCTTCGTCCGTGTCGGCGGGCCGCTTCATGCATCCGTACGAAGCGACATCCCTGCGCACGAACGACAGCGCTTCCCGGGCGAGATGTCGCTCCATGCGGGCGCACCCGATGCGTGGGCATCGAGCGACATTTCCAGGCACGAACGACAGCGCTTTCCGGGCGAGATGTCGCTCCATGCGCACGCTTCGACCCCCACACGCGCCCCCACCCCCGGCCCCCGCCCCCCGCACCAGGCACCCGCGCCAGGCACCAGGGCGAGCACTCAGCGGCGGATGAGCAGGCTGGACGCCCTCGGGGACAGGGCAGCATCGAGCACGAGACACCCGGCGCCGACCGCGGCCACGTCCGACCCCATGTCGCTCTCCACCACGGCCACGGCGTGCTTCGCCACGAGCACCGCGGACCCGACGATCGCCTCGGTCGCAGCGGGCAGCGCGAACTCGGCGATGCGCGACCAGAACGGCCCCCCGAACACCACCCGGTCGACGTCGAGCAGGTTCACGATGACGACCACGGCTCGGCCCATCACGGCACCGGCCTCGGCCGAGATCGACCTCGCAAGCGGATCGCCGGCGGACGCGCGCGACGACATCACCGTGAACGCCCGGTCCACCGCCTCGATGTCCGCCGTGCCGGCCGTGCCGGTGTCGACGTCCGGCAGCGGCATCCCCGCCGCTCCCGCGAAGGCGACCAACCGGTCGGGCGCGACGGTCCCGCCGACCTCGCCACGACCCTCCCGGCTGTCCGCAGTCCCGGCGAGCGCGCCCTGGTCGACGATGATGTGGCCAGCGTCGCCCGCGTTCGCACCGACCCCGCGGATCGGTTCGTGGTCGACGACGAGCCCGACGCCGAACCCGGTGCCGTAGTACACGAACGCGAAGTTCCGGGGCGACGACTCCCCCGCGAGCCACATCTCGCCGACGGCCGCGGCGGTGACGTCCTTCTCGAGGAGCACCGGGAACCCGGTCGCGACGGCGAGCGCGTCGCGCAGGGGGACGTCCCGCCACCGCGGCAGGAACGGCGGATCGACGACGACGCCCGCCACGAGGTCGATCGGCCCCGGGGACGCGACGCCGACGCCGAGGACCGCCGCCGCATCCACCCCGGCGGAGCCCACCAGTTCGGCGACGGCCCGCGCCATGACCTCGACGACCTGCTCCGGGTTCGCCGCGGACGGCGTCGACGTGGTGGCGTCGGCGATCACCCGCCCGGCCAGGTCGAGCAGCACGTACGTGACGACGGCCGGGTCGACGTGCACCCCGACGGCGAACCGACTCGACGGGTCGAGCTGCAGGATCGTCCGCGGTTTGCCGCGTCCGGCGACGACGGTCCCGGACTCGACGATCATCCCGATCTCGAGCAGGTGCCGTGTGACGTTCGACACCGTCTGCGGACTGAGCCCCGTACGGTCGGCGAGCTCGACTCGGCTGAGACCGTCGTCGCTCCGCCGGACGGCGTCGAGCACGACGGTCCGGTTGAAGCCCCCGATCGCCGGGAGGTTGGCGCCACGACGATGTTCGACCACGGCTCCTCCGTTCGTGCTGCGCCCGACCCTATCGTCCCGGCTCGGCCCGTCGCGATGCGGATGCATGGATCACTGGTCCCGTACCGCTCGCACCGGTACCCTGACCGGCATGACGGACCTCCGCCTCGAACCACTCTCTGCCACGACGGCCCTCGCGGCGAACTCGCTCACGCTCAAGCCCGGGCAGGAGCAGTACGCCCAACCGGTGTCGCACGCGATGGCGGAGTCGACCGTCACGCCGTCGACGAGCTGGCCGCGCGTGGTCCTCGACGGCGACGAGGTCGTCGGGTTCATCGTCGGCAACTTCGACGCCGAGAACGACCAGGAGCAGTTCCGGAGCTGCATCTGGCGCCTCAACGTGTCCGCCACCGCGCAGGGTCGGGGTGTCGGCCGGTTCGCGGTGCACGCCCTGGCCGCCGAGGCCCGGACCCGCGGGTTCGACCGGCTCACCGTGGTGTTCGAGCCCGGCGACGACGGCCCCGAGCCGTTCTTCACGGCGATCGGGTTCCGGGTGGTGGGCGAGACCCCGTACGGCGAGCACGTCACCGCCCTCGCGCTCTGACCGACCCGCAGGACACGTCGTGGGGCAGGACGATCGCGCGCCCGAGGACTTCGGGGCGGCGGTCGCCGAGGTGGTGCGTGCGATCCCGTCCGGTCGGGTGATGACCTACGGGGGCGTCGCCGGCGTACTGGGGTCGCGAGCGTCGCGCCAGGTCGGCAAGGTGATGGCGCACGAGGGCTCCGGCCTGCCGTGGTGGCGCGTCGTCCGCGCCGGCGGCCTCCCGCCCGCGGACCACGAGGCTCGTGCGCTCGAGATGTACCGGGTCGAGGGAACCCCGATCGTGCAGGGCCGGACGGCCTGGAGGGTCGACCTCGGTCGTGCGGTCTGGTCACCTGATGCGGATGCCCGGTTCGGCGACGACGCCGACCCGTTCTGAGCGTGGCCGGATGACCCCGACCGCTACCAGCGCGGGCGGTCGAACCGCGCGCCGGCGGGGTTCGACGGGAAGCAGCAGAGCACCGACGGGACGACGCCGAGGAACGGCACGAGCACCAGGAGCAGCCAGTTCCGGTTGAACCCGGCGTCCTGGAGGCGCCGCGCGGACAGCCCCAGCGCGGGCAGCAGCATCCCGAGGAACCACACCAGGCGCAGGGCGACGGTGGCGAGCACGATCGGGCCGCGAGCGTCGCCGCCGAGTGCGGCGCTCCCGACGGACGTGGCGACGGTGAGGAGCCACAGACCGACCGAGACGCTTGCGAGGAACAGGACGCCGAACCAGTACTCGCTCTGGCTCGCACGCCCGCTGTAGTCCCGGTACTTCCGGAACAACCGGCCGACGGCCTGCCCGAACGTCGCGCCGTACAGCGGGTCGCGGAGCGTGGGGACGGCGGGACCGGCCCACTGGTCCTCGGTCCAGTGCGGTGGGCGCTGCTGCGGCGGCGCCGACTGGTGCTGCTGCGGCTGCGCGTACAACGGCTGCTGCGGCGTCGCGGACAGCGGCTGCCGGGGCGCCGCGTACAGCGGCTGCTGGGGTGCCGCCGAGTGCTGCGGCTGCTGGGGCGAGGCGTACCGGGGCTGCTGCGGCTGTGCGTACTGCGGCTGCGACTGGCCCCATTGCGGCGCGGCCGACGGGGCCGGCTGCCACGGGACACTGAACTCGGGTGCGCGGCGTTCGTTCTGGTTCGGGTTGGTCATCCGGTCGCTGCTCCTGCGCTCAGGTGAGCGCCCCCTGCGCTCAGCTCCCGTCAAGGTTCGCGCATCGGGCCCCGCCGCACAGCCCCACGTTCGGGTGGTGCGGTCCGCGCCGGGGCCGAGCGGGGCCTCCCGTCCGGCGCTGACCACGCTCTCGGGCGGCCGGGGCACCCGGTTCTTGACGTCGTGTGACGCGCTCCGGCCGCGCCGCCGAACCGGCGTCGTACGCTCCGATGCACCCGGTCTCCGCCGGAGCACCGCCCGGGCCTCCCACCCGGTCTCGACTCGCCACGAGGAGCACACCATGCCCGAACAGACGATCGCCGCGCAGGTCGCCGACTTCACCACCGGCTTCACCGCGCAGATCGGCCCGACGCTCAGCTCCGTCTTCGCCGGCGAGCAACGGGACCTCGTCGCGGACGGCGTCCCCGCCGGCGCGATCGCCGTCGGGAGCAGACTCCCGGACGCGTCACTCCGCACCCCGGAGGACGAGCGTGTCACGCTCGCCGAGGTCCTCGGTGGCATCCCGACCGTCGTGGTGCTGTACCGCGGCGCATGGTGCCCGTACTGCAACCTCACGCTCAAGCACTACCAGGAGACACTGCTGCCCGAACTCACCGCGGTCGGCGCGCAGCTCGTCGCGATCAGCCCGCAGACGCCCGAGGCCTCCGAGCAGTCGGTGGCGAACGGCGGCCTCGAGTACGCGGTCCTGACGGATCCGGCGAACGTCCTCGCGGCGGAGCTCGGGCTCGTCACAGCCCCCAGTGCCGCGGCCCAGGCGGCCCACACCGAGCTCGGGTTCGCCGTCGCCGACAGCAATGCGGACGGGACGGCAGCCATCCCGTTCCCGACGGTGCTCGTCGTCGACGCGGACGGTGTCGTCCGCTTCGTGGACGTGCACGTCGACTACACGACGAGGACCGAGGTGCCGACGATCCTCGACGCCGTGGAGCCGCTCGTCCGCTGAGCGCGGGGCCACGCTCGACGCGCCACTGAACGGGGACCGCCCCGGTCGGAGCGTCACCGGTCGAAGCGCGTGCCCTTCGGGTTCGCCGGCAGGAGTGCGAGGACGAACACGACGAGCGACCCGATGCCCGGGAGCACGTGGAGCAGCTGCCACCAGCCGGAGAGGTTCGCATCGTGCAGGCGCCGGGCACCGACCGCGAGGTTGCCGACGAGGGTGAACAGCCACCAGAGCACGATGAGCACCGACTCGAGCGCTCCTTCGCCCACCGATGCGTTCCCTCGGGTCAGCTCGCCGATCATGACGAGCACGAGCAGCAGCGCGAACCCGGTCAGCCACCACCACCAGAACTCCGAGCGGCTCGCTCGCCCGCTGAACACCACGTACTTCCGCACGTAGCGTCGCATCGCTTCGCCGATCGGGGCGTTGTACAACGGGCGGTCGAGCGGGACGCCACCGAGCGGCGGGAGTTCGGTGTCGGTGTTCGGTCGGGTCACGGTGTCCTCCAGGAGTTCTGCTCCAGCCAACCAGGTGCGGCCGGGAGTTCGTACCGCTGCGGCCGCACTCCACGACACGATCCGCGGCACTCCACGACGCGATCCGCTCCGCACCGCGTGTTGACGTCGTGCGGAGCGGATCAGGTCGTGCGGAGGACGGGCACGCCGCCCGGTCTCAGACCAACGAGTCCCGCCACGCCGCGTGCAGCTGCGCGAACCGGCCGGTCCCCGAGATGAGGTCCGCCGGCGTCCCGTCCTCGACGATCCGCCCGTGCTCCATGACGAGCACCCGGTGCGCGATCGCCACGGTGGAGAGGCGGTGCGCGATGATCACCGCCGTGCGGTCGGCGAGCAGGGTCTCGAGGCCCTCCTGCACCAGCCGCTCGGACGGGATGTCGAGCGACGCCGTCGCCTCGTCGAGGATGAGCACCCGCGGGTCCGCCAGGAACGCCCGCGCGAACGAGAGCAACTGCCGCTGCCCGGCCGAGACCCGACCGCCGCGCTTGTTGACGTCGGTGTCGTAGCCGTCCGGCAGCGCCATGATGAACTCGTGGGCACCGACCGCCCTGGACGCCCGCTCGATCTCCTCACGAGTCGCACCCGGCTTGCCGAGCGCGATGTTGTCCGACACCGACCCGGAGAACAGGTACGCCTCCTGCGTCACCATCACGATGGCGCGGCGCATGTCCTTCGTGTCGAGGTCGCGGAGGTCGACGCCGTCCAGCCGGACGGAACCGCGCGTCGGGTCGTAGAAGCGCGCCATCAGCTTGGCGAGCGTCGACTTGCCGGCACCCGTCGACCCCACGAGCGCGATCGTCTGCCCCGCGGGCACGTGCAGGTCGAACTCCGGCAGCACGACGGCGTTCCGGTTGTACGCGAACTCGACGTCGTCGAAGTCGACCTTGCCCGTCGCCTGCTGGATGTGGACCGGCTTGGCAGGGTCCGGCACGCTCGGCTCCTCCTCGAGCACCCCGGAGATCTTCTCCATCGCGGCCGAGGCGGACTGGTACCCGTTGTAGAACATCGCGAGTTCCTGCGCGGGGTCGAAGAACCGCTTGGCGTACAGCGCGACCGCGAGCAGCGCACCGATCTCGAGCGTCCCGTCGGCCGCACGGATGCCGCCGACGATGACGACCGCGGCGAGCGTCAGGTTGCCGATGAGCACGAGCGCGGGGTCGAAGGTCCCGAACAGGTTGAACACCTTCGTGTTGGCCTCGCGGTAGTCCTCGACGTACTGGCCGTACTCGTCGCGGTTGCGACGTTCCTTGCGGAACGCCTGCACGGCTCGGATACCCGTCATGGTCTCGACGAAGTGCACGATCACACGGGCACTCGCGACGCGGGTGGCGCGGAACCGCTGCTGCGAGTTCTTCTGGAACCAGCGCACCAGGACCCAGAGCGGGACGAGCGCGACGGCGAGCACGATGCCCGAGGTCGGGTCGAGCGAGACGAGCGCGATCGCCGTGAACACCATGTACAGCACACCCTGGATGAGCTGGTTCAGGCCGGAGTCCAGGAGCTCGCGGATCGAGTCGAGGTCGCTCGTCTGACGGGAGATGATCCGGCCGGACGTGTAGGTCTCGTGGAACTCGAGGCTGAGGCGCTGGGTGTGCAGGAACACGCGCTTGCGGAGGTCGAACAGGATCGCCTGGCTGATCCGCGCCGCGAGCACGGTGTACCAGGCCGTCAGGACCGCACCGGCGATGGCGACCGCGACGTAGCCGCCGACCGTCCAGAACGCGGCGGACCAGTCCTGGTCCCGGAGCACGTCGGGCAGGGCGTTGTCGATCCCGTACGCGATCAGCGCCGGACCCGCGACCTGGCCGCCGGTCGAGACGACGACGACGACCGCGATGAGCCACAACCGGGCCTTCAGTGGGCTCATCAGCGACCCGAGGAGCGCCACCGACCGCTTGCGCAGTCGACGGCTCTCGGCCTTGGTGAAGTCCTCGCGCTCCTCGCCCCGGACACCGTGCACGGTGATGGACGCGGTCGGCGGGTCCGCGACCTCCGCACCCGCATCGGTGCCGAGCGTGGCGGCGTCGGGTTGGGCCTCCTGTTCGAACTCGGTCTGGAACTCGTCAGCCGGCTCGCCGGGGACGGTGGGCCTGGCCGTGGTCTTCTCGCGATCGCTCACGCCAGTGCCTCCTCTCGGTCGTTCGCGTCGTCCTCGTCGAGCGACGAGATGACGTAGCGGTAGTGCTCGTTGGTGGCCATCAGGTCGTGGTGCGTCCCGACGGCGGTGATCCGACCGTTCTCCATGAGCGCCACCCGGTCGGCGAGCGTCACGGTCGACGGCCGGTGGGCGACGATGAGCGACGTCGTCTCGGCGAGGACGCGGCGGAGCCCGGCCTCGACCCGTGCCTCGGTGTCGACGTCGAGCGCCGACAGCGGGTCGTCGAGCACGAGCACGGCGGGCCGCGCCGCGATCGCCCTGGCGAGCGCCAGCCGCTGACGCTGACCGCCGGAGAGCGACAGGCCCTCCTCGCCGACGCGGGTGTCGGCACCGTCGGGCAGCTCGGCGACGAACTCTGCCTGGGCGATGTCGAGCGCCTCGCGCATCAGGTCGTCGGCCTCCTGTCCGGTGACGTCCGGCCGCCCGAGCAGCACGTTGTCGCGAACGCTCGCACTGAACAGCGTCGCGTCCTCGAACGCGACCCCCACCACGCGGCGGAGTTCCTCGCGCGTCATGTCGCGGACGTCGACGCCGTCGATGGTGATCGAGCCCCCGGTGACGTCGTACAGGCGCGGCACGAGGGACAGCAGCGTCGTCTTGCCGGAGCCGGTCAGGCCGACGAGCGCCATCGTCTCGCCGGGCTCGAGGTGCAGGTCCACTCCGTTGACGAGGTCGGGGTACTGCGCCCCGGCGTCCTGGTAGCGGAAGTGCGCCTGGTTGAACGAGAGCGCGCCGTGCGGCTCGCCGATGGTCCTCGGCGAAGCGGGGTCCTCGATCGTGTTCTCGGCGTCCATCACCTCGAAGTACCGGTCGACCGCGGTGCGGGTGTCGTAGGTCATCGAGAGGAGGAAGCCGATCGACTCGATCGGGAACCGCAGGACGGTGGCCGCCGCGAAGAACGCGAACAGCGCGCCGACGGTGATCTGCTGCTCGGACGCGAGCCAGATGCCGACGAGCAGGCACAGCGCGAACGCCACGTCCGGCACGAGCAACAGCCAGAGCCACAGCGACGCGATCGCCTTGGCCTTCTGGATCTCGGTCCCACGGAGCGCCTCGGCCTGCTCGGAGAACTCCTCGAGCTTGGTGCGACCGCGCCCGAAGGCCTTGAGCACGCGGATGCCGTGCACCGACTGCTCGACGCTCGTGGCGAGGTCGCCGACCTGATCCTGGCTGCGCCGGGCCACGATCGAGTACTTGCGCTCGAACAGGATCGAGCAGATCCAGATCGGGATCGAGGCGACGAGGAACAGCAGGCCGAGCTGCCACCCGAAGGTGAACAGCACGCCGAAGCCGACGATGATCGTGATGATGTTCACGATGAGCAGCACGACGCCGAACGCCAGCCAGCGGCGGATCAGGCTGAGGTCGCTCACCGACCGGGACAGCAGCTGCCCGGACTGCCAGCGGTCGTGGAACGCCACGGGCAGCTCCTGCAGCTTGGCGTAGAGGGCGTTCCGCATGCTCGCCTCGATCTTCGTCGAGGGACGCATCACGAGCTGTCGGCGGGACAGCACGAACCCGGCCTCGAGCACGCCGAGGGCGAGCACGACGAGCCCGGCAGGCCAGACCTGGCTGGCGTCGCCCGAGGACAGCGGTCCGTCGACGAGCCGCTGGAGCACCAGCGGGATGGCGAGCGCCACCAGCGAGGCACCCATCGCGACGAGCATGCCGCCGATGATGCGCCCCTGGTGGGGCTTCACGTAGGGGTGGATCCGCATGATGGCGCGGACGGTGGACGGGCGCGCCTGGGAAGGCGTCTTCGACATGGGAGAGTCCTCATGGTCGAGCCGGACGGGAGGCCCGGTGTGCGTGTTCGAAGGAGAGCATCCGTCCGGTGATGCGGAGCCGGTTGGCCGACTCCGTCCATCCGGAGGGAGGTCACGGGACACAGTGGTCCCGCGCGAGGTGCGGTACGGCGAGACGTCCGGGCTGATCGAGCCCTAGCGCGTCGGGTACGAGACGGACGGGACGAGCCCACGACCTGCCCGCGCGTCCACTGCCGCGATCCCAGTCGTCGAGTTCATCGTCACTCCAGTCGTCGTCGTCATCACCGTCGTCCGCTGCGGTGCCACACATCGCTGCGTGTCGACCGGCCTGGCGGAGCCTTACAGGATATTCAGAGCAGATCACAGCGCGCAACCAGGTGCGGCGTGTCGCGGAGATCGGGTCCGCTGCCCCGGGCCGCGCTCAGTGGAAGAAGTGCCGCTCGCCCGTCAGGTACATCGTCACGCCGGCGGCCTGTGCGGCCTCGACGACCTCGGCGTCCCGCATGCTGCCGCCCGGTTGCGCGACCGCGCGGACCCCGGCGTCGAGCAGCACCTGCAGCCCGTCGGCGAACGGGAAGAACGCGTCCGAGGCGGCGACCGACCCCGAGGCCCGCTCCCCCGCGCGCGTCACGGCGAGGTGGCACGAGTCGACCCGGTTGACCTGCCCCATGCCGACGCCGACGCTCGCGCCGTCGTTCGCGAGGAGGATCGCGTTCGACTTGACGGCCCGGCAGGCCTTCCACGCGAACGCGAGGTCGGCCAGGGTCGCCTCGTCCGCGGGCTCACCGGACACGAGAGTCCACGTGGACTGGTCGAACGACGTGAACCGGTCCGAGTCCTGCACGAGGAACCCGCCCGAGATCTGCTTGACCTCCCGCGGCGCCAGCGCGAAGTCCGTCGGCAGCGTCAGGAGCCGGATGTTCTTCTTGGCGGCGAGGATCTCGAGCGCCTCGGGGTCGAACGCGGGTGCGATCACGACCTCGGTGAAGATGTCCTTGACCGTCTCGGCCATCCCCCGCGTCACCGGACGGTTCGCCGCGATGACGCCCCCGAAGGCGGAGAGGGGGTCGCACGCGTGTGCCCGGGCGTGGGCGTCGGCGATCGGGTCGGCGGCGTCGTGCGTCGCGACCGCGATGCCGCAGGGGTTCGCGTGCTTGATGACCGCGACGGCCGGCTCGTCGAAGTCGTAGGCGGCACGGAGTGCGGCATCGGCGTCGACGTAGTTGTTGTAGGACATCTCCTTGCCGTGCAGCTGCGTCGCCTGCGCGATCCCGGTGCCACCGACGCTCGTGTAGAGCGCCGCGGCCTGGTGCGCGTTCTCGCCGTAGCGGAGGGTCGTGGTGCGGACACCGGCGAGCGTCACGGTGTCCTCGAACGCCCCCGGCGTCGCGCGGTCGATCGATGCCTCCGGTGCGGTGACGTCCGCCGCCCCGTCCTGGTCGGCCGCATCCGGATCGGCCTCACCGGCGACGTGTGTCGCGAAGTACGCCGCCACCGCCGTGTCGTAGGCCGCCGTGTGCGCGAACGCAGCGGAGGCGAGCCGCTGGCGGAGCGCCAGGTCCGTGCCTCCGCTCCGGATCGCCTCGACCACCTCGGCGTACGAGGCGGGCGCGACCACGATCGCGACGTTCGCGTGGTTCTTGGCGGACGCGCGGACCATCGCCGGTCCGCCGATGTCGACGTTCTCGACCACCGTCGGGGCGTCCGCACCGGAGGCGACGGTCTCGACGAACGGGTACAGGTTCACGACGACGAGCTCGAACGGCGCGATGCCGAGGTCCGCGAGCTGTTGCTCGTGCGACGCCAGCCGCAGGTCGGCGAGGAGTCCGGCGTGCACCACGGGGTGCAGCGTCTTGACGCGGCCGTCGAGCGACTCCGGGAACCCGGTGATGGTCGCGACCTCGGTGACCGGGATGCCCGCCGCCGCGATCGTCGATGCCGTCGAGCCGGTCGACACGATCTCGATCCCGGCGGCGTCGAGCGCGCCGGCGAGTTCGAGCAGTCCGGACTTGTCGCTCACCGAGATGAGGGCACGGCGCACGGGGACGACGTCCCGCTCGCGGTGGAGGCTGGGGTCGGCGGCGTGCACGCTCATGCGCGGGTGGCTTCCTTCAGGTCGACGGTTCCGTTGGCGATGTCGAGGACGGTCTGGATCAGCAGGCGCCGTTCGACGTGTTTGATGCGGTCGTGCAGGGTGGACTCGGAGTCGTGCGGTTCCACCGGGATCCGCTCCTGCACCAGGATCGGACCGCTGTCGACGCCGTCGTCGACGACGATGACGCTCGCGCCGGTCTCGGTGACACCGGCGGCGATCGCGTCGCGGACGGCGTGCGCCCCGGGGAACTCCGGCAGGTACGCGGGGTGGGTGTTGATGATGTGCGGGCCGAACTCGGCGACGACGTCGTGCGGGAGCAGGCGCATGAACCCGGAGAGCACGAGGAGGTCCGGTGTCCAGGGGCGGATCTGGTCGGCGAGCGCGGCTCCCCAGCTGGCCCGGCCGGCGAAGTTGCCGTACGAGACCTGGAACGTCGGGATGCTGAACTCCTCGCCGAGGGCGAGGCCCTCCGCGTCGCGGTCAGCGCCGATGGCGACGACCCGCGCGGGGTACTCGGCGTCCTGGGCGGCGCGGAGGAGGGCCCGGAGGTTCGATCCGGCACCGGAGATCAGGACCACCAATTCGAGCACGGAACCAGCCTACTGGCTCCGATCCGGTGCGGACCCGGGTGCCGCCGGTGCCGCCGGTGCGTCGAGAATGCAGGATCCCGCAGTGCCGGCCGAGGTGTACTGCGGGATCATGCATCCTCGACGGCGGCCGGGGCGGGCGGGGCGGGGCGGGGCGGGGACCGGTCAGGCGTCGGGCTTGGGGCGGCGCCACCACGGGAGTTCGTGCTCCGGGACCTCGTCGGTCTCCCACGATTCGGGCTCCGGGGTCGGGCTCGGGGTCGGGGTCGGGGTCGGGCTCGACCGCGTGGGACCCGTCGGTTGCGGGGAGCTCGTCGGCTCCCGGAAGCCCGTCGGCCGCCGCGGCGACACCCCCTCGGCCTGCTCGCGGTCGCCGAGCGCCGCCCCCGGCCACGCGGTCGGGACGTCGGCGGTCGCCTCGGGTCGCGACACGTCGGCGTTCGGCTGGTCGAGACGGCGCGGCCTCGGACGGGAGGCACGGCCCGACTCCGGCACCGACGACCGGTCCGGCGCATGCCCCCGTCCGGCACGGCGGTTGCGCAGGGCGGTGGAGAGCATCGTCGAGACGCGGTCCCGCGCGCCCGACGCGAGGTCGGCTGCACCCCCGACGATCCCGGCGGCGTCGTGCGCGATCCTGCCGCGAGCGGTCTCCGGCACTGCAGCGTGCGGCTCGGCGTGCGCGTCGTCGTGGGGCACGGCGCGTACGTCGTCGTGGGGCACGGCGTCCACGTCCTCGTGCGAGGACGCCGCGGCCCGAGCGCCGTCGAGGTCGTCCCCGGCGAACGACTGCGTCACGGCGTCGGCGTCCGAGTCGGCATCGCCGTCGGCAGTGTCCTCGCCCCCGCGCGTCCCACCACCCCCGCTCACGCCTGCACCTGCACCTGCACCTGCACCTGCACCTGCACCTGCCACGGTCGGCGCTGCGCTCGCGTCGTGCACGACGTGCCGCCGGTGCTCGTTCGTCTCGCCCGCCCCCGCGCGGCCGAGGGCGCCGATGAACCCGCCGTCGTCCTCGTGCGTCAGCGTGTCCATCCGCACCGGGGCCTCCGCGCGACGGTCCGCCGCACCGGCCTCGTCACTGTGCCACCGTTCGCGGGACGGCAACCACGAGTCACGCTCCGGCAGCCGCACGAGGTCACTGCCGACCGCGAGGGCGACGACCGCCGGCACGCCGACCTCGAGCGCCGCGAACAGGCCGACGAGCCAGGGGTCCGCGCCGACCGACGCGAGCCGGCCGGGTCCGAACGCACCGGCGGAGACCGCGGCCACGAACCACATCACGACCCCCGCGACGACACCCATGCCCGCACCCGCGATCGCCCGGCGTCCTGCGGTGTTCTCCCGGGCGAGCGCACGGACGAGCCGCGGACGGAGGAACGCCGCCACGAGGAACGCGCCCACGACCGGGACGAGGATCCAGAGCAGCCCGAACGAGTGCCCGCTCGCCGGCAGGGCTCCGAACAGCGGGATGCCGGGGATCGGACCGAGGGTGGTGGCGATCGGCGAGACGGTCGACCCGGTACCGATCGCGAAGCCGGGACCGATGATCCACGACGCCGCCCACGCGAGGACGTCCGGGAGGAACGCGAGCTGACCCACGGTGATCGCGAGGCCGCCGACGACGCCGGCATGCGACTGTTCGTAGAGCGTGATGACCTCGGCGTAGGAACCGAGGACGAGGAACCCGACGAGCATCCCCGCGACCGCGACGACGACGGCCGACACGGCGACACCACCACGGACCGAGACACCGATGACGCTCCGCCACAGCTCCGGGACCCGGTCGACGAGGTCGAGCACGCGGGCCGTCACCGGATCGGGGGCGGCCGAACGACGACGGCGGGCGATCTCGGCGGCGACGAGCAACGGCACGCCGTACCAGAGCGCCGGCAGGACGATGGACTGCCAGAGCGACGGCCGGGTGGCGATGCTGATCGACGACAGTGCGATGCCGACCGAGAGCAGTGCGACGACCGCGATGCCGGCGATGCTGCCCGTCACACGGTGCTCCGTCTCGGCGAGACGCCGACCGGCCCGCGCGCCGAGCCACGCCGTCACGACCGCGAACCCGAGCGCGGCGATGGTCACCACGATCGGGGCCGACGCCCCGGGGATCCCGGTCGCCGACGCGGTCGCGGCGTCGAGCACGAACGTGACGTCGACGCCGTGTCCGAGCAGCCAGATGCTCGCCGCGGCGCGCCAGAACACGACCCACGGGATCTGCAGGCCGTACTCGGTGCCCCACAGCAGCGTCAACGGGACGAGGGCGACGCCGATGCCGACGGCGACCGCGACGACCGCCTCGACGGCGGCGAACAGAGCGGTGGCTGGGCGGTTCATCGTGGCGAGGATACGGGAGCCGGGGTTCGTGACCGGGTCGCCCCTCCGCGAAACACCACCTTGGCAGCATCGCGCAGAGACATGACTCTGCGCGTCGCGGTCAAGGTGGCGTTTCGCGGTCGGGAGGAGAAGCGGACGGGAGGCACGGTGCCAGCTGGCACCGTGCCTCCCGTGCGTCGCTGCGCGTCTACAGCGCCGCGTAGGCCTCGCGCAGCAGTGCCGCCGTCTCGGACGGCGTCTTGCCGACGCGCACGCCAGCCGCCTCGAGCGCGGTCTTCTTGCCCTCGGCCGTGCCGGCCGAGCCGGACACGATCGCACCGGCGTGGCCCATGGTCTTGCCCTCGGGAGCGGTGAAGCCCGCGACGTAGCCGACGACCGGCTTCGTGACGTTGGCCTTGATGAAGTCGGCGGCACGCTCCTCGGCGTCGCCGCCGATCTCGCCGATCATCACGATCGCCTTGGTCTCGGGGTCGGCCTCGAAGGCGGCGAGCGCATCGATGTGCGTCGTGCCGATGACCGGGTCGCCGCCGATGCCGATCGCCGTCGAGAACCCGAGGTCGCGGAGCTCGAACATCATCTGGTAGGTCAGCGTGCCCGACTTCGACACGAGGCCGATCGGACCCTTGCCGGTGATCGTGGCCGGGGTGATCCCGACGAGCGACTCACCGGGCGTGATGATGCCGGGGCAGTTCGGGCCGATGATGCGCGTGGCACCACCGAGCTCCTTGGCGTGCGCCCAGAACTCCGCGGCGTCCTGCACCGGGATGCCCTCGGTGATCACGACGACGAGCGGGATCGAGGCGTCGATGGCCTCCATCACGGCGTCCTTCGCGAAGGCCGGCGGCACGAAAACGATGGAGACGTCGGCCCCGGTCTCGGTGATCGCCTCGGCCACCGTGCCGAACACCGGCAGGGTGGTCTCGCCGTGCGTGACGGTGGTGCCGGCCTTGCGGGCGTTGACCCCGCCGACGACCTGCGTGCCCGCCTTGAGCATGAGCGCGGTGTGCTTCGTGCCCTCGCCGCCGGTGATGCCCTGGACGATGACCTTCGAGTCCTTGTTGAGGAAGATCGACATTGGTTCGGTCCCTTTCCTACGCCGCGGCCGCAGCGAGCTCGGCGGCCTTCTCGGCCGCGTCGTCCATGGTCGCCACGACGGTGACGAGCGGGTGGTTCCTCTCGGCGAGGATGCGTCGACCCTCGTCGACGTTGTTGCCGTCGAGGCGGACGACGAGCGGCTTCGAGGCCGCGTCGCCGAGGATCTCGAGCGCGGCGACGATGCCGTTGGCGACGGCGTCGCAGGCGGTGATGCCCCCGAAGACGTTGACGAACACGCTCTTGACCTGCTCGTCGCCGAGGATGACGTCGAGGCCGTTCGCCATGACCTCGGCCGACGCGCCGCCGCCGATGTCGAGGAAGTTGGCGGGCTTGACCCCGCCGTGGCGCTCACCGGCGTACGCGACGACGTCGAGCGTGGACATGACGAGCCCCGCGCCGTTGCCGATGATGCCGACCTGGCCGTCGAGCTTGACGTAGTTGAGGCCGTGCTCCTTGGCCTTCGCCTCCAGCGGGTCCGCGCTGGCGGTGTCCTCGAGCTCGGCGTGGGCTGCGTGGCGGAACTCGGCGTTGTCGTCGAGCGTGACCTTGCCGTCGAGCGCCAGGATCTGGCCGTCCTCGGTGCGGACGAGCGGGTTGACCTCGACGAGGGTCGCGTCCTCGCCCTCGTAGACGTCGTAGAGCTTGACGAACGCGGCCGCGACCTGGTCGACGAGCTCCGGGGCGAACCCGGCCGCCGTGGCGAGTTCGTGGGCCTTCGCGTCGTCGATGCCGACCGTCGGGTCGACCTCGACCCGGGCGAGTGCCTCGGGGCGTTCGACGGCGAGCTCCTCGATCTCCATGCCGCCCTCGACGCTGACGAGCGACAGGTACGAGCGGTTGGCGCGGTCGAGCAGGACGGAGAAGTAGAACTCCTCGGCGATCTGGGCACCCTGGGCGACCATCACGCGGTGCACGACGTGGCCCTTGATGTCGAGCCCGAGGATCGCCTTTGCGGCCTCGAACGCCTCGTCCGGGGTCTTCGCGACCTTGACGCCACCGGCCTTGCCGCGGCCGCCGACCTTGACCTGGGCCTTCACCACGACGACCCCGCCGATCTTCTCGGCGGCCGCACGAGCGTCCTCCGGGGTGTCGGCGATGATCCCCTGCAGGACCGGGACGCCGTAGGACTCGAAGAGGTCCCTGGCCTGATACTCGAAAAGATCCACGCTGTTCTTCCTCACCGCGTCGTGTGTCGTGTCGCTGTCATCGGCAGTGCGCATGCGGTCGGCACGCAGCCCTGCCGCGGTCGGAGGTCTCGGCGAGAGGTCGCTCGATGTCGAGACAACGGCCGTCGAGCAGCCTAGCGCGCACGCCTGTCCCGAATCCGCCACGGCGTCCCCCGACCCTCGGGGTCCTCCCGGGAACGGACGGCCACCGTCCATGGGATGACGACCATCACGCAGCGGGCCGAGAGCGCCGCGAGGGACCACTTCGGGTGGGGACAGCTCCACGACGCGCAGCTCGCCGGGATCGAGTCGGTCGTGCGCGGCCGGGACACCGTCGTCGTGATGCCCACCGGGTACGGCAAGTCCGCGGTCTACCAGGTCGCGGCACTGCTGCTCGACGGCCCCACGGTCGTGGTCTCCCCACTGATCGCACTGCAGGAGGACCAGGTCGCCGGGCTCGCGGCACGGCAGGGCGGCCGGACGCGGAGCGGGACCGAGGCGCGCGCGGTCGCCCTCAACTCGTCGAGGTCGGCGTCCGACGCCGACGCGGCCTGGGACGCCCTGGAACGCGGAGCCGCGACCTACCTGTTCCTGGCACCGGAGCAGCTCGCGAAGGACGACGTGGTCGACCGTCTCGTCCGCCTCGGCGTCGCGCTCTTCGTCGTCGACGAGGCGCACTGCGTGTCCTCGTGGGGCCACGACTTCCGCCCGGACTACCTCGCACTCGGCGAGGTCGTCGACCGGCTCGGGCACCCGCCGGTCCTCGCGATGACCGCGACGGGCTCCGGTCCGGTGCGCCGCGACGTCGTCGACCGGCTCGGCATGCGCGAGCCACTCGTCCTCGCGTCCGGGTTCGACCGGCCGAACCTCCGGCTCGAGGTGGTCCGCCACGAGGACGACGACGCGAAACGGGACGCCGTCGCCGACCAGGTCGCGGCCCTCCCGGTGCCCGGTCTCGTCTACGTCGCGACCCGCAAGGACACGCTCGTGTACGCCGATGCGCTCGGCGACCGGGGTCGGCGGGCGCGGGCCTACCACGCCGGCCTCCGCGCCTCGGAGCGCGAGTCCGTGCACCGGGCGTTCCTCGACGGCGAGGTCGACGTCGTCGTCGCGACGAGCGCGTTCGGCATGGGCATCGACAAGCCCGACGTCCGGTTCGTGGTCCACGCCGACGTCCCCGAGTCGATCGACGCCTACTACCAGGAGATCGGCCGCGCCGGCCGGGACGGCGAACCGGCCGTGGCGACGCTGCACTACCGCCAGGAGGACCTCGGCCTGCGCCGGTTCTTCAGCGCCGGGCTCCCCGCCCGCTCGGACCTCCGAGCGGTCCACCGTGCGGTGCCCGTCGATCGTCCGATCCGCCGCTCCGACCTCGCACGGAGCATCGACCGGCCGGCCCGGTCGGTCGGCCGCGTCGTGAACGCCCTCATCGCGGCGGGTGCGCTCGAGGAGTCGTCGCGCGGGCTCCGTCGGAGCGACGCGGCCATGAGCGACCGGGCCGCCGCCGACGCGGCCGTGGCGTCGGCGGAGGACCGCGAGCGGGTGGACGGCTCGCGCATCGCGATGATGCAGGAGTTCGCCGAGACGTCGACCTGCCGCCGTCAGTTCCTCCTCGGGTACTTCGGCGACGAGCTGGCGGAGCCGTGCGGCAGCTGCGACACCTGCAGCGACGGATCGGCCGTGGAGGCCGTTCACGCGGCGGACGGGTCGAGCGACACCGCGTTCCCACCGGACACCGCCGTCGAGCACGCGGCGTGGGGGCACGGCACGGTGATGAGCACCGAGGAGGACCGCATCACGGTGTTCTTCGAGTCCATGGGCTACCGGACGTTGGCGCTCGCCGACGTCCGCGACCGCGAGCTGCTGCACCGGGTCTGAGCGGTCCGGGCCCGGCGCGTCCTGTCCCCCGGTGTCTGGACATCCGCACCGGACGAGGGGGTAGCCATGAAGCCATGACCAAGGACATCAACGTGCAGGCGCAGCAGCGACTCGGCGAGATCATCGAGGCCCGGGCATTCGACCGGTTCGGGGAGGTGTGGGCGGAGGACGTCATCGACCACGACCCGGCCCCGGACCAGGCCCCCGGCATCGAGGGCATCGTCGCCTTCTGGAAGCAGTTCACCTCGGCGTTCCCGGACCTGGCGCTCGAGCCCCAGATCCTCACCGCCGACGACGACTCCGTCTCCGCCGTCTTCCGGATCACCGGCACGCACACCGGCGACTTCCAGGGGCACGGTCCGACGGGCAACACCTTCGAGGTCCGCGGCATCCAGGTCGCGAAGTTCCGCGACGGCAAGATCGCCGAGCGCTGGGGATCGACCGACGAGAAGGGCCTCGCCGAGCAGCTGAAGCTGACCGGCGGCGAAGCCCATTTCGTCACGGCGTGAGGACCCGACGATGAGCGACGTGTACCCGGACCCCGACGAGTCCCTCGAGACGGTGACGAACGACGCCGTCGCCGGCGAGACCGTCCTGCCGCAGGCGGGCGACGGCACCGACGACGGGCCCACGGGCGGAGCACCCCGCGAGGGCACGCCCGACGACTGGGAGCACGACGGAGAATACGAGAGCATCGACCTCGGGACGGACGAGAACACCCCGCTGTGAGCGGGCGCGGGGACGCGTGACGCGTCCCGACCAGGATCGGACGGGAGGCACGGTGTCGGACACGCACCGTGCCTCCCGTCCGTCACGCGGTGACGTCCGGCGGTTCGCGGCCGACGCGTCACTCGTGCTCGGGGGCGGCCGAGCCATCCTGCTCCAGATCGCGGACCCGGTCGTCGGGGCCGGGGTCGCACGCCACAGCGACTTCGCACGCCGGCCGCAGCAGCGGCTCGTGCACACGCTGATGTACGTCTACGCGGTGGTGCTCGGGACGCCTGCGGACGCGGCGATCGCGGCGCGGTTCGTCGAGCACGCGCACCGTCCGGTCGCCGGCGCCGACGACCCGGACCGACAGCGGTGGGTCGCGGCGACGCTGTACGACTCGGCGATCCGGATGCACGAGCTCCTCCGCGGACCGGTCCCGCCACCGCTCGCCGCGGCGGTCCTACGGGCGTACGAGCCGCTCGGTGGTGCGCTCCGCGTCCCGGTGGGGTCATGGCCCTCGTCGCCGAGCGCGTTCCGGGCGTACTGGTCGGGTGCGCTCGACCGGCTCGACGTCACCGACGACGCCCGTGCCGTGGTCCGCGACCTCCTGCACCCGCGGTCCGCCCCGGCATGGATCCGGGCCGCGATGCCGCTCGTGCGGATCGTGACCGTCGGCACGCTGCCGACGTCGGTCCGGGAGCGGTTCGGGTTCCCCTGGGGCGTCCGGGAGCAGCGTCGGTTCGACCGGATGGTCGGCGTCGTCCGGGTCGTCGTCGCGATCGTCCCCGCGCCGGTCCGCCGTCTGCCGTCCCGGTTCCTGCTCCGCGCACTCCGCCGCGCAGCGTCCCGCCACGACTGACACGTCCCTGGGCGCGAGGCGCGAGCCCCGGCGGACCGGGTGGTTGGTTGGGGACGTGAGCCCCTCCCCCTCCCTCTCCGCTGACGACGGCCCGGACCTGCCCGAGTTCGACACCCCACCACCGGCGCCGATGCCGCTCGCCCGACAGTGGCTCGCCGCCGCCACCGACCACGACGTGGCCGAGCCGCTGTCGATGACGCTCGCCACGGCCACGCCCGCGGGGGTCGTCAGCGCCCGGACGGTCGACGTGAAGTCGTTCGACGACGACGGCCTGCTCTTCGGGACGTCGACGACGTCGCCCAAGGGCCGCGCGATCACCGCGAACCCGAACGGCGCGCTGCAGGTGTACTGGCGCGAGACGATGCAGCAGCTCCGCTTCGAGGGGCGCGTGGTGCAGCTCGCCGACCACGAGTCCGACGAGCTGTTCGCCGCCCGCTCCCCGAAGTCGCGCGCGGCCACCGCTGCGGCCGACCAGTCCGCCCCGTTCACCGACGGGCCGGAGGCGACGATCGCCGACCTCATCACCGCCGCGAACGCACTGCTCGATGAGCACGGCGACGACGTCCCGCGCCCGGCAGGGTGGACCGCGTACCGCCTCGTCCCCGACATGGTCGAGTTCTGGCACGGCAGTCGCGACCGCATGTACCGCCGGATCCGCTACCTCCGCGTCGAGGGCGGCTGGCAGGTCGACCGCCTCCAGCCCTAGGCTCCGCCCATGGGGGAGTTCACGATCCGCCCCGCGATCCTCGACGACGCCGCGGCCATCGCCCGCGTCCATGCGACGTCGTGGCGGGAGACCTACGGTCGGTTCGTCGAGGACCCGGACGCGAGTCCGTGGTTCGACGTCGACCGGCGCATCGCGATGTGGCAGGAGAACCTGGAGGGGGACACGCACGCGACGAGTGTCGCCGTGCACGACGGGGCGATCGTCGGGTTCGCAGCCGTCGAGTCGACGTCGGGCCCGGATGCGGTCCGTGCCGAGGAGCTGACGATGCTCTACCTGCTCGCCGGGTCGCACGGGTCCGGAGCGGGCCAGGCCCTGCTCGACGCGGCGCTCGCCGACCGCCCCGCGTCGCTGTGGGTCGCCGAGGACAACCCGCGCGCGCAGGCGTTCTACCGACGCAACGGGTTCCGTCCGGACGGCACCACCGGCACGTTCGGACCGATCCCGACGACGGTGCGGATGGTGCGCTGACCAGCGCTGTCACGCGCCGATCTGGACGCGCGGCTACAGCTTCTCGATGGGGGCGATCTTGATGAGGAGCTTCTTGCGGCCCGCGGTGTCGAAGAGGATCTCGGCGATCCGCTTCGCGCCGAGGCCCGTGACGCTCGTCACGCGGCCCTCGCCGAAGTCGACGTGCGAGATGCGGTCGCCCGCCTCGAGCTCCATGTCGCCGTTGTCGCGGACCTGCCCGGTGACCCGGTTCGCCCACTCGGTCTTCGGTCGGGTCTTCGACGCCGCGGTCGCCCGGTCGTAGGACCCGCCACCGAAGCCGCCCGCCGCGCGAGGTCCGCGCCAGCCGGCGCCACCGCCCTCACCGACACCGCCCTCGCGCCGGGCGTTGAGCGCGCGGGGCTGCGTGCCGCCGCGACTGTTCGCCATCCCCGGGGACTGCTTCCAGTCGATGAGCCCCTCGGGGATCTCCTGGAGGAACCGCGACGGCATCGCCACGTTGACGTCGCCGAACTGCGCGCGGGTCATCGCGAGCGACAGGAACAGGTGCTTCCGTGCCCGGGTGATGCCGACGTAGAAGAGCCGGCGCTCCTCGGCGGGACCGCCCGGCTCCCCGGCGGACATCCGGTGCGGCAGGAGGTCTTCCTCGACCCCGGTCAGGAACACCGCCTCGTACTCCAGGCCCTTCGCCGTGTGCAGGGTCATCAGGGACACGGTGCCCGAAGAGTCGTCGAGCTCGTCGGCCGCCGCCACGAGGGAGACCTCGGTCAGGAAGTCCGACAGGGTGCCGTCGGGGTTGTTCTTCTGGAACTCCCGGGTGACCGCCACGAGCTCGTCGACGTTGTCGGCCCGGGCCGCGTCCTGGGCGTCCGGCGAGGCGCGCAGCACCTCGAGCAGGTGCGATCCCTCGAGCAGCTGCGTGAGCGTGTCGACCACGGGCTGCGTCGCCGCACGGGTCGCGACGTCGTCGAGCAGCGCGGCGAACTCGGTGATCGCCGTCCGCACCTTCGGCCCGAAGCCGAGCTCGTCGGCGTGGCGCAGTGCGTCGCGGAGTGTGGTGTCGTGCTGGTCGGCGAACCGCTGCAGGGCCGTCTCCGTGACGGCGCCGATCCCTCGTTTCGGCGTGTTGAGGATGCGCCGGAGCGAGAGCGGGTCAGCCGGGTTCGCGACCGTGATCAGGTACGCCATGGCGTCCTTGATCTCGGCACGCTCGTAGAACTTGGTCCCGCCGAGCACCCGGTACGGGATCGCCGAGCGGATGAAGATCTCCTCGAGCGCCCGGGTCTGCGAGTTCGTCCGGTAGAACACCGCCATGTCGCGGTAGTTCATCGACTCCTCGTCGTGGAGCCGCTGGACCTCGTCCGCGACGAACTGCGCCTCGTCGTGGCCGGTGTACCCGGTGAACCCGGTGATCTTGTCGCCGGCCCCGACGTCGGTGAACAGGTTCTTCGCCTGGCGGTCGAAGTTGTTCGCGATGACGGCGTTCGCGGCGTCGAGGATGGTCTGCGTCGAGCGGTAGTTCTGCTCGAGGAGGATCACCTTGCTCCGCGGGTAGTCCCGCTCGAACTCGACGATGTTGCGGATGTCGGCGCCGCGGAACGCGTAGATCGACTGGTCGGAGTCGCCGACGACGGTGAGCGACGCAGGCGCGATCGACCCGTCCGGCTCGCGCATCCGGGCCACGTGCTGCCCCGTGTCCTCGAGGCGGTCAACCTGCTCCGGTGCGACCGGACGGGTCAGCTCGCGGATGAGCGAGTACTGCGCGTGGTTCGTGTCCTGGTACTCGTCGACCAGGACATGGCGGAACCGGCGCTGGTAGAGCGCGGCGACCTCGGGGAACGCCCGGAACAGGAACACCGTCTGGCCGATGAGGTCGTCGAAGTCGAACGCGTTCGCTCGTCGGAGGTCCTGCGAGTACCGCCGGAACACCTCGAGGAACATGACCTCTTGCGGGTCGCCCGAGTTCATGTCGCGCGCGTAGGACTCGACGTCCTGCAGCTCGTTCTTGGCCTTGGAGATCTTGTTCGCGACCGCCCCGACCGTGAGCCCGAGCGAGTCCGCCTCGAGCTCCTTGAGGATCCGCTTGAGCAGCGCCCGGGAGTCCGCCGAGTCGTAGATCGTGAACGACGACGTGAACCCGAAGCGCTCGGACTCGCGACGGAGGATCCGGACGCACGCGGAGTGGAACGTGGAGATCCACATGCCCTCGGCAGCTCCGCCGACCAGGGCCTCGACGCGCTCGCGCATCTCTGCGGCGGCCTTGTTCGTGAAGGTGATCGCGAGGATCTGGCTCGGCCAGGCCTCCCGGTTCGCGAGCAGCAGGGCGATCCGCCGGGTCAGCACGCTCGTCTTGCCGGATCCGGCTCCGGCCACGATGAGCAGCGATTCGCCGCGGTACTCGACGGCCTCTCGCTGCTGGGGGTTCAGGCCCGCGGTGAACGGGTCGTCGGCGGCAGCACCCGGTGCGCCCTGGCCGTGTGCACGGTCGGGCGCCGAGTCGAATCCATCGAGCACGATCGTCATGTCCGAGACAGTTTAGGCGCGACCACCGACGCCCGAGAGCCCGGCCCGCGCGGCGATCGCGAGGTCCGGGTGGTCGGCGAACACCCCGTCGACTCCCGTGCGCATCACCGACCCGAACCACCGCTCCCAGTCGCCGTGCGCCGCGACCTCGCCGCCGCGCCGGAGCGGTCCGGGCAGGAACCGGTTCTCCGGTCGGAGGGTCCACGTGTACACGAGGAGCCCCACCGCGTGCGCCCGTTCGACGATGTCGCTCCGCAGCGGTCCGACGGTGTCCGGCGCGACCGAGTCGACGCCGGCCATGACGGTCCGCACCGCGAGGCTGATCCCGTCGAAGGACGACGCGAGCGCCGCCAGGGACGCCTCCGTCCGTTCGGCCGCGTAGGTCGGAGCGGCTCCGCCGTGCACCGCGACCTCGTCGGCGGCCGCCCCGCGCGCCTCCATCAGGTACACGGACCGCCCGCCCGTCCCACGGGCCACCAGGTCCCGGAGCACCTGCTTCTCGAAGGACTCGAACGTCAGGCGCGGGTCGCCCCGCCAGCCGTGCTCGCCGAGGACGCCGTCGACGAGGTCGTCGAGCGGGAACCCGGCGCGGTCGAAGTACGTCGCGTGCTTGATCTCGGCGACGAGTCCGACCGGCCGCGGCGCCGCGTCGAGCACGCCCAACAGGTCCCCGAGCCGCATGATCGGCTGCTCGCCGTCGTGCGCCGCGCTGCCCGGTCGGAGTCCCGGCAGCCGTTCGCGGACCCGGAGCGTCGCGAGTTCGGACCAGGTGAAGTCCTCGGTGAACCACCCGGTGAGCGTCTGCGCCTCGATGGTCTTCGTGGTCCGCAGGTGCGCGAACTCGGGATGCGCGGCGACGTCGGTCGTCCCGGAGATCTCGTTCTCGTGCCGGAGCACCAGGACGCCGTCCCGGGTCGGCACGATGTCCGGCTCGATGGCGTCCGCACCGAGCGCGACCGCGAGCTCGTACGCAGCGCGCGAATGCTCCGGCCGGAGGCCGCTCGCCCCGCGGTGCGCGATCACGGACGGGAGGCCCGGCGCACCACCGACACGATCGTCTCGCGGGTGGACTGTCGCGTCCGGCAGATCGGCCATCCCAGCACTGTACGACGGTCAGCGCTCCGCTCGGTGACAGCCGCATGACTGCCGGACGACGAGCGCACCCTCGAAGAGCTCGTGTCCCGCGGCACGGAGCTTGCCGGCGAGCACCCGTTCGACCGCGCTCTCCGCCATCCGCTCGATCGGCTGCCGGAACGAGGTCAGTCCGGGCCAGGCGTACTCGCCCTCCCAGGAGCCGTCGAACGCGACGAGGGCGACGTCGTCCGGCACGTCGACGTCGTGCTCGTGCAGGGACCGGAGCACGCCGACCGCGGTCCGGTCCGAGGCGACGAAGTACGCGGGGGCGCGGTCGGGGTCGGCTGCGATGCGGTCGCCGGCATCGTGGCCACCGGGACGCGTGATGGCGGTCTGGACGTGCGGGCCGGCTGCGACCCCCGCTGCGGCACAGGCTTCGAGCCAGCCGATGTACCGCGGCTCGACCGGGTCCAGTTCACCGATGAACCCGACGCGGCGGTGTCCGTGCTCGAGGAGGTGCGTGGTGGCCACGAACGCACCCTCCCGGAGGTCCGCGCTGAGGCTCTGCCCGCCGTTCGTCGGCACCACGGCGTTGAGCTCGATCCAGGGCAGCCCGACGCGGTCGAGAGCCGCGCGGTCGAGTTGCGCGTCGCCCTGGAGCACGAGGACGCCGTCCACCTGGCGTGCCGCGAACTCGCGGAACCGTCCGATCACGACGTCGGGCAGCATCGACGACGCCGTCGTGTAGAGCGCGTAGCCGCGTTCTCGTGCGGCCCCCTCGATCACACTCGCGTACTCGCTGAAGAACGGGTTCGCGAAGATCGGGTCGGACCCGTCCGGGACGACGAGCACGAGCGTGCGCGCCGACCCGGACCGGAGTGCCCTGGCCGCCTGGTTCGGGCTGTACCCGAGTTCCTCGACGGCATCCCGGACGCGCTGCGCCGTCGCGGCGGCGACCGGGGCGCCGCCGTTCAGGGTGTAGCTGACGACGGCGTCACTGACCCCGGCTCGACGGGCGACGTCGCGACGGGTCGCCTTGCGTGGCGGCGTGGACATCGACTGCGTCACGGGTGGTCCTTCCTCGGCTGCCTCCACCCTACGGCGGCGGCCGCCGGGGCCGGCCCCGTGCCGGCCGCGGGGGGCCGGGGGTCGGGACACGGGCCTCCGCTCCGGCTCAGGCGTCCGCGTGCGCCGACGCCAGGGTCGCTCCGACCGGCACCGGCGCATCGCCGAAGTCGGGGATCGGCAACCGTGCACCGTCCTGCAGTGCCGACTCGTGCGCGACGAGGCCGGGCAGCGTGTAGCGCGCCGCCTGCCATGCGTTCACCGGGGGCAGCGTGCCGCCCTCGACCGCCCGGACGAAGTCGTCGACGAGGAACTGGTGGCTGCCTTCGTGGCCGTTCGGCGCGACCGCGAACGTGTCGGGGAGCCGGCCGGACTCGGCGTCGTGGACCGGGGCGTGCCCGGAGACGAACGCGCTCCGGAGCGACGGAGCGACGTTCGCGAGGGACGGGTCGTCCTCGCTGAGCGTCGGGCGGGTCGCGATCTGGTCGGAGACGTCCTCGGCGCCGTGCTTGTCCTGCCACAGCGAGGTCGTCGCGAGCTGCTCGAAGCTGCCTTCGGTCCCGAACCAGCGGAACCGCGACTCGCGGAGCGGCGACGGGTACCCGACCCGACGGAACTCGTTGATGCGCATCGATCCACCGCCGGCGAGGGCGAACAGCGCGGTGGCGTTCGAGAAGTCGTTGCCGAACATGCTGACCTCGGTGTCGAAGACGCCGTCGGCGCGGTCGTCGTGCACCCCGATGCAGCTGACGCTCGTGGCGTACGTGGGGATGGCGCCGAGGACGCCGCCGATCGCGTGCGTCGGGTACCACATGGGCGGGTAGCTCGCCGTGGCCTTCCAGCCGTCGCCGCCGCTGTACCGGTAGGCGTCGTAGAACCCGAGGTCCATGTCGTGCAGGTAGTCGCCCTCGGCGTAGACCACTCGACCGAACGCGCCGTCGGCGAGCTTCTGCCGGGCAAACACGGTGGCGGGGTTGTACTGGCTCGTCTCGCCCATCATGTAGGTGAGACCGGTCTCGCGCACCGCGTCGATGATCGCGCCGATCTGGTCCTGCGCGACGGCCATCGGCACCGCGGAGTAGACGTGCTTGCCGGCTCGCAGGGCCTTCAGCACGAGCGGACCGTGCGTCCACCGCTGCGTGAAGATCGCGACTGCGTCGATCGTCGGGTCGTCGAGCATGGCGTCGAAGTCCGGCCGCGTCCCGGCGAGGCCGAGGTCCGTGACGAGCTGCTCGGCGCGGTCCGGGATCGTGTCGGTGGCGTACACCGCGTCGATGCCGGGGTGCAGATCGAACAGGGACGCGAAGTGGGCGGAGAACTGGCCGGCGCCGACCATTCCGAGGGTGAAGCTCATGTCGAGGGTCCTTCTGTACGACGTTGCGGAGGCCGGACCACGCGGATCCGGTCGGAGGATGTCGGCCAGTGTGCCATCCGTGTTTACTCGCGTCAACCTCGCGGATGTCCTGCTTCGTGGGCGCTTGCGGTCCCCGGTTTACTCGGGTAATGTCCCGCCGCAACGAGCATCGCAGCTCGTCCGACACCCACCGGAGGTCCGACGATGAAGTCACCCACCAGCACGATGTCCAGCAGCCGCTCGGTCGGCCGCACGCACCCGGCCAGACGACTCGTCGCCCTGGCCGTCACCGCCGTCGCCGTCGCCGCGACCCTCTCGTCCTGCAGCGCCTCCGGATCCGCCGCCGGCACGACGACGCTCGAGTTCCAGACCGCGCAGTCGGCGGACTCCCCGCTGCTCGCCGCCCTCACGACCGCGACCAAGCGCTTCGAGCAGGCCAACCCGACGATCAAGGTCGACCTGAAGACCGGTGGCAACGACTACGAGTCCCAGATCAAGGTCCGGCTCGCGGCCCACAACCCGCCGGACATCTGGGCGACGCACGGATGGTCGCTCGACCGCTACAGCTCGTTCCTCGCGCCACTGCAGGACGAGTCGTGGGCCAAGCACTTCAACAAGGTCCTCGACCCCGCGATGAAGAACGCGAAGGGCCAGTTCTTCGCCTTGCCGGTCGACACCGCGGTCTCGGGGCTGATCGTCAACGAGACGGTCCTCGAGAAGGCCGGCGTCGCACCCGACTCGATCACCGACTGGGACTCGTTCGTCTCGGCCGCGGGCAAGGTGGCCGCCGCCGGGGACGTCCCGCTGACCCTCGCCGGCTCGAAGGACGGATCCGCGGGCAACGTGGTCGACTGGATCGCACCGGGCGCCTTCGACTCGAGCCAGCTCACCGCGTTCTCCAAGGGGTCGTTCCCGAAGCCCGCGTACCAGAAGATCCTCGACATGCTCGAGCAGTTCCGGACGAAGGGCTGGATCAACCCGGACTACTCCTCGGCGACCGGTGACGACATGGCCCGCGCGCTCGCGGAGAACCGGGCCGCGTTCGCGCTCAGCAGCAACTCGCTCGTCACACAGGCCCAGCAGTACGCCCCGGACGCCAAGCTCCAGTTCGTCCCGGTGCCGGCGATGAACGGGTCGAAGTCCTACCTGATCGGTGGCGAGAACACCGCGTTCGGCGCGGCGAAGGACGGCGCGCACCTGAGCGACGCCAAGAAGTACCTCGCGTTCCTCGCCACCCCTGCCGTCGACGAGAAGCTCGCCGAGTCGACCGGCAGCCTGCCCGGGCTGACGAACGTCAAGGCCGACCTCGGCTCGCTCGCCCCGAGCTACGAGCGCTGGGTGACGCCCGGGAACGTCCCGCTGCGCCCCTACTTCGACCGGGTGTACCTGCCGAACGGCATGTGGAACACCGTCGTCACCACCGCGGACAGCGTCGTCGCCGGGCAGTCCTCGCCGGCCGCCAGCACCAGCAAGGTCGCCGACGACTTCTCCACCCTCTACAAGAAGTCCAACTGACACCGCGCCGGCCGGTCCGTTCGGACGGACCGGCCGGCGCCCGGGAGGCTCCCATGACCGCAGCACCGACCGCAGCACCCACCCGCCCGGCACGGCCCGGACCGGCGACGCCACCACGAGTCCGCCGCACCGGACGGTTCGCCGGCGCCGGCGTCAACCTGCTCTACGTGCCAGCGCTCGCGCTGTTCGCCGTGTTCACCATCTACCCGCTGATCAGCGGCGTCCGGCTCTCGTTCACCGACTGGGACGGCTACACGCCGGACTTCTCCTGGATCGGATGGGCCAACTACGCGCGGTTGTTCACGGACGACACGTTCCGGTCCGTCCTCGTCACGACGTTCGTCTACGGCATCGGCAGCACAGCGATCCAACAGGTCCTCGGCCTCGGCCTCGCGCTGGCCCTCGACAGCAGGTTGCGCGGTCGGAACGTCGCCAAGGCGATCATCTACCTGCCGGTGCTCGTGTCGCCGATCGTGATGGGCACGTTCTACTACCTGCTCTTCCAGTACGACAACGGCACGCTGAACGACATCGTCGTCGCCCTCGGCGGACACCGGCACGCTTGGCTGAGCAGCGCGGCGAGCGGCGTCACGGCGATCGTCGTCGTCAACTCGATCCAGTTCGTCGGGACGTCGATGATCATCTACCTGGCCGGTCTCCAGTCGATCTCACCGGAGTACACCGAGGCCGCGATGCTCGACGGCGCCAACGCCTGGCAACGGTTCTGGTCGGTCACCCTGCCGCTCCTCCAGCCGGCCTTCGCGACGAGCATCATCCTCAACCTGATCGGCGGCCTCAAGCTGTTCGACGTCATCCAGGTGCTCACCGGCGGCGGCCCGGGCACGGCGACGAGCTCGGTCTCGACCCTCATCGGGACGACCTACTTCGCCAACCAGGCGGCCGGCTACTCCTCCGCGATGGGCGTTGCGCTCTTCGTCATCATCGCGATCCTCACCGTCGTGGCGAACGCCGCGCTGAACCGCCGACGTCTGGACCAGTCATGAGCAGCGACACCGTCACCGACACCACCACCGCACCGCGCGGCCGCGCCGGTCGGACCGAACCCACCAGCCAGGCCGGCCGTCCGGCGCGCGGGACGGACGCGACCCCGCCGCGGAGGACCGCCGGGACACCTCCGCGGTCGACGGCCTGGCTGCCGAACTCGCTCGTCAGCGTCTTCGTGCTCGTCGTCGTCGTGCTGCAGCTCGTCCCGTTCTACGTCGCGCTCACGACCTCGCTCAAGGCCAAGACCGACCTCAGCCCCCAGCTGGCCTTCCCGGTCGCGAACCTGACCCTGGACAACTTCGTCCAGGCGGTGTCCCAGGGCGGCATCTTCCGCGCGATGCTCAACAGCGTGCTCGTGGCCGGCGTCTCGACGCTCCTGGTCTGCTTGCTCGGGGCCCTCGCGGCGTACCCGCTGGCCCGTCGTCGTACGCGCTTCAACAAGGCGGTGCTGAGCCTCAACGTCGGCCTGATGATGGTGCCCGCGCTGAGCATCCTGGTCCCGCTGTACTCGCTGCTGTCCACGATGCACGCCCTCAACACCTACTGGGGTGTCATCCTCGTGATGGTCACCACGGGGCTGCCGCTGGCGATCTTCCTGTACAGCTCGTTCATGCAGACCCTGCCGGTGTCGGTCGAGGAGGCCGCACGCATCGACGGCGCGAACCTCTTCCAGACGCTCTTCTACGTCGTCATCCCGATGCTGAAGCCCGTCACCGCGACCGTCGGCATCATCACCGGGGTCGGCGTCTGGAACGAGTACGCCCTCTCCGGCTACATCCTGACGACCCCGGAGACCAGGACGATCGCCCCGGCCATCGCGTCGTTCTTCTCGATCCAGTCGAGCAACCTGCCGACCGCGGCGGCGGCGGCGCTGATCGCCGTGATCCCGATCGTCGTCGCGTACCTCTTCCTGCAGAAGTACTTCGTGCGGGGACTCGTCGGCGCGGAGAAGGGCTGACGCCGCCGCGGGAACCGCGTCCCGACGGGGGCGGTCCGCGACGATCGTGACCGCGTCCATCCGCGTTCAGCATCACCCGGGCCGTCTTCCGGCGGATGAGCAGCGACGCGACCTACGCTGACGGGGAGCGTGCTGACCGGGCACTCTGCACCCCAGCGCACCCGCAGTCCGCTCAACGCGAATCCTCAGCCTTCGAGCCATCTCGAACCTTAGTCTGAGAAAGCACGGATGTTCGTACCCGTCAGGCCGATCCGGCACACGCCGGCACCGCCCCGAGCAGCAGAGGAATCCTGAGGACCCCATGGCCTTCAAGCCCGGTTTCGACCAGTCTCCCGCCTTCAACAACGCGGGTCGCAACGCCTTCAACGGCTCGCTGAACGGCGCGCCGTACGGTCAGCAGCCCGCTGCCGGCCAGCAGTACGGCGCGCCCTACGGCCAGCAGGCGCCGAACGGTCGAGCGCCGTACGGTTCGCAGCCGATCTCGCCGGACCACCTCGAGAACATGTACGACCGCCCTGCGGCCGGCCCGGTCGAGACCGAGCGCATGACCTACGAAGACACGATCGTCAAGACGCTCATCGCGTTCGGCGTGCTCGTGGTCGGCGCCGTCATCGCGTGGAACATCCCGGCGCTCGCGCTCGTCGGCGGCATCGTCGGGTTCGTGCTGGCGCTCGTCAACACCTTCAAGAAGAAGCCCTCGCCGACGCTGGTGCTGCTCTACGCCGGCATGGAAGGCCTGTTCGTCGGCGGCATCTCCGCGATCTTCAACCGCATGCCGCAGCTCGAGGGCATCGTCGGCCAGGCGGTCTTCGGGACGCTCGGCGTCTTCGCGGTGACCCTCATCCTGTTCTGCTTCGGCAAGGTCCGTGCGTCGGCTCGAGCGACCAAGATCTTCATCGTGGCGCTGATCGGCTACGCGGCGTTCTCGCTCGTCAACCTGGTCCTCATGTGGACCGGCGTCACGCAGAGCGCCTACGGCCTCCGCAGCGTCGAGATCTTCGGCATCCCGCTCGGGGTGATCCTCGGCATCCTCGTCGTGATCATGGCGGCGTACTCGCTGGTGCTCGACTTCGACCGGATCAAGACCGGCGTGCAGCGCGGCGCTCCCCGCATCTACGCGTGGACGGCGGCGTTCGGGCTCATCGTGACGCTCGTCTGGCTGTACCTCGAGGTCTTGCGCCTCCTCGCGATCCTCCGCGGGAACAACTGACCCGTCTCGCGGAACACCAACAAGGCCGCATCTCGCAGAGGTATTTTCCTGCGCGATGCGGCCCTGTTGGTGTTCAGCGGGAGGCGCGGGGGCTACTCCCACTCGATCGTGCCCGGCGGCTTGCTCGTGACGTCGAGCACGACGCGGTTCACGTCGGCGACCTCGTTCGTGATGCGGTTCGAGATCTTCGCGAGGACGTCGTAGGGCAGACGCGTCCAGTCCGCCGTCATCGCGTCCTCGGAGCTCACCGGCCGGAGCACGATGGGGTGACCGTAGGTGCGGCCGTCGCCCTGGACACCGACGGAACGGACGTCGGCGAGGAGCACCACCGGGCACTGCCAGATCTCCTGGTCGAGCCCCGCGGCGGTGAGCTCCTGCCGCACGATCGCGTCCGCCGAACGGAGGAGGTCGAGCCGGTCCTTCGTGACCTCGCCGACGATCCGGATGCCGAGCCCCGGGCCGGGGAACGGCTGACGGCCGACGATGCCCTCGGGGAGTCCGAGTTCGCGACCGACGGCACGGACCTCGTCCTTGAAGAGCGCCCGGAGCGGTTCGACGAGCTCGAACGTCATGTCGTCGGGAAGGCCCCCGACGTTGTGGTGGCTCTTGATGTTCGCGGTGCCGGACCCGCCACCGGACTCGACGACGTCCGGGTAGAGCGTGCCCTGCACGAGGAACTTCACCGCGGCGTCGGAGGAGGACGCCTGCGCCTCGAGCACCAGGGCCTCGGCGGCGGCCTCGAACGAGCGGATGAACTCCCGGCCGATGATCTTGCGCTTCTGCTCGGGGTCGCTGACGCCGGCGAGGGCGTCGAGGAACTGCGACTCAGCGTCGATCGTCACGAGCCGGACACCGGTGGAGGCGACGAAGTCCTCCTCCACCTGACGACGCTCGTCCGCGCGGAGGAGTCCGTGGTCGACGAAGATGCAGGTCAGTTGGTCGCCGACGGCTTTCTGCACGATGGCGGCGGCGACGGCGGAGTCGACCCCGCCCGAGAGCCCGCAGATGACCCGGGCGTCGCCGACCTGCGCCTGGATCCGGGCGACCTGCTCGGTGATGACACTGTCCGAGTTCCAGTCGCCGGGCAGGCCCGCCGCATCGTGCAGGAAGGCCTCGATGACCCGCTGCCCCTCGGCGGAGTGCTTGACCTCCGGGTGCCACTGGACGCCGTACAGCTTCCGCTCGTCCGACGCGAACGCCGCGACGGGGGTGGACGAGCTCGTCGCGAGGACGTCGAAGCCGGCGGGCGCGGTCCGCACCGAATCGCCGTGGCTCATCCAGGCGACCTGGGCGGCCGGCTGCCCACCGAGGAGCGTGCCGCCGTCGCCGACGACCTCGACGTCGGTCGCGCCGTACTCCCGGAGGCCGGTGTTCGCGACCTCGCCGCCGAGGGTCTTCGCCATCACCTGGAAGCCGTAGCAGATGCCGAGGACCGGGACGCCGAGGTCCAGGATGCCGTCACCGAGATCGGGTGAGCCGGGCTCGTACACGCTGGACGGGCCTCCGGACAGGACGATCGCCGCCGGGTTCTTGTCCTGGATCTCCGCCGCGGTGATCGTGTGCGGCACGATCTCGCTGTACACGTTCGCCTCCCGCACGCGACGGGCGATGAGCTGGGCGTACTGGGCGCCGAAGTCGACGACGAGGACGGGACGCTGGTCGGTCTCGCTCACCGAGCGGCCTCCTTCTCGCGCTGCTGCGCAGCGGTCAGGTCACGATGGGTGTCGAGTGCGATCGCCGCCATGCGGTGCTCGACGAAGAACGACAGGAACGGGATGACGCCGCCGAGCGCGATCCAGAGGAACCGGAGCGGTCTCCACCGCATGATGCTCCACAGACGGAAGTCCGTGAACAGGTACAGGACGTAGAGCCAGCCGTGCGCGATCAGGATGCCGATCGAGAGGTTGAACGTGCCGGGTTCCTTGCCCGCCGTGCCTTCCGGGACGAAGAACCCGCTGCCGCCGAGCTGCATCTCGGTGTGCAGCGGCGTGTACTTGAGGATCATCTCGACCACGAGGAGCAACAGCATCACACCGGTGATGTACGCCGAGGCGCGGTACCAGGCGACGGCACCGGGGATCTTCGGGATGTCGCGGGTTCGGACGGTCAGAGCCATGTCGGCAATGCTACCGGTGCCCGGATGCTGCCCCGGCGAGCGGCCTGGTGTCCTGAGTGGACTGCTCGGAGCGGTCCGTGAGCACGATCGCCGGGATCGGGCGCGACGATCCGCCGGTCCCACCACCGCCGTCGCCACCGCGGTCGGGACCCGGTCCTCCGCCGCCACCGCCGCCGTCGGACCCCGGATCGGACTCGGCGGTCTCGTCCTGCTCCCGCTCCCAGGCGTCGCGGACGAACCGGTACCAGAGGAACACCGCGAACCCGGCGAACACGACCCACTCGACCGCGTAGAACAGGTTCAGCCAGTCGAACTGGACGTCGCGCGTCGGGGCCCGGTCGGCGATCGTGCCGAGGTGGGCCTGCGCGGCGGTGGGCGCCGTCGCGACGACGTAGCCGCCGTAGATCCGACCGTCGAAGCCGTTCCACGTGTTGACGAGCGACGCGACCGCGACCGCACTGTGCGTGCCGTTCGTGAAGTCGTCCTGGTCCGGGGACTCGGACGGGTAGTACCGGCCCTCGACCGTGACGGTCTCACCCGTCACGGCGCGGTTCCCACCGGCCACGGCTGCGGCCCGGGTGTCCGCGTACCCGATGACGACCGGCAGGCTCGCTCCGCTCCCGGCGTCGACGAAGTTGCCCACCGTCTGGAACCGACCGCCCCCGCTCCGCCCGGTCAGCACCACGGTGTCACCCGCGGCGAACCGTCCCTCCACCCGGACCTCCTGGCCGGCGAGGTCCTCGGGCATCGCCGACTGCGGGCTCGCGACGGCGTCGAGGGACCGGCGGGTCTCGGTCGTGGCCGGACCCGCCTTGCCGTTCTCGATGCTCCGCTGCAGCTGCCACTTGCCGAGCCCGGCGAAGGTCCCTGCGAGCACGAGCGCCAGCACGAGCAGGGCGACCCACCGCGGTCGGCGTGCAACAGCCCACATGTCAGTACTCCGGGTCTCGCTGTCGGTTCGCGCGAGCGTCGGACTGCTGCCCGGCCTGCTCCGCGTGGATGTCGATCGGCGACGTCGGTTCGCGGTCCGCGGCCGGGCGCACTGCGCGCGGCACGGTCTCGAGTTCCGAGGTCTCCGGGGACCCATTCTCACGCTCGTCGCTGCCAGCCGCCTCCACGAGGGCGATCTCCTCGGCGAACCGTCGGTCCCGCTCGGCCTTCCGGGCGGCCGCGGCGGCGTCGGCGGCGTTCCGCGCCCGCGTCCGGATCCGGGTCGGCCGGAGCACCGCTCGGCCGATCCGGTCGGAGTTCGCGGCGAGGACCGGTCCGAGCACGGCCATCACGAGCACGTACAGCCCGGCGAACGCGGTGATCCGCTCCTCGAGCCCCGCCGCCGCCGCCAGGGTCGCGAGGATGAGCGCGAACTCGCCGCGGTTCACGAGGATCACGGCGGTGTTGATCCCGGCCTGGGCGCCGAAGCCGTTCATCCGCGCGACGAGCTGTCCCGCGACGGCGTTCAGCACCACGGTCATCCCGATCGCCCCGAGGACGGGCCACAGCACCTCGCCGAAGGTGGCGACGTTCAGCGCCAGGCCGAAGTTGACGAAGAAGAACGCCCCGAAGACGTCGCGCATCGGGAGTGCGAGCTGCTCGATCCGATCGCGGTAGCGAGTGGCGCCGCAGAGCAGCCCGATGACGAACGCCCCGATCGCGTCGGTCACCCCGAGGACGTCTCCGAGGCCGCCGAACAGGACGGCGAGCCCGAAGAACAGGACCGTGAACAGCTCGTCGTCGCGGGTGTTGAAGGCGCGGGAGACGACCTTGCCGCCCCACCGCGCGAGCGAGAACATCACGATGAGGAACCCGAACGCGAGCGCCAACTTGCCGATCACGCCCCAGACGTTGGTGTCGCCACTCAGCACGACGGACACGATCGCGAGGTAGATCGCGATGAAGACGTCCTCGATCACCGTCACACCGAGGATCATCGGCGTCTCGTCGTTCGCGAGCCGCCGCAGTTCGATGAGCAGCTTCGTGACGATGGCACTCGACGACGTCGCCGTCATCCCCGCGACGACGAGGGCCTCGCGCGTGCCCCACCCGAGCGAGAACCCGAACGCGAACCCCACGCCCATGTTGATCGCGACGTAGGTCCCACCGGAGATCAGCAACTTGCCGGCGTTGCCGTAGAACTCCTCCTGGTCGAACTCGAGACCGAGGTTGAACAACAGCAGGATCAGCCCGAACGTCGCGATGAGCTCGATCGTGTGGGACTCGATGTTGAGCCCGATCCAGCTGGAGTGCGGGCTCGCGATGAGCCCGACGACCATGTAGATCGGGATGGCCGGCAGGCCGATCAGCTTGCCGAGCCTGCCGAGGACGTAGGCGATGAGGAACAGGCCGCCGATGGTCAGCAGCTCACCACCCAGGTGCATCGCCTAGCCCCTGGGCGGGGCCTCGGCGACCGCCGCCGCCAGCGCGCCACTGCGGTAGTAGGTGAACGCCTTCGCGACCTTCTCGGGGGAGCCCGCGACGACGAGCGTGTCGCCCGGGAACACCACGAAGTCGCCGGAGGGAGCGGGGTTGGCCGAGTCGCCGCGGACCACGGCGACGACGGTCAGCCCGATGATCCCGGACCCACCGAGGTCGCCGAGCGGCTTGCCGGCGATGGCGTCGTCGTAGTCGACCGAGAACCAGTCGATCGACAGACCGGGGATCTCGTCGAGCTTCGACAGGCCTTCGGTGATCCGCGTCCCGCCGAGGAGCTCGGCGAGGGTGTGCGCTTCGTCCTCGGAGAGGCGGAGCGACACCTTCTCCGACTTGTCGGCACCGTCCGAGACGTCCGCGAAGGAGATGAGGTCGGAGTGCCCCGACCGGTGCGTGATGACCCCGCACTTGCCACCGTCGTCGGTGTAGAAGCTGTGCAGTACGCCGACGCCGGGGAGTTTGACGCGATGAACGTCGACCATGGTGATTGGCTCCCTTTGTTGTCCATCATGCTAACGCCGGGGCGCACGCACGCATTCCGGCGGCGGTGCGCTGCCGGCGGGCCGTCTCGGTGGGGGGAGGGGCGTGGCGGCGCCGCCCCGCGCCTCCCGCCCGTGCTGGTCACCGCGGTTCGGTGGTCTTCTCGCCGATCGTCTGCTCGTCCTCGGCCGAGCCGCCGGAGGCGGTCGGTCCGGTCGCGGCCGACGCGCCGACCACGACGTCGTCCTCGTCGAACCCGAACGCGATGTCCGGGGCCTCGAGCCGGACCCGGTCGGCGGACGCGTCGTCCGGCTGGAGCTGCGACGCGCGCTCGGCGGCGACCCGGGTCAGGTAGTTCGAGACCTCGTGCTCGGCCTGCTCGGTGCTCCACCCCAGGACGTCGCCCATCAGGCGGGCGGCGACGGGTGCCGCGGACTCCCCGCGGTCCCAGGCCTCGATCGAGATCCGGGTGCGGCGGGCGAGGACGTCCTCCAGGTGCAGCGCGCTCTCGTGCGACGCGGCGTAGACGACCTCCGCGCCGATGTAGTCGTCCGCACCGGGCAGCGGCTCTGCGAGGGACGGGTCGTCGACGATGAGCTGGAGGAGCTCGTCGATCATCGTGCCGTACCGGTTCAGCAGGTGCTCGACGCGGACCTTGTGGAGCCCGGACCGCTTCGCGATCGACGCGCGACGGTTCCATGCGGCCTGGTAGCCCTCGGCACCGAGCAGGGCGATGTCCTCGGTCGTCGAGGCCGGGACCCGACCGTCGAGCGCGGCCGCAGCCTCGTCGATCGCGTCCTTCGCCATCACGCGGTAGGTCGTCCACTTGCCGCCCGCGACGACGACGAGTCCCGGCACGGTGTGCGCGACGACGTGTTCGCGGGACAGCTTGGACGTCTGGTCGGACTCGCCGGCCAGCAGGGGTCGGAGTCCGGCGTAGACGCCTTCGACGTCCTCGCGGGTGAGCGGCACGGCGAGCACCCGGTTGACGTGTTCGAGGATGTAGTCGATGTCCGCCGCGGTCGCCGCCGGGTGCGCCTTGTCGAGGTCCCAGTCGGTGTCCGTCGTGCCGACCAGCCAGTGCCGGCCCCACGGGATGACGAAGAGGACGCTCTTCTCGGTGCGGAGGATCATCCCCATCGTCGACTGGAACCGGTCGCGCGGGATGACGAGGTGCACGCCCTTCGACGCCCGGACCTTGAACTGGCCGCGCTCCCCCACCATCGCCTGCGTGTCGTCGGTCCAGACGCCGGTCGCGTTGACGACCTGCTTGGCCCGGATGTCGAACCGTTCCCCGGTCTGGATGTCGTGCGCGTGCGCCCCGACGACCCGCTCGCCGACCTTGACGAAGCCCTCGATGCGGACCCGGCTCGCGGCCGAGGCGCCGTACGACGACGCGGTCCGGACGAGCGAGGACACGTACCGGGCGTCGTCGACCTGGGCGTCGTAGTACGTCATGCCCCCGACGAGCGCGTCCTTCCGGAGGCTCGGGATCGCCCGCAGCAGCTGGCGCTTCGACAGGTGCCGGTGGTGCGGGACCCCGGGCGGACGTCCACCGGACCAGCTGAACGCGTCGTACATCGCCATGCCGATCCCGATGTAGAACCGCTCCCACACGCGGTGGTTCAGCGGGTACAGGAACTTGACCGGCTTCACGAGGTGCGGGGCGATCCGCTGCAGGAGCAGCCCCCGCTCGATGAGCGCCTCGCGGACGAGCGCGAAGTTCAGCTGCTCGAGGTACCGGATGCCGCCGTGCACGAGCTTCGACGACCGGCTCGACGTCCCGGAACCCCAGTCGCGGGCCTCGACGATGCCGACGTGGAGTCCCCGGGTGACTGCGTCGAGGGCGCTGCCCGCCCCGACGATGCCGCCGCCGACGACCAGGACGTCGAACTCCTCGGTCTTCAGCGCCGTGATGGCCGCGTCGCGTTCGGCCGGGCCGAGCCTCCGAGAGACCGCCACGCTCCGGGCCCCGCGTCCGTCCGCCGCCGTGCTCGCCTTCGCCATGTCCGCCTCCGCATCGAGTCGTGCGCTGCGCAGCGCCTGCTGCGGCGCCGACCGACCACGACGGCCGACGATGGAGGACCGACGGTGGTCAGTGCGCGTGGTACGGCGCTACGACCACTTCTACTCGCTGGAACTCCTTGACGTCGGAGTACCCGGTGGTCGCCATCGAGCGGCGGAGCGCGCCGACCAGGTTCGCCCGACCGTCACTCGTCGGGGTCGGCCCGTTCAGCACGTTCTCGAGCGGGGCGATGGTGCCGACGTCGACCCGGCGGCCGCGCGGCAGCTCCGGGTGGTGCGCCTCGGAACCCCAGTGGAACCCGCCGCCGGGGGCGTCCGTCGCCCGGGCGAGCGCGGTGCCGAGCATGACCGCGTCGGCGCCGGTCGCGATCGCCTTGACGATGTCGCCCGAGGTGTCGAGACCGCCGTCGGCGATGACGTGCACGTACCGGCCGCCGGACTCGTCCATGTAGTCACGACGCGCGCCGGCGATGTCCGCGACCGCGGTGGCCATCGGGGCGTGGATGCCGAGCGCGGCGCGTGTGGTGGACGCCGCTCCCCCGCCGAACCCGACGAGCACCCCGGCGGCACCCGTGCGCATCAGGTGCAGGGCCGCCGTGTAGGTCGACGCGCCGCCGACGATCACCGGGACGTCGAGCTCGTAGATGAACTTCTTGAGGTTGAGCGGCTCCTCGGTCTGGGAGACGTGCTCGGCGGACACCGTCGTGCCGCGGATGACGAAGAGGTCGACACCGGCGTCGACGACGGTCGCCGAGAACTCCTGGGTGCGCTGCGGGCTCAGGGCACCGGCGACCGGGACCCCGGCGGCACGGATCTCCGCGAGACGCGCCGTGATGAGCTCGGGCTTGATCGGCTCGGCGTAGATCTCCTGCATGCGTGCCGTGACGGTGCCGTCGGTGAGCGCACGGATCTCGGTGAGGTACGGCTCCGGGTCCTCGTACCGCGTCCACAGGCCTTCGAGGTCGAGCACGCCGAGCATGCCGAGCTCGCCCATCCGGATCGCGGTCGCCGGGGAGACGACCGAGTCCATCGGCGCGGCGATGATCGGCGACTCGAACGTGAACGCGTCGATCGACCACTGCACGGAGACGTCGCGCGGGTCCCGGGTGCGGCGCGACGGGACCACCGCGATGTCGTCGAAGGCGTACGCCCGTCGTCCGCGCTTGCCAGTTCCGATCTCGACTTCGCTCACCCGGCAAGCCTACCGGGATGCCCCTACCGACGCCGCCGGACGAGCCGCAGCGTCAGCCCGAGCAGGACGGCGAGGACGACCAGCACGACGACGAGCGCCGCGAACACCTTGATCACCAGCGCCGCACCGACGAACAGCAGCCCGAAGACGATCCACACCCCGCTGTCGAGGAAGCGTTCCGAGGTGCGCGGGCCGGCCATGCTGTGACGGTAGCAGCGCTGGTCGGGCTGGCCGTCCCTCCCGGTCGGTCCCTGCCGCCCGTCCCGCCGGCCGCCGGCCGCCTGACGAGTGAGCAGCAATCGTCGGCACGGACCACCCCGGGCGACGATTGCTGCTCACTCACCACGTCCAGCGCGGTCGCGGGAGCACTACTTCGCGGCGTCGACGTCCTTCGCGAGCGTGCCGAGGTACAGCTCGATGACCTTCGGGTCGTCGGCGAGCTCGCGCCCGGTCCCGGTGTAGGCGTTCCGCCCCTGGTCGAGCACGTACCCGCGGTCGCAGATCTGCAGGCAGCGACGCGCGTTCTGCTCGACCATGACGATCGTCACGCCCGCCTTGTTGATCCGTCGGGTCCGGATGAAGGTCTCGTCCTGCCGCACCGGCGACAGCCCCGCACTCGGCTCGTCGAGGAGCAGCACCTTCGGGTCCATCATGAGCGCACGCGCCATCGCGACGGACTGCCGCTCGCCACCGGACAGTGACCCGGCACGCTGTCCGCGCCGCTCGCCGAGGACCGGGAACAGGTCGTAGATGACCTCGAGCCGCTCGGCGAACTTCTTCGGGCGCAGGTACATCCCCATCTGCAGGTTCTCCTGGATGGACAGCGACGGGAACACGTTGTTCGTCTGCGGGACGAAGCCGACGCCGGCCTGCACGAGCTTGTTCGCCTTGAGGTTCGTGATGTCCTCGCCGTCGAGCGTCACCGAGCCGCTCCGGATGTTCACCTGGCCGAACAGGGCCTTGAGGAGCGTCGACTTGCCGGCACCGTTCGGGCCGATGATGCCGATGAGCTCGCCCTTGTGGACGTCGAGGTCGCAGCCGTTCAGGATGTTGACGCCGGGCAGGTACCCGGCGACGACGTTGTCGGCCCGCATGACGAGCTCGCGGTCCGTGGTCGCGCCTCCGGCCGGACTGGAGGCGGTGCCCGCGCCCGGTGCGCCGGCCCTGGTCGGTCCGTTGGTCCCGTCGCTCATCGCGCGTCCCCTTCTGTGTCGGGGCTCGTGCCGTGTGCGGCGGCGTCCTCGGCGGCCACCTCCTGCTCGAGCTGCTCCATGGTGTCGTCCGACAGCAGCGCGTCGTCGCCGAGGTCGGTGTCGTGGTGGGCGCCGAGGTACGCGTCGATGACGGCCTGGTCGTCCATCACGGTCTGCGCCGGTCCCTCGGCCACGACGCGGCCTTCGGCCATCACGACGACCCAGTCCGAGATGTGCCGGACCATGTGCATGTCGTGCTCGACGAACAGCACCGTCATGCCCTCGTCACGGAGGGACTGGATGTGCCCGAGGAGCGACTGGGTCAGCGCCGGGTTCACACCGGCCATCGGCTCGTCGAGCATGATCATCGTCGGGTCGGACATGAGCGCGCGCGCCATCTCGAGGAGCTTCCGCTGGCCTCCGGAGAGCGACCCGGCGTAGTCGTCCTTCTTCTCGAGGAGCTTGAACCGTCCGAGGAGGTCCTCGGCCTTGCGGGTGATCTCCGCCTCGCGCTTGCTCCACAGCGGCTTGATGAGCGCGGTGAAGAAGTTCTCGCCCGGCTGGTCGGTCGCACCGAGCAGCATGTTCTGCATCACCGTGAGCCGGGACAGCGCCTTGGTGAGCTGGAACGTGCGGACCATGCCGGCACGGGCGACCTTCGCGGCGCCGACGGCGCCGAGGTCGCGACCGTTGAAGGACCACCGGGCGTCGCCGGCTCCGGCGCGGGAGAACCGACCGGGCGCGCTCGACGGCCGGTCGAACCCGGTGAGCAGGTTGAAGAACGTCGTCTTGCCGGCGCCGTTCGGGCCGATCAGCGCCGTGATGGTGCCGCGCTGGACCTCGAGGTGGCCGACGTCGACCGCGGTCATGCCGCCGAACTTCCGGGTGATGTTGTCGACCGTCAGGATCGAGTCTGGCTTCGCGGAGCCCGGCGTGTGGTCGACGGTGGTGAGTGCGCCCGTGGGCGTGGCGGCGGCGCCGTGCGCAGTGCCGGTGGGGGTGGCGGCCGCGCCGTGCGCGGTGCCGGTGGTGTCAGACACTGAAGGTCAGCTCCTTCTTGTTCCCGAGGATGCCCTGTGGTCGGAACACGATGAGCAGCATGAGCGCGACCCCGACGAGGACGTACGAGAACTGCTCCGCCTGCTGCCCGTTCATGATCGAGGACGGGATGAAGTCGCCCGCGAGCGTCCGGATGAACAACCGCATCACGAAGAACAGGATCGCACCGAGCACCGGGCCGAACACGGTCGCGGCACCGCCGAGGATGAGCGCCGTCCAGATGAAGAAGGTCATCGACCTGCCCATCGCGTCCGGCTGCACGGACGACGGCAGGACGTAGATGACGCCGGCGACCGCACCGAGCGCGCCACCGAGGACGAGCGCCTGCATCTTGTACGAGTAGACGTTCTTGCCGAGGCTGCGCACGGCGTCCTCGTCCTCGCGGATCGCCTTGAGGACGCGCCCCCACGGACTCCGCATGAGCGCCCAGAGCATCAGGCTGAAGAGCGCGACGAGCGCCCAGCCGACGATCCGGATCCACCAGCCGCTGACGCCGTTGTTCGAGTACTCGAACCAGAGCACCTGCGTCGTGCCGTCCGGCAGGAACGAGAGGTTGTTGAACGGGTCGCGGTAGCTGTTCCCGACGAGGCCGTTCGAGCCGCCCGTGACGTCGGTGAGCAGACTCGACCGTCCGACCATCCGGATGATCTCCGCGCCGGAGATCGTCACGATCGCCAGGTAGTCCCCTCGCAACCGGAGCGTCGGGATGCCGAGGATGATCGCGAACACGATGGCGGTCAGCAGTGCGATGAGCACCGCCATGCCGAGCGGCAGTCCGTTCTGGATCGAGATCGCGAAGCCGTAGGCGCCGAGCAACAGGAACGCGGCCTGGCCCATGTTCACGAGCCCGGTGAGGCCGAAGTGGATGTTGAGGCCGATCGCCGCGATGGCGAACGCCGCGGTCGTCGGGGCGAGTGCCTCCGCCGAGAGCGAGTAGAGCAGGTTGACGAGGTAGTCCATGGTCCGTTCCCTTAACCGATCCGCTCGGCCCGACCGAAGATGCCCTGCGGCCTGACGAGCAGGACGAGGATCAGGATGACGAGTGCGGTGGCGTACTTGAAGTCACCGGGCAGCACGAGGTTCGTGAGTTCGACGACGACGCCGATGATGAGCGACCCGACGAGCGCACCGTAGGCCGTGCCGAGACCGCCGAGCGTCACCGAGGCGAACATGAGCAGCAGCAGCTGGAGGCCGGTCTGCCAGTTCACGCCGTTCAGGACGAGCCCGAGCATCACGCCGGACAGGCCTGCGAGTCCGGCGGACAGCGTCCAGACGAACCGGATGACCCGGTCGACGTCGATCCCCGACGCGGCGGCGAGCGACGGGTTGTCCGACACGGCACGGGTCGCGCGGCCGAGGCGGGTCCGCACGAGGAACAGGCCGGTCCCGACGAGCACGAGCACCGCGATGCCCATGGCGACGTACGACTGCACCGTCAGCGTGATGCCGGCGAAGTCGACCGTCCGCGGGTTCCCCTGCTGGATGCGGACCGTCGAGGCGCCGAAGAAGTACTGGAACGCGTACTGCAGGGCGATCGAGAGGCCGATCGTGACGATCATGAGCTGCGTCAGGCTGATCCGGCGCCGGCGGAGTGGTCTCCAGATCGCGGCGTCCTGCAGGTAGCCGGTCGCCGCGCACAGGACCACGACGATGACCCCGGCGATCCAGATGTTCATCCCGAGGACGTTCGCGAACACGTACGCGAGGAGTCCGCCGAGCGTGACCTGCTCGCCGTGCGAGAAGCTCGACAGGCCGGTCGTGCCGTAGATCAGCGAGAGGCCGACCGACGCGAGGGCGATGAGGAGCCCGAGCCGGATGCCGGAGACGAGCTGCTGCCAGGACCGGTCCCAGGTGACGGTCGAGGTGCCGCCGGTGTCGCTGACCGCACCCTCGGTGTCGGACAGCTGGAAGATCGCCCCGGCGTTCGAGCCGACGTTCGCCTGGACCGGACGGGCGTTGTCCTTGGCGTCGGTCAGGTACTGCCCCTTCGGCAACGACGACTGCTGCAGGCTGAGGACGTACCTGCCGGACGTCGTGACGCTGACGAACCACCGGCCGTCCGCGTTCGTCGTCGCGGTCTGGGCGAAGGACCCCGGGCCGGTCACCTTGATGTCGGCGCCCTGGACGGGCTTCTTGGTGGAGCTGAGGATGGTGCCCTGGATGCAGCCGTTCGTCGCGCTGACGGTGCAGGCCGTGGCGGACGCCGGTCCGTTCGTGTCCGTGGTCTGCGGCGCCGACGGTGTCGCGGCGGCGCTCGTGGACGTCGCCTGTGCGGCGGGCGCCATCGCCCACTCGACGGCGAAGGTCGCGGCGAGCGCCAGGAGCGCGGCGACGATGAAGATCAGTCGACCGCGGCCGATCCGGCCGTGGCGGGTCCGGCGTCGCACCGGTCCTGTCGACGTCGTGGAACCCACAGAGCCTCCCTCTCGGATCGTCGGACGTCGACGATTCCGTGCGCGGCCCACCATCGGGTTGGTGTGGTCCGCACGTGCGGGCCGACTTTACGGAGCGTATGTGTCACGGGTGTTTCCACCAGGTTCCCTCCGTGCTTCGTGCACAAACCGTGATGTTCCACAGATCCGGGGCCGAACGGACATCGAACGTCCAGCGAGCGCGGAACCACGGGCCGGACGGGAGGCGCGGGTCGGCGCCGCTCCGCGCCTCCCGTCCGCCTGTGGACCGGAATGGCCGCATGCCCTCGGCGCGTTATCATGGTCCATCCGGTTCCCGACGGCGCGCCCGGACGACCACTTCACTCGCCCAGAAGGGGACCCTCCATGGACCAGCCGGATCCGTTCGGATTCATCGGACTCACCTACGACGACGTCATGCTCCTGCCGGGTCACACCGACGTCATCCCGAGTGAAGCCTCGACCGCTTCCCGGCTGACCAAGCGCATCGCCGTCAACGTCCCCCTGTTGTCCGCGGCGATGGACACCGTCACCGAGTCCCGGATGGCCATCGCGATGGCGCGGCAGGGCGGCATCGGCATCCTGCACCGGAACCTCTCGATCGCGGACCAGGCGGCGTACGTCGACAAGGTCAAGCGGAGCGAGTCCGGCATGATCACGAACCCCGTCACGACGACGCCGGACGCCACAGTGGCCGACGTCGACGCACTGTGCGGGCAGTTCCGCGTCTCCGGCCTGCCGGTGGTCGAGCAGGACGGCACACTCGTCGGCATCATCACGAACCGGGACATGCGCTTCGTCGCACCGTTCGAGATGCAGACCACGCTCGTGCGGGACGTCATGACGACGCTGCCGCTCATCACCGCGCTCGAGGGCATCGACCCGGAGGACGCCGTCGCGATCTTCGCGCAGCACAAGATCGAGAAGCTGCCGCTCGTGGACGCCGACGGCAAGCTCCGCGGGCTCATCACGGTCAAGGACTTCGACAAGAGCGAGAAGTACCCGGACGCCACGAAGGACTCCGAGGGCCGGCTCCGTGTCGGTGCCGCGATCGGGTTCTTCGGCGACGCGTGGGAGCGGGCGTGCGCGCTGCGTGACGCCGGCGTGGACGTCCTCGTCGTCGACACGGCGAACGGCGAGAGCGAAGGCGTGCTCGACATGGTCCGCCGACTGAAGGCCGATCCCTCGTTCGACGGTGTCGACGTCATCGGCGGGAACGTCGCGACCCGCTCCGGTGCCCAGGCCCTCATCGACGCCGGTGTCGACGCGGTCAAGGTCGGTGTCGGTCCCGGGTCGATCTGCACGACGCGTGTCGTCGCCGGTGTCGGGGTGCCGCAGGTGACCGCGGTGTACGAAGCGTCCCTGGCGGCGCGTGAAGCCGGCGTGCCGGTCATCGCCGACGGCGGCCTGCAGTACTCGGGCGACATCGCGAAGGCACTCGTCGCCGGGGCGGACACCGTCATGCTCGGGTCGCTGCTCGCCGGGTGCGACGAGTCCCCCGGCGACCTGGTGTTCGTCGGCGGCAAGCAGTTCAAGGCCTACCGCGGCATGGGCTCGCTCGGTGCACTGCAGACCCGTGGCAAGAAGACGTCGTACTCCAAGGACCGGTACTTCCAGGCCGACGTCCCGACGGACGACAAGCTCATCCCCGAGGGCATCGAGGGCCAGGTCCCGTACCGCGGAGCGCTGTCGAACGTCGTCTACCAGCTGGTCGGCGGACTGCGGCAGTCGATGTTCTACGTCGGCGGCCGGACCGTCCCGGAGCTCAAGGCCCGGGGCAAGTTCGTGCGGATCACGGCGGCGGGGCTGAAGGAGTCGCACCCGCACGACATCCAGATGGTCGTCGAGGCTCCGAACTACCAGCGGTAGTCCCCTCCCCCGCCCGCCCGTTCCGCGGAACACCGCTCTCTCGCCGAGACACCGCCTTCGCCAGCGGTGTCGTGGCGGGAGAGCGGTGTTTTGCGGTGCACCGACGTTCTCCACAGCCCCACCCACGTGGTCCGGGAGTCCGCCATCGTTGACCGATGCGCCATCAGGACGTCACACTGCACCGCTCGGACCCCGACATGCCGTTGCGAACGGGAGCGCAGTTCGTCGTGCTCAGTCGCGGGGTCCGCGTCGAGACGGAGCAGTGGGACGCGCTCGACCGGCTCGAACAGCGTCGGCTGAGGGTCACCGCTCGGTACCAGACGCTCCGATCGAGGCCAGCCGTCTCGCACGGGTCGGCGGCAGCGATGTGGGGCCTGCCCAGCTTCGATCGCGACGACGGACGGCTCCACGTGGTGGACAGCACCCGCGCTCGGACCCACTCCGGTCCGGGTGTCGTCCGGCACGCCGCGGTCGTCCACCGACGAGAGGTGGAGTACTTCGACGGTGTGTTCGTCACGAACGCACTCCGCACCGTGGTCGACGTCATCCGATCGTCGTCGTTCACCCACGCCGTGCTCGTCCTCGACCATGCACTCCGAGCCGGGCTGGTCACTGTCGACTCCGTGCGAGCAGCGCTTGCCGACGCGTCGAGTTCCCGCGGCACGGTGCGGGCTGCACATGCGCTCGACTTCGCCGACGGAGCCTCGGAGTCGCCCGGCGAGTCGTGGAGTCGTGTCCGTATCCGGGAACTCCGTCTCCCACCCCCGGAACTACAGCGGGAGTTCGTGACACCCTCGGGGCGGTTCCGGGTCGACTTCTGGTGGCCGGCAGTCGGTGTCGTCGGCGAGTTCGACGGGCGGGTGAAGTACCGTTCCGGCGATCCGGAGGCGCTCTGGCACGAGAAGCAGCGCGAGGACGCCCTCCGCCGGTTGCCGACGATGCGGAACGTCGCGCGATGGACCATGTCGGACCTGGCAGTTCCGGCGCGCCTCGCCGCGATCCTGCACGGGGCGGGCGTCATGCGCACACCAAAACACCGCCCTTCCGACGAGACACCGCCGTGAAGGACGGTGTCTCGCGCGGAGAGCGGTGTTTTGCGGCCGGGGCGGGACCTACTTCGTCGAGCCCTGGATCGCGCTCTGGTAGACGGGCTTGTTGTTCTCGTCGTACTTGTAGATGCCGATGTAGGCGCTCGACGGGTCGTTGTCCGAGTTGAACGGTCCGATGCCGGACTTGCCCGTGTACTCGATCTTCTTGCCGTCGTCGACGAGCTTCTTGCAGTCGGCGAAGGTGGAGCACTTCGTGCCACCGTCCGCACCGGAGACCTTGGCCATGTTGGCCTGGATCGTCGGAGCGTCGGTGCCCTTGCCGGCCTCGGCCGCGAGCGCGGTCAGGACCATCGCATCGTAGGACTCGGCTGCGTACGAGTAGTCAGCGAGGTCCTTGCCCTCGTTCGTCTTGTACCAGTCGTTCAGCTGCGACTTGAACTCGTCCTTCGGCGACGCGCCGGGGATCGTGCCCTGGCCGCCCTTCAGCGTGTTCGGGTCGAAGTCCTTGGAGTAGTCGGCCGTGTTGCCGTCGGACATGTACGTCTTCGCCATGTCCCAGCCCTGCGAGACGAGCTCCGGGACGATCGACTTGGTCTCGTCGAACGCCAGGATGACGATCGCGTCGGGCTTGGCGGCGATCGCCGCGGTCACCTCGGAGGAGAACGTCGTCTGGCCGGGCGGGAACTCCTGGCCCTTGCCCTTGCCGCCGTACACGACCGAGCCGCCGGCCGAGTCGACCGCCTTCTCGATGGTGTTGCGGAGACCGGTGCCGTACGCGTCGTTGAAGACCAGGAACGCGACCTTGGCGTTGCCGTCACCGGTGACGAGCTGGCCGAGCGCCGAGCCCTGCACCGTGTCCGGCGGAGCGGTACGGTAGTAGTACGACGAGTAGCCGGAGAGGTCGGTGGCGGTGTTGGCCGGCGAGATCTCGATGGTGCAGTTCGCGGTGAGCTGGTCGACGACGTTGAGCGTCACGGACGACGACTCGGCGCCGAGGACGACGGGCACCTTCGCGTTGATGAGCTTCGACGCCGCGGAGGAGGACACGGTCATGTCCGTGCTGTCACCCGAGTCGGTCGCGGTCGAGATCTTGACGTCCTTGCCGATCACGCCGCCGGCCGCGTTGATGTCGCTGACGGCGAGGCCGGCGCCGGCGATCGCGGGCGGGCCGAGGTAGGCGAGGCTGCCGGTGAGGGGCAGCATGGTGCCGTACTCGAGCGCGTCCTGGCTGGGGCTCGACGGAGCCTTGCAGCTCGACGCCGGGTCCTTCTTGCCGGAGGCGGAGGACGCCTTGTCAGAAGCGCCGCCGCTGCCGCTTCCGCTGGTGGAGCAACCGGCGAGCAGGATTGCAGCTGCCCCCGCGATCGCGAGCGCCTTGACGGCGCTGCTGGAACGAATCATCCGTGGAACCCTTTCTCTGAGCGGATCCGCCGTCGCCTCGGGTGTCGAGCGACTGTGTATCCACTGGGATGCGAGTAAACGTAGGGTCCGTTTGTTTCCGGCGCATGGCGAATGGATGTGGGCAGCGTTTCGTTGTCGAACCGTGACCGAATCTGAACGAACGGCGCGGATCCTCGCCGCCACGTTCAGCTGACGGTCAGGCGGGGCGGGCGGGCCGGGACTTGAGCGCAGGAGTCAGGAGCGGACGTTAGGCGCGGGTCGGAGCCCTCGGACCGCCGCGGTCCGGCGCGTGGCCACGAACGTGTCCACTGTGAGCAGCACGAGCGCGAGCCAGACGATGCCGAATCCGAACCACCGCGCACTCGACATCGCCTCGTGCTGGAGCCAGACGCCGACGACGAGCTGCATCACGGGCGTGAGGTACTGCGTGAGCCCGAGCGTCGACAGCGTCAGCCGCCGCGCGGACGACGCGAAGAGCAGCAGCGGCACGGCGGTGGCGGGACCTGCCCCGATCATGATCAGCGCGTGCACCCACCCCTCGGACGCGAACGTGACCCCGCCGCCGACACCCGTCACGCCGATGACCACGAGGGCGCCGACGGCCGCGGGCGTCAACCAGACGGTCTCGATCGTCAGGCCGCTCACCGCGTCGACGACCCCGCCGACCCGCTTCTTGACGAGTCCGTACAACCCGAACGAGACCGCCAGGCTCAGTGAGATCCACGGGACCTGCCCGTAGCCGACCGCGATCACGACGACGGCGACGACGCTGATGCCGACGGCGATCCACTGGGCGGGTCGGAGTCGTTCCCGGAGGATGAACACGCCGAGTGCGATCGTCACCAGCGGGTTGATGAAGTACCCGAGCGCGGCCTCGATCGTGTGCCCGGACGTGGTCGCCGCGACGTACACGGTCCAGTTCACGACGATGAGCCCGGCTGCGAGGGCCATCACCGCCATCACACGCCGCTGCCGGAACAGTGCGGCCGTCCGACCCCAGGACCGGAGGGCGGCGAGCAACACGGCGCAGAACACGAGGGCGAAGACGATCCGCCACGCGACGATCTCGAACGGGCCGGCCGGCGCCATCGCCACGAAGAGCAGCGGGAGCACACCCCAGAGTCCGTAGGCGGCGATCGCCTGCACGACGCCGACGCTCGCCTCGCTGCGTGGTGCACGAGCGTCACCGGAGGGTGCACGACCGTCGCCGGAGGCTGCACGACCGTCGCCGGAGGCTGCACGAGCGTCCCTGCTGGATCCCCGTCCGGGCCGCTCGTCGTCCACGTGACGATCCTAGGGACCGCCGCCGACGCGCTGAACCGCAGCCGTGCCTCCCGGCCGTTCCGCGTGTCCCGCAGGACGCCGCCGCGACCGGATCGCGGACCGCGACATCGCGGTGCGGCGCGGTGCGGCCGACCTGGTGTCCGACGGCAGGAGGGGCCGGGACGACGAAGGCCCGCAGGCAGCGCCTGCGGGCCTCCGGGTGGAGCTGGGTCTCAGCGGACGACGACCGCGAGGACGTCGCGCGCAGACAGGACGAGGTAGTCCTCGCCGCCGTACTTGACCTCGGTTCCGCCGTACTTGGAGTAGATCACCTTGTCGCCGACGGCGACGTCGAGCGGAACGCGGTTGCCGTTGTCGTCGATCCGACCGGGACCGACGGCGACGACCTCGCCCTCCTGGGGCTTCTCCTTCGCCGTGTCCGGGATGACGAGGCCCGAAGCAGTCGTCTGCTCCGCCTCGACCTGCTGGATGACGATGCGATCTTCGAGCGGCTTGATGCTGACTGCCACGGCTGACCTTCTCTTTCTCGGTGCTGATGAAAACCGGGTTGGCACTACCCGCAGGCGAGTGCCAGAAGTCCACTGTAGGGGCTTGCTGGCACTCGGTCAATCCGAGTGCCAGCGCTTTCCCGGGTGGGAGGATCGACGCATGGAAGCCGCCGACCTCGCGCAGTTGCTCACCCCCGCGGGCATGGCACTCCTCGACCGCACGCCGGGGGTCTCCGACGGCGGCGAGGTCGTCCGCGTCGTCTCCCGGCTGCGTGCGGAGGGTCACGATCCGGGACTCGTCGGAGCCGTCCTGACGCAGGCTCGACTACGGCAGCGGGCCGTCGGCAAGTTCGGCGACTTCGCGGCCCGCATGCTGTTCACCGAGGCGGGACTGGAGCAGGCCACACGGCTGCAGGTCGCGGCGCAGCACGCCGGACGGTTCGCCCGCGCGGGCCTCCACCGGGTCGCCGACCTCGGGTGCGGGATCGGCGGGGACGCCCTGGCGTTCGCGGCCCTCGACCTCGACGTCGTGGCCGTCGACCGCGACGAGGTCACGGCCGCGATCGCCACACACAACCTCGCGCCGTGGTCGAACGCGACGGTCGAACTCGGAGACGCCGGCGCCTTCGACCTGTCCCGCGTGGACGCCGTCTGGATGGACCCGGCGCGCCGGACCGCGGGGCACTCCGCGACGAGACGCCTCGCCGACCCGGATGACTGGTCGCCGTCGCTCGACACCGTGTTCGCCGCCGCGACGACGACCCCGACGGGCGTCAAGCTCGGCCCCGGCGTCGACCGGGACCTCATCCCGGACACCGCCGAGGCGCAGTGGACGAGCGTCGACCGCGAGGTCGTCGAGCTCGCGCTGTGGTTCGGCCCCCTCGCCCGGCCGGGTGTCCGACGTGCCGCGACCGTGATCGGGGCGCACGGGATCGCCGAGCTGACGAGCGACGCCGACGCGGACGACGTCGAGGTCGGACCGCTCGGCGAGTACCTCCACGAGCCGGACGGCGCGGTGATCCGGGCGCGGCTCATCGGTGACCTCGCGAGGTCGATCGGCGGTCGGATGCTCTCCGACGACATCGCGTACGTCACCGGGGACCGCGCCGTCACGACCCCGTTCGCGCAGACGTTCCGCGTGCGCGACACCCTCCCTCTCGACGCCAAGCGCATCGGCGCACGGCTCGCCGCCGACGGCGTGGGGCGCGTCGAGATCAAGAAGCGCGGCGTCGACGTGGACCCGGCCGAGTTCCGCAGGCGGTTGCGTCTCCGCGGCGGGACCGGGTCCGCCACGCTGGTGCTGACCAGACTGGAGGGACGACACACGGCGATCCTCTGTGATCGCCTCGACGAGGTTGCCGGCTGAGCAGCACGACGAAGCCCCCGGTGTGGGCCGGGGGCTCGGTCGAGGACGCGGTGTCGGAGGTCCGGACGATGTCGTCCGCGGGGCCTCGTCAGCGGACGAGCGCTGTGACGGCGCCCAGTGCGCCGTCGTACCCCGAGTACCCGCTGTGCGACGCCGTGCCGATGAGGATGCCGATGAAGACGAACCACACGATGATGAACACCGTGAACACGTAGCCGAGGATGAGACCGGCGAGTGCGAGGCCGCGACCCTGCTCGCCCGTCTTCGTGATCTGACTGAGCGCGATGTGGCCGAACACGATCGCGGCCGGAGCGATGACGAACGGCGCGATGATCGCGAGGATCGACATGACGTTCCAGCGTGGCGCCGCCTGCACGTACCCGTAGCCCGGCTGGCCGTACTGCGGCTGGCCGCCGTACTGCGGCTGCCCGCCGTACTGCGGCTGCCCGCCGTACTGCTGCTGCCCGCCGTACTGCTGCTGGCCGCCGTACTGCTGCTGCCCGCCGTACTGCTGCTGGCCGCCGTACTGCGGCTGCCCGCCGTACTGCTGCTGCCCGCCGTACTGCTGCTGCCCGTACTGCTGCTCACCGCCGTACTGCGGCTGCCCGCCGTGGGGCTGCCCGCCGTACTGCGACTGCTGCTCGCCGTACTGCGGCTGACCGTGCTGCTCGTGCTGCTGCCCCGCAGCCGGCCGGCCGCCCTGCTGCTCGTTCTGGTCGGACATCGTGCTCCCTCCGGCGCGCGCCCTCCCTGGGCACCCTTGGATCCTCCCACAGACCCCCCGCAGGCGGCTGGCCCACGAGCGAGGGCATCAGACCTGGACGGTCGTCACCGGGAGGGTCGAGTCCGCTGCGATGCCGAGGTCGCTCGGAGCATGCCCGGCCGCGACGAGCTGCGCCCCGATCGCCGCGATCATCGCGCCGTTGTCGGTGCAGAGGTCGAGGGGCGGGATCCGGAGCGCGATGCCGGCCTCGGCGCAGCGGGTCGTCGCGACCGCGCGGAGGCGGGCGTTCGCGACGACGCCCCCGCCGAGGAGGAGCCGGTCGACCCGGGTGTCCCGACAGGCGTTGATCGCCTTCGTGACGAGCACGTCGACGACGGCCTCCCGGAAGCTCGCGGCGACGTCGGCGGTCGGCACGTCCTCGCCGGCGTCCTGGCGACGCTCGACCCAGCGCGCGACGGCGGTCTTCAGCCCGGAGAACGAGAAGTCGTAGCGGTGCGCGGCCATGTCCTTCGGGAGCGTCAGTCCGCGGGGGAACCGGATGGCCGTCGGGTCGCCGGTCGCGGCCGCCCGGTCGATCTGCGGCCCGCCCGGGTACGGCAGCCCGAGGAGGCGCGCCACCTTGTCGAACGCCTCCCCCGCGGCGTCGTCGATCGTCTCGCCGAGGAGTTCGACGTCGTCGACGAGGTCCCGCACGAGCAGCAGCGACGTGTGCCCGCCGGAGACGAGCAGCGCGATCGTCGGCAGTTCGATGTCACTCCCGTCGGCGCGGAGCACGTCCGCCCCGACGTGTCCGACGAGGTGGTTCACCCCGTAGAGCGGTTTGCCCGTCGCCACGGCGAGCGCCTTCGCGGCACCGACCCCGACCATGAGTGCGCCGGCGAGTCCCGGCCCGGCGGTCACCGCGACGGCGTCCAGGTCGTCGAGCGTCACGCCGGCCTGCTCGAGGGCGGCGGTCAGCGTCGGGGTCATCGCCTCGAGGTGTGCGCGCGCGGCGACCTCGGGCACGACGCCGCCGTACCGGGCGTGCTCCGCCATGCTCGAGGCGATGACGTTCGCGAGCAGGGTCCGCCCGCGGACGATCCCGACGCCCGTCTCGTCGCAGCTCGTCTCGATCCCGAGGACCAGGGGTGCAGCGACGCTCATGCCAGGTCTCCGTCCGCCGGACCGACGGCCTCGGAACCGACCGCGCCCGTCCCTCCCGGCCGGCTCGCTGCAGGCGCCACAGGCGATGCGGACTGCCGCCGCATGACGAGCGCGTCCACGTCGTCCGGCTGGTAGTACCGGGGCCTCGTCGCGATGTGCTCGAACCCGAACGCGCGGTACATGGACTGCGCGACGGGGTTGTCCTCGCGGACCTCGAGGAACACGTCGGTGACGCCGCGCCGACGGGCCTCGTCGAGGAGCTCGGTGAAGAGCGCCCGACCGAGACCGGTGCCCCGGGCCGCCTCGGCGACGGCGATGGTCTGGACGTCGCCGTCCGAGCCGCCCTCCAGCGACATGAACCCCGCGTACCCGACGACCGCGCCGCCGTCCTCGGCGACGATGTAGTAGCTCGGGCGGGACCGCAGCTCAGCCGCCATCTGCTGCTCGCTCCAGGCGTCGCGCGGGAACGAGGCGTGCTCGAGCGCCATGATCGCGTCGAGGTCGGCGGGGGTCGCGCGCCGGATCGTGGCCGTCATGCGCGCACCCGTTTCGGGGTGCCGGGCATCGTGACGTCCGGGTCGCGGAGGTACAGGGGTTCGTCCGCGGCGAACGGACCACCGCTGGCGAGCAGTTCCGCGGCGAGGAGGCCCAGGCGTCCGGCGGGGACCGTCGCAGCGGTGACCCGACGGTGGCCGGCGGCGTCGCCGAGCGCGGCGTCCAGGTCGGCGGGCTTGGCGAGGCCCGGTCCGACTGTGCGGACGGGGAAGGCGGACAAACGGGAGGAACGGCTGGCGTCCGATGCGTCCCCTGCGGCCGCGTAGGCGCTCCAGTACACCTCGCGGCGACGGGCGTCCGTGACGACGACGACTGGCCCAGGACCGTCCGTGGCGAGGGTCTCCGCGGCGACGGCGTCGTGGCTGACGAGGGGCAGGACCGGGATGCCCCGGGCGGCGGCGAACGTCCGGGCGGCGACGATCCCGACACGGAGGCCGGTGAACGGGCCGGGTCCCATGCCCGCGACCACCCCGGTCAGATCCTCGGGACGGATGCCGGCCTCGGCGAGGACCTCTGCGAGTAACGGGCCGATCACCTCGGCGTGGCGGCGGGAGTCGTCGGTGCCGCGCTCGGCGAGCACCGTCCTGGCGTCGGGGTCCACGACGGCGACCGCGGTCCCGGCGGACGTGTCGATGGTCAGGAGCACCGGTCCATCGTAGGCCGCCCGTGCGATCCGGCGACGCGGGCCCCGGTCAGAACCGGGGTGCACGCCGTCCGTCGAGCGTCGCAGATCGATTCGCCACCACTTCGGGGAGCCGCGACAGTGATGCCGACCACGCGCGCAGCTCCGAGGAGACGTAGCCGGCGAGCTCGCACGCGTAGCGGTGATCGACCATGAGGTCCCTGGCGTGGATCGGTTCGTGGTGCGCAGCCCTGTTCCGGAGCATCCGGAGCCGTTCGAGCCGGCCTTTCAGATCACTGCGGCGGCCGATGAAATTCGGGAAGGCGTTCTCGAGCGCTGGGACCCAGAGCGACGCGTGGTACCGGTTCGCGAGCAGCCCCTCCCAGAACGACGCCGGCAGTTCCGCCACGACGTGTCCGGCCGACCAGCCGCCAGCTCCCATCCGACGATCGAGATGGCGGAGGGACTCCTGGACTCGGGCTGCCTCATTGACCCGGAGTTGCGCGACCGCCCACCAGTCATCGCGACCGAAGCACGCGACGAGTCGGTCATGCATGGCGTTCCGGACGACGACTTCGAGCACGGCGTAGCAGCCGAGGAACGCCGTGCTCACCTCCACGTTCCATGCGTACAGCCGGAGGGCTCGAGCCGCGTCACCTCGAGATGCCGCGAGGTACGGAGCCACTCGCTCGACACTCAGCGCGGCCAGGATCGTGGCGTCCTCACTCTGCTCCTGCGAACGCACACGCGCCCCCTCTCGCCCGCGGATGTGGTCTGCTACCGTTGATCCTGTAAGCCCCGGACGGGACGCTCTGAGCGTCGGCGCGCCGGGGCGATCACGTTAGCGGACGGCGCAGGACCGACGGCGGAGCCGGCGAGCGCCTGTGGACAACTCCGCGCCTCCGAGTCGCGTAGACCTGTCACAACCGCGGGTCGACCGGCTCCGACTCCATCGCGAGCACCCCGAACACCGGCTGGTGCACCCGCCAGAGGGGCTCTCCGGCGACGAACCGCTCGAGCGCCTCGAGTCCGAGCGCGTACTCCCGCAGCGCCATCGACCGCTTGTGCCCGAGGTTCCGGTCCCGCAGTCGCTCGAGGTTGTGCGGCTCCGTGTACTCCGGACCGTAGATGATCCGCAGGTACTCACGGCCGCGCACCTTGATGCCCGGCTGCGACAGCCCCTTCGGACCGCGGTGCAGGTTCGCGAACGGCTTCACGACCATGCCCTCGCCGCCCTCCGCGGTGAGCGCCTCCCACCACGCCACGCCGGCCTCGACGCTGTCCTGGTCGGCGAGGTCGACGACGACCGACCGCGTGGGGCGTACCAGCTCCGGGTCGGCGTCCACGAGCCGGTCCGCGATCCCGAGGTGCCACCCGTGGTCGGTCGACGCGAAGGTCCGGCCCGCGGCGGCGAGGACCTGGAACGGTGCGAACTGCACGCCGTCGAGACCATCGGCCGGGGCGGCGTAGCGGCGGTAGGACTCGACGTACGCGGTGGCGTCCGTGGCCCGGGCACGGGTGCGCCCGAGCAGGTCGCCGACGTCGATGCCGTTCGCCACCGCGCGTTCCAGCACCTCGACCGCGTGCGGGAGTGCGCCGGTCGCGGCAGCACCGATCGCGGCGTACTGCCCGCGGATCATCCCCTCGGCCTTGATCGACCACGGCAGGACCTCGCCGTCGAGCAGGAGCCAGTCGGTGTCGAGCTCGTCCCACAGCCCGGCACGCTCCACGGCGGCGTCGAGGCGTCGGAGGAACTCCGTCTGCAACGGCTCGTCGAAGAACGCCCGCCCGGTCCTGGTGTACGCCACCCCGCTCCAGCCCTCCGACGCCCCGAACCGCCCGGGGTCGCGGCTGAGGAGCACCGTCGCGCGCGACCCCATGTGCTTCTCCTCGCCGACCACGCGGTCGACACCCGCCTCCCGGTAGGTCGCGAAGGCCTCGCGCGGGTGTTCCAGCAACCCCTCGAGTGACGACGATCCGGTCGGGCTCATGGTCGGTGGCAGGTACACGAGCTGCGCTGGGTCGACCGCGAACCGGCTCATCACCTCGAGCGCCCCCGCCGCGTTCTCCCCGCGGATCCCGATCCGACCGTGCAGGCGGGTCTCGACGATCTGCTTGCCGAGGACGTCACCGATCTCGAGCATGCCCGCGGGACGCGGCGACGCCGCGGGTCGGACGGGAGGCACGGTGCCGGTCGCGGACGAGCCGTCCGCTCCGGAGATGGTCGCGCCCGACTGCTCGTCCGGCCACTGGCCCGCTGCGACCCGCTCGGCGCGCAGCGGCTCGAGGGGGTTCGCCGGCTCGTACCAGACACGCTCCGCGGGGACCTGCACCACCTCGCGCTCCGGGTACCGCAGCGCCGACAGCTTCCCGCCGAACACGCACCCGGTGTCGAGGCACATCGTCCCGTTGATCCACTCCGCGTCGACGGTGGGGGTGTGCCCGTAGAGGACCGTCGCCGCACCGCGGTAGGAGTCCGCCCACGGCAGACGCACCGGCAGCCCGTACTCGTCGCTCTCGCCGGTGGTCTCCCCGTAGAGCGCGAACGACCGGACCCGCCCGGACGCCCGCCCCTGGTACGCCTCGATCATGCCGGCGTGCGCGACGACCAAGCGGCCGTCGTCGAGGACGAGGTGCCCGACGAGCTCCTGGCAGAACGCCTGCACCTCGTCGCGGAACCCCTGCGGCTCGGCCGCGAGCTGCGCGAGGGTCTCCGCGAGGCCGTGCGAGGTCTGCACCTTCCGACCCTGGAGCGCGCGCACGAGCTTGTCCTCGTGGTTCCCGGGGACGGCGAGCGCGTGCCCCGCCCGGACCATGCCCATCACGAGCCGCAGGACGCCTGGCGTGTCCGGGCCGCGATCGACGAGGTCGCCGAGGAACACCGCGCGCCGCCCTGGGTGCGCGGCGTCGACCGCCCGGCCCTCGGGGTCGCGGGTGATCGTGTACCCGAGCTCGCCGAGCAGCGTCTCGAGCTCGGACCGGCAGCCGTGCACGTCCCCGATGACGTCGAACGGACCGTGCTCGTGCCGGGCGTCGTTGAGCAACCGGTCGCGGACGATGCGGGCGCGGGTGACGTCGTCGACCCCGCGGAGCACGTGCACGCGCCGGAACCCCTCCTTGCCGAGGCCCCGGATCGAGCGGCGGAGCTGGTCGTGCTGCCGTTTCACGACCCTCGCACCGAAGTCCCGGTCCGCCCTGGCGGCGTTCCGCGCGACACAGACGGACTCAGGGACGTCGAGCACGATCGCCACCGGCAGGACGTCATGGGCGCGCGCGAGCTCCACCCAGCTCCGTCGGGCCTCCGGCTGGACGTTCGTGGCGTCGATCACGGTGAGGAGCCCCGCGCGGAGCCGCTGTGCCACGACGTACCGCAGGGTGTCGAACGCCGCGGGGGTCGCGGCCTGGTCGTTCTCGTCGTTGCTGACGAGCCCGCGGAAGAAGTCGCTCGACAGCGTCTCGAAGCGCCCGAAGTGCGTGGCGGCGAACGTCGACTTGCCCGAGCCGCTCGTGCCGACGAGGAGCACGAGCGCCATGTCCGGGACGTGCAGTTCGATCGGCTCCGCGGAGGTCGTGGTGGCGTCGCTCACGCGGCTGTCTCCGTCCGGGTCGTCGTCGACGCGCGCCGGAACAGCGCCATCTGGGTCGGCGGTCCGACCTCGGGGTCCTCGTCGCCGACGGGTCGGTACTCGACGTGGTACCCGTTCGCTGCGGCGACCCGGTCGGCCCAGGCTCGGAACTCGGCCCGGGTCCACTCGAACCGGTGGTCGGTGTGCCGGAAGTGCCCGGCGTCGAGCGTCTCGAACCGGACGTTGTGGTCGGCGTTCGGGGTGGTGACGACGACGGCACCCGGTCGGGCGGCACCGAACACCGAGGCCTCGAGCGCCGGGAGCCGGGACTCGTCGACGTGCTCGATCACCTCCATGAGCACGGCGGCGTCGAGCCCGGCGAGGCGGTCGTCCACGTAGGTGACGGAGGACTGCACGAGCCGGATCCTCGCCCGCTCGGCGTCGCTCGCCTCGTCGAGGTGCAGGCGTCGCTCGGCCCGGGCGAGCTCGCGGGGTGCGACGTCCGTCCCGATGATCGTCGTGAAGGTGCGGTCGGCCATGAGCGGCACGAGGAGCGCACCTTCACCGCAGCCGATGTCGGCGACGGTGTGGGCGCCGACGTCGCGGAGCGCGGTGAGCACGGCGTCGGCGCGGCGGCGGTACAGCGGGACGTGGGCGTCCGTGACCATCTCGGGGACCGCGGCCTCGACGGCGGGGGCGAGCCGACCCTCCAGTTCGGGGTCTGCGGCGGTGTCCGCGTCACCGGCTCCGGTGTCGAGGCCCAGCAGCCGGTCGGTGGCGTCCGCCACCATGCCCCGCTGGTGCGCGAGGTACCGCTCGGTGATGAGGTCCCGCAGCGGGTGGTCCGCGAGCCAGCCCGCACCGGCGCGCAGGAGCTTGCCGACCTCGTCGTCGCTCACCCAGTAGTGCTTGGCGTCGTCGAGGACCGGGAGGAGCACGTACAGCTGCCGGAGCGCCTGCCCGAGGCGGACGGACCCGGTCAGGGTGAGCCCGACCGTGGACGCGGGACCCCAGTCCGGACGGGTCGCGTCGAGGAACGGACGGTCCTCGACCACCGTCCAACCGAGGGGCGCGAAGAGTCGTGTGGCCAGTCCCTCGCCGTCGTCCTGCAGCGCGCTCGGCACGCTCGTGAGCCCGATCTCGAGGTCCATCGGTGCCGCCGCGCGTTCCGGACGGGACTCGCTCCGACCACCCATCGCCGAGCGGAACACCTGCCCGATCGCGACCGCGAGCATGGAGGAGGACGCGTACGGGCGGTCGTTGACGTACTGCGAGAGCGCCTGGACGTCCCCGCCGAAGCGTCGGCTGCGTGCGAGCCCGACCGGGTCCACCTCGAGCAGCAGGGCGGCGGTGCACTCGTCCGACGTGGCGGACGGGTAGAACACGTGCGCCTCCCCGACGGTCAGCGAGAATCGCTGCGCACGCGCCGGGTGCTTGTGCAGGAGATGACTGAGGTCGAGGGCGTCGACGTCGTCGGCCCCTCGGGTCGTGATGGTGACGAGCACTCTGGTGGTTCCCCCTGGTCGGACGTCCCACGATCGTAGGGCAGCGCGTCAGATCGCGATGCCCTCCCATCGGGGGCCGATGCCGGTCACGACGACCCGACGCGGCTCGTCCGGGACGTCGTCCGGGTCGAGGTCGTCATCGTCGGGGTCGGGGACGTCCGCACCCGTGGCCCGCGTGATCTCGACGTCGAGCACGTTCGCCGAGACGCCGTCGACCATGCCCCGCCCCCACTCGACGACCACGATCGCGCCGTCCCAGTCGAGGTCGAGGTCGTCGAGCTCCAGCGGGTCGGACAACCGGTAGGCGTCGACGTGCACGAGATCCGGCCCGGCGGTCGTCGGGTGCGTCCGCGCGAGCACGAACGTCGGACTCGACACCTGTCCCCGCGCTCCGAGCGCCGCCCCGAGGCCACGGGTCATCGTCGTCTTGCCGGCGCCGAGCGGCCCGGTCAGCACCACGAGGTCACCCGCGCGGAGCACTGCGGCGAGCCGGGCGCCGAGCGCGTCCATCGCCGCGGTCGACGGGACCTCGAGGTCGAGGAGCAGGCTCACCGGCGGTCGTCTCCGAGCCGGTCGTCCCAGCGCCGGTCGTCCCAGCGCCGGTCGTCCCGACGCCGGTCCTCCGGTCGGGCGCCGACGAACACACGCGGGACGCGACCGCCGATGCGGCAGACGATCTCCTCGCCGATCGTGTCGAGCGCGGACCCCCACTCGAGCACGGTCATCTCACCGTGCGCGCCGGTGCCGAACAGCACGACGGTGTCGCCGACCCGGACGTCGTCGTCGCCGACGTCCACCAGGAACTGGTCCATCGCGACCCGACCGATGATCGGGTACCGGACGCCGTTGATCGTGACCTCGAGCCGACCCTGTCCGAGACGGGGCAGCCCGTCGGCGTACCCGAACGGCACGAGCGCGAGGGTCGTCTCCGCATCGGTCCGGTAGGTGTAGTCGTACGAGACGCCGGTCCCGGCGGGCACGCGCTTGGTCTTCGCCACCGACGCCTCGACCGTCATCACCGGCCGGAGCCCGAGGTCGGCGGCACTGACGTCGTCGGCGCCCGGGATGCCGAACAGGTTCGCGCCCATCCGGACCATGTCGTACCGGAACTCCGGTCGTTCGAGACCGGCGAGGCTCGCGGCGACGTGCCGCATCCGGATCTCGAGCCCCGCGTCCTCGGCGGCGTCGACCGCGGCGTCGAACATCCGCACCGCGGCGGTGTCGTCGTCGTCGGAGGCCTCCGCGAGGTGCGTGTACGCGGCGACGACCTCGATCGACCCGGCCCGGACGGCGCTGATCGCGGCCCGGACGAGCGCCGGCCAGTCGTCGACCGTCGCACCGTCGCGATGCAGTCCGGTGTCGACACCGAGGTGCACCCGGGCCGGACGCTGGCTCACGGCGTCGACGATCCGGGCGAGCTCGTCGACGTTCGAGACCCCGAGGTCGATCCCGGAGTCGACTGCGTCGCGGGGGTCGAGTCCGGCGTCGTGCTGCCAGGCGAAGACCCGGACGTCCTCGCCGATGCCGATCGACCGCAGTCGGAGTGCCGCCTCGACGGTCAGGACGCCGATCCACCGGATGCCGGCGTCGACGGCGGTGCGGGCGATCTCCTCGATGCCGTGGCCGTACGCGTCGGCCTTCATGATCGCCATGACCTCGACGGGGTGCATCCAGTCGCGGACCCGGTCGATGTTCGCACGGTAGGCGTCGAGGTCGACGACGGCCTCGCGGAGCGGCGCGCTCACACCGTCCTCCGCTCGAGCAGCCGACCGAGTCGGGCAACCACCTCGTAGTTGATGGTGCCGATCGCGGCGGCCCACTCCTCGACCGCCGGGACACCGGTCGCCGGGTCGCCCCAGAGCACGACCTCGTCACCAGTCCGCACGTCGGCGTCCCCGATGTCGACGTGCATCGCGTTCATCGCCACGCGGCCGACGACCGGGAACCGCCGTCCGCCGATCGACACCGACACGCGGTTGCCGAGTGCCCGGTCGAACCCGTCGGCGTACCCGAGGCCGATGATCGCGAGGGTGGTGTCATGGGCCGCCCGGTACGTGTAGCCGTAGCTGACGCCCTCACCCGCGCGGACGTGGACGGTCCGGAGCACCGACGCCGTGACGGTCATCGCCGGTCGGAGCCCCAGGTCGGCGGAGGTCCGGTCGGGGAACGGACTCAGTCCGTAGAGTGCGATCCCGACCCGGGCGAGGTCACGTCGGGCGTCCGGGACGGCGAGGCCCGCAGCGCTGGCGGCGAGGTGCACCACGTCCGGGACGACGCCCCGTCCGGCGAGACCGTCGAGCGCGCGCTGGAGGACGGCGTCCTGCTCGAGGTCGTCGTCCAGCGAGGCGTTCGACAGGTGCGACATGACGCCCTCGACCCGGGTCCGTTCCCCGCGACGCGGCAACGACGCGGCGACGTCGAAGAGCTCCGGCCACTCGGACTCCACGGCGCCGTTGCGGCTGAGTCCGGTGTCGATGACGAGGTGGACCGCCTGGACCTCGGCGGCCACGGCGGCGTTCAGCTGGTCGACACTCGACACGGCCGGGGTGATGTTCTCCGCCGCAGCGCGCTCGAAGTCCTCGTCCGGGGCGTGCAGCCACGCGAGGATGCGGACGTCGATGCCGCCGTGGCGCAGGGCGAGCGCCTCGTCGATGTCCGCGACGCCGAGCCACTCCGCGCCGGCGTCGACGAAGGCACGAGCGGCCTCGAGCGCGCCGTGGCCGTAGGCGTCCGCCTTGACGACCGCGATGACGCCGGACGGTGCCACCTGTTCGGTGACGGTCGCGTAGTTGGCGATGAGAGCCTCCCGGTCGACCGTGATCCCGGTGAACGCACTCATGCGGAGTCCCCGTTGGCGATGAGCGGCAGTGCCGCCACCCGGCGGTCGACCGTGATCCCGGTGAACGCGACGTTCCTGTGGTCGCTCATGCGTGTCGGCCCGCGTCCTGCGCGGTGTCGCGCGATCCGGTCGGGCGGCTCGGGTGCAGCCGCGCGCGTCGGCGCGGCTCCGGCGGGTGGCTGGTCACGAAACCCCTTCGGTCCCCTCGATCACGACGAACGCCGTCGCGATCGGTCCATCGTGCGACAACGACAGGTGCACCGACGACACGCCACGCGCATCGGCCACGGCCTGCGCCCCGGAGTGCAACGTCAGCGACGGCTTCCGCTGGTCGTCCGCGACGACCTCGAGTTCCTGCCAGCTGAGCCCGGCACTCGACCCGAAGGCCTTGATGAGCGCCTCCTTCGCCGCGAACCGCGCCGCGAGCGACGCGACCGGCCGGAGCTCACCGTCCCGCAGGAGCTCCTCGGGCGTGAACAGCCGGGTCCTGAGCGCTGGCGTCCGCTCCAACACGCCCGCGAACCGCTCCAGGTCCACCACGTCGACTCCGATGCCGATGATCACGGATGCTCGCTACTCGACGGTGACCGACTTGGCGAGGTTCCGCGGCTGGTCGACGTCGAGGCCCTTCGCCGCGGCGAGCTCCATGCCGAACATGTGCAGCGGTGCGACCGCGAGGAGCGGCTCGAAGAGCGGTGCGGCGACCGGGATCCGGAGGACCTCGTCGGCGTACGGGAGCACCGCGGCGTCGCCCTCCTCGGCGATCGCGATGACCCGGGCGCCACGCGCGCGGATCTCCTGGATGTTCGACACGACCTTCGGGTGCAGCGACCGGGCGTCGCGCGGGCTCGGCACGATGACGAAGACGATCTGGCCGGGCTCGATGAGCGCGATCGGCCCGTGCTTCAGCTCGCCGGCCGCGAACCCCTCGGCGTGGATGTAGGCGAGCTCCTTGAGCTTCAGCGCACCCTCGAGCGCGATCGGGTACCCGACATGCCGGCCGAGGAAGAGCACCGAGCGGGTGTCCGCCATCCACTTCGCGAGTTCGCTCACCCGACCGGCGTCCGCGATGACCTGGGAGAGCTTGTCCGGCAGCGCTTCGAGTTCCTCGACCTGCTCGGCGATCTGCTCGCCCGCCATCGTCCCGCGGATCGTCGCGAGGTGGAGCCCCAGCAGGTAGAGCGCGACGCCCTGCGCGAGGAACGCCTTGGTCGACGCGACCGCGACCTCCGGGCCGGCGTGCGTGTAGATGACCGCGTCGGACTCCCGCGGGATCGTCGCGCCCTGCGTGTTGCAGATGGAGAGGACCTGCGCGCCCTGCTCCCGGGCGTACTTGACCGCCATGAGCGTGTCCATGGTCTCGCCGGACTGGCTGATCGACACCACGAGCGTGCGGGCGTCGAGCACCGGGTCGCGGTACCGGAACTCGTGCGCGAGTTCGACCTCGACCGGGATCCGTGCCCACTGCTCGATCGCGTACTTGCCGAGGATGCCCGCGTAGGCCGCCGTACCGCAGGCGATGACGATGACCCGGTCGATGGTGGCGAGCCGCTCCTGGATGGGCTCGAGGTCGGTGAGGGTCACGGCGCCGTCGTGGACCCGGCCGAGGATGGTGTTCCGGACGGCCTCGGGCTCCTCGCTGATCTCCTTCGCCATGAAGCTCGACCAGCCGCCCTTGTCGGCGGCCGAGGCATCCCAGGACACCTCGAACTCGGAGGCCTCGGCCGGGGCGCCGTCGAAGTCGATGACGGTCACGGAGTCCGGACGGATCGTGACGATCTGGTCCTGGCCGATCGCGAGCGCGCGCTGCGTGTGGGACACGAAGGCCGCGACGTCCGAGCCCATGAAGTTCTCGCCGTCGCCGAGGCCGACCACGAGCGGGGAGTTCCGGCGCGCACCGACGACGACGCCGGGCTGGTCGGCGTGGACGGCCAGCAGCGTGAAGGCGCCCTCGAGCCGGGCGACCGTGCGCCGCATCGCCTCGGTGACGTCATGCACCTCGCGGTACTCCCGCGCGACGAGGTGCGCGGCGACCTCGCTGTCGGTCTCGCTCGTGAACGCGACGCCCTCGGCGAGGAGCTCGTCCTTGAGCGGTGCGAAGTTCTCGATGATGCCGTTGTGGATGAGCGCGAGACGGCCGTCGTCCGCGAGGTGCGGGTGCGCGTTGCCGTCGGTCGGGCCGCCGTGGGTCGCCCAGCGCGTGTGGCCGATGCCCGTGCCGCCGTCGGGGAGCGGGTCCTGCTCGAGGTCCTCGGCGAGCACCCGGAGCTTGCCGGCACGCTTCCGGGAGCCGAGCCGACCGTCGGCGTCGATGACGGCCACCCCGGCGGAGTCGTACCCGCGGTACTCGAGTCGCCGGAGTCCCCCGAGGAGGACCTCCACACTGCTGTTGTTCCCGACGTAACCCACGATCCCGCACATGCCGACGATCCTATGGTGCCGACGGCCGGGAACCTGCCCGGAAGTACGGCCGGGGACGCGCTCCGGGGTTAGCGTCGAGTCATGACCCTCGCTGACATCCCGATCACCACGCTCAAGGGCGGCTCGACGACCTTCGGCGAGTACGCCGACAAGGTCGTCCTCGTCGTCAACGTCGCCTCGCGCTGCGGACTCGCACCGCAGTACGAGCAGCTCGAGGAACTGCAGAAGACCTACGGCGACCGTGGGTTCACGGTCCTCGGGTTCCCGAGCAACCAGTTCCTGCAGGAGCTCGGCTCGGCGGAGGCGATCGAGGAGTACTGCTCGACCACGTGGGGTGTCACGTTCCCGATGTCCGAGAAGGTCAAGGTGAACGGTCGGAGCGCCCACCCGCTCTACCAGGAGCTGAAGAAGACCCCGGACGCCTCGGGCAAGGCCGGCCGTGTCGCGTGGAACTTCGAGAAGTTCCTCGTCACCCCCTCGGGCGAGGTGCACCGCTTCCGGCCGCAGACCAAGCCGGACGCACCCGAGATCATCGAAGCCATCGAGGCGGCGCTCCCCGCCTGACGCCCCCGCCTGACGCTCGGGCCGCTCGCCGCCCCCGCCAGCCGTGAGTGAGCAGGAATCGTCGCCGGCCGCGGCCCGACCCGACGATTGCTGCTCACTCGCCACGTCGGGTCGCTCCCCGCGTCGGGTCACTCGCCACGTCGGGTCGCTCGCCGTGTCGGACGGGAGCATCCGACTCCGGTTACGCTCGTCCGCATGCCCCACGCGCACGCGGAGACAGCTCGGCACCCCACCCCGTTCGTCGAGATCGACCGCGGGGCATGGGCGGGCCTGGCACCCTCGCAGCACCTCGCGCTGACCGAGACGGAGATCGTGCAGCTCCGGGGCCTCGGCGACCGGCTCGACATGCAGGAGGTCCAGGACGTCTATCTGCCGCTCTCGCGCCTGCTCAACCTGTACGCCGCCGGCGCGCGTGACCTGCACGCGCAGACGAGTCGGTTCCTCGGCGAGCGGTCCGAGCCGACCCCGTTCGTGATCGGTGTCGCAGGCTCGGTCGCTGTCGGCAAGTCGACCGTCGCACGACTGCTCCGGGAGCTCACGAAGCGGTGGGAGGACACCCCGCGCGTGGAGCTGATCACGACCGACGGGTTCCTGTACCCGAACGCCGAGCTCGAGCGCCGCGGCATCATGGACCGGAAGGGGTTCCCGGAGTCCTACGACCGTCGCGCGCTCCTCCGGTTCGTCAGTCAGGTCAAGAGTGGTGCGGCCGAGGTGCGTGCGCCGTACTACTCGCACCTCCGCTACGACATCGTCCCCGACGCGGAGATCGTCGTCCGCCGGCCCGACGTGCTCATCGTCGAGGGGCTGAACGTCCTCGCTCCCCCCGTGCACGGACGGCTCGCACTCTCCGACCTCTTCGACTTCACGATCTACGTGGACGCCAAGACCCGCGACATCGAATCGTGGTACGTCGACCGGTTCCTCGCCCTGCAGGCGGAGGCGTTCGCGAGCCCGGACTCCTTCTTCCACCGGTTCGCGAGCTTGTCCCGCGAGGACGCCGTCCGCACCGCGACGGACGTCTGGCGCGCGATCAACGAACCGAACCTCGTCGAGAACGTGCTCCCGACCCGCTCCCGCGCGACGCTCGTGCTGAAGAAGGGCGCGGACCACGCGGTGAACGGCGTCCTCCTCCGCAAGATCTGACCTGACCCCGTCCCCGCAGAACAGAAGGTCGGCCGCATGTCGCAGGGAGATACCTCTGCGAGAAGCGGCCAACCTGGTGTTCCGCGGGCGGCGGGAGCGGCTACAGCGCCAGACGCTCCCGGACGACCCCGGCCAGCTCATCGGCGACCCGCTCGGCCGTCGATTGGTCGGCTGCCTCGACCATGACCCGGACGACCGGCTCCGTGCCCGACGGGCGGAGCAGCACACGGCCGGTGTCGCCGAGGGACGCGGTTGCGGCGGCGACCGCATCCTGGACGCCCCGGTCCGCGAGCCCGTGCCGATCGACACCCTTGACGTTGACGAGCACCTGCGGGAAGACGGTCATGCACGACGCGAGCTCCGCGAGGGACTTGCCCGTCTGCGCCATCTCGGCGACCAGGTGCAACCCCGTGAGGATGCCGTCGCCGGTCGTCGCGAACTCGTTGAAGATGATGTGTCCGGACTGCTCGCCGCCCAGGGAGTAATCGCCTTCGACCATCTTCTCGAGCACGTAGCGGTCGCCGACTCCGGCCTCGATCATCGTGATGCCGTTCTCGGCCATCGCACGCTTCAGCCCGAGGTTCGACATCACGGTCGCGACGAGCGTGTCGTCCTTGAGGTGCCCCCGTGCCTTGAGGGACAGCGCGAGGATCGCCATGATCTGGTCGCCGTCGACCGCGTTGCCGGCCGCGTCCACCGCCAGGCAGCGGTCGGCGTCGCCATCGTGCGCGATGCCGATGTCGGCACCGGCTTCGAGGACGGCGCGCGCGAGGTTGTCGATGTGGGTGGAACCGACACCGTCGTTGATGTTGACGCCGTCGGGGTCCGCACCGATGAGCGTGATCGTGGCTCCGGCGTTGACGAAGACCTCCGGGGAGACCCCTGCGGCGGCGCCGTTCGCACAGTCGAGCACGACATGGATGCCGTCGAGTCGCGCCGGGAGCGTGCCGAGCAGGTGCACGACGTACCGGTCCTCGGCGTCGGCGAACCGGATGATCCGCCCGACGTCCCCGCCGGTGGGCGTCGGGATCTCGGCCGTGCCGATCGCCGCCTCGATGCGGTCCTCGACCTCGTCGGGGAGCTTCCGGCCACCCGCGGCGAAGAACTTGATGCCGTTGTCCGGCGCCGGGTTGTGCGACGCGGAGACCATCACGCCGAAGTCGGCGTCGATGTCCGCCACGAGGAACGCGGCGGCCGGTGTCGGGATGACCCCGGCGTCGAGGACATCGACCCCGGCGCTCGCCAGTCCGGCCGCGACGGCCGCACCGAGGAACTCCCCCGAGACGCGAGGATCGCGCGCCAGGACCGCGCGCGGGCGCGGTCGACCGGACGCGCGTCGCGCGTCCGCATGGTGTCCGTGCGTGAGCACGGCCGCGCTCGCCTGGGCAAGACCCAGTGCGAGCGCGGCCGTCAACTCGCCGTTGGCGAGGCCACGAACGCCGTCGGTACCGAACAGGCGCGGCATTGCAGTTCCCGCCGAGGCGCGATCAGCGCTTCGAGAACTGCGACGCCTTGCGGGCCTTCTTGAGACCGGCCTTCTTGCGCTCGATGACGCGGGCGTCGCGCGTGAGGAAGCCGGCCTTCTTGAGGGCGGCACGGTTGTTCTCACGGTCGATCTCGTTGAGGGTGCGCGCGATGGCGAGACGGACGGCACCAGCCTGACCGGAGGGGCCACCACCGGTGACGCGCACCGTGACGTCGTAGGAGCCGAGGAGCTCGAGCACCTTGAACGGGTCGTTGATGAGCTGCTGGTGCAGCTTGTTCGGGAAGTACTCCTCGAGCGTGCGGCCGTTCACCACGAAGGTGCCGGAACCGGGGACGAGGCGCACCCGGGCGATGGCCTCCTTGCGGCGGCCGACGGCCCCGCCGGAGACGTTGAGGATCTGACGGGGAGCCGACTCCGTGGACGCCGGGGCGCTCTCGGTGGTGAAGCTCTCCGGGGTCTGGTCGATGCTGTCAGCGATCTGTGCCATGAGTTCTGTCTCTCCTGAGAAGTCTGCGGACCGGCGCTACTGCGCGACCTGGTCGAGGATGTAGGTCGTGGGCTGCTGCGCCGCGTGGGGGTGCTCGGAGCCGGCGTAGACCTTGAGCTTCTTGAGCTGTGCGCGACCGAGGGAGTTCTTCGGGAGCATGCCGCGGATCGCCTTCTCGACGGCACGGGTCGGGTGCTTCTCGAGCATCTCCGGGTAGGTGGTCGCCGTGAGGCCGCCCGGGTAGCCCGAGTGCCGGTAGTAGACCTTCTCCGCGAGCTTGGAGCCGGTCAGGGCTGCCTTCTCGGCGTTGATGATGATGACGAAGTCGCCCATGTCCATGTGCGGGGCGAACGTCGGCTTGTGCTTGCCGCGCAGGAGCGCCGCGGCGTGCGAGGCGAGACGGCCGAGGACGACGTCAGTGGCGTCGATGACGAGCCAGTTGTGCTGGACGTCAGCCGGCTTCGGTGAGAACGTGCGAGTCACAGGTGTGCTGCTTTCGTGTCGAGGTGAGTTGTCCGTGAATCCCACTCCGGTGGGTGTTCCGCGCCGGTCAGATGCCGGCGGAACACTCCGATGGAGGGCTCATCTTCGGGTCGTGCACACTGGTGGCGCAGACCAAGGGGCAACGATACGCGACGGCGGCGCGGCGGTCAAACCTGGTTGCGTTCACAACGACGGACGGGAGGGACGGTGCGCGTCCGTCGCGCACCGTCCCTCCAGTCTGTCGGCTGGCTGGCGTCAGCCGTGCCAGAGGTGCGCGATGATCCAGGCGATCAGCGCGGCGATGATCTCCGCGGCGCTCTGCCCGGGGTGACCCGGCTGCCCGGGCTGACCCGGATGGCCCGGCTGCCCGGGGTTGCCTGGGTTGCCCGACTGCCCGCCGTTGTCGACGCCCGGCAGGTCGATGCCGACGAGGATCGGGTCGTGGTCACTCGCTCGGTACTGGTCCGGCGAGTACAGGTCCGACACGTTGTCGTTGTACCGGCTGTACTCCAGGCCGACGGACTCGACCGAGTTGATGTTCCAGATGTCCACCCCCGTGACCGTCGCGAGCGCGGCCTTCGAGGCGAACACGTGGTCGAGTGAACCGCTGAGCCCGTCGAACACGTAGCTGTGCTCGGTCGGGTCCGCCGTCGGGCCGAGGTCGGTGTACCCGGCCTGGTCGAGCGCGACGACCGGGTCCTCTTGGCTGTAGGCGTTGAAGTCACCGAGCATGAACACCTTGTCGGTGCCGTACTGCCGCTGCATCGCGGTGGAGAACGTGACGAGCGCCTTCGCCTGGTTCACCCGCGACAGGTTCGAGGCACCCTGCCCGTCACCCTGGTCGGCGTCGGCACCGGTCCCGCTGCCCTTGGACTTGAAGTGGTTCGCGATGACGAGGAACGTCGTGTCCTTGCCGCCCACCTTCCTCTTGCCGGACTTGCCGACCGGCACGAGCGGGCGGAAGGCGTCCGCGACGGGCTGCCGCGCGTTCGTGAACGCCGGGGCGTCGGTGAGGATCGTCGACTCGCCCTGGGGCGCGACGCGGTCCTTCTTGTAGATGAGCGCGAGGCGGATGACGTCCTCGCTCGCGGGGACCTTCGCCGGCGACGGCACGAACGCCCACACGGTCTTGCCGGCGGCGGCGTTCAGTGCGGCGACGAGGGTCGAGAGAGCGGCGTCGCGGTCCTGGCCGAAGCGCGCCGAGTTCTCGATCTCCTCGAGGGAGACGACGTCGGCGCCGAGTCCGTTGATCGCGGTGACGATCTTCTGCTGCTGGCGGGCGAGGTCGTCGGCGTTCGCGGCACCGCGGGCGTCGCAGCCGTCGCGGACCGTGAGCGGGTTGCCCTCGCGGTCGTCGTAGTACGTGCACCCGGTGAGCTGGTCGCCGGTGGTCGGGAAGTAGTTGAGGACGTTGAACCCGGCGAGCCGGATGTCCCCGCCGACGTTCGCCGGGGCTGCCGGGCGGACGTTCCCGAAGGCCGCGGGCAGGTCCGTCGTCGCCGTGGCGCCGGTGACGGGCGTCGTCGGCTCGAACTTCCAGGCGGAGTTCCGGAAGTCGAGGACGACGGGCTTGGTGAACGCCACTGGAGCACCGACCGTGACGGGTCCGGCGTTCGTCAGCCACGGCACCGGGATGCTCGAACCGGCCGGCGTCAGGTAGTTCGTGCTCGCGCCGTCGTCGAGGGTGATCGCACGCGCGGCGTTGTCGGCGGCGACGGCTGCGGCGGCGGGGGTCCCCGGGCGGGCGACCTCGGTCGGCTGCAGGAGCGGGGTGGTGCCGCTCGCGAGGGCGACCTCGCCGTACTGGTTCGTCGTGTACACGTCGGTCACGGTGTACTTGCCGGCGGGCTGCACGAGCATGCTCTCGAACGACTCCCGGGCGGCGTCCGTGCGCGGGAAGGCGACCTCGGCGGGCTTCGGGGCGACGACGCCCGCCGAGGGGAGCTGCTCGAGGCCGGTGGTGCTCGTCACGTTCAGCTCGGTGAGGCCGAAGAACTCCGAGACCGTTCCGATGAGCCGGACGGACTGGCCGACCGCGACACTGGCGACCGTCGTCGGCGAGTAGACGAAGACGCCGTCCGAGGCGGTGTGCGTCGCGGGGTCGATCGCGCCGCCCGTGCCGGCGGTCTGCACGAAGTAGCCCTGGTAGCCGCCGGTCGGGTACACCGCGGTGACGACACCCGTCGTCCGCACGGTCTTGTCGACGTAGGGCGACGTGTCCGTCGTGCCCTGGAGTTCGGCGATCGTGACGTCCGTGGCCGGGGCGGGGGTCGTGCCGCCGTCCCCGGGATCGCTCGGATCCGTCGGCTCCGTCGGGTCCGTCGGGGCGGCGGTCTCGCCCGCCGCGTTCGTGGGGGTGATCGTGCTCGTCAGCGCGAAGTCCGCCGCGTTCACGTCGGTGTCGGTCGTGCCCGTCCGGGTCAGTGCGTCCGGCACGGAGTTCGCGGTGCCGGCTTTGGCGACCACACCCTCGAACGTGTTGGACGTGCCGTAGCCGAGCAGGTCGACGACGCCGTCACTGCCGGTCGGGATCGCGCCGACGGGCAGCGTCAACGGCGCGGCCTGGTCGGAGAGGACGAGCGTGCCCGTGGAGCCGCTCGGGTTCACCGTGGTGACGGCGTCCGGCGTCGGGAGGGCCGCGCCGTTCGTGCCGTTCGAGGACAGCTGCACGAGGAACGTGCCGTGCGCCGGGATCGACCCCGCCAGCGTGCCGACGGATGCGGCACCCGTGCCGGTCGCGGAACGGTACTGGAGCGACCACCCGGCGAGGTCGACCGCCGCGGAGGTCGGGTTGCCGAGCTCGACGAACTTGTTCGTGAACGGCGCGTTCGCACTGCCGCCCTTGAGGTAGGCCTCCTCGATGACGACACCCGTGCCGGAGGGGTTCGCGGAGGCGGTCGAGACGGCGACGAGCGGGGCGACGAGGACGACGGCAGCGGCGGCGATGCCGAGCACGGTCCCGGAGATGGAGCGAGGCATGGGTTCCTTCGAGCGACGAGAAGATCCCTCGAAGCCTAGGGAGCTGGACGAACCCACAGGTTTCGACAAGATGAACGCTGCCCCTCGAACAGGGGCAGACCGGTTGTACTTCCATCATCGACCTCCGTCAATCCGTCACCATCCGGGAGATGGCGATCGGTCAGCCGACTACGCGGTCCCACCGGCGACCTCGGCGAGCGCCGCCCCGTCGAGACGGCATGTCCGCCACGCGTCGAGGAACGACGCGCCCATCGACTCGTAGAACCCGACCGCGCCGGCGTTCGTGTCGAGCACGCTCCACTCGAGCCGCGACCACCCGTTGGCGGTGCACTCCGCTGCGAGTCGACGGATCAGCGCACGGCCGTGCCCGGCCCCCCGGTACTCGGGCCGGACGTACAGGTCCTCGAGGTGCACGCCATGACCACCGGTCCACGTCGAGTAGGTCAGGAACCAGACGGCCATGCCGGCGAGCCGACCGGGCTCCTCGGCGTCGACGACGAACGCGAACGCCTGCGGATGGGCCCCGAACAGCACGGAGTGGAGGCGCGGGGCCGAGTTCTCGACGGCGTCCGGCTCCCCCTGGTGCGCCGCCAGGTCGTGGATGAGGGCGAGGATCTCGGGGACGTCGGACGGTTCGGCGGCGCGGATGGTCACGCTGTCGAGCCTACGGGGAGGCGGACCCCCGACTACTCCGCGTCCCGCCGCGCGCGCGTCTGGAGGGCCCGGTCGGCGAGCGCGTCGTCCGGCGGGTACCCCACCTCCACCAGGGTCAGACCCTTCGCCGGGGCCACCTTGAACGCACTCGTGCGCTCCTCGGCCACACGGAGCGCCTCGAGGTCCGACGGGACGAGCTTGCCCTCGCCCACGGCGATCGCCCCGCCGACCATCGCGCGCACCATGCTGTGGCAGAACGCGTCGGCCTGGAGCGACGCGACGAGGACGCCGTCCGGCTCCCGGTGCCACCGGAACTCCTGCAGCGTGCGGATCGTCGTCGCGCCCTCGCGGGGCTTGCAGAACGCGGCGAAGTCGTGGAGGCCGAGCAGCGTCAAGGCCCCGAGCTCCATCGCGGTGACGTCGAGGTGCGCCGGGTACCACAGCGTGTGCCCGCGACGGAGCGGGTCGCGCGGCGCATCGAGGTCGGCGATCCGGTACTCGTAGCGGCGCCAGACCGGCGAGAACCGGGCGTCGAACCCCGGCGGTGCGATCGACACCCGCGTCACGACGACGTCGCTGTCCAACCCGGCGATGCCGTTCAGTCGGCGGAGCAGTCCGTCCGTCGGCGCCCGGCGAGGTCGGTCGGCCGGGCCGCGGTGCGGTCGCGCCAACGACTCGAACTGCGCGCGGGTGAGGTCGACGTGCGCGACCTGACCGGCGGCGTGCACGCCCGCGTCGGTGCGGCCGGCCACGGTGAGGCGGGGGCCGGGCGCGTCCTCGGCGGCGGTCCGCCGGAACACGGTCGCGAGCGCCTCCTCGAGCTCGCCCTGCACGGTGCGGAGCGTCGGCTGCCGCGCCCATCCGGCGAACCCGGCGCCGTCGTACGCGATGTCGAGGCGCAACCGGACCAGTTCCGGAGCGGGTTCGGGCTCGGCCATCTCGCGCACGGCACCGAGCCTACCGACCCGGCCCGCGCCTCCCGTCCGTCTGCTGACACCGGGCCGAGCCCGTGTCAGCGGCACGTCAGTGCCACGTGAGCGGTGCCCGGCACCATCGTCATCGACGCCGAGGATCCCCGGGACCACCGGGACGGCGTCCACGAAAGGACACCATGAACGACGCACCCCTCGCGGTGGAGGCCACCGGCCTCGTCAAGACGTTCGGGCAGAACCGAGCGGTGGACGGCGTCGACCTGCGGGTCGAGGCCGGCACCGTGTACGGCGTGCTCGGCCCGAACGGCGCGGGCAAGACCACCACGATCTCCATGCTCGCGACCCTCCTCAAGCCGGATGCCGGCGAGGCGCGGATCTTCGGCCACGACGTCCGCACCGACCCGCAGGCCGTCCGCCGCCTGATCGGCGTGACGGGGCAGTACGCCTCGGTCGACGAGACGCTCAGCGCGACCGAGAACCTCGTGATCTTCTCCCGTCTGCTCGGGCTCAGCCGGGCGGCGTCCCGCGCGAAGTCCGCCGAGCTCCTCGAACGGTTCGGGCTGACCGAGGCCGCGACGCGCCCGCTCAAGGCCTTCTCCGGCGGGATGCGCCGTCGGCTCGACCTGGCGGCGAGCCTCATCGCGCAGCCGCCGCTGATCTTCCTCGACGAGCCCACCACCGGCCTCGATCCGCGGACGCGTGCGCAGATGTGGGACACCATCCGAGAACTCGTCGCGACCGGCTCCACGGTGCTGCTCACGACGCAGTACCTCGACGAGGCGGACCAGCTCGCCGACCGGATCGCCGTCATCGACCGCGGCCGGGTCGTCGCGGAGGGCACCGGCGACGAGCTGAAGTCGTCGATCGGCGTCTCCAGCCTCCAGCTCCGGATCACGGACCCCGACGGCATGTCCGACGCGGTCGACGCGGTCCGGCGCGTGCTCGGCGTCGACCCCGTCGTCTCCCCGGAGGGCGGCCGGATCACCGCACCGATGGGGGACCCCGACCGCGTGACCGACCTCCTCGTCGCGTTCCGAGCGGCCGGCATCGCCCTCGCCGAGATGAGCGTGCAGAAGCCGACGCTCGACGAGGTGTTCCTCACCATCACCGGCAAGCCCGCCACCGCGGACGACGCCCCCGCCGACAGCCTCCTCGAAGGAGCCCTCGCATGACCACCCTCACCGCACCCCGGACCACCACGGTGGTCCCGCGTCCCGGCGTCGGCCGCACCGGCATCGGCGCGACGGTCCGACAGTCGCTCACCATGGCGTACCGCGGCCTCATCAAGGTCCGTCGCACACCGGAGCAACTCTTCGACGTCACGCTGATGCCGATCATCTTCACCGTGATGTTCACGTACATCTTCGGTGGGGCGATCGCCGGCGGCGTCACCGCGTACCTGCCGATCATCATCCCGGGCATCCTCGTCCAGACGAACATCACCTCGTCGATCGTCACCGGCGTCCAGCTCCGCGAGGACATGGACAAGGGCGTCTTCGACCGGTTCAAATCCCTGCCGATCGCGCGGATCGCTCCCCTCGCCGGGGCGCTGCTCGCCGACACGGTGCGCTACGCGATCGCGACGACGATCACGTTCATCGTGGGGTTCTGCATGGGACTCCGTCCCGAGGGCGGCGTCTGGTCGATGGTCGCGGCGGGCGCGCTCGTCGTCGTGGTGGCGTGGGCGATCAGCTGGATCTTCGCCTTCTTCGGCGTCGTCGCCCGGACGGCGTCGAGCGTGTCCGGCATCTCGAACATGGTGCTGTTCCCGCTGACGTTCCTCTCGAACGCGTTCGTCCCGGCGGACACGCTGCCGTCCTGGCTCCGGTGGTTCTCCGAGGTCAACCCGATCTCGCACCTCATCACGGCGGTCCGCGAACTCGTCAACGAGGGCCACGTCGGTGGTGACCTGGTGATCTCGCTCATCGGTGCGGCGGTCATCGTCGCGGTGTTCGCACCGCTCACGGTCCGCGCGTACATGCGGAAGGCCTGACGGCCGGCCCCGGCGGACCAGCGGACGGGAGGCGCGGTGCCAGCTGGCACCGCGCCTCCCGTCCGTCCGGGGGTCACCACGCGTCGGCCCGGCGCGGCTCGGGCCGTCAGCGCGGGATGCGGATGGCCGTCAGCGTCGCGACGGTGGCGGCGACGAGCTCGTCGCGCCCCACCCCCGCGAGCGCGGACTCCGCGTCCGCGAGCAGGCGATCCGGCGAACCACTCCCGCCGGGACGGCTCCCGTCGGACTCGTGCTCGCCGCCTGCCAGCAGGGCCACCAGGCGCGACCGGATGCGGTCGTGCCGGAGCACCGCGAAGTCCTGCCGCGACCCGAACCGGATCGCCGTCGCCCAGAGCCGCGCGGTCGTCGTGCGGTCGAGCGCTCCCGTTCGCGCACCCCACAGCGCGACCCCGAGCACGCCCGTCGCGACCACCGGGAGGTCGAGGAACCACGGACGGAGCCGCAGCATCACGATCGCGGACACCCGGAGTGCACGAGCGGTGCGCCGGGCGTCATCGGTGTCGAGCCCCACGAGCGGGACTGCGCCGGCGTCCGGGGTGGGATCGTCGGCGGCCCGGACCTCGTCGTCCATCGCGAGCAGCGCGCCACGGAGCAGGACGAGCCACTGCCACGACTCGCGGCCGCGCCCGAGGATCGAGTCCCGGGCGCGGCGGTAGTCGGCGAGTGCGGCGCCGAGGTCGTGGTCGGCCCGGGACGCCTCGGCCGTGATCGCGACCGACAGCACACCCATCTGTGCGCGGTCCCCGTCGAACCGTCCGGGGGCCGACCCGTCGACCGTGAGGTCGGCCGCGCATGCCCGTGCCGCGTCGGCCTCGCCGAGGGCCGCCTGCGCGAGGCCGACGAGCCAGCGCAGCTCGCGCATGTCGTCCTCGGCAGCGAACGGCTCCAGGTGCCGACGAGCCTTGTCGGCCCACCGGAGGGCCTCGGCCGGCTGCCCGCTCTGTCCGAGCAGCTGCGTCATCCCCACCGCCGCGGCGCCGGCGGTCCACGGATCGGCGAGCTGTTCGGCGAGGTCGGCACCGCGTCGCGCGAAGTCGAGTGCGGTGTCGGTGTCGCCGTCGTTCTCGGCGAGCGGAGCGCTCATCATCAGGGAGAGCCCGGCGACCCGGGGATCCGGGTGCGTCCGGAACCGGGCGAGGAGCGTCGGGAGCTCGTGCGGCGTCCCGAGCGCGACGAGGAACTGCATCATCGCGTCGAGCAGTGCGTCGTCCGCGGGGCCGTCGCGCCGGATCTTCCGGAGCGCACTGATCGCGACGGCCGTCGTCCGGAGACCGCCGAACGCGCTCGTGGCACCGGCGAGGACGAGGCTCATGATGGTCGCCGTCCGGACGTCCCGGGTCGGCGGTGCTGCGGCGAGCACCCGCACGATGTCCGGCGCGACCGAGGTCACCTCGCTGTGCGCGCCCCGGACCGACCAGTACGACCCGAGCGCGGCGAACACCGACGCCACCGCGGAGCGGGCCTCTGCGCGGATCGCCCAGCGCAGCATCGCGATCAGCGTCTCCGACTCGCGCCGGAGCTCGGCGAACCGCACGAGCTGTGTCGACGGGCCGCGGTGCGCCGGCTCGCCGAGGAGGAGGTTCCGCGGTGCCGAGAACGCAGATGCCCACCGCAGCATCGCGGCCCGGACGTCGTCGGTGTGCCCGCGTTCGGCGAGGCGGGCGGCACCGAACTCGCGCACGGTCTCGAGCAGGCGGTAGCGCGGCGGTGCGCCGTCCAGCTCGTCGAGCTGCACCAGGGACTGTTCGACGAGTTCCGCGAGGTCGTCGAACACGTCGTCGGCCGCCGGACCGTTGATCGTCGCTGCCACGGCCTCCGCGGTGTCGAGGTCGAAGCCGTCCGGGAACAGCGCGAGCCGGGTGAGGAGGTCCTGGGCGCCGGGCCCGAGCAGGCGCCAGCTCCACTCGATCACCGCCAGGAGCGTCCGGTGCCGTTCCGGCGCACTCCGGTCACCGCCCCGGAGCAGCGCGAACCGGTCGTCGAGCCGGCGGGCGATCTCGTCGAGTCCCATCCCCCGGATCCGTGCGGCGGCGAGCTCGATCGCGAGCGGCGAGCCGTCGAGCCTGGCGCAGATGCTCCGGACGGTGTCGACCGGCAGCGCTGCGCCGGGCCGCGCGGCACGCGCCCGCTCGGTGAACAGCCGGACGGCGGCACCGTCGTGGTCGACCGGCAGTGGTGCGAGCGGAGCGACGGCCTCGCCGGCGACGGCGAGCGGCGCACGGGAGGTCGCGAGGATCTGCAACGTCGGGATCTCCGCGAGCAGGTCGGCGGCGACCTCGGCGACGTCGGCGACGATGTGCTCGCAGTTGTCGAGCACGAGCAGCGTCCGCCGTTCGCCGAGCGCGTCGAGGACCCGGCCGCGGAGGTCGGCGACCACCGTCGGCCGGAGGGTGCGGGTCGCCCGGGTGTCGATCCCGAGGAGCGCGCCGAGCGCCGGGAGCACGTCGCCACCGTCGGACAGCGGCGCGAGCTCGACGACGACCACGGCCGTGTCCTCCGGGACGTCGGCAGCGACCTGCTGCGCGAGCCGGGTCTTGCCGAGGCCGCCCGCGCCGAGGATCGTCACGAGACGCTGTCCGCCGAGGAGCGCGCGGACCGCATCGACGTCGGCATCGCGGCCGATGAGCGGCGTCGCGGCGGTCCGGATCCCGACTCGTCGGGCTCGCGCACCGTCGGCGCCGCTCCGACGGAGCATGGCCGCGTTGTGCCGGACGAGCTCGGCGGACGGGTCGGCACCGAGCTCGTCGGCGAGCCGCTCCCGGTGGGCCGCGAACACCGCGAGTGCCTCCGTGGTCCGGCCCCCCGCGTCGAGGGCTCGCATCAGGCCGGACACGACCTGCTCGTCGAGCGGCCGGACCGTCGCCTCCTGTGTCCAGAGTGCCGCCGCGCCGTCCGGGTCGTCGCGGACGAGGAGCGCGTCCGCCCGCACGCGTCGGAGGGCGCTCCGCGCAGCATCGGCGCGCTCGAGGATCGCCTCGGCGAGGGCGCCGTCGACGTCGGCGCCCGGCTCGGCACGCCACAGAGCCAGCGCCTCGTCGGTGATCGCGGCGGCGGCCAGGGCGTCTCCGTCCGTGAGCCGCTTCCGGGCACGGTCCACGGCGGCCTCGGCGCGCTGCAGGTCGACGTCGTCCGCGGCGAGCGCGAGACGGTACCCGACGTCGGTCGACACGACGAGCCCCTCGGCGCAGGTCCGCCGGAGTCGGGAGACGAGCGTCTGGAGCGCTGCTCGGGCTCCGCGCGGCGGCTCGTCACCCCACAGGTCGTCGATGAGCGACTCGGTCGTGAGCGTCGCCCCGCGCGCGAGGGCGAGGGCAGCGAGGAACCCGCGAGGGAGCGCACCGGCGACGGGCACCAGTGCGCCGTCTCGGTCCTCGACCTGCACCGCGCCGAGCAGCGCGAGCCGGAGTCCGACCTGCGTCGATGTCGCGATCGCGTCCGTCACGGCACGAGTCTACGAGTGCTGCGATCGAGCGCCGTCGAGCGGATCGCACGAGCGCCGTCGAGTGTCTGGGCGCGCCGTTGTGGAACCGTGACCGGTCCTCGGCACGCTCGTCACTGTGCGGACCCACAGCGACGGATAGCATCCGGGCATGGGGATCGACAGGCCGACCGACCGCCGGCGGCTCGTCACCGGCCTCATCCGGGGGCTCGCCGCGGGCACGCTCGTCGCGATGACGCTCGGCGGCTGCGCGGTCCTCGGCATCGCCCGGCCGGCACCGACGGGTCCGCACAGCAGCGCACCCGCACCGTCGCCGACCGCGGCCGTCGACAGGGTGCGGTTCACCGACGCGCCGAACCGGTCGGGCATGCCGGACTGCGCCGCGGTCCTGCCGTCGGGCCTGTCCGCCCGTCTCGTCCCGTCGATCGCCCCGGACGACCCGGTGACGGAGCAGCGGCACATCGACCCCGCGACGATGGCGAGCGTCGCCGCGGGTGGCCTGGTCTGCAACGTCGACAACGGTGTCGCGGCGATGGACAGCGTGTACCCGGGCCAGCACGGCGACCCCGTGCGCAACGGCATCGTCGCCACCGTGCTGCCGGACGCGAACGACGCGCTCGACGCCTTCCTGTCCTCCGACACGTGGACGGGCTCCCCGGTGTCGTGCTCGGCGTCCGACGCCGCGCGGGTCTCTTGCAGCGCGGACGTGCACGCGGGGTCGGCGTGGCTGCACATCGCCCTCGACCGGGTCCAGGACGCCGACGACGCCACACCGGGGGGCCTGCAGGACCGGTTCCGGGCACTCGTCACGCACGCCACCGCCACGGTGCAGGACTCGGCCCTCGGCACGGTGACCGTGGCGCACGAGCAAGGGTCCCCGGGCCCGAGCGTGTGCGTCACGACGCGGGTGGACGCCGTCACGGACACACCGCTCCGCGACCGGTGGAACGCGACCGACTGGCAGGACGACATCTCCTGGGTGTCGCTCGAACGCGCCGGTGGCGAGTGGTGCGACTTCCACCGGGCCGACGAGCAGGACTCCACCGCGGTCGCGGCGCGGTACGGCACCCTGCCGCAGGGCTCGTGGGTGGTGCGTGCCCGCATCGACGCCGGGCTCGTCGATGCCGACGACCGGATCGACCTCGACGGACTCGGGGCGCACGACGCCGCGTTCCGGACCTGCGACGACACGCTCTGCACGGTCGACGTCGTCCACGACGGCGACTGGACGCGGTACCTGCTCGAGAAGTCGGTCGCACCGGACACCAGCGCCGCGGTCGAGGCCTGGGCGCGCTCCTCGTTCGGACAGTGACGTCGGTCCCGGGCTCTGCCGGGGCAGGTCGGCCGCGAGCTACGTCGTCGCCCGGCGCTCCGACTCGACGATGCCCCACAGCGCCACCGTCGACGCCGACGTCAGCGTGACGTCCGACGGCCGGTTGCCGTCCATCCCGTCCGAGGCGCCCCCGCCGTCCATCGCCGACTCCACCACACGGATCGCGGCGACGGCCTCGTCGTCCAGCTCCGCGGACCCGTCCCCCTGCACGACACGCGCGACGGCCCGGATGGCGGCCGCGAGCCGGTCCGCGAAGGCCGCGCCGATCCTCCCGAGCTGCCCGGACGCCGGTCCGGACCGACCGACGATCTCGGTGAGGTCCGTCGTGTACCACGCGGCACGTTCCAGGGCCCGGAAGCGCGCTGCGTCGGCGAGCAGCCGACGGCGGTTCCGTCCCCGGATCGCACGGGGGTTCCCACGCCGGCTCTCCTCCGCCGCGCTCAACCGTTCACGGACCTCCGCCATCTCGCGGTCGAGCCGGTGCTGCCGCTGCACCCAGACGTCGGTGTCCGTCTCGGCATCCCCGGCGAGGGCGTCCGCGAGAGCGTCGAGGTGCTGCGCGAGCACCACGTTCGTCTCGTTGATGCGGCGCTCGGCGTTCCAGAAGTGCAGTGGCGGGAAGGCGACGAAGTTCACCAGGAGACCGACGACGACCCCGACGCCCATCTGCAGGACGTACCCGAAGGAGTAGCCCTCGGCGTGGGACCCGCCGACGAGGAGCACCAGCACCGCTGCCGTCGGTGCCCAGCTGCCGCCCTCGCCGAGGATCCGGAACCCGCCGATGAGGACACCGATCCCGACCGCGATGCCCACGGCGACGAACCCGGGGTCGCCGAGCCACATCGTGACGCCGGCGATGCCGACACCGATCGCGATCCCGACGAGCGTCTGCACCCCGCTGCGGACGCTCGACAGCAGGGTGGACTGCATCGCCACGACGGCGCCGAGCGGTGCGTAGTACGGGTAGTCGGCGGCGACCCCCGGCATGTACCGGGCGAGGACGAACGCGACCACTGCGGCGACCGCGGCCTTCACGGCGAGCACGACCCGTGGCTGGGTGCCGGATGTCCGGCTCCACCGCCAGACCTGTCGTCCGGCGGTCGTCACCTGTCCGAGTTGCACGCTGCTCCTGGTCGTTCGTGGTGGTCCTCGGCCCACGGGGTCCGGGGCCGGCTGCTCGCCGTGGCCGGCTGCTCGCCGTGGCCGGCTGCTCGCCCTGGCGGGCTGCCGGCCGTGGCCAGCTCCGGTCGATCGTTCGCACGTCGGTCGCGACGTCCGTCCGACCGAACAGCGAAGGCCCCCGCAGCGAACTGCGAGGGCCTCCGGAGGTGCTGCTCGGCGTTACTTGTCGTCGCCCTTGGCTGCGGCGTCGTCCTCGACCTCGGTCGCGGCCTCGGTCGGCTCCTCCGCCGCGATCGGGGCGGAGGCCTCGGTCGTGTCGTTCTCGGCGGACTCCGCTGCGGCCTCGTCGGAGGTGGTCTCGTCCGAGACGGCCTCGTCCGCCGACTCCGCCACGGGGGCGGCTGCCGGCGCGGCCGAACGGCTCTTCACCGGGGCAGGCGAGCTCGACACGGGCTCGAGCACGAGCTCGATCGACGCGAGGGGCGCGTTGTCGCCCTTGCGGAACCCGAGCTTCGTGATGCGGGTGTAGCCGCCCTGACGCTCCTCCATCTGGGGTGCGATCTCGGTGAACAGCGTGTGGACGACCGACTTGTCGCGCAGGATGGCGATCGCACGACGGCGAGCGTGCAGGTCGCCACGCTTGCCGAAGGTCACCAGACGCTCGGCGTAGGGACGGAGACGCTTGGCCTTCGTCTCGGTCGTGGTGATGCGGCCGTGCGTGAACAGCGCGTTCGCGAGGTTGCTCAGGAGCAGGCGCTCGTGGGCGGGCCCGCCTCCGAGGCGGGGGCCCTTGGTGGGCTTGGGCATGTCAGTTCTCCAGTGTCAGGGAAAGTGGTCACGACGCCGCGTCCGCAGCATCGCCGCGGGGTCAGTTGTTGGACTCGTCCTCGTCGTACCCGCTGTAGAAGTGGGCGCCGTCGAATCCGGGGACGGTGTCCTTGAGGGACAGGCCGAGCTCGGTGAGCTTGTCCTTGACCTCGTCCACCGACTTCTGACCGAAGTTGCGGATGTTCATGAGCTGCGTCTCCGACAGGGCGACGAGCTCCGACACCGTGTTGATGCCTTCGCGCTTGAGGCAGTTGTAGCTGCGGACGGACAGGTCGAGGTCCTCGATCGGCGTCTGCAGCTCGTTGGAGAGCACGGCGTCGACCGGCGCGGGGCCGATCTCGATGCCCTCGGCGGCGGTGTTCAGCTCGCGAGCGAGCCCGAAGAGCTCCACGAGCGTCCGACCGGCCGACGCGATGGCGTCGCGCGGCGTGATCGCCGGCTTCGCCTCGACGTCGACGACCAGGCGGTCGAAGTCGGTGCGCTCACCGGCACGCGTGGCCTCCACGCGGTAGGTGACCTTGAGGACCGGCGAGTAGATCGAGTCGATCGGGATCTGCCCGGCCTCGGAGAACTCCGAGCGGTTCTGCGTCGCCGAGACGTAGCCGCGGCCACGCTCGATCGTCAGCTCGAGCTCGAACTTCGCGGTCTCGTTCAGCGTCGCGATGACGAGTTCCGGGTTGTGGATCTCGACACCGGCCGGGGCCGAGATGTCCGCCGCCGTGACCTGACCGGCACCCTGCTTGCGCAGGTACGCCGTGATCGGCTCGTCGTGCTCGCTCGAGACGACGAGGTTCTTGATGTTCAGGATGATCTCGGTGACGTCTTCCTTGACACCCGGCACGGTGCTGAACTCGTGCAGCACGCCGTCGATGCGGATGCTGGTGACGGCGGCACCGGGGATCGAGGACAGCAGCGTGCGGCGCAGCGAGTTGCCGAGCGTGTACCCGAAGCCGGGCTCGAGCGGCTCGATGATGAAGCGCGAGCGGTGCTCGGAGATCGGCTCCTCGGTCAGGGTGGGGCGCTGTGCAATGAGCACTGTTGATTCCTTTCGGCGAAGTGTCCGCTATATGACACTTGGCGGTACGGCGGGGTGTGACGCCCGCCGGGTCTGTTGAGTTGTGATCACGCGCACCGACGTGCGCGATCGAACGACCAGGAATGGCCGCGACCCGCTGGCACCCCCGTGAGGGAGTGGCCGCGGGTCACGGCCTGATGCTCCTGCTTAGACGCGACGACGCTTGGGCGGACGGCACCCGTTGTGCGCCTGCGGGGTGACGTCGTTGATCGAACCGACCTCGAGGCCGGCGGCCTGGAGCGAGCGGATCGCCGTCTCGCGACCCGATCCCGGCCCCTTGACGAAGACGTCGACCTTCTTGACGCCGTGCTCCTGCGCCTGACGCGCGGCGGACTCGGCGGCGAGCTGCGCCGCGAACGGCGTGGACTTGCGCGAGCCCTTGAAGCCGACGGCACCCGAGGACGCCCAACTGAGGACGGCACCCGACGGATCGGTGATGCTGACGATCGTGTTGTTGAACGTCGACTTGATGTGGGCCTGGCCCACGGCGATGTTCTTCTTTTCCTTGCGCCGCGGCTTGCGCGCAGCAGTCTTGGGGGTAGCCATGATGATGTCCTATCGCGCCTTCTTCTTGCCTGCCACGGTGCGCTTCGGGCCCTTGCGGGTACGAGCGTTGGTCTTGGTGCGCTGACCGCGCACCGGGAGACCACGACGGTGGCGGATGCCCTCGTAGCTGCCGATCTCGACCTTGCGACGGATGTCGGCCGCGACCTCGCGGCGGAGGTCACCCTCGACCTTGAAGTTGCCTTCGATGAAGTCGCGGAGGGCGACGAGCTGGTCGTCGCTGAGGTCCTTGACGCGGATGTCGCCCGAGATGCCCGTCTCGGCGAGCGCCTGGAGGGAACGGGTACGACCGACGCCGTAGATGTACGTGAGTGCGATCTCCACGCGCTTCTCGCGCGGGATGTCGACGCCTGCTAGACGTGCCATGTCTGGCTGCTCCTAGTGGTTTGTGGAGGTGTGGTGCAGCACCGGTGCCCGGGCCTCCACCCGGGGTGTCCCCCACCCGGACGAGCCGGACGGGTTCTGGTGCTGCGTCGATCTTGAGTTGTGGACGTGCAGTCGGGACCGGGGCCCCGATCGAGTCAGCCCTGGCGCTGCTTGTGGCGCGGGTTGCTCTTGCAGATCACCATGACGCGGCCCTTGCGGCGGATCACCTTGCAGTGCTCGCAGATGGGCTTGACGCTGGGGTTGACCTTCATGTTGTTTCCTCGATCTCGCTGGCTTCGTGCCCGGCGGGATTGCCGGGCCGTTCCTTTCCAGCTCGGATCACTTGTAGCGGTAGACGATCCGGCCGCGGGTCAGGTCGTAGGGGCTCAGCTCCACGATCACGCGGTCCTCCGGGAGGATGCGGATGTAGTGCTGACGCATCTTCCCCGAGATGTGCGCGAGGACCTTGTGCCCATTGGTCAGCTCAACGCGGAACATCGCGTTGGGCAGAGCTTCGAGCACCGAGCCTTCGATCTCGATGACGCCGTCTTTCTTGGCCATAGCCTCACTGTCGCTTGCTCGACCGCCGTGACGGCGGTCCTTGATTGACTGTCGCTTGCAGTGGTTCCGAACCGGTCATGCGGGTTCGGCGGCACACCCCGCGGGGCATGACACACCAAAGAGCGATCTTATGCGAAGACACGCCGATTTCCAAGTCCGAGGCGTCGCACCGGACCCGGAACGGCTGCAGCGGAGGCGCCTGAGTGCCGGCACCACGGTTCTTCAGGAGTTCCCCGGCGATTTCCCGGAGCGTGGCGGGGCTGACATCGTAACGTTCACCCGACGGTTCGTCCCCGACGCGCCGTCACCGCGTGCGCCGCGCCCGACCAGCGCGCACGCACCGGTCGCTGCGCCACCGCATTCGGCAGCGCAGCAGCGCACCGCACCACCTGCGCGATCAGCGCCCACCGAACGGAGTCCAGCGTGTCCGACGCACCTCAGCGCCGCCGCAGCGGCCGCCCCGGCATCGCACGCCACGGACGGCTCCCCCGCCGTCGCGCATGGGCCACCGCGCTCATCGGCATCGGGACCGCCGCTGCCGTCGTCGTCGTCAGCGGACTCGGCGTCAGCGCCGTCGCCCTGCAGTCGATCACCGGCTCGGTCAACACCGTGAAGCTGAGCACCGACGACCAATCCACGGCGAACAAGACGGACATCACGGCGATGAAGGGCGGTGCGAACATCCTGCTGGCCGGGAGCGACACCCGGATCGGCCAGTTCGACTCGAACGAGGACGTCGAGGGTGCCCGGAACGACGTCACGATCCTCGTGCACATCTCGGCCGACCACACCCAGCTCACCGCGGTGAGCTTCCCGCGCGACCTCGTCGTCCCGATCCCCGCGTGCCAGAACCCGAGCACGGGGACCACCTACCCGGCGTCGTCCGCGGACATGCTGAACAACTCCCTCGGCCACGGCGGGCTCTCCTGCGTCGTCGACACCGTCGAGAACCTCACCGGCCTGTCGATCCCCTACGCGGGGATGATCACGTTCGACGGGGTCATCGAGATGTCGAACGCGCTCGGCGGTGTCGACGTCTGCGTCGCCAACACCATCAACGACGAGTACACCGGCCTCCACCTCACGGCGGGGAACCACACGCTGCAGGGGTCGGACGCGCTCGCGTTCCTCCGCACCCGCCACGGCGTCGGCGACGGCAGCGACCTCGCCAGGATCAGCTCCCAGCAGGTGTTCCTGTCCGCCCTGCTCCGTCAGGTCACCGCGAACGGCACGCTGTCGAACCCCCTGACGCTGTACAAGCTCGCCCGTGCCGCGCTCTCAAACATGACGCTGTCGGACGGTCTCGCGACGACGAAGACCCTCGTCGGCCTCGCCTCGACCCTCCGCGGGATGAACACCTCGGACATGTTGTTCGTCCAGTACCCGGTGATCGACGACCCGTACAACCCCGCCCGGGTGCTCGTCTCCCAGGACGCCGCGCACACCTTGAACCTGGCCCTGCAGAACGACACGAAGACGTCGTTGAGCGACTCCAGCACGGGGCGCGCGTCGAAGACCGAGGGCGGGACGAGCACCGGCACCGGTGGCGGTGGCGGGACGGCGTCCACCCCGCCGAGCGGGGGGACCTCCTCGTCCTCCGCGACACCGACCGCGACCGCGACCCCGCTGCCCTCGTCCATCAGCGGCCAGTCCGCCGCCGAACAGACCTGCTCCGTCGGGAACTGACCGCCGGTCGCCGGACGCACTGTCGCGTCACCGCAGGTCGGCAGGGAGGCCCGACCCGCGAGCCCGATGAACGTTCCCTCGACGGGGTGCCCGGTCTGGTGTGGGTGCGCGGACGGTGCAGGCACCAGACCGGTGCGGGCGCCAGACCGGTGCAGGCACCAGACCGGTGCAGGTCCCTGTCGGTGCGGGCGCCCGACCAGTGCGCGTGCCCGACCAGTGCGGGTGCCCTGCCGGGGCGGGAGAACGCGACCGCACGCCGGACCTGGGCGCCCGTCCGCAACCGCAGCCGTGCCTCCAGACCGTGGGCGGACCATGCCGGCCGGAACACGTCGGGCGGACCACGTCAGGCGGACCGCGTCAGGCGGACCGCATCAGGCGATCGGGACCGGACGCACGCCGAGCGGCACCAGCCCGGACGCGCCGCCGTCCGACGCCGTGAGCACCCAGATCCCGCCGGCGTGCACCGCGACACTGTGCTCCCAGTGCGCCGCGTCCGAGCCGTCGAGTGTCCGGATGGTCCAGCCGTCGGGGTCGGTCGAGCTGGCGATCGTCCCGGCGGTCACCATCGGCTCGATCGCCACCACGAGCCCGGGTCGGACCGCCGGCCCACCGCCCCGCACCCGGTAGTTGAACACCGGCGGGTCCTCGTGCATGGTCCGTCCGATGCCGTGCCCCGTGAAGTCCTCGATGATGCCCCAGGGACCGGTCGCGTCGATCGCGTCCTCGATGGCCGCGCCGATCTCGTTGACGCGGTCGACGGTCGCGAGCGCGGCGATCCCGTGCCACATCGACCGCTCCGTCACGTCGGCGAGGGCGGTTCGCGCAGCGGCACGCTCTGCGTCGTCGTCACCCGGCACCACGACCGTGAACGCGCTGTCGCCGTTCCAGCCATCGACCTCGGCTCCGGCGTCCACCGACACGACGTCGCCGGCCCGGATGACGCGATCGCCGGGGATCCCGTGCACGATCTCGTCGTTCACGGACACGCACAGCGTGTGCTCGTACCCGGGGACGAGCTGGAAGTTCGGGATGCCGCCGCCGTCCCGGATCACGCGCTCGGCGATCGCGTCGAGTGCAGCGGTCGTCACGCCCGGCCGGATCGCTTGCCGGACGGCGTCCAGGGCGGCCTCGGTCAGGAGCCCGGGCCGGATCATGGCCCGGAGCTGCTCCGGCGTCTTGTAGATCGACGGCTTGGTGAAGCGCATGACGGTCAGGAGACCGTGGAGCCGTTCGCGACGAGGCCACGACCGGCGAGTGCGTCGGCGATGCGGTCGCCGACCTCGTCCACGCCGCCGAGCCCGTCGACGTCGACGACGAGGCCGCGATCCGCGTACGCCGCGACGATCGGCGCGGTCTCCGTCGCGTAGATCTCCTGCCGGCGCCGGACCACGCTCTCGGTGTCGTCGCTCCGCCCCTGGTCCGCGGCGCGCTTCAGCAGCCGACCGACGAGCTCATCGGGGTCGGCCACGAGCTGCACCACCGCGTCGATGGTCACGCCCTGGTCAGCCATGAGGGCATCGAGGTACGACACCTGTGCCGTCGTCCGGGGGTAGCCGTCGAGGAGGAATCCGTCGACCGCGTCCGGCTGCCCGAGCCGATCGGCGATGAGCTCGTTCGTCAGGGAGTCGGGAACGTACTTGCCTTCGTCCAGGATGGCCTTCACCTGCACCCCGAGGGGCGTGGCGTCCTTGACGTTCTGCCGGAAGATGTCGCCGGTCGAGATCGCAGGGATGCCGAACGTCTCGGCGATGCGACCTGCCTGCGTGCCCTTCCCGGCGCCGGGCGGACCGACGATGACGAGCCGTGCGGTCATCGGAGGAGCCCCTCGTAGTGACGCTGCTGGAGCTGCGAGTCGATCTGCTTGACCGTCTCGAGGCCGACACCGACGATGATCAGGATGCTCGCACCACCGAACGGGAAGTTCTGGTTCGCCCCGAACAACGCCAACGCCGCGAGGGGGATGAGCGCGATGATGCCGAGGTACAGCGAACCGGGCAGCGTCACGCGGGTCAGCACGTAGTCCAGGTACTCCGCCGTCGGACGACCGGCGCGGATGCCGGGGATGAAGCCGCCGTACTTCTTCATGTTGTCCGCGACCTCCTCTGGGTTGAAGGTGATGGCCACGTAGAAGTACGTGAACCCCACGATCAGGAGGAAGTACAGGACCATGTAGAACCAGTTGTCCCCCGACGTCAGGTTGTTCTGGATCCAGGTCACCCAGGCGGCGGGCTCGGTGCCGTCGGCCTTCTGGTTGAACTGCGCCACCAGAGCGGGCAGGTAGAGCAGCGACGACGCGAAGATGACGGGCACGACACCGGCCATGTTCACCTTGATCGGGATGTAGGTGTTGTTCCCGCCGTACGTGCGCCGACCCACCATGCGCTTGGCGTACTGCACCGGGATCCGCCGCTGCGACTGTTCGACGAACACGACGGCCATCATGATGAGCAGCCCGATCGCGATGACCAGCAGGAACAGCTCGAAGGACTGCGACTCCTCGATCGCCCAGAGCGCGGAGGGGAACTGCGCTGCGATGGACGTGAAGATGAGGAGGGACATGCCGTTGCCGATGCCGCGCTCGGTGACGAGCTCGCCCATCCACATGATGAGGCCCGTGCCGGCGGTCAGGGTGACGACCATGAGCAGGATGGCGTACCAGCTGTCGTTCGAGATGATCGACGAGCAGGAGGTCGAGGCCGAGCTGCCGAAGAGGGCGCCCGAACGTGCGACGGTGATCAGGGTGGTGGACTGCAGGACACCGAGCGCGATCGTGAGGTAGCGCGTGTACTGCGTCAGCTTCGCCTGACCCGACTGCCCCTCCTTGTAGAGCGCGTCGAAGTGCGGGATGACCACGCGCAGCAACTGCACGATGATCGACGACGTGATGTACGGCATGATGCCGAGAGCGAAGACCGAGAGCTTCAGCAGCGCGCCACCCGAGAACAGGTTGACGAGTTCGTAGAGTCCCTGCGAGCTCGACGCGCTCGCGAGGCAGCTCTGCACGCTCGAGTAGTCCACGAACGGTGCCGGGATGTACGACCCGAGGCGGAACAGCGCGATGATCGCGAGGGTGAAGCCGATCTTCTTGCGAAGGTCGGGGGTGCGCATGATGCGCGCGACCGCTCTGAACACGAGATCTCCGTACGTGGTTGATGCGGGGCCGAGTGGAGCGCCCCCGTCTACGATCCTGCCGGAACAGGATCGAGTCAAGGAAACCGAACCGGCGGCCCGTGCTGAGCACGGGCCGCCGACGGGTGGTGTTACTTGGTGACGGTGCCGCCCGCCGCCACGATCTTCTCCTCGGCGGACGCCGAGACCTTGTCGACCGTGACCGTGAGCGCCACGGTGATGTCGCCCTGACCGAGAACCTTGACCTTCTCGTTCTTCCGGACCGCACCCTTGGCGACGAGGTCGATGCTCGTGACCTCACCACCCTGCGGGTAGAGCTCGGCGAGCTTCTCCAGGTTCACGACCTGGTACTCGACCCGGAACGGGTTCTTGAACCCACGGAGCTTCGGGGTGCGCATGTGCAGCGGCATCTGCCCACCCTCGAACCCGATCTTGACCTGGTACCGGGCCTTCGTGCCCTTGGTACCACGGCCGGCTGTCTTGCCCTTCGAGCCCTCACCGCGGCCGACGCGCATCCGGTCCTTCTTGGAACCGGCTGCGGGACGGAGGTGGTGGACCTTCAGGACCTGGACGCGGGCCTCCGGGGTCTCCTTCGGCGAGGTGGCCTTGCCGGCCTTGGGGGTTGCGTCGGTCATGAGTCAATCTCCTCGACCTTGACGAGGTGCGCCACCGTCGCGACGTACCCGCGGTTCTGGGAGTTGTCCTCGCGCAGGACCGTCCGGCCGATGCGCTTGAGACCCAGGCTGCGGAGCGTTTCGCGCTGGTACTGCTTCTCGCTGATAACGGACTTGATCTGGGTCACCTTCAGCATGCGGGCCATCAGGCACCTGCCTTCTCGGTCGCTGCCGTGCGAGCAGCCGCCTCGGCGCGCAGCAGACGCTCCGGGACGACCCGGTCGACGGGGAGACCACGACGCGCGGCGACCGCACGGGGCTCCTCGAGCTGCTGCAGCGCGGTGACGGTCGCGTGCACGATGTTGATGGTGTTCGACGAGCCGAGCGACTTGCTCAGGACGTCGTGGATGCCGGCGCACTCGAGCACGGCGCGGACCGGACCACCGGCGATGACACCGGTACCGGCAGCGGCCGGGCGGAGCAGGACGACACCAGCGGCCGCCTCACCCTGCGTCGGGTGCGGGATCGTGTTGCCGACCCGGGGGACGCGGAAGAAGTTCTTCTTGGCCTCTTCGACGCCCTTCGAGATCGCGGTCGGGACCTCGCGGGCCTTGCCGTAGCCGACACCGACGAGGCCGTTGCCGTCGCCGACGACGACGAGCGCGGTGAAGCTGAAGCGACGACCACCCTTGACGACCTTGGAGACACGGTTGATCGTCACGACGCGCTCGAGGAACTGGCTCTCGCCACCCCGGCTGTTGCGGTCGCCACGGCCACCCTGCTGGTTGCGGTCACGACCGCCACCACGGCGGCCCTGCTCGCGACCGGACTCCCGGTTCGCCGAGGCGGAACCCGCTGCGGTCTCGACCGGCTTCTCGACGACTGCCTCGGCGGTCGCCGGAGCCTTGGTCGCCTCGGTGGTCTCAGCGGCCGTCGCCGCCTCGGTGGGCTCAGCGGCCTTGGTCTCTTCTGCGTTGTTCGCGGTGTCGCTCACAGGTTCAGCCCTCCTTCACGGGCGCCTTCGGCGATCGCGGCAACGCGACCGGCGTACTTGCTGCCGCCTCGGTCGAACACGACCGCTTCGACTCCGGCGGACTTCGCACGCTCGGCGATGAGCTCGCCGACCTTGCGGGCCTTGGCCGTCTTGTCGCCGTCGTTGGTACGGAGGTCCGCTTCCATCGTCGACGCGCTGGCGAGGGTGTGACCCTTCGTGTCGTCGATGACCTGGACGAACACGTGACGTGCCGAACGGTTCACGACGAGACGCGGGCGTGCCTCGGTTCCGGTGATCTTCTTGCGGAGACGGGTGTGACGACGCGCCTTGGCGGCCGACTTGCTCGCTCCTCGAGTTCCGAGAGCCATGATTACTTACCTGACTTTCCGGCCTTGCGGCGGACGACCTCGCCGGCGTAGCGGACACCCTTGCCCTTGTAGGGCTCCGGCTTCCGCAGCTTGCGGATGTTGGCGGCGACCTCACCGACGGCCTGCTTGTCGATGCCGGTCACGGTGAGCTTGTTGTTGCCCTCCACGGAGAAGCTGATGCCCGCGGGCGGCTCGACCGTGATCGGGTGGGAGTAGCCGAGGGCGAACTCGACGCTCGTGCCCTTCGTCTGGACGCGGTACCCGGTACCGACGACCTCGAGGCCCTTGGAGTAGCCCTGGGTGACGCCGATGATCTGGTTCGCGATGAGGGTGCGGGTCAGGCCGTGGAGCGACCGCGACGTGCGCTCGTCGTCCGGGCGCGTGACGAGGACCTGGTTGTCCTCGATCGCGGCCTGGATCGGGCTGGCGACGACGAGCGCGAGCTCGCCCTTCGGGCCCTTGACGGAGACGTTCGCGCCGTCGACCGTCACGGTGACGCCGGCGGGGATGTCAATGGGGAGACGTCCGATACGTGACATGGTCGATCACCACACGTAGGCGAGGACTTCTCCGCCTACGCCCTTCTGCTCGGCCTCGCGGTCCGTGAGGAGCCCGGAGGAGGTCGACAGGATCGCCACGCCGAGGCCACCGAGGACCTGGGGGATCTCCGTCGACTTTGCGTACACCCGGAGACCGGGCTTGGAGACGCGCTTGATGCCGGCGATCGAGCGCTCGCGCTCGGGACCGTACTTCAGGTCGATCGTGAGGGTCTGACCGACGCGTGCGTCAGCGACCTTCCACTCGCTGATGTAGCCCTCGCGCTTGAGGATCTCAGCGATGTGGGTCTTCAGCTTGGAGCTGGGGAGCGAGACGGCGTCGTGGTGCGCCGAGTTCGCGTTCCGCAATCTGGTCAGCATGTCTGCGACCGGATCGGTCATCGTCATGATGGTCGTCCATTCTCGTCTGGTTTCGACACCCGTTCCACGAGTGCCGACCTGGGCGATCGGGGTGGTGTCGTGCCCGCGTCAGCGGTGTCGTGACACCCGGACGGCACCGGGGATGCCCGGTGCCGGGATGGATCGAGGCTCGCGCCCCGACCCAGAGGTCGGGCGGCCGACCGAGGGAACCCTCGGTCGTGCCGCCCGAACGATCTTAGACCGTCTGCTCGGCGGAGCGGAACGGGAAGCCGAGCTGCTTGAGCAGCGCACGGCCTTCGTCGTCTGTCTTCGCCGTGGTGACGACCGTGATGTCGAAGCCACGGACGCGGTCGATGCGGTCCTGGTCGATCTCGTGGAACACGCTCTGCTCCGTGAGACCGAAGGTGTAGTTGCCGTTGCCGTCGAACTGGCGGTCGCTGAGGCCGCGGAAGTCACGGATACGCGGGAGCGCGAGCGTGATCAGGCGGTCCAGGAACTCCCAGGCGCGGTCGCCGCGGAGCGTCACGTGCGCGCCGATCGGCTGGCCCTCACGCAGCTTGAACTGTGCGATCGACTTGCGGGCCTTCGTGACCTGCGGCTTCTGACCGGTGATCGCCGTGAGGTCCTTGATGGCCCCGTCGATGATCTTGGAGTCACGTGCCGCGTCGCCGACACCCGTGTTGACGACGACCTTGACCAGGCCGGGGACCTGGTGGACGTTCGTGTACGAGAACTGCTCGGTCAGCGCGGCGACGATGTCGCCCTGGTACTTCTGCTTCAGGCGCGGTTGAACTTTCTCAACCGTCGCGGCAGACGTGGTGTCGCTCATCACAGATCCTCACCAGACTTCTTGGCGTAACGGACGCGGACGGTCTTGGTGACGCCGCCCTTCTCGACCGTCTCGGTGCGGAAGCCGACGCGGGTCGGCTTCTTGGTCTTCGGGTCGACGATCGCCACGTTGGACACGTGGATCGGCGCCTCGTGCGTCTCGATGCCACCCGTCTTCGAGCCGCGCTGCGTCTGACCGACGCGGACGTGCTTCTTGACGAAGTTCACACCCTCGACCACGACGCGGTTCTGCTCGGGGAGCACCTCGATGACCTTGCCCTGCTTGCCGCGGTCTCCCCCGCGGGCCTGGGTCGGTCCCGAGATGACCTGGACGAGGTCACCCTTCTTGATGTTCGCCATGACTAAATGACCTCCGGCGCCAGCGAGATGATCTTCATGAACTTCTTGTCGCGGAGCTCACGACCGACCGGCCCGAAGATTCGGGTGCCGCGGGGGTCGCCGTCCGCCTTGAGGATCACGGCTGCGTTCTCGTCGAACTTGATGTAGGAGCCGTCCGGACGACGGGTCTCCTTCTTGGTGCGAACGATGACCGCCTTGACGACGTCACCCTTCTTGACGTTGCCGCCGGGGATCGCGTCCTTGACGGTGGCGACGATGACGTCACCCAGACCGGCGTAGCGACGACCCGAGCCACCGAGCACGCGGATGGCCAGGATCTCCTTGGCTCCGGTGTTGTCGGCGACCTTGAGGCGGGATTCCTGCTGAATCACTGCTGTCTCCTATTTCCGCAAGCGGGCCGAGGCCTACTTGGCCTTCTCGAGGATCTCGACCAGGCGCCAGCGCTTGGAGGCGCTGAGGGGACGGGTCTCGCTGATGACGACGAGGTCGCCGATGCCGGCGGTGCCGAGCTCGTCGTGCGCCTTCACCTTGGAGGTGCGACGGATGACCTTGCCGTACAGGGGGTGCTTCACGCGGTCCTCGACCTCGACGACGATGGTCTTGTCCATCTTGTCGCTCGTGACGTAGCCACGACGGGTCTTGCGGTAGCCGCGAGTGACGGCCGCGGAGTCGACCTCAGTCTTCTTCTCGGTAGCCATTAGTTCTCCTCGGCAGTGGTCTCGGTCGACGCGTCCGACTTGTCGGCCTTCTTCGTCGACTTCTTCGCGGCCTTCGGGGCCTCGACGGGGGCGGGGGTGGCACGGATGCCGAGCTCGCGCTCACGCAGGACCGTGTAGATGCGAGCGATGTCGCGCTTGACGGCACGGAGACGCCCGTGGCTCTCGAGCTGGCCGGTGGCCGCCTGGAAGCGGAGGTTGAACAGCTCTTCCTTGGCCTTCTTGAGCTCGTCAGCGAGACGCTCGTCCTCGAAGGTGTCGAGCTCCGTCGGACGGAGCTCCTTGGAACCGATCGCCATTATGCGTCGCCCTCCTCGCGCTTGATGATGCGTGCCTTGAGGGGCAGCTTGTGGATTGCTCGGGTGAGCGCCTCGCGAGCGATGTCGTCGCTCACGCCGGAGAGCTCGAAGAGCACGCGACCCGGCTTGACGTTGGCAACCCACCACTCGGGGGAACCCTTACCGGAACCCATGCGGGTCTCGGCGGGCTTCTTGGTGAGCGGACGGTCCGGGTAGATGTTGATCCACACCTTGCCGCCACGCTTGATGTGACGCGTCATCGCGATACGAGCGGACTCGATCTGACGGTTTGTCACGTACGCCGGCGTGAGGGCCTGGATTCCGTAGTCACCGAACGACACCTTGGTGCCACCGGTCGCCTGACCGGAACGCTTCGGGTGGTGCTGCTTGCGGTGCTTGACTCGACGGGGGATAAGCATGGTTACGCCTCAACTCCTGCGCCGGCGGGCGCTTCCTGCGGAGCCTGCTGCTCGCGACGGTCGGCGCCACGGTCGCCACGAGGGCCACCGTCACGACGGTCGCGGCCGCCACGGCCGCCGTCACGACGCTCCGGACGGGACGAACGCTGGTTCGCCTGCTCGCGAGCGAGCTCCTTGTTGGTGATGTCGCCCTTGTAGATCCACACCTTCACGCCGATGCGACCGAACGTCGTCCGGGCCTCGTAGAAGCCGTAGTCGATGTTGGCGCGGAGCGTGTGCAGGGGCACGCGGCCCTCGCGGTAGAACTCCGAGCGGCTCATCTCGGCGCCGCCGAGACGGCCCGACACCTGGATGCGGACACCCTTGGCACCGGCGCGCTGGGCACCCTGGAGGCCCTTGCGCATCGCCCGACGGAACGCAACACGCGCGCTCAGCTGCTCGGCGATGCCCTGGGCGACCAGCTGTGCCTCGGTCTCGGGGTTCTTGACCTCGAGGATGTTCAGCTGGATCTGCTTGCCCGTGAGCTTCTCGAGGTCGCTGCGGATGCGCTCGGCCTCGGCGCCACGGCGCCCGATGACGATGCCGGGACGCGCCGTGTGGATGTCCACGCGGACGCGGTCACGGGTGCGCTCGAGCTCGATGCGGGCGACGCCGGCACGGTCCAGGGACTTGGTCAGCATCTGACGGATCCGGACGTCCTCGGCGACGTAGTCGCTGTAGCGCTGGCCCTTCTTCGTGCTGTCCGTGAACCAGTGCGAGACGTGGTCGGTGGTGATACCGAGACGGAAGCCGTACGGGTTGACCTTCTGGCCCATTACTTGCTCGCCTTCTTGCTCGTAGCGGCCGCCTCGACCTCATCCGGCGTCGCGAGGACGACCGTGATGTGGCTGGTGCGCTTGTTGATGCGGAAGGCCCGGCCCTGGGCACGCGGCTGGAACCGCTTCAGGGTGGTGCCCTCGTCGACGAAGACGCTGCTCACGTAGAGGTCGCGCTCGTCGAGGAAGCTGTTGCTGCTGTCTGCCTTGACCCGGGCGTTCGCGATCGCGGACGCAACGAGCTTGTAGACCGGCTCCGAAGCGCCCTGGGGGGCGAACTTCAGGATGGCCAGGGCCTCGTGAGCCTGCTTGCCCTTGATCAGGGCGATGACGCGACGGGCCTTCTGAGGCGTGACGCGGATGTGTCGCACGCGGGCGATCGACTCCACCATTTCTCTCCTCCTCCTGTCGCCTTAGCGGCGACGGCCCTTCTTGTCGTCCTTCACGTGGCCGCGGAAGGTGCGGGTCGGGGCGAACTCGCCCAGCTTGTGACCGACCATCGACTCGGTGACGAACACCGGGATGTGCTTGCGACCGTCGTGCACGGCGATCGTGTGCCCGAGCATGTTCGGGACGATCATCGAGCGACGCGACCACGTACGGATCACGTTCTTGGTGTTGGCCTCGTTCTGGGCAACGACCTTGCGAAGCAGGTGGTCGTCGACGAAGGGGCCCTTCTTCAGACTGCGTGGCATCTTCTACAACTCCTACTTGCGCTTCTTGCCGACGGTGCGACGACGGACGATCAGCTTGTCGCTGGGCTTGTTCGGCTTGCGGGTACGACCCTCGGCCTGGCCCCAGGGGCTCACGGGGTGACGACCACCGGAGGTCTTGCCCTCACCACCACCGTGCGGGTGGTCGATCGGGTTCATCGCGACACCACGGACGGTCGGGCGGACGCCCTTCCAGCGCATGCGCCCGGCCTTGCCCCAGTTGATGTTCGACTGCTCGGCGTTGCCGACCTCGCCGATCGTGGCGCGGCAGCGGGCGTCGACGTTGCGGACCTCGCCCGACGGCAGACGGAGCTGCGCGTACGGGCCGTCCTTGGCGACGAGACGCACCGAGGCGCCTGCGGAACGGGCCATCTTCGCGCCGCCACCGGGGCGGAGCTCGATGGCGTGGATGACCGTACCGACCGGGATGTTCCGGAGCGGCAGGTTGTTGCCGGGCTTGATGTCCGCGCCGGCACCGGACTCGACGACGTCGCCCTGCTTGAGGCGGTTCGGCGCGAGGATGTAGCGCTTCGTGCCGTCCACGAAGTGCAGGAGCGCGATGCGCGCCGTGCGGTTCGGGTCGTACTCGATGTGCGCGACCTTGGCGTCGACGCCGTCCTTGTCGTTGCGACGGAAGTCGATGAGGCGGTACTGGCGCTTGTGGCCACCACCGATGTGACGGGTCGTGATGCGTCCCGAGCTGTTGCGGCCACCGGTCTTCGGGAGCGGACGCAGCAGCGACTTCTCCGGGGTGGAACGCGTGATCTCGGCGAAGTCGGAGACCGACGAGCCGCGACGACCAGGGGTCGTCGGCTTGTAGTTGCGAATAGCCATGATTTATCCCTTACGGTCCTCAGCCGACAGCCGTGAAGATGTCGATCGAACCGGACTTGAGCGTGACGATGGCGCGCTTGGTGTCCTTGCGCTTGCCGGTCCCGAAACGCGTGCGGCGGGTCTTGCCCGGGCGGTTCAGCGTGTTGATGCCGGCGACCTTGACGTCGAAGATCTTCTCGATCGCGAACTTGATCTCGGTCTTGTTCGCCCGGGGGTCCACGATGAACGTGTACTTGCCCTGGTCGATGAGCGAGTAGCTCTTCTCCGAGACGACCGGCGCGATGATGATGTCGCGGGGGTCCTTGTTGTTGCCGCTCATGCGGTGATCTCCTTCGCGGACTTCGACGCCACGAACGCGTCGAGGGCGCTCTTGCTGAACACGATGTCGTCGGAGACGAGGACGTCGTAGGCGTTCAGCTGGCCGTACGTGAGCGCGTGGACGTTCGGCAGGTTGCGGACGCTCTTGAGTGCGACCTCGTCGTTGGCCTCGAGCACGACGAGCACGTGCTTCACCGGGGCGATCTTGGCGAGGAGCGCGAGGACCGTCTTGGTCGAGGGGACCTCGGCCTCGATGAACGACTCGACCGCGTGGATGCGGCCGCCGCGTGCGCGGTCGGACAGGGCACCGAGGGTCGCCTTGGCGATCATCTTCTTGGGGGTGCGCTGCGAGTAGTCGCGCGGGGTCGGTCCGTGGACGATGCCACCGCCGGTCATCTGGGGCGCGCGGATCGAGCCCTGACGAGCGCGACCGGTCCCCTTCTGCTTGAACGGCTTGCGGCCGGCGCCGGAGACCTCGCCGCGGCGCTTCACCTTGTGCGTGCCCTGACGCGCGGCGGCGAGCTGGGCGACGACGACCTGGTGGATCAGCGGGACGTTGGTCTCGACGTCGAAGATCTCGGCGGGGAGCTCGAAGGTGCCCGACTTCGCGCCGGACGCGTCGAGCACGTCGATCGTGGTTGCGGTCGTGGTGGCCATGCTCACTTACCCTTCACGGCGGTGCGGACGAAGACGATGCGGCCGCGAGCGCCGGGAACCGCGCCCTTGACGAGCAGCAGGCCCTTCTCGGCGTCGACGGCGTGCACCGTGAGGTTGAGGACGGTGACCCGCTCCCCACCCATGCGACCGGCCATGCGCATGCCCTTGAAGACGCGCGACGGGGTCGAGGAAGCGCCGATCGAGCCGGGCTTGCGGTGGTTGCGGTGCGCACCGTGGGATGCGGAGACGCCCTTGAAGTTGTGGCGCTTCATGACACCGGCGAAGCCCTTGCCCTTGCTGGTGCCGACGACGTCGACCTTCTGACCGGACTCGAACGTGTCGACGGTCAGCTCCTGGCCGAGTGCGTACTCGGCGGAGTCGGCGGTGCGGATCTCCGTGAGGTGGCGACGCGGGGTGACCCCGGCGGCCTCGAAGTGGCCGGTGGCCGGCTTGTTGACCTTACGCGGGTCGATCTGGCCGGCGGCGATCTGGATCGCTTCGTAGCCGTCCTTCTCGACGGTGCGCAGCTGGGTCACGACGTTCGGCGAGATCTCGACGACGGTGACCGGGATGAGCTTGTTGTTCTCGTCCCACACCTGGGTCATGCCGAGCTTCTTGCCGAGCAGGCCCTTGACGGTCTTGGTTGCAGTTGCCATCAGTGGTCGCCCCCTACAGCTTGATCTCGATGTTGACGTCGGCCGGCAGGTCGAGACGCATGAGCGAGTCCACGGCCTTGGGCGTCGGGTCGACGATGTCGATGACCCGCTTGTGCGTGCGCTTCTCGAAGTGCTCGCGCGAGTCCTTGTACTTGTGGGGAGAACGGATCACGACGACCACGTTCTTCTCGGTGGGGAGCGGCACCGGGCCGACCACGGTCGCACCGGCACGGGTCACCGTGTCGACGATCTTCCGGGCCGACGTGTCGATGACCTCGTGGTCGTACGACTTGAGCCGGATGCGGATCTTCTGTCCCGCCATGTTCTCTACTCTCTCTCTGCGCCGCGCACCGCTCGGACCGCCTGACGCCGCCGGGATGTGCTCGCGCACTCTCGGCCGTTTTCGGGGAATCACCGGCACCATCCGTGATGGGTGACCGCTGTTCTGCTGTGAACTGCCCGGTTGCGGTCCGTGTGGATCGCGGCCGGACGCCGTGTTCGACTCCGGGCACACGGGTGTCCCCGCGTTCCTGATGGAGTCGATTTCGTGTTCTTGCTGTCTGCGGCCCAAGCGCAACCGTCCTGAGAACGTGGCCTGTGCACTGCCATGACAGTGACCCGGCGAGCGCATGCGCCCGCGGAATTTGGAACCGGACAAGTCTCGCATAGCCGACGCCCACGTGCAACCCGGGCGTGTCGCGCACGGATCGCCGCACTTCCGCGGATCGCGAGCCTGTCGACGGTCGGTGGTGAGCCGGCCTGGAGGCCCGTCGCGCGCCTCCAGGCCGGCTCCCGTCGTCCAGGTGCGCACGAACCCGCCTCGACGGGCACCGAACCCGCGCGGACCGGTGCTCCCGGCACCGGCCGGTCGTCACCGGAGCATCAGCGGAGCGTCACCGACGTCGATCCGAGGTCGTGTCCGTCGGCATCCTGGGCCACGCGGATCCGCGCACCGCTCAACCCCTGCGTCGCGATGGTCCGCTGCCAGGTCCCTCGACCGACGACCGCGGTGACCGGCGCACCGTCGTCGTCGCGGAGCGGAGCGCCGTCGGCATGGGTGAACCGGACGGTCGCGCCGGGCTCGCCGGTCCCGACGAGCACGGCGCGCGTGGCGTCCTGCGACGACACCCGCGCCGTGGGCGGGATCGGCACGGTGACGCTGATGCGGGTGCGACCGACCTCGGTGTCGCCGTCCCGCGTGACGACCTGCACGGTGTACAGCCGGGTGCCGTCTGCAGGCACCGGGATCGCGGCGTGCCAACGGCCGTCGTCGACCACCGCCACGACCGGCTGCCCGGACCCGTCGGCGATCGCGGCACCGGACTCGTCCTCGAGCGCGATCACGGTCCCGCTCGGAGCCCGGCCCGCGACCCGGACCGTGCCCTCCGGGACGTCGACCTGACTCGTGACGTCGGTGGCCGGAGCCTCCACCCGGTAGGACTCGTCCACGCCGCCGTTCAGGGCCCCGTCGAAGTGCTGCTCGGCCGCCACGTGGTGCACCCCGTAGGCCAGGTCGTCGAGGGTGTACCACCATCGGCCGTCGGCGCCGGCCTTCGCGCTCCCGACACGCTCACCGTCGACCCGCAGGACGATCCTGGCCTCCGGCACGCCCTCACCCGCGAGGGCGATGGTCCGCGCGGACCCGTCGACCGTGGCACGCATGACGGGCGGGGTGAGGATCCGGACCTCGACGCGGACGTCGATCGGAGTCCAGTCGCCCGACTGTGCGACCTGCAGGACGTGCACGCCCGCCTGGACGCGGACGGCCGACCGCCACGTGCCGTCCGCGCCGACGATCGCCGAGGCCGGCTCGACGAGGTCGCCACCGACGAACACCGCCCGTCCCGGGCTGCCGGTCCCGGCGAGCACGACGCGGCCGATCCCGTGCTGCACGGCGACCACCCGCGCCGTGAGGGCAGGCGCAGCGTGTTCCGTCGTCGTCGGCGCCGGGGTGGCCGATGCGGGGGCAGTCGGTGCCGCGGACACGGATGCTGCGGACGCGGGGGTCGCTGCAGCACCGGCGATGAGGCTCGAGGCGAGTGTCGTGCCGACCAGGACGGCCGTGCGGACACGGATGGTGCGGATGGTGCGGATGGTGCGGATGGTGCGGATGGTGCGGATGGTCATGGTGCTCCCGTTCCGGCACGCGTCGATGCATGCCGGAAGTCATCATCACACCGTCATGTGACATCCATGTTTCAGTTGCAGCGGTGTTGCCGAGAACGAAGTCAGACGGCCTCCGCGGGAGCGGGCCGGAACCACGGCGGGAAGATCGCGACCCGCGGGACGTGGCCACCGGCGTCCGCGAGCAGAGCGCGGACGTCGTCGCGCATCCGGTCGTTCGGCACCCCGATGACCGCCACCGAGGTGAACGGCACGCTCGGACCGGCGAGCAGCTCGGCGTGCAGCATCTCCGGGTCCTTGACCGCAGCTCGGCGGAGCAGGGCCGTGGCAGCGTCCGGGCCGACGGCGAACCGCGCCGTCGGGTCGTCCGCGGTGGTGTCGCTGAGGATCACCGAGTCGCCGAACGCAGGAGTCGGGACGACGAGCATCACGAAGTCAGTGCCGCGGGCCCGACGCGCGGACTCCGACCAGCGGGGCTCTGTCGCACCGGATCGCACCTGGTCCCACGCGGCAGCGTCGGCACTCAGCTCGAACGGGACGTGCTCGGCGACCGAGGAGCCGTCCGGCGTCGCTGTCGCGGACCGCGCCGCGCGGGTGTCCGGTGCGCTGACGTCGATGTCCGGCGTCGCGGAGGTGGACGCGAGGATCGCGTTGTCGGCCACGATGCCGCCGAGGTTGTCGAGGTGCGTCCAGTGGTGCGCTCGGAGCGCAGAGAACACGCGCACCGGGAGTTCCGGGGCGGCGGCCGAGGCACCGCGCTTGGCGGCCGCGGACGGCTTCTCCGAGCGCAGTGAACTCGAGACGCGGGTCCGGCGCGGGGCCGGGGTCTTCGGCGCGTCGGCCGACTCGGGACGCTGCCGGGGGGAGCAGATGTCGCAGAGCTCGGTCGGGAATCCGTGGATGCACTCGGTCACGCGGGGCCCTCGTCCTTCCGTGCCGGGTTCGGGATCGAACGGCACGGGTACCAAACCTACGTCACGAAACCGTGCACCCGGGCCACGGGCGTCAATCTGTGGACAGATCGCGGTACAGCAGCGCGCGCACCTCGGACTCCGCGGACCCGGTCCGCGCGGGATCGATCGTCTCGCCGTGCGCGTACGCATCGAGGAGCCGCGGGTCGATGTAGCTCTGCCTGGCGACCGTCGGCGTGTTCCCGAGGACCCCGGCCGCGACCTGCACGGCGTGTGTCACCGCCTTGGCGCGTGCCCGCTCGCCCCGCTGCGGACCAGCGCGCGCCAGGTCCACCGCGGCCGCCACGGTGCCGTGCAGGGTGCGGAAGTCCTTCGCGGTGAACGCGTCGCCCGCACGCTCCTTGACGTAGTCGTTGATCTCGTCGGCGCCCAGCGGCTGCCAGGCCTCCCCGGCGGCCGGCCGGTACGAGAGCAACCGTGCGGTGGGGCCTCGACGCTTCATGCCGACGAGCACCCGGGCGAGGTCGTGGTCGGAGATGCTCGACGACCACTCCTGGTGGCTCTTCCCCGGGAACGCGAGCTCGATCTCGTCGCCGGAGACGTGCACGTGTGCGCAGAGGAGCGTCGACAGACCGTGACTGCCGTGCTGTTCGGCATACCGCTCCGACCCGACGCGCAGCGAGCCCTGGTCGAGCATCCGGAACGCGGCGGCGAGCGCGCGCTGGCGGTCGGGTTCCGGTCGTCGGAGATCGATGGTCACGCCACGGCGCGCCACCGGGAGGGACTCCGCGAGTGCCAGAGCCCGGTCGTACTTGATCCGGTCCATCCGTTCCCGCCACGACGGGTGGTAGATGTACTGTCGCCGACCGGCCGCGTCGGTGCCGGTCGCGAGGACGTGTCCGTTCTCGTAGGGCGAGATCCAGACGTCGTTCCAGGCCGGCGGCACGGCGAGCTCCTCGAGGCGCCGCCGGACGTCGGGGTCGGTGACGGTCGCTCCGTCCGGGTCGCGGTAGGAGAACCCCGTCCCGGATCGGACGCGGTGGTACCCACGGCCGGACGTTCTGGAGCGGCGGAGTCTGGTCACCGATCGAGTCAACTCCACCGCGCGTCCGCGTGGGTGGGAGACACCCTGCCGCAGACCGGGCGGGCGGTCCCGCCCAGACGACGAAAGGGGCCGGACCCGAAGGCCCGACCCCTTGTCGCGTGGTGCGGAGTGTTACTTGACGATCTTCTCGACCGTGCCGGCGCCCACCGTACGACCACCTTCACGGATGGCGAAACGGAGGCCCTCTTCCATCGCGATCGGCTGGATCAGCTCGACCGAGATCGACGTGGTGTCGCCGGGCATGACCATCTCGGTGCCCTCGGGCAGCGTGATGACGCCGGTGACGTCCGTCGTGCGGAAGTAGAACTGCGGGCGGTAGTTCCCGTAGAACGGGTTGTGACGGCCGCCCTCGTCCTTGGACAGGATGTAGACGTTCGCGGTGAACTCGGTGTGCGGGGTGACCGAACCGGGCTTGACGATGACCTGGCCGCGCTGGACGTCCTCGCGCTTGGTGCCGCGGAGGAGCAGACCGGTGTTGTCACCGGCCTGCGCGGAGTCGAGCAGCTTGCGGAACATCTCGATGCCCGTGACCGTGGTCTTGACGGTCGGGACGATGCCGACGATCTCGACTTCCTCGTTCACGTTGAGCTGACCGCGCTCGACACGACCGGTGACGACGGTTCCACGACCGGTGATCGTGAAGACGTCCTCGACGGGCATGAGGAACGGCTGGTCGGTCGCACGGACCGGCTCCGGGACGCTCTCGTCGACGGCGGCCATGAGGTCGGCGACCGACTGGCCCCACTTCTCGTCGCCCTCGAGCGCCTTGAGCGCCGAGACCTGCACGACGGGCGCGTTGTCGCCGTCGAACTCCTGGCTCGAGAGGAGCTCGCGGACCTCGAGCTCGACGAGCTCCATGATCTCCTCGTCGTCCACCATGTCGGCCTTGTTCAGCGCGACGACGATGTACGGGACGCCGACCTGGCGGGCGAGCAGGACGTGCTCACGCGTCTGGGGCATCGGGCCGTCGGTGGCGGCGACCACGAGGATCGCGCCGTCCATCTGGGCCGCACCGGTGATCATGTTCTTCACGTAGTCGGCGTGACCAGGGGCGTCGACGTGCGCGTAGTGGCGCTTGTCGGTCTGGTACTCGACGTGCGAGATGTTGATCGTGATGCCACGCGCCTTCTCTTCCGGCGCGTTGTCGATCTGGTCGAACGCCGAGGCGGTGTTGAGGTCCGGGAACTTGTCGTGCAGGACCTTGGTGATCGCCGCCGTCAGCGTGGTCTTGCCGTGGTCGACGTGACCGATGGTTCCGATGTTGACGTGCGGCTTGGTCCGCTCGAACTTGGCCTTGGCCACTGTGGGTCCTCCTCAGGACTCGGATGCGGTCCGCCGGTCGTGCCGGGGTCCGCGAGTTGGTGTGTTCTTACTTTACTTGGTGGCGAGGGGGCCGTCGCCGGCCGCCCTCGCCTGTGGAGAGCAACGCTCCGGGCGCTACTCGCCCTTGCTCTTCTGCACGATCTCGTCGGCCACGGCGCGGGGCACCTCGGCGTAGGAGTCGAACGTCATCGAGTAGACGGCACGACCAGAGGTCTTCGACCGGAGGTCGCCGACGTAGCCGAACATCTCGGACAGCGGCACGTTCGCACGGACCACCTTGACGCCGGAGGCGTCCTCCATCGAGGAGATCTGCCCACGACGGGAGTTCAGGTCGCCGATCACGTCGCCCATGTACTCCTCGGGCGTCCGCACCTCGACGGCCATCAGCGGCTCGAGGAGCACGGGGTCCGCGCGACGGGCAGCTTCCTTGTAGGCCATCGAGCCGGCGATCTTGAACGCCATCTCGGAGGAGTCGACGTCGTGCGCGGCACCGTCGAGCAGCGAGGCGCGGACGCCCACCGTCGGGAACCCGGCCAGGATGCCGACCTGCATGGCGTCCTGGATGCCCGCGTCGACCGAGGGGATGTACTCGCGCGGGATCCGGCCACCCGTGACCTTGTTCTCGAACTCGTAGACCTTCTCTGCGGTGACCTCCATCGGGTGGAGCGCGATCTGCACCTTGGCGAACTGGCCCGACCCACCGGTCTGCTTCTTGTGGGTGTAGTCGTACCGCTCGACCGGCTTGCGCAGCGTCTCGCGGTAGGCGACCTGCGGCTTGCCGACGTTCGCCTCGACGTGGAACTCGCGCTTCATGCGGTCGACCAGGATGTCGAGGTGGAGCTCGCCCATCCCCTTGATCACGGTCTGGCCCGTCTCGACGTTGAGCTCGACGCGGAACGTCGGGTCCTCTTCGGCGAGCTTCTGGATGGCCAGCGAGAGCTTCTCCTGGTCCTGCTTGGTCTTCGGCTCGATGGCGACCTCGATGACCGGCTCCGGGAACGTCATGGACTCGAGGACGATCTGGTCCTGCGGGTCGCACAGCGTGTCACCGGTGGTCGTGTCCTTGAGACCGATCACGGCGTAGATGTGCCCGGCGGTGACGTTGTCGACCGGGTTCTCCTTGTTGGAGTGCATCTGGAAGATCTTGCCGATGCGCTCCTTCTTGCCCTTGGTCGAGTTGACGACCTGGGCACCGGACTCGATCGAGCCGGAGTAGACGCGCACGTAGGTGAGGCGACCGAAGAACGGGTGCACCGCGACCTTGAACGCCAGCGCCGAGAACGGCTCCGTCGCCTCGGGCTTGCGGATGATGATCTTCTCTTCGTCCTTGACGTCGTGGCCCTCCATGGGAGGGACGTCGAGCGGGGACGGGAGGTAGTCGATCACGGCGTCGAGCATCGGCTGGACACCACGGTTCTTGAACGCGGAGCCGCACAGCACCGGGTACAACGTGCTGTTGACGGTCAGGGCACGGATCGCGTGCTTGATCTCGGCCACCGAGAAGTCGGTGTCACCGTCGAGGAACCGCTCGAGCAGTGCGTCGTCGGCCTCGGCCACGCGCTCGATGAGCTTCAGGCGGTACTCGTCGGCCTTGTCCTTGAGGTCGGCCGGGATCTCCTCGATCTCGTACTTCGCGCCCATCTCGACGTCACCCTTGGCGTCACCGCGCCAGGTGAGCGCGCGCATCTCGACCAGGTCGACGACGCCCTCGAACGAGGACTCCGCGCCGATCGGGAGCTGGAGCACGAGCGGCTCCGCGCCGAGACGGTTCACGATGGTGTCGACCGTGAAGTAGAAGTCCGCGCCGAGCTTGTCCATCTTGTTGACGAAGCAGATGCGCGGGACGTCGTACTTGTCGGCCTGGCGCCAGACGGTCTCGGACTGGGGCTCGACGCCCTCTTTCCCGTCGAACACCGCGACGGCACCGTCGAGGACGCGGAGCGAGCGCTCCACCTCGACCGTGAAGTCGACGTGCCCGGGGGTGTCGATGATGTTGATCTGGTTCTTGTTCCAGAAGCACGTGGTCGCGGCGGACGTGATCGTGATGCCGCGTTCCTGCTCCTGCGCCATCCAGTCCATCGTCGCTGCGCCGTCGTGCACCTCACCGATCTTGTGGGTGATCCCCGTGTAGAACAGGATGCGCTCGGTGGTGGTGGTCTTGCCGGCATCGATGTGGGCCATGATGCCGATGTTGCGGACCTTGTTCAGGTCGGTGAGCACGTCCTGTGCCACAGGGTTCCTCCGAGAGAGTTGTGGGAGTTGAGCGTTCCGTCCGGGACGCCGCGTGTGATGTCGCCAGCGCCCCGGACGGAGCGGTTGCTGTTGCCAGCGGTGCTCCGTCTACCAGCGGTAGTGGGCGAAGGCCTTGTTCGACTCGGCCATCTTGTGGGTGTCCTCACGGCGCTTGACCGCGGCACCGAGACCGTTGGACGCGTCGAGGATCTCGTTCATGAGACGCTCGGTCATCGTCTTCTCGCGGCGGGCCTTGGCGTACGAGGTGAGCCACCGGAGCGCGAGGGTGTTCGCACGGTGCGGCTTGACCTCGACGGGCACCTGGTAGGTCGAACCACCGACGCGGCGCGACCGGACCTCGAGGGTCGGGCGCACGTTGTCGAGGGCCTTCTTGAGCGTGACGACCGCGTCCTGCTGGTTCTTGGCGGTCACGCCTTCGAGAGCACCGTAGACGATGCGCTCGGCGAGGCCCTTCTTGCCGTCGAGCAGGATCTTGTTGACGAGCTGGCTGACGATCGGCGCACCGTAGACCGGGTCGGCGACGACGGGGCGCTTGGGGGCTGGTCCCTTACGAGGCATGGTCTCAACCCTTCTTCGCGCCGTACAGGCTGCGGGCCTGCTTGCGGTTCTTGACGGCCTGGGTGTCGAGCGCACCACGGACGATCTTGTAACGGACACCGGGGAGGTCCTTCACACGACCACCGCGGACGAGCACCATCGAGTGCTCCTGGAGGTTGTGGCCTTCACCGGGGATGTAGGCGGTGACCTCGGTGCCGTTGCTCAGCTTGACGCGAGCGACCTTGCGCAGTGCCGAGTTCGGCTTCTTGGGGGTGGTGGTGTACACGCGGGTGCACACGCCACGCTGCTGGGGGTTCGACTTGAGGGCGGGCGCCTTGGTCTTGACGACCTTCGGCGTGCGACCCTTGCGAACGAGTTGCTGGATGGTAGGCAACTGCTGCTCCTGGTTCTGCTCGATTCCCTGGCCGACGGGTCCGCCGGCTCCTCGTCCCACGGCGCACGGAGTTCGACGCGGTTCGCGTGTCGATCCCGGACAGCCGATGCACCTGGCCGACGATTCCAATCATCGGGACCCGGTCGGTGACCGCTCTCGCGCATCACCCGGACGGATGGTCCACCGGCCGATTCGACCGGGTGGATTTCTGGGCGCGTCGTAAGACGCACACCCGAGCAAGCCTACCGGGGGCACTGGTGTTAATCAACTGACCGCGGGCCCGCCCGCACCGCGCGGGCGGGTGCCGTGAACGCCGTCGGCGAACGCGACGCGCTGGAGCGGACGACGGACGGGAGGCGCGGCACCGACCCGACCCGAGCCTCCAGTCCGACAGCGGTGCAGGCCCGCCGCGAGCCGCGCTCCAGGACCGGCTCCTCAGGAGTCGGCGGTGCCGCCACCGGCGGCGACCACCGCCGGTGCGAAGGTCGCGCCGGCGTCGGTGAACCCGGTGATCAGGCCATCCGCGGAGAACGAGACGGGTCCGGCCCGCCCGGTCCCGGACCCGGCCGCGCTCGTGAAGTCGGCCGTGAAGGTCGCGGACCCCGGGGTGGTCGTCCGGACCGCCCAGCCGCGACCCGACCAGTCGCCGATCGAGGCCACGGGGCGGGTGTCGAGCGTCCAGCGCTCGTTCGTGTAGACCGCGTCCGGCGAGTCCCCGTACGCCGAGAAGCTGCAGCCCGACGGTGCGAGGTCAGTCTGTGCGACGCACCCGTCCACCCAGCCGTCGACCGCCTCCGTCGCGGCCTGTCGGCCGGCGGCGGTGAGCGTCGTCCGGACCTCGACGGCGTCGGACCTGGCCGACGTGAAGCCCGCGACGCTCGCGTGCTCGGAGGTCGCGGTGAACCACCTGCTCGCCCCGATCCCGACGTCGTACGCGCCGGGGAGCGCCAGGACCCGCGCGACGCCCCCGCTCGTCGGCACCCGGACGCCGTCGATCTCGACGGGCGTCCCCTGCGGGCCGTCGACGCGGACCTCGATGGAGCCGAGCGTCAGGTCCGCGATGCGCCACGTCGAGAAGAACACGTCCGCCGAACCGGTCCGCTGCAGGTGGAACGTCTGCGGCACGGCGCGCCCGGCCTGTGTGAGCAGCGCGGTGACGTCCGCCGAGCCGGTGGCCGGGTCGGTGCTCGTGGCCAGGATCCGCCATGACGAGATCCGGTCCGCGGCCGCGGCGTACGCGGCGTCGGTGAGGAGCGGCTGGCCGGCGGTCGGGGTGTGCGCGAGCACGAGCGCCCGCTCCGCGTGGCCGGCTCGGAGCTGCTCGAGGAACGCCTCGACCTGCCGGGCCGGAGCGTGCTCGCGCGCACCGGAGGCGTAGCCGATCGAGCCGAGCACGACGACCAGCACGAGGACGAGTGCCCCGCCGACGACGCCGAGGAGCATCGCGCGGGTGGGCCGGCGGCGCGCACGCCGCCCGGTCGTCCCGGCGAGCGGCACCCCGCCGACCGCGGCGACGCTCGGCGTCATCCGCCAGCCGGCATCGTCGGCAGGGCTGGATCCAGCCGGGTGGCGGTCCCGTTCGAGGTCGTCGTTCATGCTCCCCGTCCTGCTCCCCCGGTCTCCGTCGTGTGGTCGTTCAGCGTGCCCTCCGCAGCATCGGTGCTCGCCGCACCGGTGTCCGCCGCATCGGTGTCCGCCGCATCACTGTCCGCCGCGTGAGGCCCCGGCGCGGCGGTGCTCGTGTCGGCCGACGGCGATCGCGCCGACCACGACGACCAGGGCGATCACCACGGTCCCGACGACGAACGGCCCGAGGGCGTACGCGGCCGGGAACACGACGAGCTGCGCGACGTCTCCACGGACGAGCGTGTACCCGAGCGAACCGACCCCGAGCATCACGAGGTACGCGGTCGCAGCGCCGACGAGCCCGCTGCCGACCGGCGAACCACGCTGCGCGCCGAACGCCGTGGCGCAGAACACGACGATCGCGACCGCGGTCACCATCGCCGGACCGAGGTAGGGGGTGGCGTCGGACTGGCTGATGACCTCGGTGGCCGACATGAGGCTCTCGATCCCGGTGACGGCGATCACGAGCGCGACGAACAGCACTGTCGTCATCGTCGCCAACAGCCATCGGGACATGGGTCGATCCTAGCCGTGGCGGTGCCCCGGTGGAGCGCTCAGACCGGCGTGCGCGCCGCGGGCTGCGTCCGGTCCGCGGGCTGCGTGCCGCGGGCGAGCTGCGCGTCGGGTCGGGCGCCGAGCTGCGCGGCGAGGTTCGCGGCGAGCCGACGCTCGGCACCGTCCCGGGCTGCGGTGGCGAGGGCGACGGCGATCGCCGCCGTCACCACCGGGACGCTGTCGGACATCGCGCCGGACGGCCCGCGACCGGAGTGGAGGGTCGGCTCGGCCTCCACGGGCTGCGTCGCGGACCCGCGGAGCGCCGGGCCGATGACGGGGAGCACCAGGGTCGTCGCGGGGAGCTCCACGGCGGCCTCGGTGGACGCGTGTCCGGTCTCGCCCGCGGCGCGTCCCGTGACGTGCGCGCCGTCCGCGGCGAGCCCGGCGCGCCGCCGAGCAGCCCACATGCGGACGAGGACGACCGCGGCGATGACCGCCCAGATGCCGTTCACGAGGGTCGACGGGAGCGCGTGGTGTGCGGCCACGTTGACGGTGATCGCGAGTGCTCCGACGAGGTTGACGGTCTGGTACACGACGCCGTTCGGGAGTCGGCCCGCGGAGAACAGCAGGTACCCGACGAGGATGGTCACCGCCCCGAACCACCCGAGCGACTCGATCACCACACCCATGCTGCTGCACCTTCCAGGACGACGAACGGCGCCCGGGATCGACCGGGCGCTCGGTGTTCGTGGGAGACGTCGCGCGCGAGCACGCCGACGGACGATCGTAGGCACGGCCGAGCGTCGGACGGAAGCGGCCACGGCGTGCCGCGACCCCCGTCTTCAAGGGTCGTCGCGGTCGGGTGCGTCAGCCGTTCGTGGCGGCCGTGCCGGCCGAGGGCTGCGCGGTCGCGGCCGTGTCGAGCACGTAGATGTAGCCGGCGAGCGTCCACACCGCGTCCGCGTCGGCCGAGGTTGTCGATCCGGACTCATCGCCCGAGGACTTCGGGGCCGAGTTGATGGAGTTCACCAGGAACAGGCGCGTGCCGGTCTGCACGGCCTTCGTGAACGCGAGCGCGTCGGAGTAGGACCCCTCGACCGAGACGCTGACCGGGATGACGGTGAAGTTCGAGCTCGTGATGGCCTCGTTCGTCACGGTGGCGGGACCGGTCGGCGTGGGGGACGGGGTGGCGGTCGCCGAGGTCGAGGGCGAGGCCGAGGGCGACGCGGAGGCCGTCGGGGTCGTGTCGGTGCCGGCCGCTGCCTGGCCCGGAGCGGTGTAGGCCGCAGGGTCGGAGAACGTGACCGCGGTGACGGTCACGCCGGCGCCGTCCGCCGCGCTGCCGAGGGCCTTGACGAACGACGGGGTGTCCGGGGTGGACGGGATCGACGCCGAGAGCGTCGCCAGTTCCGACCGCATGCCGTCCAGCTTGGTGAACTGCTTCTCGAGCCGCTTGAGCTCGGTGCGGTTGGTGGCGTTCGTCGACTCGATCGTGGCGCGCTGGGTGTCGTTCGCGGCCGCGGACGCCAGCTGGGGTTGGACGCCGAGGAAGAAGCCCCCGGCGAGCACCACGACAGCGGCGACGATCGCGACGACGAACGACAGCTTGTTCCGGTTCATCACTTGTCCTCCGCGTACTTGTCGTCGTACGCCTTCTCGTTGATGTGCAGCGTGATCGACGCGCGGTAGCCCGTGGCGCCGTCGCCGGTCTGCTTGGTGATCGTCGTGATGGTGGAGTCCACGTAGCCCCGGAGCTTCGACAGACGCTCGGTCCAGTCCGGCACCGACGGGAGGGAGGCGCTGACGACCTTGATGTCGACTGTCGCGACCCGCTCACCCTGCAGCGGCACCTTGGCCTGCTCGAACGTCGCCATCGGCACGGCGGAGTCGATCGTGAGTCCGCCGATCGCGACGTCACTCGGCAGGTACCCCTGCACCTCGGTCAGGTACTTCTGCCAGTCGATCTCAGTGGACCCTCCGACCTGCTGCCCGGCTTCGATGAGCGTCGACTGGCGCTCGACGTCGCGGACCTCGGAGTACTTCTGCTGCTGCAGGAGCAGCGAGTTCGTCTCGTCCTGCGCCGCCTTCAGGTCGCTCCCCGAACGGACCGAGTTGACCGTCGCCCCGCCGATCAGCAGCACGGTCACCACGGCGACCACCACGACGCCGAGCCATGCGCGCCGCGCGGTCGCCCGAGCGCGGCGGTCCACGTGGACCTCCTTGGGGAGGAGGTCCACCCGTGGATCCCGACCGACCGCGGTCGTCGAGGCCGCCGTGCGCTTCGGAGGACGACCTCCGGACGGACCGAACTCGCCGGGTCCGTCCTGGGGCGGCTGGGGTGGGACGTCCGCCCCCCCGGAGTCGCCGCGCCGCCGGAGCCGGTTCTTCTTCGTGCCCTGGGCGGCGGGGGGCCGCTGCTTCTGCTCCTTGCGGACGTCCGCTGACGTACGGCTCATGCTGCCCTGCTTCCCACCGCGAGCCCGTAGGCGACGGCGATCGAGGCGCCACGGATGGCGATGTCCTGCTGACTGATCGACTTCGCGACCGAGGCGCCGGCGAAGGCGTTCCCGATCACGACGGGGAGACGCGTGAACTCGGAGAGCGCGTCCCCGAGCCCTGGCATCGACGACCCGCCGCCGGAGAGCACGACCTGTGCGACCGGCTCGTTCGGGTGGGTGTTCACGAAGTAGTTGATGGTGTTCCGGAGGCTCGAGAGGAGTTCGTTCACGGACTCGTACGTGATGGCGATCGCGCGGTTGTCATCGAGGGTCTTCGCGTTGGAGCCGATGCCGAGGTGGCGCTTGACGGCCTCGGCCTGCTCGGACGGGATCTCGAGGCGGGCGCTGAGCGTCTTCGTGATGTCGTCGCCGCCCGTCGGGATGATGCGGACGAACTGCGGGACGCCGTTCGTGGCGATGACGACGCAGGTGGTGTCGGCACCGAGCTCGACCAACGCGACCGTGCCGGGGAGCTTGGGGCGGGTCACGAGCACGCGGCTCAGCGCGAACGGGATGAGGTCGACACCGGCGGGGTTCAACCCCGCGAGCTGGACCGCTTTCACGTTCTGCAGGACGGCGTCCTTGACGGCGGCGATGAGCAGACCGTTCACGACCGGACCGTTCTCGGCCATGCCCTCGGACGTCGGGTAGAAGTCGAGGATGGCGTCGACCACGGGCACCGGGAGCATGTCCTGCACCTGGAAGGGCAGGCTCTCGCGGATCTGCGTGAGCGGAGCCCGCGGGACGGTGAGGTCGCGGGAGAGCACGCGCTGGTTGCCCATGCCGAGGACGACGTCCCGCGACCGGAACTTGCCGAGCGACCAGAGCTGCTTGAGCGCCCCGGCAACGGTGTTCGGTTCGAGCACCTCGCCACGGCTCACCGACCCCGCGGGGGTGGGGACCTCGGCGAACCGGAGGACGGTCGGACGACCCTTGTCCGCGTCTGCGACCTCGACCGCCCGGATCGATGTCCCGGCGATGTCGAGTCCGACGATGCTCTTGCCCATGTCAGTCGCTTTCGTGGTGGTCGTGGCTGTCAGGCCAGTCCGATGGTGCCGAGGTAGGAGGTCCAGACGGGCCCCCCGACGAGGATGCCGACCCATGCGCCGGCGAGCATCCAGGGGCCGAAGGGGATCCCGGACTTCCTGCCGACCTTGCGCGCGATCATGAGGACGAGCGAAAAAGTACCGCCGAGGAGGAAGGCAGCGAAAGCACCCACTGCGAGGGGTCCCCATCCGAGGTACGCGAGCACGAGACCGAGGATCCCGGCGAGCTTGACGTCGCCGAGCCCCATGCCGCCCGGGACGGCGACGGCGAGGACGAGGTACGCGACCCCGAGGACGGCGGCGCCGATGAGGCCGCGGACGAAGGGCATCCAGTCGCCGCCCAGTGCCGAGACGCCGGCGAGGAGGACCGCGAGGACCACGTACGACGGGTACGTGATGGCGTTCGGCAGCGTGTGGGTGTCGAGGTCGATGAGGGCCAGGGCGACGCTGATCGCCATGAGGTAGAGGAACGCGACCAGGAGCACGAGGCGGGCGGCGAGACCGAGGTCGGCGGCGCCTCCGCTCTGGTCATCGGCCGCCACGCCGGACGTGACCAGGCCGGTCGCGTCCGCACCGGACGCGACCGGCCAGAACCGGAGCGCCACGACGACGAAGAGGAGGCCCGTGGCGAGTTCCACGAGCGGGTACCTGGCCGAGATGGGCTCGCGACAGTCGCGGCACCGGCCGCGGAGCACCAGCCAGGACAGGACGGGCACGTTGTCGAACCCACGGATCTGCACACCGCACCTCGGGCAGGCGCTCGGGGGCGCGACGACGCTCACACCGGCGGGGACGCGGTACACGACGACGTTCAGGAACGATCCGATGAGGAGGCCGAGCACCCCGCCCATGACGGTGAAGGAGGTACCGAGCTGTGCGATCGCGGTCACAGGCACACACCACCGCTCATCACGCAGCTGCCGTCGGCGTTGTACGCGGCCGGGACCTCGACCTGCGTGGTCACGCCGTAGGTCGTGGAGACGGGCTGCAGGAACTTGGGGGGCGCGGTCGTCAGCAGCCGGTTGTCGTAGACGTAGTTCTTGCTGAAACCGCTGCTGAGGGTCGCGCCACCGGTCGCCACGATGCCGCGCCAGTTCTGGGCGATCGAGCCCTTGACGGTGAGGGTGCCGAGGACGGGGCCGTACTGGTAGTTCTGGACCCAGAAGGTACCCGCGTTGCTCGCGATCGCCGCGTTGATCGTGAAGGCCGCTCCGGCCGATCGCTTGAGGAGCGTGTCGCCGTTGTAGCAGGTGCCGTTGCCCGCCGACGCGCAGGACATCGGGTTCCAGATCTCCACGGCGTTCTGCCCGACGAGACCGAGGATGTCCGTGTTCGCGTTGTTGTACACGACGCTGCCCGTCAGCCAGACCGTGCCGGACGCCGCGATCGTCATCGAGCCCGAGAAGGTGCCGCGCACGAAGACGTCGCCGGCGTTGCAGTCGTAGACGGTCGACGCCGGGTTGCTCCCCGTCCACTCGTTCGCGATCGGGTAGTTGAGACCGTTGTTGAACGACTGGTTCGTCGCGACGACGCTCCCGGACGAGGAGACCTTCGTCGTGCAGTAGGTGCTCGACACCGAGGCCGGCGGGAACTTGCCGACGTCCCAGAAGTTGACGTTCTTGGGCGAGTTCGAGGTCGGGACGTCCTGGACGTAGAGGAGGTTCGACGGCAGGGTCGGGATCGTCGCACCCGCGGCACTCTGCAAGGCACTCACCGAGCCGCAGAGCGCATCGGACGCCGCGGTGTCGTCCGCTGCCTTCTGGTCGCCGTTGTTCTTGAGCTGGTACTGCGTCACCTTGGTCCACGGCGAGTTCACCGTCATCGTCCCGTTCGCGTTGAGCACGATCGAGGTCGGACCCGTGTAGAGACATCCCGGCCGGGGGACGGACGTCGGGAGGTCGGTCCTGGCCTCCTGGGACATCTGCGCGTTCAGCGCCGGGAGACCGAGGTACCCGACCGAGCGGGGATTGCCGCCGTTGTACCGCGCCGCGGAGCTGCACCCGTTGTAGGAGGTGTTGACGGTCCCGTCGTAGTCCTCGACCGACGCGTTGAAGGTGGTGCCGCAGGCGGTGAACCGGTCGTTCGTCCGGACCGGGCCGTTCAGGGTGTCGGATCCGGCGAACTGCACCGGTGCGCAGGTCGTGCCCTTGCGCTGCCACTGGTAGTCCGAGGTGCAGTTCGTCCCGGTGATGGCCGGCTGCGCGGACTCGTAGTTCGTGAAGTACAGGTAGTTGATGAAGCCGTCGCCCTTGAGGTTCGCGACGAGCGAGCGGGTCACGCCAGCGGCCTTGCCGGTCACGCGGATGCGCAGGACGCCCTTCGCGGAGAAGTTCGAGTTGTCGACCTCGTACCGGAAGAACTCGTCGGTGCTCCCGGGGACCGATGCCCAGACCTGCGAGGCGAGCGTGTTGAACGCGACGTTGTTGTTCGTGCCCTGGAACACTGAACCGCTCGCCGAGCTGAACTTCGAGCTCGTCGTCCCCCAGACCTGGTAGCCGTTGTCGTTCGAGAGCTTCGACTGGTAGTCGGCGAGACCAGCGTAGGCCGCGGCAGCCGCGTTCTGGAAGTTGCGGTCCGTCGTCGACTTGGTCGCACCGCTCGTGGAGAGCGCCAGCATCGAGGCGACGAGGAGCATGAGGACGGTGCCGAAGACGATGACGGTGGCGAGGGCCATCCCCCGCTCGTCGTCGCGGTGCCGCATCAGTGTCATGAGTCTCGTCATCATGGCGTCGGGCTCGGACTGCTCGTCGATGTGCTGTACCCGATGTTGAACAGGTACAAGGTGTTCTGCACGTGGGTGTTGCCCGGGGCGCCGGGAGTGGCCGAGCCGAGCTCGAGGTTGACCATCAACGCGCGGATGGAGCCGAGGCTCGAACCCGGGGCCGCGATCGCGTTCCCGTTGGCGTCGAGGTACGAGAAGAGGGTCGTGGTGTCGCTCGTCGGGGAGGCGACCGGACCGCCGAGGGTGGTCGTGCGCGTCGGGCTCGTCGCACCGGGGTCCGGGAACGTGTAGTACCCGTTGGTGACGCTCGACGGGTCCCATTGGTACTGCATCAGCAGCTTGCTCGTCGGGTCGACCTTGAACTCGACGAGGACCGGCTTGTCCGTGGACACGCCGGTCGTCAGGTTCACGTAGGCGTAGAACCGGACGTCGGTCGGCGTCGCGAGCTGGAACGATGGCAGGTACGTGCCGTCCGACTTCGGGAGCAGGGTGGCCGCGTGCACGTAGCGCGTGAACGTGCTCATGACGTTCTGCGACTGCCGGGTGTTGCCGTCGGACGTCGTCCCGGTGCGTCCGGCCTTGATCGACGCCAGGAAGAACCCGCCGACCGTGACGACGATGATGAGCGAGACGCTGATCGCCACGATGAGCTCGGCCAGCGAGATGCCGTCCTCCCGGCGATGGAGGGTCCGCGCGATGCGGGTGATCATCACATCCCCCTCGGGTCGAACGTCACGGTGTTGTTCCAGGTGATGATGATGAGCGCCCCCTGGTTGACCGTGCCGTTCGTGAGCATCTGCACGTTCGACTTGTTCTGCGCGACCACGTTGTAGGAGTTGCCCGGTCCGGTCGCCCCCGCGCTCGTGCCGGCGTAGAGCGTCCACGTGCCGAAGGGCAGCGCGATCGTGGCCGTCGTGCCGGCGGCCTTCGGGAACGTGAGGGTCATCGGGACGTTGCAGCCGGGGTCGCCGGTCGCCGGGGTCGCCGACACCGCGGTGATCCAGCGGTTGCCGGTCGGCGAACTGCTGAGTCCCTTGATCGTGGCGGCGCCCATCGGCACGCTGACCTGCTGGGTGTACTGCGCACCGATCGGAGCCGGCACCTGGGCCGACGACTGCCCGACCTGACCGGCGGCGTTCGGGGTCGACCAGGTCGAGGGGTTCGGGTTGACGCATGTCGTCGACCCGCCCGCCGGCGAGTTGGCGTACGACCCGGCGTAGATGCCGTTGTAGCCGCCCTGGAACGGGAACGCCGAGATCGGGACCGGGGTGTCCGAGGTGATGGTCTGGGTCGCCGTCCACGGCGCGATCTGGTCGAGACCGCCGGTGGAGCTCGACAGCGTCGTCAGCATGTTCGTCGGGAGCAGGGCACCCGTGTTCTTCGGCAGGTTCGATGCGTACTTGACGTTCGTGTAGTTCGTGGCGAGGTCGTAGGTGAACGGCACCGGCGAGCTGCCGCCGGCCTTGACCGAGATGGGGGACTTGGAACTCGGCTGCTGCTGGTCGGAGTCGATGCCGCCGGTCTCGGTGACGGAGATCGTGTACGTGCCGGGCTGGACGTTCGTGACGTACGCGCACCCCTGGGTGTCGGTGACCGGCGGCGTGGAGGACGGGGCAGCACCACCCCCGCCGGCGATCGCGCTGACACTCACCGCGACGCCCGGGTTCGGGGCGCCGGTGGAGTCGGTGACGGAGATGAGGAGGGTGCCGTCACTCGGGTCGGTCACGGCGTCGGACGGCGCGATGCCCGAGGTCATGGTGATGGACTGCAGCCCGGCCCCGTTGGCCGAGCGCCACGTGACCGTCTCGACGACGCTCTTGTAGGCGAGCGCGGCCTGGCTCGTGGTGGCGCCGCAGTTCCCCGAGCTGCCGTCGGTCTGGACCCAGGTCACGGCGCGGTTGATCGTGTACGTGGTCCCACCGATGCTCTTCTGCGGCGGGGTCGTGGTCGTCGAGATCACCTGGAAGATCCCGTTCGTCGACGCTGCGGCGATCTGTCGCAACTGGTCGATGTCCTGCGTCGCGAGGGCGGTGGCGGTCGTTCGACCACGGGAGTTCTGGGTCAGCTGGAGGGAGTTGACGATGCCGTACGCGATCCCGATGCTCATCACCGCGAACACCAGCATCGCGACCATGACCTCGATCACGGTGAAGCCGGCCTCTGCATCGCGGCGGTCCTGCGGGCGGAGAACGGCGTTCAGTCGTCGGATCATGGTCACCTCCTGGTCGGTCCTGGGTGCGGCTCGGGTTCGGCTGCGGTGCGGCTGCCATGCGGCTGGGGTGCGGAGGGCGGGCGACGGGTGGGCGAGGTCGTCCAGGCGTCGCCCGCTGGCGGAACCGAGTCCGGATCCGCCGACGGGCGGGGTGTTCCGAGGAACACCCCGCCCGAGCGGTCAATGCGGATTACGGGCAGATGGAGGGCTTGGTGGCGGTGACACCGCTCGCCTGCGTCGCGTAGTAGGTCGTGCCACCGGTGCTGACGCCGGAGATGCAGAACGTCGTGTCGGAGACCTTGGTGTAGGTCATCGTCGTGGTGTTGCTGCCGATGGTGGCGCCGGCTCCGGCCCAGTCCGGCGTGCCGGAGGGGATGCTGCCCGCGAAGGTCGTGGTCCCGGGGAGCGTGCCACTGCCGTTGGTCTGGATGCTGACCACGGCGGTCTTGACGTTGCTGATGTCGCTCTGCGTCGCCGAGTTCTTCGCGTTGTTCTGCACGCCCAGGTAGACCGGGATGGCGATCGCGGCGAGGATGCCGATGATGATGACGACGACGAGGAGCTCGATCAGGGTGAAGCCCTTCTCGTTCTGTTCGGTCAGGTTCTGGCGGCGAGCATTGAGCTTGCCCATGAGACGGAAGTACATGAGGTGTCCATTCCTTCGGGAAATGTGTTGTGGGTTTTGGGGCTGGTGCTCTGCCGCCGGTGACCAGCGTATTCGGCGCGAATTCTGGGCATAATCCCGAGAACGGGGGTCAAGTGGGTATCGAAATGCCCCCAGTAACGGGGGCATCGGGGCGCCCTGATCCCCCTGTGCGGGGGACGTCCTGACGGGACGACCGTGGCCCATCCGATCGGTCGCATCGGATGGGCCACGGGCGCAGACTCAGTGGATGAGGCTCGTGATCTTGAAGATGGGCAGGTAGAGCGCGACGATCATGCCACCGACGACGACACCCAGGAATGCGATCAACAGCGGTTCGATGAGCGAGGTGAGGGCCTCCGTCGTCGATTCGACCTCTGCATCGTAGAAGATCGCGATCTTCTCGAGCATGACCTCGAGTGAACCAGCGTCTTCGCCGACCGCGACCATTTGCGAGACCATTGTCGGGAACACCGATTCGTTCGCGAGCGGCTGTGCGATCGATTCCCCTTTCCGTACTGCTTCGGCGACTCGTTCGAGCGCTTTCTGCACGACGAAGTTGTTCGACACTTCTCCGACGATCTTCAACGCCTGGAGAATGGGGACACCAGCGCCGATCATGTTCGAGAAGTTGCGGGAGAAACGTGCGATCACGATCTTCTTGTTCAGCGCGCCGAAGACCGGGATCCGCAGCATGACCGGATCGAGGACCGCCCGGACCCGGTCCGAGTTCTTTTTCGCCCGGAACCAGACCCACCCACCGATGATCGCGACGGCGAGGATCGGCCCGACCCACACCATCGCGTGCGACGCGTAGACGAGCAACATGGTCGGGAGCGGGAGCTTGCCGCCGAGGCTGGAGAACATGTCCTGGAAGATCGGGACGATGAACACCAGCATGACGACGACTGCGAGGAGCGACATCACGAGCACGACGACCGGATAGGTCATCGCCGACTTGATGGTCGATCGGAGCTTGTGCTCCTTCTCGAAGTTCGTCGCGATCGAGTCCATCGCCTGGTCGAGGAAACCGCCCGTCTCGCCGGCGCGGATCATGTTGATCATGATGGGCGGGAAGTCCACGGGGAACTTCGCGACGGCATCGGAGAACGACACCCCGCGTTCGACCTCGTCGCGCACCTTGCCGAGGATCCCCTTGAGCTTCTTCGACTCGGTCTGGTCGGCGAGGATCGACAGTGCCCGGAGGAGCGACAGCCCCGACGACAGCATGGTCGACGCCTGGCGCGACATGATCGCGAGGTCCTTGAGCCCGACGCCCTTCTCGAACCCGGGGATCTTGATCTCGGCCTGGAGTCCGGTGCCCGCCTTCGACTCGTTCAACGAGATCGGCGAGACGCCCATGGTGCGGAGCCTGGCGACGGCGGCACCCTCGGACGCCGCGTCGAGCTTGCCCTTGACGAGCTTGCCGGCGGTGTCGCGCCCGCGGTAGTCGAATGCGAGTGACATCAGAAGTCCCCTCCGGAGTACTTGTCGCCGAAGTCGATCCCGCTCGCGGCGATGGCGTCGGCCGAGGCGTCCGACGGGCTCTCGACACGCTGGACGAGCCGGTCGAAGCCCTCCTTGTCGTGCACCTTCTCCATGGCGGCCTTGCGGGTGATGGTCCCGACGTTGACCAGGTCGGCGAGGTCCTGGTCCATCGTGTGCATGCCGAGGTCCTTGCCGGCCTGCATCGCGGAGGTGATCTGGTACGTCTTGCCTTCACGGATCAGGTTGCCGATGGCGGGGGTGGTGCGCATGATCTCCGTGGAGACCACCCGCCCGGAGCCGGACGCCTTGGGCACGAGCGTCTGGCAGACGACGCCCTGGAGCGTCGTCGCGAGCTGCGTACGGATCTGACCCTGCTGGTGCGGGGGGAACACGTCGATGACACGGTCGATGGTGCCGGGGGCGTCCTGCGTGTGGAGCGTCGCGAACACCAGGTGACCGGTCTCCGCCGCGGTCAGCGCCACCGAGATCGTCTCGAGGTCGCGGAGCTCGCCGATGAGGATGACGTCGGGGTCCTGGCGGAGGACGTGCTTCAGGGCGTTCGCGAAGGAGTGGGTGTCCGCGCCGACCTCGCGCTGGTTGATGATGGCGCGCTTGTGCTCGTGCATGAACTCGATCGGGTCCTCGACCGTGACGATGTGGTCGGCACGGGTCTCGTTGACCAGGTCGATGAGCGCGGCGAGAGTCGTCGACTTGCCGGAACCCGTCGGCCCGGTGACGAGGACGAGTCCACGCGGGAGCTTGGCGAAGTCCCCGACGTGGGCCGGGATGCCGAGGTCCTTCAGGGTCTTGATCTTCGTCGGGATGAGCCGGAAGGCGGCGCCCCAGTTGCCGCGCTGCTGGTAGAAGTTCACACGGAAGCGGGACTCGGTCGACAGCGAATAGGCGAAGTCGAGCTCCTGCTTCTCCTCGAACTGCGCCAGCTGGTCGGGACTTGCCATCGAGGTCAACGCGGCGATGACCTTGGCGCGCGACCACGGGCCTCCCGGCACCGCGGGTCGGAGCGATCCGTCGACGCGGACGGAGGGCGCGGCGTTCGCCGTGACGTGGAGGTCGGACGCACCCTGGCGGACGACCTCGGACAGGGCGGTGATCAGGTCGGGGTCGCCGACCTCGCGGGCGTGGCGCGAGTACTCGATGACGACGTCGTCGCTGATCGAGACGGACGACGACATCGGCGGTGCGGACGGCGGGGTCGGGGCCGCCACGAACGCGGTCGGCGCCTCGGCGTACCCGTACTCGACGGTCGGCGCGGCGGCGTACCCGTACGCCGGGGTCGGAACGGACGGAGCCGTCTCGGCGTACCCGTACCCGTACCCGTTCCCGTCCGTCGGCACTGCCGTCGCCCATGACGGCGCGGGGGCCGGCGCGTCGAGGACCGGCGACACCGGTGCGGGCACCGCGGTCGCGATGGGCGCGTCCCAGGTCGACTCATCGGCCAGGTCGAACACCCGCGCGGCGGGTTCTGGTACGGCCATCGGCGCGACCGAGGTCTGCGGCTCGTACGGCAGCGGGTCACCGGCCGCGAGGCGCGCGGCACGACGACCGCCGACCTCGTTGCCCGGTTGCCCCGGGTGCCAGCCGGCGGTGCTGCCGTCGGCCGACGTGATGTCGTACACCGAGTCGCTCATGCGGGTCCCTGTTCTCTGAGGAGAGCTGCGAGTGGAGTGGTGGAGTCCTACGCGACGACGCGGAGGATCTCCTCGACGCTGGTGAGGCCGAGCTTGACCTTCTCCCAGCCGTCCTGTCGGAGGGTGAGCATGCCCTGGTCCTGGGCCACGCGGCTGATCTCGGCGCTGGAGGCCCGCGAGACCGCGAGCCGCTCGATCTCCTCGGTCACGGTCATGACCTCGTGGAGGGCGATGCGACCCCGGTACCCGGTGTTCGAGCAGACGGCGCACCCGACGGGCGCGAAGATCTCCGGCACGTCGGGGTTCCAGTCGCTGACGAACCGCAGGTCGCGGAGGTGCTCGAAGGTGTGCTCCGCCGGTGCCTTGCAGCGGTCGCAGAGCCGGCGGGCGAGGCGCTGGGCCACGACGGAGTCGAGCGCGGACCCGACGAGGAACGGCTCGATGTCCATCTCCGTCAGGCGGACGACCGCCGAGGGCGCGTCGTTCGTGTGCAGCGTGGAGAGCACGAGGTGGCCGGTGAGCGATGCCTCGATCGCGATCTGCGCCGTCTCGTGGTCGCGGATCTCACCGAGCAGGACGACGTCGGGGTCGGAGCGGAGGATGCTCCGGAGCGCCGATGCGAACGTCAGGCCGGCCTTCGGGTTGACCTGCACCTGGTTGATCCCGGGCATCCGGTACTCGACCGGGTCCTCGACCGTGATGACGTTGATCTCGGGCTTCGCGACGGCGTTCAGCGTCGTGTAGAGCGTCGTCGACTTGCCGGAGCCCGTCGGCCCGGTGACGAGGATCATGCCGTACGGCTTGGAGTACGACGCCTGGTACGCCTCGAAGTTCCGGTCCAGCAGGTTGAGGTCCTTCAGGGTCATCGACGTGTTCGTGTTGTCGAGGATGCGCATGACGACCTTCTCGCCCCACACCGTGGGGAGGGTCGCGACGCGCAGGTCGATCTGCCGGCCGCCGTGCCGGACGGACATGCGGCCGTCCTGGGGCTTCCGGCGCTCCGCGATGTCGATGTCGCTCATGATCTTGAGGCGCGAGATGACGCCGTTCTGGATGTTCTTCGGCGCCGGGGTCATCTCGTGGAGCACCCCGTCGATGCGGTAGCGCACCCGGACCTCGTGCTCGCCCGGCTCGATGTGGATGTCCGAGGCGTGGTCCTGGATGGCCTGGGAGACGAGCAGGTTGACGAAACGGACGATCGGGACGTCGTCGAGGGCGCCGTCCGCGAGGTCGGCCTGTGTCTCCGTGGCGGAGGCTTCTTCCTCGAGGGAGGAGGTCAGGTCGTTCAGCTCGTCGTCCGCGCGGAGGTAGCGGTCGAGGGCGGCGGCGAGGTCGCGCTCGTCCACCTGGAGCGGCTTGATGACGCGGCCGGACGAGGCGCGGGCGTCGTCGAGCGCCAGGACGTTCGCCGGGTTGACCATGGCGAGGACGAGGGCATCGCCTTCGAACCCGACGCCGAGCACACCGTGCCGGCGACAGAGCGCGGCGGGGAGCATGGACACCGCCGTGCCGTCCACCGGGTAGTCCGTCAGCGGGACCGTCTTGGAGTTGTTCGACGCCGCGCGCGCGGTGATGAACTGGGCTTCGCTGACGACGCCCTGGTCGACGAGGGAACGGATGTTCTTCTCGTCCACCATCTCGTCGCCGGTGAGCGTGTCCAGGTGCTCGATGGGCAGAGCACCATTGAGGATGAGGATCTCGGAGAGGGTTGCCATGGTGCTCCCTCACCTCCTTGGTGTCGCACGTATGGGAGCCGTGATGCCGTTCGGGTACCGATGCCGATGCATACGCCGACGACGGTCCTCGGCGTGTCCCCACGCTAATTCGTGCGCATGCTCCTGATGCAGTCCCAGAAAGAGGGGTTCGCGGGCACGGTCGAGGAGGAGGCGCTCTCCTGCTCCGAGGCGTCGCTCAGTACTGCAGCGTGTGTGTGACCGCGACCGTTCCGCGCACGAACCCGAGTCGCTCGTACAGCCCGAGGGCGCCCGTCGGGTTGTCGGCGTCGACGTCGAGCACCGCGGCGGTGAGCCCGTCCGCCCGGATCCCCCCGAGTGCACTCGCGAGCACCGCCGGCGCGAGACCACGACCCCGGTGCGCGCGGACGACCCCGACGTAGTCGACGTACCCGTAGCTGCCGCCACGGGCCGCGAACGAGTCCGGGTCGACCTCGGTGATGGCGAACGCCACGACGGCTCCGGACGCATCGACCACCACGCGGGAGAGGTCCGGCCGGAAGCTCGGGGCGGACCTGGCACGCGCCCAGTCCGCGGCGAGCGTCGGCTGCGACCCCCAGTGGTCCCGGAACGAGTCGTTCTTCGCCAGACGGGTCGGTTCGAGGTCGTCGGGGGCGTACGCGCGGACGAGGTAGCCGTCGGGGACACCAGGGACGTCCACCGGATCGGCGAGGTCGCGTTCGAGCTCGAACCAGAAGCGCGTCGGCTCCATGCCGAACCGCAGCGCCAACGCGAGCGCGGGGGCACCGGCCCGGTCGGTGAGCTCGATCTGCGCCGGGAGGTCGACGTCGATCGCGGCGAGCTGCTGCCGCGAGCGACCGAGCTGCCAGGCGAGGAGCCGACGTCCGATCCCCCGCGAGCGGTACTGCGGATCGACGGCACCCGGGAGCCACACACGGACGAGGGTCTCGTGCGAGGGATGGACCATGACGAAGGCGTAGGCGATGACATGTCCAGCAGCATCGTGCCCGACGATGGTGTCCGCGCGCGGATCGAGCCCCGTCGTGGAGAACTCGTTGTCGATGTCCTCTTGTGCAGGATGGAAGTCCGGCGTGTCGGCGGCACAGGCGGCGAGCAGCACACGGTGCATCGCCGGGATGTCCTCGCGCGTCGCCGGCCGGAACACGACGCCGTCGATCGGGGACGGGGTGGCCAGGTGCGCGGGCGCCACGACCCGGTCCGCGAGCGACGTCATGCCATCAGTCTGGCAGCCGATCCGCGCGGGCCGCCGACGGTGTGTGCCCGCGTGTCCGTCCGGTGCTCTCGACGAGTCGTCGCACCGTGGACCAAGATGGACCATGGACATCACGAGCGTGACCGTCGGGCTGCCCGTCACCGACCTCGAGTCCGCCTGCCTCTGGTACGGCGCGGTGTTCGAACGTGCCGAGCCCGACCTCGAGCCCGCCGACGGCGTCGCCGAGTACGAGATCGGCGGGATCTGGATCCAGCTCGTCGTCGACGAGCACGCCGATGAGAACGAGGTGGCCGTGCGGTTCGGCGTGGACGACGTCGCTGCACAACACGCCCGCATCGGCGCACTCGGGATCGACGTCGGTCCGGTCGAGCGCATCCCCGGCGCCGTCGACTGGTTCGACTTCCGCGACCCGGACGGCAACCTGCTCAGCCTCTACTCGCTCATCGACGAGACGGCTGATCGCTGACCCCTGACCCCTGAGCCCCGAGCGCGGACCGCAGAGCGCGGACGGACGCAGCAGGGCCCCGCACCGATCGGTGCGGGGCCCTGCTGTCTCACTCGATCACGCTGTCGATCAGTTGTAGGTACCCGGCGTGAAGTCGTCCGACGAGAAGCTGTCGAAGTCGACGAAGCTCAGGTCGGCGTCCGAGAACGACGAGTCGTCCGCGAAGATGCGGTTCGGGTACCGCTCCGCCTTCGCCTCCTCCGTCGCCTGGACGTCCACGTTGCGGTACCGGCTGAGACCCGTCCCGGCAGGGATGAGCTTGCCGATGATGACGTTCTCCTTGAGGCCGACGAGCGAGTCGCGCTTGCCCTCCATGGCCGCCTGCGTGAGGACGCGGGTGGTCTCCTGGAAGGACGCGGCGGACAGCCACGACTCGGTCGCGAGGGACGCCTTCGTGATGCCCATGACCTCCTGGCGGGCAGAAGCGGTCTTCTTGCCCTCCTGGAGTGCCGCGCGGTTGATCTCGTTGTACCGCGAACGGTCGACGAGCTCGCCCGGGAGCAGATCGGTGTCGGCGTGGTCGACGACGGTGACCTTGCGGAGCATCTGGCGGACGATGACCTCGATGTGCTTGTCGTGGATCGGCACACCCTGCGAGCGGTAGACGTCCTGGACGCCGCCCACCAGGTGCTTCTGCACCTCGCGGACACCCTTGACGCGGAGGACCTCCTTCGGGTCGACCGTGCCGGCGATGAACTGCTGGCCGAGGTCGACGTGCTGTCCGTCCTCCACGAGCAGGGTCGCGCGCTTGAGCACCGGGTAGATGAACGGCTCGTCACCGTTGTCCGGCGTCAGGATCACGCGGCGCTGCTTGTCGGTGTCCTCGATCACGACGCGGCCTGCGGCCTCGGCGATCGGCGACGCACCCTTCGGGGTCCGGGCCTCGAAGAGCTCCGTCACGCGGGGCAGACCCTGCGTGATGTCGTCCGCCGACGCCGAACCACCCGTGTGGAAGGTGCGCATCGTCAGCTGGGTACCGGGCTCACCGATCGACTGGGCCGCGATGATGCCGACGGCCTCGCCGATGTCCACCAGGTTGCCGGTGGCGAGCGAACGTCCGTAGCACTTCGCGCAGACACCGACGCTCGACTCGCAGGTCAGGACCGAGCGCACCTTGATGCTCTCGACGCCCTTCGCGACCAACGCGTCGATGAGGACGTCACCGACGTCGTCACCGGCCTCGGCGAAGACCTCGCCGCCGTCGCTCACGACCTGGGTCGCGAGCGTCCGCGAGTAGACCGTGTTCTCGACGGTGTCGTCGCGGGTGAGCTTGCCGTCCGCGTCGACGAACGCGATCGGCAGCTCGAGGCCACGGGTCGTCCCGCAGTCGTCCTCGCGGATGATGACGTCCTGCGAGACGTCGACGAGACGACGGGTGAGGTACCCGGAGTCCGCCGTGCGGAGTGCGGTGTCCGCCAGACCCTTCCGGGCGCCGTGCGTCGCGATGAAGTACTCCGCGACCGTCAGGCCCTCCCGGTAGGAGTTGATGATCGGACGGGCGATGATCTCGCCCTTCGGGTTGTTCACCAGACCACGCATGCCGGCGATGTTCCGGACCTGGAGCCAGTTGCCACGAGCACCGGAGGACACCATGCGGTTGATGGTGTTGTCCTTCGGGAAGTTCGCGCGCATCTCCTTCGCGACCTCGTTCGTGGCCTCGGTCCAGATCTTGATCAGGTCGGCGCGACGCTCGGAGTCGGTGATGAGGCCCTTGTCGAACTCGCCCTGGACCTTGGCCGCCTGGATCTCGTACCCGGCGATGATCTCCGCCTTGCGGGGCGGGGTGACGACGTCGGACAGCGCCACCGTGACACCCGAGCGGGTGCCCCAGTAGAAGCCGGCGTCCTTGATCCGGTCGAGCGCTGCCGCGACCTCGACCTTGGGGTAGCGCTCGGCGAGGTCGTTGACGATCGCCGACAGCGTGCCCTTGTCCGCGACCTTCTGGACGTACGGGTAGTCCGCCGGGAGGGTCTCGTTGAAGAGCGCCCGACCGAGCGTGGTGTCGAGGATGAACGGCGTCCCCTGCACGAAGCCCTCGGGGGCCTCTCCCTCGGCGAAGTACAGGTCCGACATGCGGATCTTGACCTTCGCGTTCAGGTGCAGCGAGTTCTGGTCCTTCGCGAGGATCGCCTCGGCCACCGACGAGAACGCGCGGCCCTCGCCGATCGCCCCGTCGGTCACGGTCGTCAGGTGGTGCAGACCGATGATCATGTCCTGTGCGGGCAGGGTCACCGGGCGGCCGTCGGACGGCTTCAGGATGTTGTTCGACGCCAGCATGAGGATGCGGGCCTCGGCCTGGGCCTCGACCGACAGCGGCAGGTGGACGGCCATCTGGTCACCGTCGAAGTCCGCGTTGAACGCGGCGCAGACGAGCGGGTGCAGCTGGATCGCCTTGCCCTCGACGAGCTGGGGCTCGAAGGCCTGGATGCCGAGACGGTGCAGCGTGGGCGCGCGGTTGAGGAGCACCGGACGCTCGCGGATGATCTCCTCGAGCACGTCCCAGACCTGCGGACGCGAACGCTCGACCATGCGCTTGGCGCTCTTGATGTTCTGCGCGTGCGACAGGTCGATGAGGCGCTTGATCACGAACGGCTTGAACAGCTCGAGCGCCATCTGCTTGGGCAGACCGCACTGGTGGAGCTTGAGCTGCGGGCCGACGATGATGACCGAACGGCCCGAGTAGTCGACGCGCTTGCCGAGCAGGTTCTGACGGAACCGACCCTGCTTGCCCTTCAGCATGTCGCTGAGGGACTTGAGGGCACGGTTGCCGGTCCCCGTGACGGGACGACCACGACGACCGTTGTCGAACAGGGCGTCGACGGCCTCCTGGAGCATGCGCTTCTCGTTGTTCACGATGATCTCGGGGGCACCGAGGTCGAGCAGGCGGCGGAGACGGTTGTTGCGGTTGATCACACGACGGTAGAGGTCGTTGAGGTCGGAGGTCGCGAAGCGGCCACCGTCCAGCTGGACCATCGGGCGGAGCTCCGGCGGGATCACCGGCACCACGTCGAGGACCATCGCCGCCGGCGAGTTGCCGGTGATGAGGAAGGAGTTCACGACGCGGAGACGCTTGATCGCGCGGATCTTCTTCTGGCCCTTGCCCTCGGCGATCTGCAGGTGCAGCGCCTCGGCCTCGGCGGTCAGGTCGAACGACTCCAGGCGCAGCTTGATCGCCTCGGCGCCCATGTAGGCGTCGAAGTAGATCCCGAAGCGGTCCTGGAGCTCGTGGAACACGGCGTCCTCGGGCTTGAGGTCGCCGACCTTGAGGTTGCGGAAGTCCTCCCACACGCGCTCGAGGCGGGTGATGTCCTCGTCGAAGGACTTGCGGACCTGCGACATCTCCTTCTCGGCGCCGTCCTTGGTCCGGCGCTTCTGGTCGGACTTGGCACCTTCGGCCTCGAGTGCGGCGAGGTCGTCCTCGAGCTTCTTGAGGCGGTCGGCGACGATCGAGTCACGCTGGCCCTCGAGGGTCTTGATCTCGAGGCGCAGCTCGTTCTCGAGGCCCGGCATGTCGGCGTGACGGCCGTCCTCGTCGATGTCGATGATCATGTACGCCGCGAAGTAGATGACCTTCTCGAGGTCCTTCGGCGCCATGTCGAGCAGGTAGCCGAGTCGCGACGGCACGCCCTTGAAGTACCAGATGTGCGTGACCGGCGCGGCGAGCTCGATGTGGCCCATGCGCTCACGGCGCACCGACGACTTCGTGACCTCGACGCCACAGCGCTCGCAGACGATGCCCTTGAACCGGACACGCTTGTACTTGCCGCAGGCGCACTCCCAGTCGCGTGACGGACCGAAGATCTGCTCACCGAACAGACCGTCCTTCTCCGGCTTCAGGGTGCGGTAGTTGATGGTCTCCGGCTTCTTGACCTCGCCGTACGACCACTGGCGGATGTCCTCGGCAGTCGCGAGACCGATCCGCAGTTCGTCAAAGGAAGTTGCTTCGAGCAATGTTCTTCTCTCGTTGGTGTTTCAGACGATTGACGGGCGGGATCAGATGTCGTCGATGGACGACGACTCGAACCGCGAGGAGATGTTGATGCCGAGTTCCTCGGCGGCACGGAAGACCTCGTCGTCCGTGTCGCGCAGGCTCACCGTGCTGCCGTCGGCCGAGAGCACCTCGACGTTCAGGCAGAGCGACTGCATCTCCTTCATGAGGACCTTGAAGCTCTCGGGGATGCCGGGCTCCTGGATGTTCTCACCCTTGACGATCGCCTCGTAGACCTTCACGCGGCCGAGGATGTCGTCGGACTTGATGGTCAGGAGTTCCTGGAGCGCGTACGCGGCCCCGTAGGCCTCGAGGGCCCACACCTCCATCTCACCGAAGCGCTGCCCGCCGAACTGCGCCTTCCCACCCAGCGGCTGCTGCGTGATCATCGAGTACGGGCCGGTCGAGCGGGCGTGGATCTTGTCGTCGACCAGGTGGTGCAGCTTGAGGATGTACATGTAGCCGACCGAGACGGGCTCCGGGAACGGCTCGCCGGAGCGGCCGTCGAAGAGCTGCGCCTTGCCGGAGGAGCCGATCAGACGCTCCCCGTCGCGGTTCGGCAGCGTGGAGTCGAGGAGTCCTTCGATCTCGATCTCGTACGCGCCGTCGAACACCGGGGTCGCGACCTTGGTCCCCGGGGCGGCGCTGTGTGCGGCCTCGGGCAGGTTGGCCGCCCACTCCTGGATGCCGTCGACGTTCCAGCCCTGCTTCGCGAGCCACCCGAGGTGGATCTCGAGGACCTGGCCGAAGTTCATGCGGCCGGGGACGCCGAGCGGGTTGAGGACGATGTCGACCGGGGTGCCGTCCGCGAGGAACGGCATGTCCTCCACCGGGAGGATCGTCGAGATGACGCCCTTGTTCCCGTGGCGGCCGGCGAGCTTGTCGCCCGCGGTGATCTTGCGCTTCTGGGCGATGTAGACGACCACGCGCTGGTTGACACCGGAGCCGAGCTCGTCGTCGCCGTCCTGCGCGTCGAAGACCTTGACACCGATGATCGTGCCTTCTTCACCGTGGGGCACCTTGAGCGACGTGTCGCGGACCTCGCGGGACTTCTCGTTGAAGATCGCACGGAGGAGGCGCTCCTCGGCGGAGAGCTCGGTCTCGCCCTTCGGCGTGACCTTGCCGACGAGGATGTCGCCGGGTCGGACCTCGGCACCGATCCGGATGATGCCACGCTCGTCGAGGTCGGCCAGGAGGTCCGGGCTGACGTTCGGCAGGTCGCGGGTGATCTCCTCTTTCCCGAGCTTGGTGTCGCGGGCGTCGACCTCGTACTCCTCGATGTGGATCGAGGAGAGGACGTCGTCCTTCACGAGGTTCTGCGACAGGATCATCGCGTCCTCGTAGTTGTAGCCCTCCCACGGCATGAACGCGACGAGCAGGTTCTTGCCGAGCGCGAGCTCGCCGTTCTCGGTCGCGGGGCCGTCGGCGATGACCTCGCCGGCCTCGATGCGCTCACCGGCGCTGACGATGACCCGGTTGTTGTAGCTCGTGCCCTGGTTCGAGCGGTCGAACTTGCGGAGGTAGTAGGACTCCGTGCCGCCCTCGTCGAGCTGGATCGTGACGGCGTCCGCGGAGACCTCGGAGACCACACCGGCCTTGTTCGCGATGACGACGTCACCGGCGTCGATCGCGGTGTAGCCCTCCATGCCGGTGCCGACGAGCGGCGATTCGGAACGGAGGAGCGGCACGGCCTGGCGCTGCATGTTCGCACCCATGAGGGCGCGGTTCGCGTCGTCGTGCTCGAGGAACGGGATGAGCGAGGTCGCGACCGACACCATCTGGCGCGGCGAGACGTCCATGTAGTCGACCTCGTCCTTGCCGACGAGCTCGACCTCCCCGCCCTTCTTGCGGACGAGCACCTTGTCGTCGACGAACTTGAAGTCGCCGGACAGCGGGGCGTTCGCCTGCGCGACCACGTACTCGTCTTCTTCCGAAGCGGTCAGGTAGTCGATGGTCGTGGTGACCTGGCCGTTCGTGACCCGGCGGTACGGGGTCTCGATGAAGCCGAAGGAGTTGATCCGCGCGAACGACGCGAGCGAACCGATCAGACCGATGTTCGGGCCTTCCGGGGTCTCGATCGGGCACATGCGGCCGTAGTGCGACGGGTGGACATCACGGACCTCGACGCCGGCGCGCTCACGCGAGAGTCCGCCCGGGCCGAGCGCCGAGAGACGACGCTTGTGGGTCAGACCCGCGAGCGGGTTGTTCTGGTCCATGAACTGCGACAGCTGGCTGGTCCCGAAGAACTCCTTGATCGCGGCGACGACGGGGCGCACGTTGATCAGGGTCTGCGGGGTGATCGCCTCGATGTCCTGCGTGGTCATGCGCTCGCGGACGACGCGCTCCATGCGGGACAGCCCGGTGCGGACCTGGTTCTGGATGAGCTCGCCCACCGCGCGGATGCGACGGTTGCCGAAGTGGTCGATGTCGTCCACGTCGAGGCGCAGCGAGACGGGCTCGCCGTCGCGCGTGCCGTTCATCGTCTTCTGCTCGGCGTGGAGCGAGACGAGGTACTTGATCGTCGCGACGATGTCGTCGACCGTCAGCACCGAGTCCGACAGGGGGGCGTCGATGCCGAGCTTGCGGTTGATCTTGTAGCGACCCACCTTGGCGAGGTCGTAGCGCTTCGGGTTGAAGTAGAAGTTGTCGAGGAGCGCGCGCGCGGCCTCGGCGGCGACCTGCTCACCCGGACGCAGCTTGCGGTAGATGTCCTTGAGCGCTTCTTCCTTCGTCAGGATCGCGTCCTTCTCGAGGGTCGCCTCGATCGACGCGAAGCCCTGGAACTGCTCGAGGATCTCTTCGCTCGTCAGACCGAGGGCCTTGAGGAACACGGTGACGCTCTGCTTGCGCTTGCGGTCGATGCGGACGCCGACCTGGTCGCGCTTGTCGATCTCGAACTCGAGCCACGCGCCACGCGAGGGGATCACGCGCGCGGAGTAGATGTCCTTGTCGGACGTCTTCTCCTGCTGGCGCTCGAAGTACACGCCGGGCGAACGGACGAGCTGCGAGACGACGACGCGCTCCGTGCCGTTGATGATGAACGTGCCGCGCTCGGTCATGAGCGGGAAGTCGCCCATGAACACGGTCTGGGTCTTGATCTCACCCGTCATGTGGTTCATGAACTCGGCGTTCACGTAGAGCGGCGCCGCGTAGGTCTTGCCCCGCTCCTTGCACTCGTCGATCGAGTACTTCGGGTCCTCGAGCTCCGGGGCGGTGAACGACAGCTGCATCGTCTCGCCGAGGTCCTCGATCGGGGAGATCTCCTCGAAGATCTCGTCGAGGCCGGAGTGGAGGGCGACGTCGGTGCGACCCTGGGACTGTGCCTCGGCGAGGCGGTCCTTCCAGGTGTCGTTCCCGACGAGCCAGTCGAAGCTCTCCGTCTGGAGGGCGAGCAGATCGGGAACCGTGAGGGTGTCCGTGATCTTGGCGAACGAGAGCCGCGATGCGTTGCGGCCGTTCTTCGGTGTGTTGGTGGATGCGTTGGGCGCAGCAGCCAAGGAAGTAACCTCCGGATGGCCCCGTCGGGCCGATACTGACAAGCAGCATGTAGGTGGATGGACTGATCGCTCGCCGATCCCGGTTCCTCTCGCACGTGACACACCCGTCGTGGGGTGCGTACCGTGTGGACCACCGCATGGGATGATCAGGTGAGAGGGACCCCCGGTCGTTCCGTTCCCGCCGCAATATTCGGGAGTCGTTCGGAAGGCCCAGGGATGCTGGTGAGGCTGTCGACCGCAATATGACGACACCGATGCCAGGGAGCGCGAACCTCCATCATAAGTCGCGCGATTCGGGGATGTCCAGTCCGATCTTGACCGGGATCGCCGACCCCGTGTATAAGTCCCCCGCGGACGTCCGGGCTGGCCGATCCTGCGGCGTGCGCGTCGACCGACGGGTTGGATGGACCGATGTCCGACGACCTGCACGTCAAGACCTTCGCGGATCCGGCCGAGGCCCGAGCCGAGGCCGCGGGGCTGCTGTGGATGGCGGGCGCCGAGACCTTGGGTGGGGTCGAGACGGTCAGGCTCCACCCGGATGCCGAGACGGCGCCGGACCGGCTCGCGATGGACCGCGTCCACGAAGGCAGGCCGACGAGACGCGCCGCCGAGCGGTTCGGCCGCGCCCTCGCCCACACGCATGCGGCCGGCGCACGCTGGTGGGGCTGCCCTCCGGACGGCTGGGCCGACGCCGACCCGCTGCGGATGGGACGGTCACGGACCCCGTTCGTCGCCCACGCCGACGCACCCGGCACCTGGGGGGCCTTCTACGCCGAGTACCGCATCCTCGACTTCGTCCGACGGATCGCCGACTCCGGCGGCCTCGACGCACAGCAGGTCCGGGTGTTCGAGCGCGTCGCCGAGCGGGTGCGCACCGGCACGTTCGAGGAGCGGCAGCCCGCGCTCGTCGGCTCGGGACCGGCACGGCTGCACGGCGACCTGTGGAGCGGCAACGTCCTCTGGCCCGTCGACCAGGACGCGCCGACCGGCGCCGTGCTCATCGACCCGATCGCGCACGGCGGGCACGCGGAGACCGACCTCGCTCTGCTCGCGTTGTTCGGACTCCCGTACCTCGACACCGTCGTCGACGCGTACGACGCCGAGTCACCCCTCGCCGCCGGGTGGCAGGAGCGGGTCGGCCTCCATCAGCTCGCCCCGCTCCTGCTCCACACGCTGCTCTTCGGCGGTTCCTACACCGACGCCGCCGTCCGGACGGCATCGCGGTACGTCTGACGCGGACCACGACGGTCGGCCCGCCGCGGTCCGCACCCCACGGGTTCGTGCGTCAGATGTGCACGCCGGACATGTCCGGGTACCGGTCACCGGCGGCCGGCTCGAGGCCGTCGAGCGTCGCGATCTGCTCCGGTGTCAGGACGATGTCGTCCGCGGCGACGTTCTCCTCGAGCCGGTTCACCCGCTTCGTACCCGGGATGGGCGCGAGGTCGTCGCCCTTCGAGAGCACCCACGCGAGTGCGATCTGGGCCGGCGTCGCGTTCGCCTCGCGGCCGATGCGCTCGACCTCGTCCACGATCGCGATGTTCTTCTGCAGGTTCTCGCCCTGGAACCGCGGGTTTCCCCGCCGGAAGTCGTCCGCGTCGAGGCTGTCGAGGTCGCGGATCGCTCCGGTGAGGAACCCGCGTCCGAGTGGGGAGTAGGGCACGAACCCGATGCCGAGCTCGCGGAGGACCGGGATGACGTCCTCCTCCGGGTCGCGGGTCCAGAGGGAGTACTCGGTCTGGACCGCGGTGACGGGGTGGACGGCGTGGGCGGCTCGGATCCGGTCCGGCGCCGCCTCGGACAGACCGTAGTGCAGGATCTTGCCCTCGGCGACCAGGTCCGCGAACGCACCGACGGTCTCCTCGATCGGCGTGTCCGGGTCCATCCGGTGCTGGTAGTAGAGGTCGATCCGGTCGGTCCCGAGGCGCCGCAACGAGCCCTCGACGGCGAGTCGGATGTTCTCCGGGCTGCCGTCGAGGCCGCGCGACCCGTCGCCGCGGTGCTTGATCGTGCCGCCCTTCGTCGCGATGACGACGTCGTCGCGGTGCGGGGCGAGGGCGGCCCCGACGAGTTCCTCGTTGATGAACGGCCCGTACATCTCCGCGGTGTCGAAGAACGTGACGCCGAGCTCGACGGCACGGGAGATCGTGGCGGTCGAGGCGGCGTCGTCCGTTCCGACGCCGGAGTAGAACGCGCTCATCCCCATGCAGCCGAGGCCGATGCGGGAGACGTCGAGGGTGCCGAGTGTGGCGTGTCGCATGTGCAGTGCTCCTTCGTGGTGGACGACGCGGACGTTACGCCCGGTCGTCCCCGACGTCCTCGGCTCGCGTCCGGGCCCCGCTCAGCGGAGGACGAGGGCGATCGCCTGCGCCCGCGACGTGACCTGGAGCTTCGCGAAGATCTGGTTCACGTACGACTTGACGGTCGGGACCGAGAGGAACAGCGCCGCGGCGATCTCCGGGTTCGAGCTGCCGTCCGCGATGAGCGCGAGGACGTCGGCCTCCCGCGGTGTCAGCGCCGGGAACCGCTCGCGGAGGGCAGCGTCGTCGCCGGCCACGCCCCGGGTGCCCGGAGCGAGGGCGGCGTCGTCGCCGGCCACGCCCCGGGTGCCCGGAGCCGGTGGTGCCGGGAGCCCCGCGACGAGGAGCGCCCCCACCGCAGCATCGAACGTCGACTGCCCGGACGCCACTGCCCGGATGGCCGCCGCGATCTCCACCCGCCCGGCGTCCTTCGTGAGGTACCCCCGCGCGCCGGCCCGGAGCGCGGCGACGATCGACCGGTCGTCGGCGAACGTCGTCAGCACGAGCACGCCGACGCCCGGGTGGTCCCGCACGATCGCCGCGGTCGCCTCGGCGCCGTCCATCCGCGGCATCCGGAGGTCCATCAGCACGACGTCCGGGACCAGGGTGTCGACGAGCGCCACGGCCGCGACCCCGTCCTCGGCCTCGCCGACGACCTCGATGTCCGGCAGCAGGGACAACACCGTCACGAGACCGTCCCGCACGATCGCCTGGTCGTCGACCACGACGACCCGGACGACGCTCACGGTGCCACCACCCCCGCGGCGGGGACCCGCATCGCCACGACGAAGTCGTCCCCGGCTGCGCCGACGTCCACCGAGGAGGCGTCCCTGAGGTCCGCGAACCGCTCCCGGATGCCGACGAGCCCGTGGCCGGTGACCGCGACGGGGTTCGACACCGTGACGACGACCGTCCCGTCGGCCTCGGCGATCTCGAGGTCGACGGGAGCGCCCGGGGCGTGCCTCCGGGCGTTGCTGAGCGCTTCCCGGGTCGCGGCGACGAGGGTCGCCCGGTGTCGGGCGTCGACCGCGGCGAGCGCGACGTCGCCGTGCACCGTGACCGCGCCGCCGAACGACCGGTGCGCCTCGACGAGGGCTGCGAGGGTGCCGGACCCGGGCGACTGCGGGACGGCGGCGGGGTGCGCGACCGGCACCGCGCCTCCCGGCCGGGAGGTGTCCTGCCGGACCTCCGGGACCGGACCGACCGCGTCCTCGGGGACCGGACCGACCGCGTCCTCGGGGACCGGACCGACCGCGTCCTCCACCCCGGGGTCCCGGAGGGTGGCGACGGCCCGACGCGCCTCGGCGAGCCCGTCCGCGGCGAGCCGCCGCGCGTCACCCGCGCGACGGGCTGCGTCGGCAGTCCGTCCGGCCTCGAGCAGCGCCTCGACCGCGTCGAGCTGGAGCACCAGGCCACCGAGGCTGTGCGCGAGCACGTCGTGGACGTCGCGTGCCGCGCGGGCCCGGTCGGCGAGCAGCGCATTCCGTTCCTGCTCCCGCTCCGCCGCGAGCCGCTCCGCCGCGATCTCGTCCCGCTGGCGCGCGGCGGTGCGGTTCTGTCGTCGCGAGTACCCGCCGAGGAGCGCGAGTGCGATGCCGCCGAGCGTCGCGAACAGGAACCCGACCGACGCCGCGGTCACGGCGGCGATCACCAGGTCGATGCCGGCGGCGAGCCCGGCGGCGGCCAGGCCGACCCACGCGCGGAGGTGCTCGTCGCCCTCGAGGGCGACCACGGCGGCGATCACCGGGGCGATGAGGAGGCCCGACGTCGCCCCCGTCGTCGCGGCGCCGAGCACGAGCATCGCGACGAGGCAGGCGAGTCGCACGGCCCGGTCCCGGACGAACGACGAGGTGAGCCACAGTCCGACGGCCGCGCCGCCGAGCACGACCACCAGGACCGGCCGGTCTGGCGCCTGCGTGACGAGCGCGACGGCGACGACCCCGACGCCGAACAGGTTCAGCCCGCGACCGAGCGGCGTCCGGCCCTGCCCCGTGACGGGGTCGGGAGCGGACGCTGCGCGGGTGTCCGAGGTCACCGGACCATCATGCCCCGGCACGGGCCGGCGACGGGATGCGGCGGTCGAGGACCAGCGCACGAGCGGCGCGGTTCACGGCGATCATCAGCAGGATCATGCCGGTGGAGGAGAGCAGGTGCGCCCCGAGGTGGGCGCCGAGGACGTCCATGCCGATCCGGACCGCGATGAGCGCGATCCAGAGCACTGCGCCGAGTGCACCGGTCCTCGTCTGGACCGTGTGGCCCTTGGCGTTCGGCGTCGACGCGACCCGGAAGTGCGCGATCGACCCCATCACGAGACCGATGCTGACGGAGACGACGACCTCGGCGGCGATGAACGCGACGTCGGCGCTCGTGATCCGCCCGGTGCCGGACTGCGCCGTCATGACGAGCCCGATGAGGCCGAGGACGGCGGGGGTCCGCCAGATGCGGCCCGTGTCGAGGTACTGCCACGTGGTCTGGCGGTAAATCAGGAACCCGACGAGCGCGATCCCGATGACGATGTCGGCGATGTTCTGGGCGGTCATGCCGGTTCCTTCCGTTCTGGTCCGCGGCCCGGTCGGCGAGCGGTGACACCAGCCTCCCGATCCGGCCCGGTCCGGCCCACCACCCCAGGGTGGGGACCCGGGTGGGGATCGTGCGGTGGAGGTCCGGCCCATGCCCCGGGTGGAGGATTGTGGACATGGACGACGGAATCCGCATCGGTGCCGGCATCGCGACGATCGAACCGGACAAGCACCGCCCGGGGTCGTTCACGCTCGTCGTCGACGGCACGCCGCAGTCGCACGTCGACCTCGAGGACCCGACGAACCTCGCGTTCGAGTACGTCCGGCGGATCGGGCACGCCATCGACCTGTTGCCCGAGGGGCCGATCACCGCCCTCCACCTCGGGGCCGGTGCGCTGACCCTGCCCCGGTACGTCGCGGCGACCCGACCCGGATCCCGGCAACAGGTGCTCGAGCTCGAGCGGGACCTCATCGACCTCGTCCGCGAGGAGCTCCCGTTCCCGAAGGGCGCCTCGATCCGGGTGCGGTACGGCGACGCCCGAGCGACCCTCGGCAAGCTGCCGAGCGGGCTCGCGGGCACGGTGGACCTCGCCGTGGTCGACGTCTTCGGCGGCTCCCGGATCCCGGCGCACGTCACGAGCGTCGAGTTCTACCGCGCCGTCGCGGCCTTGCTCGCCCCCACCGGGATGATCGCCGTGAACGTCGCGGACGGCGCCGGGCTCGCGTTCGCACGGGGGCAGGTCGCGACGCTGCAGGCGGTGCTCCCGTCCGTCGCAGCCGTCGCCGACACCGGGATGCTCAAGGGGCGCCGGTTCGGCAACGTCGTGCTGCTCGCGTCGCCGACCGACCTGCCGATCGGCGACATGCCGCGCCGCTACGGGTCGGATCCGCTGCCGAGCAAGGTCGTGCACGGGGCGGAGCTCCGCGCGTTCACCGCGGGGGCGCCGATCGTGACGGACGCGACGGCGGTGGCGTCGCCGGAACCGAACCGGTCCGTGTTCGGCTGACCGGGCCCACCGGTCCGGACGGGAGGCACGGCTCCCGTCCGTCCCGTGCCTCGCGCCTGTCGTCCGGTCGATTCGCGGGATCCCCTGCCAGGATGTCGCCAGACGCGCGACGGCACCAGGCCGGCGTGCACCGAGACGGAACGGGCGGGACCGCCATGAGCAACGACGATCGCGACGCACCGCGCTGGGGTGAGCGCACCCCGGACGCGGACCAGCAGCGCGCCGGGTCCCCCTCGGACCGGTCCGAGCAGCCGCGGTACGGGGAGCGGTCGACGCAGCACGACGGGCAGCCGGTCCAGCAGTACGGCGAGCAGCACGGACAGCAGCCCGCCGGTGCGGAGTACGGGCAGCAGCAGCAGTACGGACAGCAGCAGTACGGACAGGCTCCGTACGGACAGGCACCGTACGGGCAGCAGCCGCAGTACGGCGGCACCGGGCAGCACGGCGGCACCGGGCAGTACGGCGGCACCGCGCAGGCCTGGAACGGCGACCAGTCGGCGACCCGGAAGCCATCCGCTCGGCTCGGGGTGATCGCACTCGTCGTCGGGATCGTCGCCCTCGCGCTCGGTGTCGTCAGCGGCATCGTGTTCGGGTCGGCGATCATCGACGTCCCGGGCTTCCGCGAGGCCGCGGAGGGCAAGACGACCGACCCCAGCGCGATCGAGCGTTCCATGGACGCCTCGAGCACCGGGCCGCTCGTCGTCGCACTGCTGCTCGCCGGGATCGGCACGCTGTTCGGGATCTGGGCGATCGTGCAGGGGATCATCGCCGCGGTGAAGGCGCGTGGACGCGCCGCGGGGATCGTCGCGATCGTCCTGGCCGTGCTCGGGCCGATCGCGTTCAGCGTGCTCTACATCGTCGTCGCGTTCTCGACCGTCGGGCTCCCGGGTCGCTGACCGGGCTGCCGAGCTCGGGCGGGTCGCCGAGCTCGGGCGGGCTGCCGAGCTCGGGGCATCGACATCGGGCGGTGCGCAGGCCGACCGTCCGGCTCGGTCCACCCTGCCGAAACGCGCGCGGCATCACCCCGCTCACGGCGCACCCGGCTACCCTCTGATCTGATGTTCACCCCTCCGTCGGACCCCAGCCGCCCCTCCGACCAGACGACGGCCGGACGGTCTCCTGTGCCGACGGGTCCCGGATCGCCTGCCGCTCCGGGAGCGCATGCCGGGCCCGGCGCCCCTGCCGGCTCCGACGGGGCGCGGTTCGCGCCGATCAGCCTGCGGCCCGCGGTCGACGTCGCCGTCGTCCAGGAGCGCCTCCGCGAGCTCGGCCAGACACGGAGCACGGCGGCACTCGCCGAACGCGCCGAGCTGCTGCGACTGCTCGGCCGTCTCGACGAGGCACTGGTGATCGCCGAGGAGACCTTCCGTCTCGCGCTGTTCACCGGCGACCGCGCGGACGGCGTCGCGGCCCGTGTCCGTCGCGCCCACGTGCTGCACGACCTCGGTCGCCATGAGCGTGCCGCGTCGGAGGCCGCGACGGCCCGCGGGACCGCGTCCACCGAGGACTGGCACGAGCTCGAGGGCGCCGCCGCCGAGCTCGAAGGGTGGTCGCTGTTCGAACTCGGCCGCTACGAGGAGGCTCGCACGGCCCTGAGCGCCGCGCACGACGCGTTCCGTGCCGCCGGCGCCCCGGCCGAGCGGACCGCTGCGCTCAAGTCCGCGATCGAGGAGTCGATGCGCGCGTTCATGACGACGCAGCGCACGACCACCACCGACCCGCAGGACGCCGTCCGGCAGGCGGCCGCCCGGACCGAGTCGGATCGGTGAGCGACCTCGACCGCGTCCGGATCTGGGCGGAGTCGCTCATCCGGCTCCACCTCGACGAAGGCACGTGGTCGTTCGGCTTCGACAACGCCAAGACCCGCGCCGGCCAGTGCGACTTCTCGCGCAAGCGGATCACCGTGAGCCGGCACCTCGCCACGCGGTTCGAGGACGAGGACGTCCACCAGGTGCTCCTGCACGAGGTCGCGCACGCACTCGCCGGCGCACGTGCCGGGCACGGGCCGACCTGGCGTCGTGCGGCCACCGGCCTCGGCTACGTCGGGTCGCGGCTGCACGACGGGCCGATCGCGTCCGAGCTCGCCTCGTGGGTCGGGACCTGCCCCGCGGGGCACGAGCACTTCCGGTACCGGACGCCGACGCGACCCATGGCGTGCGCCCGGTGCTCCCGCCGGTACGACCCGAGCAACACGATCGTGTGGCAGCGTCGGGAGCAGGTGCGGGCGACGGCGTGAGACGGCCCGCCCGGACGCCGACGGGTACCCCCCGACGGCGTGACCCCGCAGACCAGTTACCCTGAGCGGATGCACACCGGCCAGGACATCCGCACCGACTCCGGTGCGTCCTGGTTCTTCGACGCCGGCCGGATCGCGCTCGACTTCGCCCACACGGGCGGGTTCGCGGACGACCCGGACGGCCGCCGTCCCCGCGCGCACCTCGGCGAGCTGCTGATGACCCCGGCGGACCTCGACGAGTGGCTGTCCGGACACACCGAGCCGATCCACGTCGGGGCGACGGACCGCGAGCTCCTCGACGCGCGGTCGCTGCGCGGGGCGATCGGCCGGCTCGCGGTCGCGGCGGCCCCGACGCCGCAGGTCTCCCCGGCCGAGCGCACCGCGGTCGCCGCCGGACTCCGCGCCGGTGTCGGACGGACGCAGCCGGCGCGCGACGACATCGACACCGTGAACCTGTTCGCCGCACTCCCGGACGTCCCGCCCACCCTCGCCGGAGGCCGCCGACGCGCAGGCGCGAACCGGGTCCGGCTCGCGCAGGCCCTGTCGAGCGTCGCCCGGGACGCGGTCGCCCTGTTCACCGAGGTCGGCTTCGACGACGCTGACGCCGACCAGAGCCCGACCCGTCTCAGCCGCTGCTCGGCGCCGGACTGCGGCCTGGTGTTCTACGACTCGTCGCGCGGTGGGACCCGGCGCTGGTGCGCGATGCAGCGTTGCGGGAACCGCGCCAAGGTGCGGGCGCACCGAGCCCGGCTCGCGGCCGGCTGACCACCGTCCGGCGTCACGATCGTCGTCCCGGCGAACCGGACCGCCTGCTCCGTGCCGTCGGACACTGTGGCACGCTGAGTCCATGACCGACCGCGCCGGTGCCGTCCGCGCCGGACCCGGCGCCGCTCCGGGACGCCGAGCACGCGGCCTGACACTGCTCGGACCGGCCTTCGTCGCCGCGATCGCGTACGTCGACCCCGGGAACGTCGCCGCGAACCTCACCGCCGGGGTCCGTTACGGGTACCTGCTCCTCTGGGTGCTCGTCGCTGCCAACGCGAGCGCGGTCGTCGTCCAGTACCTGTCGGCGAAGCTCGGGATCGTCACCGGCAGGTCGTTGCCGGAACTCCTCGGCCTGCGCCTCCGGCGATCGGTCCGGCTCGCGTTCTGGAGCCAGGCCGAGGTGGTCGCCGCGGCCACCGACGTCGCCGAGGTCATCGGTGGCGCGCTCGCCCTCCACCTGCTGTTCGGGCTGCCCCTGCTCGCCGGGGGCGTCGTCACCGGGGCCGTCTCGATGCTCGTGCTCATCGTGCAGTCCCGACGGGGTGCGCGATCGTTCGAGGTCGTCGTCACCGGGATGCTCGCGATCCTCACCGTGGGGTTCTGTGCGGGGCTGCTGTTCACCGACCCGTCGCCGAGTGCGATGCTCGCCGGGCTCGTCCCGCGGTTCGAGGGCTCCGGCTCCGTCGTGCTCGCCGCGTCGATGCTCGGGGCGACGGTCATGCCGCACGCGGTCTACCTGCACTCGGCGCTGAGCCGCGACCGGCACGGCGACACGCCACCCGGCCCGGATCGTCGACGCGTGCTGCGCGCCACGCGGTGGGACGTCGGGCTGGCCCTCGTCGTCGCCGGTGGTGTGAACATCTGCATGCTCGTGCTCGCCGCCGCGACGCTCCAGGGGGTCGGGTCCACCGACACGATCGTCGGGGCGCAGCACGCCATCGCGGCGAACCTCGGCCCGGTCGTCGGCGTGTTGTTCTCGGTGGGGCTCCTCGCGTCAGGACTGGCGTCGACGTCGGTCGGCTGCATGGCCGGCGCCGAGATCATGCGCGGACTGCTGCACGTCCGGTTCCCGCTCGCCGCACGCCGGCTCGTGACGCTCGTGCCGGCGTTGGTCCTGCTCGCAGCTGGACTCGACCCGACGATGCTCCTGGTCGGGAGCCAGGTCGTGCTGTCGTTCGGGATCGCGTTCGCCGTGGTCCCGCTGGTCGTCTACACGTCCCGTCGGAGCGTGATGGGCGATGACGCGAACGCCGTGCCGACACGCATCGTCGCCACGGCGGTCGCACTCGTCATCGTCGCGCTGAACGTGGTCCTGGTCGTCCAGACGTTCGCGGGGTGAGGACCCCGGGCCGTCCCACCAGGCCGCGCCCCGCGCGTGCGGTCACCCGGTGACCTCGACGCCCTTCCAGAACGCGACGTAGCCGCTGTAGTCCTTGCCGACGCGGTCGAACGAGCTCGGGATCGGCTCCGGGTACGACCACGCCGCGTCGACGAACTCCTGGTCGCCGGCCTGGACCGTGAAGTACTGGGTGTCACCCTTCCACGGGCAGTGGTACGGGGTGTCGGTCTTCGACAGCAGGTCCGCGTTCACGCTCGCCGGCGGGAAGTACCAGTTGCCCTCGATCTGGATGAGGTCCTCTTCCGGGGCCTCGGCGATGACGGTTCCGTTCGCGACGGCTTGCATGGTTCCTCCAGGTGCTCTGCGGCCCGCTCGACGGGGCCGTCGTCCGGTCGAACGCTACGCGCGGTGGGTCTGTTCCCGCGGTGCACGTCGGACCCGGAGCACGCGCAGCTCGCCGGGCACCGCGGCGAGCGCCGCGACCACCTGGTCGTGGCGTCCGACCGCGTCGAGCATCGTCGCGCTCACCGACGCCGTCACGAGGTGCCGGACGGCTCGCCGCAGTCCCGCGTGCGCGGCGTGCGCGGCCGCGGCCTCGGGCGACGTGGCGTCGATCCCCCGCTCGGCGAGCGCGTCGACGACGGCGCCGGCGGCGAGCAGGTCCTCGACCGCGAAGTCGGGTGCACTCGCCTGGTCGGCAACCGACTCCCCCGCCCCCTCGAGCGTCGGGTCGACGGCGCCGCCGCCGACCGCGCCCTCGTCGATCCCCGCGGCCACGATCGCGACGACGCAGCGGTCACCCCGCTCGGCCTGGAGGCGCAGCACCCGGTCCGCGACGAGGGCCGCGTCCGCCAGACCCGCGAGCACGACCTCCGGCCCGTCGGGCAGGAGCCCGGCGGCGACGCGCGCGTCCGCGGTCGGGAGGACGTCGACCCAGACCAGGAGGTGGGCGTCCCGGGCGATCCGTGCTGCGCCGGCGGCACCCCATCCGAACCGCACCTGGTACTTCGTCTGCCCTCGCGCACGCACCCCGACACCCTAGCCGCGGCCGGATACGATTCGAGGATGGACATCGCCCCGATCCCCACCCTGAACGGCGACCGCGTGACCCTCGAGCCCCTGGGCCAGGAGCACGCGCAGGACCTCCGGGCAGCGGTGGCGGACGGCGACCTCTGGCGCACCTGGTACACGAACGTCCCCCGTCCCGCCGAGGTCGAGGGCGAGATCGACCGGGTCCTCGCCGAGCACGCAGCGGGGACCATGGTGCCGTTCGCCGTCCGCGACCGGTCCACCGGGCGGGTGGTCGGGATGACGACCTTCATGAACATCGACACAGTCCACGACCGGGTCGAGATCGGCACGACGTTCCTCGCTGCGTCCGCCCAGCGCACCGGCATCAACACCGAGGCGAAGCTCCTGCTCCTGACGCACGCGTTCGAGGAGTGGGAGTGCATCGCGGTGGAGTTCCGGACGCACTGGCACAACCAGTCCTCGCGGGCGGCGATCGCTGCGCTCGGCGCGAAGCAGGACGGCGTCCTCCGGAACCACCGCACGGGTCCGGACGGCTCACGGCGCGACACCGTGGTGTTCTCGATCATCGACAGCGAGTGGCCCACGGTGCGGCTCGCGCTCCGGGAGCGGCTGGCGGCGTCGGACCGGAAGGCGGGCAGCCGCGCCGAGGGGCGGCACTCCGGTCGGCACGCCTGACCGCGGACAGCCGAACCGCGCCTCCCATCCGCGGCCCCAGGCGCGACGCGTAGCGTCGCCGCCATGCACGTCGGACTCCGCATCGTCCTCGACGCCCCCGTCGACGTCGTCCGCGACGCCCTCCGCAGCCCCCGGGTGATGATCGCCGTGACCGAGCCGATGCTCGTGTACTCCTCGCTCGCGCCGGACGGCTTCCCGCGGCGCTGGACGGACGGCGACCCGCACCCCGTCCGCGCCGACGCCTTCGGGCTGATCCCGAGCGGCGCCACCCACGTCGACATCTCCACGCGCACGCTCGACGGGATCCCGGTGCAGCAGGACGGCGGCGGTGGCACCTCCGGGCTCTTCGCGCGGATGGACATGCGGCACCGGATGGCCGCGACGGCCCTCCCCGACGGACGGACCCTCCTCCGCGACCGGCTGACCTACCGGATGCGACCGGCCGCCCTCGGGGTCGCGCTGTGGCCGGGACTCTGGGTCGTGTGGCAGTGGCGTGCGTTCCGGATGCGCGCACTCGCCCCGAGCTGGCGGATCGACGCCTGACGGTCAGGTCGCCTGACGGACGCGCCGACGCCTGCCGGACACGACAGCGATCGCCGCGGCGCGCAGCCGAGCCGTGCGTCCCGGACCGGGTCCTCGCGTGTCGCACCGTGTCCTCGCGTGTCGCCCCACGTCCTCGCGTGTCGCACCGGGCGGGCGTAGCCTCCTCCGTGTGAGCGAGACGACCGCGACCGCCGACCCCGCGCCTGCCGCCGAGCGGATCGCGACGACCCTCGCGACCGTCGACTGGCGCCGCACGACGTTCGACCTGTACCGGCGGGTCCGGAGCACGTCGGATCCCGAGGCCGCCCATGCGCTGTGGCGGGAGTCCCGGGACGCGATGTTCGCCGACCACCCGGCGAGTCCGCTCCTCCCCGCGGACGCCGCGGACTTCGTCTCGCTGCCCGTGCCGACCTACGACCCCCGGTGGCGGTTCGAGGTCCCGATCGAGGACGCCGACCCGGCGCACCTCGACGTCCCGACCGGCACCGACGGGGTCGTCTCGTTCGACCGGGTCGGCATCGTGCGGGTCCCGGCGGTCGGCAGCCTCGACGTGTGGGCGCACAACGGCTACGGCGGCGGCGTGTTCGTGCCGGTCAAGGACGCCAGCGCCGGGAAGGCCCGGGGCACGTACGGCGGCGGACGGTACCTGCTCGACACCATCAAGGGCGCCGACCTCGGGGGGACCGACGGGCGGCTCGTGATCGACTTCAACTTCGCCTACAACCCCTCGTGCGCGTACGACCCGGCGTGGGCGTGCCCGCTCGCCCCGCCCGGGAACACCGTGGACACCGCGATCCCGGTCGGCGAGCAGTACGACTTCCAGGTCCGGAGGACATCGTGAGCAGCACCGGTCAGCTCGTCGCCATCGACGCGGGCGGACGCATCCCGCCGTACGAGCAGGTCCGGTCGCAGATCGCGGCGCAGATCACCGCCGGGTACCTGGTCGACGGTGTCCGCCTGCCGAGTGTCCGCGGGCTCGCGACGGACCTGGGGCTGGCACCGGGGACGATCGCGCGGGCCTACACCCTCCTCGAGGAGGCCGGTCTCGTCTCCACGGCACGGGGTGGCGGCACACGGGTGGTCCGTCCTGCGGAGGTGCCGGCGCACGTCGTCGACGCCGCACGTGCCTTCCATGCCGAGGCGCATGCCGCCGGCCTGTCCCTGGACCAGGCGGTCACGGCGCTCCGGGACACCTGGCCGACCTGAGGGCCTCCCCCGCGGGCAGGGTCCGCCGGGCCGGGTCGGCCGAGTCCGCCGTCGAGGATGCGCAGACCCGTCGAGAATGCGCAGACCCGGGGTGCAGCGGCCGCCGGACTCCAGGTTCGTGCATGCTCGGCCGACAGGGGCCGGGGCCAGGGCCGGGCCGGGGCCGACGCTCAGCAGTGCTCGAAGTGGTAGGCGGAACTGGTCGGCGGCTGCAGGTCCCGGTCGCGGAGGATCGTCATCGCCGGCCGCTCCGACGACGCGCAGACCTCGGACCACGGCTGCCGGAGCTCGTCCGTGTACTCGATGTCGATGACGTGCCGGCCGTAGACCTTCGTGTAGGCGCCGCACTCGTCGTACTGCATGCACTCCTCGGCGACCGCGAAGTCGAACCCGATCGACCTGCCACGAGCGCCGAGCTGGGGCGTGTTCTTCTGCCCGACCGCCATCCCGAGCCGGTGCGCGTCGTCGACGAACACCGAGGCCATCGCCACCGCGTCCGCACGATCGAGCAGCCCGTGCGAACGCGTCCACGAGTCGAGGTTGTCGAACTCCACGGCCTGGAACCCCCGCTCTGAGCAGCGCTCCAGCGTCGGCCGGAGCACCCGGGCGATCGCCGTCCGCTTGGCCGCGGTCGAGATGTCGAGCAGGGTCTCGTCGGGCCACCCGGGGTCGACGAACCGTGCGCCCGATGCCCGGTGCAGGAGGAGGTCGTCGTGCCCCGTCCACGCCGAGGACCCGGGCTGCGTCTGGAACCCGTTGACGTAGCAGATGTCGTACACGCCGCGGGCGGGCTCGGCCGTGCTGTCCCGGGTCACGACGGTGACGCCCGCGGCGGGTGGGTACGCGCCGCCGAGCTGGTAGTCCGGCACCCCCGTCGTCGGCGGTGCGAGCCACGCCGGGTCCTCGACCTGCGCGGACGAACACCCCGTGAGCGCGGTGCCGACGAGGCCTCCGACGAGCACGGCGAGGAGGGTCGTCACGGGTCCTCGGGAGCGGCGCACGCCCGCCATCCTCGCACCTCCGGCAGCCGGTGCGGTGGTCCGCGTCCGCCCACGGCGAGCGGCGCGCGGTGGCGCCCACGGGCCTCCAGGCCGTAGTATGGAACCACTCGAGGTGATCTCGTCACCTCGTGCGTCGTACGGACGCCCCGAAACTCTCCCGATCCACGTGCCATGAACCGGCACCGGATCGATGCGTATCAGCATGCCTGCTCCGAACAGGCCGTGCCAGGCTCTCTGCGGCGACATCGTCCGCGCACCCGCGCCGACGATCCCGCTCCGCGCAGGCCACAGATCTGCGCGCACTCGAAAGGCCACTCGTGACCTCGACCATCTCCGCCGCGCCCTCGCACGGCATCTCCTCCGACTCCGACACCTCCGGCGTCAGCTTCGCCGACCTCGGCGTCCCCGCACCCATGGCCCGCGTCCTCGCCGAGCAGGGCAAGACCTCGGCGTTCCCGATCCAGGTCGACACGCTCCCCGACACGCTCCGGGGCAAGGACGTCCTCGGCCGCGGCCGCACCGGCTCCGGCAAGACCCTCGCGTTCGCGATCCCCCTCGTCGCGCGGCTCGCCGCCGACGGCAACAAGCGGCGTGGCGGACACCCTCGTGCCCTCGTCCTCGCGCCGACCCGTGAGCTCGCGACGCAGATCGACGCGGTCCTCGCGCCGCTCGCCGCCGCCATGGGCCTCACCACGACCGTCATCTTCGGTGGCGTCTCGCAGGGCCGCCAGGTCGACGCCGTCTCGCGCGGCGTGGACATCGTCGTCGCGTGCCCCGGCCGCCTCGACGACCTCATGAAGCAGGGCCACGTCAAGCTCGACGCCATCCAGGCGACGGTCCTCGACGAGGCCGACCACATGGCCGACCTCGGATTCCTCCCGGTCGTCACGCGCATCATGCGGGCGACGCCGGAGCAGGGCCAGCGCCTGCTGTTCTCCGCCACGCTCGACAACGGCGTGGACAAGGTCGTCAAGCAGTTCCTGCACACCCCCGTGATGCACTCGGTCGACGACGCCTCGAGCCACGTCGACCAGATGACGCACCACATCTACGAGGTGTCCGGCGCCGACGACAAGAAGGACCTCGTCCAGAAGCTGGCGTCCGGCAACGGCCGCCGCATCATGTTCATGCGCACGAAGCACCACGCCAAGCGCCTCGCGAAGTCCCTCTCCGCGGCCGGCATCCCCGCCGTCGACCTGCAGGGCAACCTGTCGCAGCCGCAGCGCGACCGGAACCTCGCCCGGTTCACCTCGGGTGACGCGCTCGTCCTCGTCGCGACCGACGTCGCCGCCCGCGGTGTCCACGTCGACGGCGTCGAGCTCGTCGTGCACGTCGACCCGCCGACCGAGCACAAGGCGTACCTGCACCGCTCGGGCCGCACCGCGCGTGCCGGTTCGGCCGGTGACGTCGTCACGGTCGTGCTCCCCGAGCAGCGCCGCGACGTCGCGCAGATGCTCAAGAAGGCGTCGATCGGCGCCCGCCCGCGGCAGGTCACCGCGAACTCCGCGCCGGTGAACACGCTCGTCGGTGAGATCGCCCCGGTCCGCCACGTCGCCGAGGCGGCACCGCAGCAGCAGAACCAGCCGCGGCAGCGCGCCGAGGGTGAATCCTCCGGCCGACGTCGTGGCGGCCGCGGTGCCCGCGGTGCTGCCGGAGCCTCCGCCGCGCCGGTCCGCGAGGGCCAGCGCGACGGTGTGCGCGCCGGCGGCCGCGGTGGCGACGCCGCCGGACACCGTTCGGGAGGCGCGGCACAGGGCGGCAACGCCCGTCGCGGTTCCGAGGGCGGTCGCGGTGGCGCCGGCGGCGGCCGCCGTGCGCAGGCTCCGACCACGCGCGGCGGCTCGGCACGCATCTACTCGTCCGAGACCGGGCAGCCGGCGCAGCCCTGGAAGGACTCGGACGACCGTCCCCGTCGTTCCGGCGGCGGCGCGGGCGGCTCGCGTCGCGCCTCCCGTCCCGCCGGGCGCTGACCCCGGGCGGCTCCGGCCGTCGGCACGACGAAGGGCCCCGCACACCCGTGCGGGGCCCTTCGTCGTGCGTCGGGGGCCAGCGTCGTGCGTCGGCGTCGTGCGTCGGGGGCTAGCCGAGACCGGCCTCGACGCTCCCGTCGATCGCGATCGGCCCGCCGAGGACGACCGTGCCCGCGGGCCGCAGCGCCCCCAGCTCCGCCCGCACCGGATCGGGCACGACGTCGTTCCGGACGAGGAGCACGGGTCCGCCGAAGTGCCCGGCGACCGGGGCACCGGCGAGGGCGTCCGGGAACGTGACGCCCGTCGCGAGGAACGCCGCCGGGACCGTCGACGTCCCGAACGCCTGCTGTGCGATGACCGCCGAGGTCTCGAACCGGTCGGCGCCGAACCAGCGGTCGATCCGTTCGTCCGCGCCGAGGATCGTGCGCACCTGCGCGACGACGGAGTCGTTCACCGCGGTGGTGCCGCCGAGGACCACGACCCTCGTCGGCTCGAGGCGCTGGAGTGCCGTCACCACCTGGTCGGGGACGACGTCCGGTCGGACGAGCAGCATCGCACCCGCCTGCGCGCCGCCCGCGCTGTCGGCGGCGGCACCCGCGGCCACGGCAGCACCGGCGAGCGCGTCCGGGAAGTTCGTGCCGGTCGCGAGGTACACCGTGCCGCCGACCGGGAACGCCGCCGATGCCAGGGCCGACGTGTCGAACCGGTCGGTGCCGGCGATGCGGGTGACGCTCGTCGGCGCGGTCCCCGTGGCGGGCGAGCGGAGCTGACCGAGCACGCTGTCCGACACGGCGTTCGGCCCGCCGAGCACGACGATCCGCTTCGGGTTCAGCTGCGCGAGCTCCGCGATCGTCGGGGCGGGCAGCGTCCCCGGGTCGGTGAGCAGCACCGGGGCGTCCTGGAACCCGGCAGCCGCGGCACCGCTCAGGGCATCGGGGTAGTTCGCACGGGTGGCGACGTACGCGAGCGGGATCGAGCCGGGTGTGGTCGCGTCGCCCGTGGGGATCGACACGGCCGGGGTGAACGCGCTGCCGGCGATCGAGGCGGCCGTGGCGTAGGCGTCCGCGCCGGCGAGGCGTCCCACGGCGCTGCCGTTCCGGGCGGTGAGCGCCTGGAGCTGCGCGAGGGTGCCGTTGAAGACGTCCTGGTCCCCGGGGAACGGCGACTCCGTCTGCGACCACTGCCAGAACGCCCACGGACCGAGCCCGGTCGGTGCGACCGGGGTGTTCGTCGTGGTCGTCGGGTAGTACGCGACGAACAACCGGTCGTGCGGGAACGCCGTGCTGTTGCCCGTGCAGGTGTTCCAGAAGTCCTGGTTCGTGTAGATGAGCGGTTGCACGCCCTCCGCGGCGACGATCGTGGCGACGTAGCCCTGGATCCACGACACCATGTCGGCCTGCGACAGGCCCCAGCAGCGGGTCCCGCCCTCCTTGGTCGGGTTCGTCGTCACCTCCATGTCGAGGACCGGGGGCAGCGACTTGCCGTCGTTCTGCCACGCGGGTGCGTTCGCGAGGAAGAACGACGCCTGGGTCGGGCCCGACGAGTAGAACGGCCGCGAGTAGTGGTAGTTGCCGACGAGCAGTCCGGCCGACTTGGCGTCGGACGTCTGCTGGACGCGGTGGTCGGCGACGCTGCCGGTCGGGTTTCCGCTGGCGGCGGTGCCCGGCGTGCCGTCCGTGGCCTTGACGAACACGAACCGTGCCCCGTTCGCGTACGCGGTGCCGAACGCGGGCGTGCGCCCCTGGAACGTGCTGACGTCGAACCCGGGGACGCCGGCCGGGGCGGAGACGGCGGCTGCGGCGGACAGTGCGGCGGCCTTCGTCATCGAGGAGCCCATCACGCTGTCCGCGGCGGCGTCCTGGTCGGCGACGCTCGGCGTCGACGGGGTCGTGGTGTGCGCGCTGCCCGGCGACGCGTACGCGGTGGCGGGTGCGACGATCCCGACGGCGATCGCCACGGTCGCGGCAACGCCCAGGACGGCGCGGTGGACGGTGTTCATGATGCATCTCCCCTGTGCTCGGAGCATCGGCGCGCGCCGCCGTCCCCCCGCGCCGATCATAGGGCGCGACCTGGGTGGGCTTGCCCGAACATCTGCTGAGAGTGGGTCGAGCCGCGCCGGTACCCTCGGGTCCAGTCCGGGTCGTCGACTCGGTCCGGACGGACACGTTCGCTGAGCAGAGGAGTTGCGTATGAGTGCATCGGATGACACCAAGAACACCGGCGAGAAGCTCGTCGGCAAGGCCAAGGAAGCCGTCGGCAACCTCACCGGCAACGACCGCCTCAAGGCCGAGGGCCAGACCGACCAGGCCAAGGCGTCGGCCAAGCAGGGCGTCTCGGACGTCAAGGACGCGGCCAAGGGCGTCGGCGACAGCTTCAAGAACTGATCACGATCGGTTCCGGGACTCGGTCCCGACACCGCGAAGCCCCCGTGCACCGTCTGGTGCCGGGGGCTTCGTCGTGCGTCGGGTGCGGGATGCGTCACATGAGGGCCCCGACGGACGCGAGCCCGGCACGCATGAGACTGCCCCGGCCGCCCTCCATCTCGTCCGCGACGGCCTCGCTGGCCGCCTCCATCGGGCTCATCCAGGTCAACTCGAGCGCGTCCTGCCGAGGCTCGCACGTCCCGGTCACCGGCACGACGTAGGCCAGGGAGATCGCGTGCTGCCGCTCGTCGGTGAACACCGATGCTCCCGGGAGCGGGAAGTACTCCGCGACGGTGAACGGGGTCGGGCTCGCCGGGAGCTGCGGGAACGCCATCGGACCGAGGTCCTTCTCGAGGTGCCGGAACAACGCGTTCCGGATGGACTCGCCGAACATCACGCGTCCGGACACGAGCGTGCGGGCGATCGACCCGCTCGGAGCGACCCGGAGCAGCACGCCGACCTCGGTCACCACCCCGAGACCGTCGGTGCGGACGGGGATCGCCTCGACGTACGCGATCGGGAGTCGCCGGCGGATGGAGGCGAGCTCCTCGTCGGACAACCAGCCGGAGTCGGGGTCGGGGGTACGGGTCGAGGCCATGGACCGTTCTTACCAGTCGCCCTGGACGTTGCCGGTGTGCGCCGCACCCGCCCGCACGGGGTCGGGGCGTCGACTACCGTTGTCGGATGCCCGTCATCGACCCCGCGCTCGTCCGGTGGTCCCGCCCGGAGGACGCCCGCGGCGACACCCCGCTGCTCGTGCTCCTGCATGGTGTCGGCTCGGACGAGCATGACCTGATGGGACTGGCACCGGGGCTCCCGCCGAGCTGGGCGCTCGCCTCGCCCCGGGCGCCCCTGCCCCACGGCCCGGGACACGCGTGGTACCCGCTCTCCACGCCGGGCGCGCCCGATCCGACGGCTGTGGACGACGCCGTGGAGGCGGTGCTCACCTGGCTGGACACCGTCGCGCCCGCGCACGGCCGCGTCGCGCTCCTCGGGTTCTCCCAGGGCGGATCGATGGCCGTCCAGGCGCTGCGTGCACGGCCGACCGCGTTCGAGGCGGTGGTGAGCCTGTCCGGGTTCGTCGTGCCGGGTGCCGACCACCGCGACGACGCCGTCGCCGCCGCTCGTCCGCGACTGTTCATCGGGCACGGTGACCGTGACCCGGTGATCCCGCCCGCCGCCACCGCGAGGACCTCGGCCTGGGCCGCGGCGCACACCGCGGTCACCGACCGTACCTACGCCGGACTCGGTCACGGGGTGGCGACCGAGGAGCTGGCGGACGTGCACCGGTTCCTCGGGGCCTGAGCCGCGCCTCCCGTCCGGAATGCCGGAACGACGGAACGACGGAACGCCGGAACGCCGCCCGATCCGGAGATCGAACGGCGTTCCGGACGGCCGTGCGGCCGTGCGGCCCGGCCGGACTAGTCGGCCAGGATCTGCAGCAGCTCGCGTCGGAGCTGGTCGAGCTTCTCGGTGGCCGCAGCGCGCTGGGGGTCCGTGGCCGTCGAGCGGTACATGTGCAGCACCCCGAAGAGCTTCTGCAGGCTCTCCACGAAGCCCTGCTGGGCGTCTGTCGCACCCGGCGAGGAGTTCCACGCCGTCGCGATGTCGTCGGCGCGGGCCTCGACCTCGGCTCGACCGGCGTCGGTGAGGTCGTAGGTCGAGCGACCGTCGTCACCGGAGGCGACGATGAGCCCTTCGTCGACGAGTTGCTGGAGCGTGGGGTAGACCGAGCCGGGGCTCGGCCGCCACGCGCCACCGGTGCGCTCGGCGATGGACTTGATGAGCGCGTAGCCGTTGGCCGGCCCGTCGCCGAGGAGGCTCAGGATCGCGAGGCGGACGTCGCCGCGACGTGCGCGGCGGCCTTCCCGCCCGAAGCCGAACCCCGGCGCGAAGCCCGGGCCGAACCCGCCAGGGCCGAAGCCCGGGCCGCCGAAGCCGCGACCGCCGAAGCCGCCGCGACCACCGGGGCCGCCGTGGCCGCGGCCGCCGCGACCGGTGTGCTCGTCGTGCGAGTCAGCGTCCGGGGCACCGAAGCCGTGGTGTTCGCGACCGCCGCCGAAGCGCGGGCCGCGCGGGGTGATGCGGCCACGCCGGCCGCGTTCGTCGTCATACATGGGATGCATGATGATCTCCGTTTCGTTGTCAGGATCGATGGGCTGCGGCAGGGACGTGTGTGGTGTGCCGGAGCATCGCGACGCTCACTGGCGTATCGCGATGGGTCAACGATAGATCGCTACAGATCGGTTGTCAACGTCCGTCGGGAATTCGTTTGTGCAGGGTGCCGCCGACCTGTACACATGACCGAGGGGGCTCGGCCAGCACAGGGACGGCCGAGGGATCACATGGGCAAACTCGTGTACGGCACGAACGTCGTCGAGATCGGGTTCGACGACCGGACGTTGGCGCACCTCAGCGTCGTCATCGTCGCGAAGCTCCGCAGGCGCGAGAGCCTGTTGTTCTCGTGGCGCGACGACTCGTCCGTGGGTGACGGACGGAGCAGCATCTGGCTGGACCCGTCGATACCGCTCTTCTTCAAGTACTTCGGGTCGCGACCGCCGAAGATCAACCGGGCGTGGATCCTCGCACTCACGGCGGCGGCGAACTCGAACCAGGGCCTGCACCTCGTCCCCGAACCCGCCGACGCGGACACCGTGCCGAGCGACGAGGCCTGACGGGTCTACCGAACGGTCCGTCTAGCGCCTCCGTCCCCACCGCGTCAAGGGGGTTCTCGCGGAGGCCGACGATCCGTATCGTCGTCGACGTGGGGGGTGCACAGACTGCCCCTGCACGTGCCGCGGCGACATGGGAACCGCCGGAGGCAGCGGCGCGGAGTGCGTGGTTCAGGGCACTCCGCGTCGCATCTCCGCGCCGCACCGGCCGCTGTCGGTGGCGACGGGCATAGTGGGACGCCCATGACGGATGTGCTCGAACGCTTCTCGCCGGCCACTGCGGCATGGTTCCGCGGCGCGTTCACCGCGCCCACGCCGGCGCAGTCCGGAGCGTGGGACGCCATCTCCACCGGCCGCCACGCCCTCGTCATCGCCCCGACCGGTTCCGGCAAGACCCTCGCCTCGTTCCTCTGGTCGATCGACAAGCTCATCGGGACGACGGAGCACCCGCCGGCCGGACAGCGGACCCGCGTCCTGTACATCTCGCCGCTCAAGGCACTCGGGGTCGACGTCGAGCGGAACCTCCGGAGCCCCCTCGTCGGGATCACCCAGACCGCCCGGCGGATGGGCCTCGAGCCGCCGGACGTCACCGTCGGCGTCCGGAGCGGCGACACCCCGACCTCGGACCGCCGGCAGCTCCAGCGCACCCCACCGGACATCCTCATCACGACACCGGAGTCGCTCTACCTGATGCTGACGTCGTCGGCCCGGGAGACCCTCGCGAACGTCGACACCGTGATCATCGACGAGGTCCACGCCGTCGCCTCCTCGAAGCGCGGTGCGCACCTCGCGCTGTCGCTCGAACGGCTCGACGACCTGCTCGGCCGTCCCGTGCAGCGCATCGGGCTCTCCGCCACGGTGCGTCCGGCGGAGGAGGTCGCGCGGTTCCTCGGCGGTCGCGCCCCCGTCGACGTCATCGCCCCACCCGCCCAGAAGACCTTCGACCTGCGGGTCGTGGTGCCCGTGGACGACATGTCCGAGCTCGGCGCACCGGCAGCGGGCGACGACCCCGGCGCGAGCCCGACGAACGGCTCCATCTGGCCCCACGTCGAGGAGTCCGTCGTCGACCTGGTCGAGGCGCACCGGTCGACGATCGTGTTCGCGAACTCCCGCCGACTCGCAGAACGGCTGACGGCGCGGCTCAACGAGATCCACGAGGAACGCGCCGGCATCGCGGCCGAGTCCGAGACCGCCCTCATCGCCGTCGGGGCCCCCACCACCGACCTCGACGAGTCCTCGACCGAGTCGGACGACGGTCGCGGGACGAACCGACGACCGCCCGCGCAGGTCATCGGCGCGTCCGGTCAGACCGGGGGCGGCGGCGGCCCGGACGTCGCGAACGTGCTCGCGCGGGCACACCACGGCTCGGTCTCGAAGGACCAACGGGCGATCATCGAGGACGACCTCAAGTCCGGACGGCTCCGCTGCGTCGTCGCCACGAGTTCGCTCGAACTCGGGATCGACATGGGCGAGGTCGACCTCGTCATCCAGGTCGAGGCGCCGCCGTCCGTCGCCAGCGGCCTGCAGCGCGTCGGTCGCGCCGGCCACCAGGTCGGGGAGATCTCCCGCGGCGTGCTCTTCCCGAAGCACCGCGCGGACCTCCTGCACTCGGCGGTCGTCGTCGCGCGCATGGTCGACGGCTCGATCGAGGCCATCTCGGTCCCCGCGAACCCACTCGACGTCCTCGCGCAGCAGACGGTCGCCGCGGTGGCGCTCGACGTCCTCGACGCCGACCACTGGTTCGAGGTCGTCCGGCGGAGCGCACCGTTCGCGTGCCTCCCCCGATCGGCGTTCGACGCCACCCTCGACCTGGTCGCCGGTCGGTACCCGAGCGACGAGTTCGCCGAGCTCCGTCCGCGGCTCGTCTGGGACCGTGTGCACAACACGCTGACCGGTCGACCGGGTGCACAGCGGTTGGCCGTCACGAGCGGCGGCACGATCCCGGACCGCGGCCTGTTCGGTGTGTTCATGGTCGGCGAGAAGGCCTCCCGCGTCGGCGAACTCGACGAGGAGATGGTCTACGAGTCCCGCGTCGGCGACGTCTTCGCGCTCGGCGCGACGAGCTGGCGGATCGAGGACATCACCCACGACCGGGTGCTCGTCAGCCCGGCGTTCGGACAGCCGGGGCGCGTGCCGTTCTGGAAGGGCGACGGCATCGGCCGGCCGGCGGAGCTCGGGCGCGCGATGGGCGCCTACGTCCGTGAGCTCGACACGGCGGCACCCGCCGACGCCGAGACCCGTGTCTCGGACAGTGGCCTCGACGAGCGCGCGGTCCGCAACCTGCTGCAGTTCATCCGGGAGCAGCGCGAGGCCACGGGGCACGTGCCGACCGACTCGACACTCGTCGTCGAGCGGTTCCGCGACGAGCTCGGCGACTGGCGGATGATCCTGCACTCCCCGTTCGGCATGCAGGTGCACGCGCCCTGGGCGCTCGCGGTCGGCGCTCGGCTCGCGGAGCGGTACGGGATCGACGGCGGCGCGATGGCGAGCGACGACGGCATCGTGGTGCGGATCCCGGAGACCGACGCGGAACCACCGGGCTCCGAGCTCTTCGTCTTCGAGCGCGACGACCTCGATGCCCTGGTCACGGAGCAGGTCGGCAACTCGGCGCTCTTCGCGGCGCGGTTCCGGGAGTGCGCCGCACGGGCACTCCTCCTGCCCCGTCGTGACCCCGGTCGCCGGTCGCCGCTCTGGCAGCAGCGCCAGCGCGCGTCGCAGCTCCTCGACGTCGCGCGGAAGTACCCGACGTTCCCGATCATCCTGGAGACCGTCCGCGAGGTCCTGCAGGACGTCTACGACGTGCCCGCGCTCCTCGGCATCGCCGACGAGATCGCCCGCCGCGAGATCCGGATCGTCGAGGCCCAGACCGAGCAGGCGTCCCCGTTCGCCAGGTCCCTGCTGTTCGGGTACGTCGCTGCGTTCATGTACGAGGGCGACACCCCGCTCGCGGAACGTCGTGCCGCGGCACTGTCCCTCGACGCGACACTGCTCGGCGAGCTGCTCGGCCGAGCGGAGCTCCGGGAGCTGCTCGACCCGCAGGTGATCACGGACGTCGAGAACGACCTGCAGCGCCTCTCGCCGGACCGTCGTGCACGCGACCTCGAAGGCCTCGTCGACGTCCTCCGGCTCGTCGGGCCGCTCGACCTCGACGAAGCCGTGGCGCGCAGTTGGCTCGCCCCGGCGGACGGCGCCGCGGCCGCCGCTCCCGGGGACGGCGCCGCGGCCGCCGGTCCGGCGGACGGCGCTCGGGCCTCCCGTCCGCCGGCCGGTCCGGCAGCCGAACTGGAGGCGGTGCTCACCGCGCTCGAGCGCGACCGGCGCGTCCTCGGGTTCACCTTCGGCGGCACGAAGCGGTGGGCCGTGATCGAGGACGCATCGCGACTCCGCGACGCCCTCGGCGTCGCCCTACCGATCGGTGTGCCGACCGCGTTCGTGGAACCCGTCGCCGATCCCCTCGGCGACCTCGTCGGGCGGTTCGCACGGTCGCACGGTCCGTTCTCGGCGAACGACGCCGCCAACCGACTCGGTCTCGGGGTCGCGGTCGTCCAGGACACCCTGCGACGGCTCGTCGCCGACCGCCGTGTCGTCGAGGGCGAGTTCCGGCCGGACCGGCAGGGCGCCGAGTGGTGCGACTCCGAGGTCCTGCGGCGCATCCGGACGAAGTCGCTCGCTGCGCTCCGGCACGAGGTCGAGCCCGTCGCCCCCGCGACCCTCGCCCGGTTCCTGCCGGCCTGGCAGCACGTGCACACGCTCGGCGCGCGCGGCGGTCTGCGCGGCGTCGACGGCGTCCTGCAGGTCATCGAACAGCTCGCGGGCGTCGCGGTCCCGGCGACGGCCTGGGAGTCGCTCGTCCTGCCGTCCCGGGTCACGGACTACTCCCCCGCGATGCTCGACGAGCTGACCGCCACCGGCGAGGTCCTCTGGTCCGGCAGCGGGACGCTCCCCGGGAACGACGGCTGGGTGTGCCTGCACCTGGCGGACACGGCGCCGACGACGCTCGCGGAGCCGGCCGGCACCGAGACCACGGAGCTCCAGCGCGACGTCCTCGCCTCGCTCGCCGGCGGTGGCGCGTACTTCTTCCGGCAGCTCGCCCAGGCCGTCGGGAGCACCGACGACCAGGCGCTGACCACGGCGCTGTGGGACCTCGTCTGGGCCGGACAGATCACGAACGACACGTTCGCGCCGCTGCGGGCGACGATCGGGGGCCGGGCCAGGACGAGCGCACCGCGCACCAGGGCCTTCCGCGGTCGGCGCCGTCCGAGCCTGCCGACGCAGTCCGGGCCACCGACGGTCGGTGGGCGCTGGTCGCTGCTGCCCCTTGCCGAGCCGGACCCGACCGTGCGCGCCGCGGCGATGGCCGAGCAGCTGCTCGAGCGGCACGGGGTCGTCACGCGCGGTGCGGTCCAGGTCGAAGGCGTCCGAGGCGGGTTCGCAGGGGTCTACCGGGTGCTCGCTCGGTTCGAGGAGAGCGGGCGCGCCCGACGCGGCTACTTCGTCGAGGGGCTCGGGGCGGCGCAGTTCGCCACCGGCCCGACGGTCGACCGGCTCCGGTCGTTCTCGCGCGACGTGGACGGTGACGGCGCGGACAGCGACCCGAACCGCACGCGGACGGCGATCACGCTCGCGGCGACGGATCCGGCGAACCCGTTCGGCGCGGCCTTGCCGTGGCCGGGCGGGGCCGAGCCGACCGAGGGTACGACCACCACCCGCGGTCATCGTCCCGGACGCAAGGCCGGGGCGCTCGTGACGATCGTCGACGGTGTGCTCGCGGTCTACGTCGAGCGCGGCGGGAAGAGCGTGCTGACGTTCACGGACGACGAGCCCGCACTCACGGCGGCCACGCTGAGCATCGCCGCGACCGTGCGCTCCGGACTCGGGCGGCTCGCGATCGAGCGGGTGGACGGCACGTTCGTGCTCGAGACGCCGCTCGGCGACCTGCTCCGGGACGCCGGGTTCACCGCCACACCGCAGGGGCTGCGCCTCCGTGTGTAGTGCTGTGCGCGAGGCGGGGAGGTGACTGGTGCCACGAACGGACAAGCAGAGCGTGACACCGTCCGCCGAGGGCAGGCGGAGGTGACCGGTGCCACGAACGGACGAGCAGAGCGTGACACCGTCCTCCGAGGGCAGGCGGAGGTGACCGGTGCCCGAAGGTGACACCGTCTACCGGGCTGCTGCGCGCCTCCAGGCCGCACTCGGTGGAAGAGTCCTGACCCGCAGCGACTTCCGGGTGCCCGCGTTCGCGACGCTCGACCTGGTCGGCCGCACGGTCGACGAGGTCGTCCCCCGGGGCAAGCACATCCTGCACCGGATCGGCGACGTGACGGTGCACTCCCACCTCAAGATGGAGGGTCGCTGGGACGTGTACGCCCCCGGCGACCGGTGGCGCCGGCCGGCCCACCAGGCGCGGTGCATCCTCGACGCGGAGGGGGTGTCGACGGTCGGGTTCGCGCTCGGGATCCTCGAGGTCGTGCCGCGCGACCAGGAGGACGACATCGTCGGGTACCTCGGCCCGGACCTGCTCGGACCGGACTGGGACGCCGACCTCGCGCTCGCGAACCTCCTCGCGGTGCCGGAGCGTCCCGTCGGGCTGGCGCTCCTCGACCAACGGGTGCTCGCCGGCCTCGGCAACGTGTACCGCGCCGAGCTCTGCTACCTCCGCGGGGTGCTGCCGACACGACCCGTCAGCGAGGTGTCCGACCCGGTCCGGATGATCGACCTCGCGAAGCGGCTCATCATGGCGAACCGGGACCGCAGCGAGCGGATCACCACCGGGAACTCCCGGCCGGGACAGCGCTTCTGGGTCTACAACCGGGCGGGCAAGCCGTGTCTCCGGTGTCGGACCCGGATCCAGCACGGGCAGCTCGGCGACACGGAGCTGAGCCTGCGCGACACGTACTGGTGTCCGAACTGCCAGCACTGACCGGTCAGTCGTCCGGATGATTCCTCGGGGAACCGGGGGGTGTTCGTCAGGGCGCGTGTGCCAGCCTTCGAGCATGCCGTTCACCGTGAGCCACACGATCGTCGCGCTGCCGTTCCGGCGGACGCCGATCCCCGCGGCTGCCCTCGCCGTGGGGTCGATGGCACCGGATGCCGTGCTGTTCGTACCGGCACTGCCGCCGTACGGCGTGACCCACTCCGCGCTCGGTGCCCTGACGGTGTCGCTCCCCGTCGCGGTCGTCGCCCTCGTCGTCTGGACCTTCGGCCTGCGCTGGGCGTGGACGGCGATCCAGCCGAGGGCCGTGCACGATCGGCTCCCACCCGCCTGGGATGACCCGTCGTCCTCGTGGCGGGCGTTCGTCGCGCGGACGCCCGCAGGCCGGGTCGGTGATCTGGCCCTGACGCTCGGCACCCTGATCGTCGGCGTGTACAGCCACATCGCGTGGGACTCCTTCACGCATGCGCACGGGTGGTCCGTGGCGCGCATGCCGTTCCTCCGTGGCGACCTAATCGGGCATCCGCTGTACGACTGGATCCAGAACGCGTGCTCGTTCGGCGGGATGGTCGTGCTCGCGATCGCGTTCGCGCTCTGGTTCCGTCGGACGCCTCCGGTGCCGCACGGCCGTGAGGTGTCACCCCACGCGGCCCGCCGCATCCGCATCACACTCCTGGTCGTGCTGGTCGTCGTCACGGCCGTCGGGGCGAGCCCGTTGCTGCTCATCGGCGCGGGCCCGACCGGGGTGCTCGGGTGGGCGGCCATCCTGGCGATCCGGGCGGCGGCGGTACTGCTCGTCGGGACCGCGATCGTCCTGGGGGTGCGCGAGGTGGTGCGAGCGCGCGAGGTGGTGCGAGCGCACGAGCGGGTCTGACGCGGCTCGGACCCGCCGGTGTCGTCGAGGTCGCACTACACGCCGCGTCGGGGTCGTCGAGGTCGCAGAACACCCCGCGTCGGGTTCGTCGAGGTCGCAGAACACGCCGCGTCGGGTTCGTCGAGATCGCAGAACACGCCGCGTCGGACCCCTGCCACGCGGCGTGTTGTGCGATCTCGATCGATGGGGTCGGGCGGGTCGGGAGTGCCGGCAGCGTCCTCGCGGCGGCGAGCGCGGTCCGGGCGTCGGCGGCCGAGGCCAGGGAGCGGTACATGAGCAGGGCGTCGCCGAACTGCACGCCGTACCCGATCGGGGTCGCCGCTGCGACGAGCGCACAGAGGTGGTCCACACCGCCCCCGGCCGTGCCGCCGATGTACGACGCCGCCGCGGGGGTCATCGGGATGAGCTGGATGCCGATGACCGCCTCGGGCAGCGCGCTGAACCACGTCCCGAAGTCCCGCTTGCCGCCCAAGTCGAGACGGACGAGGTCGTGGTCCTACGCCCGCACGTCCACGCTCCCGCACACCGGGAACGATGCCATCGCGATCGGTGCGGCGATGTCGGCCGCCACGAGGGTGATCGTCGACCGGCACCGGCGGACGGTCCTGCGTCAGCCGACCCGGAGCCCGATCTTCGGGAGCAGCCACTGCATCCCCGCCGCCAGGGCCGGTGCGGCGGTGCCCCAGCTGTGTCCGCCACCGGGGACGACCCACGTGGTGACGTGCATGCCCGCCTTCGTGGCCGCCGATGCCACCTCGGGCGTCGCCGCCCCGTAGCGCGCGTCGTCCTGGCCGACGGCGAAGTACGCGTCCGAGTGGGCGTACGGCGCGTGCGCGTGGAGCTCGTTCGCCGGGATCGCCGCCTCGTACCGCACCCGGCTCCCGCCGAAGCCGTCGCGGATCGTCGTGGCGACCGTGCCGAGGGACGGCGCCCGCTCACCGGACACGTCGATGAGGTGCTCGAACCGCTCCGGGTGGCCGGCCCCGATCTGGATCGCGCACGTGCCGCCCTGCGAGAACCCGCCGATGGTCCACGCTGCCGGGTCGGTCTGCACCGCGTAGTGCGCCGCGACCCAGGCGGGGACGTCCCTGGTCAGGTAGGTCAGGCTGTTGCCGAGCGCACCGTCGACGCACATCGGGTTGTGGTCCGACTGCCCGAGCTGGTCCGGGACGACGACGATCGGGGCGAGACCGCGACCGAGGGCGGCGATCTCGTTCATCGTCGTGTCGAGGTGCCCGAGTCGCTCGAGGTCGTCCGGTCCGGCATCGCGGCTCTGCCCGGAGAGCAGCACGACGACCGGGAGCCGCGGCGGGTGCGCGACGAGGGCGGCCGGCGGGAGCCACACGAGTCCGGGCCGGGCGGCGAAGTGCGAGACGGTACCGGGGATGTCCTCATGGAGCAGCCGCCCGGCCTTCGGCAGCCCGTCCGGCGGCACCCACGAGGAGGCGAGGTCGACGACGCCCTGCGCGGCCGTCCCACCATGACTCACACCGGACGCCGGCGCGGACGCGGGGGTGCCGAGGAAGTCCGCGATCGCGGGGAGCTCGTGCTGGAGGCTCCAGAAGACGGTGTTCCAGTCGTGTCCGCTCCCGGGTGCCTCGGCCCGCTGCACCCGGATGCCGGCACCACGGGCGTCCCGCTCGAGCGCGCGGGCGTTCCTCGTGAACTCGTCGTCGTTCTGGCCGGACGTCAGGATGAGCATGTGGTCCCGGTACGGGCCGTGCGCCTTGAGGAGCGCACCGGGTGCTGCGGCCCGCCAGCGCCGGAGCGAACCGCCGAACGCCTCGTCGGCACTGTTCTGCGGTGTGCGGTCGATGGGGGCGAGCTGGCTCGAGATCGCGAGGCCCGCCGCGAACTCGTCCGGGTGTCCGGCGAGGAACTGCATGGTGCAGGTCGCCCCCTGCGAGAACCCGACGAGGCCCCAGTTCCGTCCGGGTGTGGGGACGTTCAGGTGCGCCGTGATCCAGGCGGGGACGTCCTGGGTGATGTAGGTCCCGGACCGCCCCACCGACGAGTCCACGCACATCGGGTTGTGCCCCGGGACGGCCAGCTGGTCCGCCGCGACGACGATCGGTGCGAGGCCGCCGTGCTGCGCGGCGTAGGCGTCGAGGACCTCGGGGAGGTGCCCGACGGCGAACATGTCGCTCGGCGTCCCCGGCTGCCCGGACAGCGAGATGATCACCGGCAGCACCGGGGGGTGGGCCGTGCGCGCCGCCGGCGGCAGGTACACGACGGCGGGTCGCGCGGGGAACCCCGACTCGCGGCCCGGGATCTCGACGGAACCCACGACACCCTTCCGCGGCATCGTCGTCGGGGGGTGCCAGTCCGTGCCCGACACGACCCGGGCCGTCGGGTCGGCAGCCTGCTCCGCTCCGAGGTGCAGGTCCGGGTACGGGTTCTTCTGCAGCAGGGCGTTGATGGTCGGGTAGGCGGCGTAGTCGACGTTGATCCCGAGCCCGGAGACGACGAGGGCGACGACCATGAGCACGCCCCCGATCACCCGGGGCACGACGCCCGGCCCGGTGACGACGCGGAGGACCCCGAGCGCGACGCCGGCGAACGCGAACGCGACCCACATCCGCGTGACCGTGGTCAGGTGCGTGTCGAACGCGTTCGCGAGGTCACCGACGACCCAGCACGCGAGGAGTCCGACGAGTGCTCCGGCCGCGATGACGACGCCGGAGACGAGGACGGATCGCCGCCGTGCCCCGGGCCGGAGCGGGAGCTGCCGCCCGGGACGGCGCCGCAGCGGCAGCAGGACGGCGAGCAGCACCAGGACCGCGAAGACGACGTCCGCCGGGACGAGTTTCGTCGGCACCTCGAGTCGTGTGCCGAACAACCAGTGGATCATTCCTCAGTCCCAGAGACTCGTGTCGTCGAACAGGTACGCGCGGAGTCCGGGCGAGAGTTCGTCGACCAGGCGCAGGAGCCGGGCGATCACCTCGCACGACCCGCGGTGCCCGCGACGGCACCGTCACCGGATCCGGTCTCGACGCCGCCGCCGATGCCGCTCTCGCCGGCGAACGCCGACTCTGCGATCGTGGCAGCTTCTCGCAGCGAGAGAGCTGGGGAACCGCCGAGCAGGAACCACACGACGGTCCCACGCTCCACCGGACGGGTGGACGATGCGAGGAAGGACCCGAGCCGCGCTCGGACGTGTGCGTCGGGGATGTCGTCGAGGCTCATCCTCGTGCTCCGACGAGGACCGACGCCTCCGGTCCGCGCGTGGCGGCCCGCCGCTGGGTGAGGCGCAGGACGTGTCGGACGCGGAGGTCCGGGACGTAGGCGCGGACGATCGCCGCGGACGCGGCCGGGAGGTGGGCCGCGGACGGGATCGCCATCCAGAGCGTCTCGTGCCGCGGTTCGAACTTGTCCTTGAACCGGCGGAGGGACCTGAAGCCGTAGACCGGCTCGAGGGCTCGCGCAGCGCAGCGCAGGACGACGTCGTGCCAGGACCGCCGGTCGTCGTCCGCGGTCATCAGCGGCGTCCCCGACAGGCTGACGGCAGCCAGGCCGGCGTCCTTGGCGGCGAGCACGGCACTGGCGATGAGGAACTCGACCACGCCCGGCATCGCGTCGTCCGCGCGCCGCATGACGTCGAGGGTGATGCCCACCTGCTGCCCACCGCGGTACACCGGCAGCCAGCTCGTCACCGCGAGGACCCGGCCGCCGTTCCGGTCGTCGACCGCGAGCACGAGGGCGACGTCCTCGTCGTCGAGTTCGCGGACCGACCCGAGCGTGAAGCCCATCTCGGGGAGCTGCCGGCCGTCGGCCCAACGGACGCAGAGCATCTCCACCGCGTCCCGGTGCGCCGGGCTGAGCTCGCGGAACGTCGTCCGGACGGCTCGGATGCCTTCACGGCCCGCCCGGTTCGTCGCCGTCCGGAGGTCCTGGCGGCGCTTGCCGGCGAGCGAGAACTCCTGCGCGTCGATGACCGCTTCCGCGGCGACCGGGGCGGAGGCCCAGCCCTCCGCGTCCAGCAGGTCGCGGACGTGCTCGTGGACGCTGTAGAACACCGGGACCCACCCGTTGTGCTCGCAGTGCGCGACGAACGCGCCGATCACACGCTCCCGGTCGGCGTCCTGACAGGCCGGGTCCGACACGGTGATCGCCATCCCGCCGACCACGCGGAAGGCGACCGCGCCGGAACCGTCCGGGACGAACCAGACGTCGTTGCCGCGCCAGAGACCCATGTGGCCGATCGAACCGGCATCCGTCGTGCGGACCAGCTCACGCAGGGCGCCGTGGTCGTCGTCGCGCGGGAGGAACGCCCGGCGGAGCAGACGACGCCGGGACACGACCAGGGCGATCGCGACCGCGGCCGGCACGGTCCACGCCGCGATGAGCGTGAGCTGCCACTCGATCACCGCCGGGTCCGCGCCCGCCCACTGGAAGTCGTCGTCGAGGATCGGGTCGATCACGAGCTGGGTGGCGAGGACCGCGGCGATCAGCACCTGCAGCGCGATCGAGAGCAACAGCCCGGAGCGCCGTCCTCGGGCGATGAGCACGGCTGAGACGAGCAACAGGATCGCGATGAAGACGGTGAGCCGGTCCGGGAACGCGAACGCCCAGGTCGACAGCACGCCGTCCGGTTCGTGCACGACGAGCGTCGCGAGCGCACCGAGGCCCGCCGCCGCCTGGATCGCCGCGAAGGTGTCGCGTCCGAGGACCCGGCGTCGGGGCGTCACGGTCGCACGCGGGCCGATCGCCGCGCCGACGAGGGCACCGATCGTCACGGCGAGCAGCCTCGCGAGGTCCGACGCGTGGGCGGCGAAGAGCACCATGACGAGGCTCACGGTCCACAGGGAGACGCGGATGTGTCGTCGTCGGCCGGCCGGGAGGAGCGGCGCCGTCGCGGCGAACAGCGCCGCGGCGACGAGCGACGGCGTCCAGACCGGTTCGCCGCTGGCGATGTCGGCGTGCGCCTCGCCGACGGCGCTCCCGACGGCGATCACCCCGATCGAGGCGAGCGACGCCAGCGCCGGGACGAGGACGGCCACGAGGAGCGTGGTGACGATCCCGAGGGCCCGCTCGGCGAACCAGAAGGCGATGACCGTCAGGACCAGGACGACGGGCGGCGCGATCGGCATGTGCAGGTCCGGCTCGCGACTGACGGCGGTCGCCCCGACGACGAGCGCCGTGCCGGCGACCGCGACGATCGTGGTGAGGGGGCGCGCACGGAGCATCGCGACGACGGGCTGCACGGAGAACTGCATGCTCCCATGGAAGGGCACGGGACCGGGCCGGGACATCGCCCGTCGGTGTGATCCCGCTCGCCCGGGTCGACGTCCGGGTCGTCCGATCGGACAGTGCGGTCACCCGATCGGATGAGGCCCGGCCGCGTGGCTCAATGCGGGAGCTCGATCGACACGGCGTACCCGCCGTCGTCGGTGGGCCCGGAGCGCATCCGACCGCCGAGGAGCGCCGCACGCTCGGCGAGGCCGACGAGCCCGAGGCCGGACCCCGGGAGGTCGAGCACGGTCCCGGAGTCGTTCTCGACCGTCAGCGTCACCGTCTCGGCGTCGGACCGCGACCGGATCCGGACGGCGGCCCCGGACGCGTGCTTGCGCGCGTTCGTGAGGGCCTCCTGCACGAACCGGTAGAACGCCCGCTGGATCGGCTGCGGGAGGTCCTCGGGGAGAGCGACGTCGACGTCGACGTCGAGCTCGCTCGCGACGATCATCGCGTCGAGGTCGTCGAGCGTCGGCTGCGGTTCGAAGCTCCGCGCGTCGCCGCCGGCCGCCCGGAGCACCTGGACCATCTCGCGCAGCTCCTGGAGCGTCGTGACGCAGAGGCCCCGGACGGTGCGGGCGAAACCGCGGGTGACCTCGTCCTCGCTCGCGACCTGCATCGCGCCGGCCTGGACCGCGATGAGCGTGACCTGGTGCGAGACGACGTCGTGCATCTCGCGCGCGAGGATCGCCCGTTCCCGCGCGAGCGTGACGACCGCGGCCTGCCGCTGCTCGGTTCGACGCAGCTCCTCGACCTCGCCGAGCCGCTCAGCCAGCCGGACCCGGGCCTGGTGGAGCAGACCGATGGCGACCGGGCCGACGGTGAGCAGCGCGCCGTAGAGGACGTTGATGACGACGGTGTCGAGGCTCGACGCGACGAACGTGTACCCGGCGTAGGCGATGAACTCGCCGAGCGACGCCAGGGCGATGAGCCAGGACCGCCGACTCACCGAGGCGAGCGTCCCGAGTGCGATCACCGACCCGACGACCGCCGACCCGGTCCAGAGGCCGGGCAGGGTGAGGACCCAGGCGACGAACGGCCACCGACGGCGGAGGAACATCGCGAGCACCGCGAGCACCGCACCGATCAGGGACCACGCGTCGGTGTACTGGTACCCGACGAACGCGTCGGCCGCGGCGACCGCCGCGAACAGCAGGTCGGCGACGAGCCCCGACAGCCGGATGCGGCGCACGCGACGCAGGAGCTGGTCGGTGAGCCGCTCGGCCCGCTCGTCGACGGTCCGGAGCACCGACGACGTCGTGGCGCGTGCGCCGGCGTCAGATCGCATCGAGCAGTCCGGCCTCGGCCGCACGGAGCGCGACCTGCACCCGCGACGCGACGCCGAACACGGACTGCAGCGCCCGGAGGTCCTCCTTCACGGTGCTCGTGCTGACCTCGAGGTGCTCGGCGATCTCCGCGTTCGTGGCACCGGTCGCGAGCAGTTGGAGCGTGGCGTTCTCCCGGACCGTCAGCGGGCGTCCCGGTCCCCCGGCCGGCGCGGTGCGGAACAGGGAGCGTCGGTCGATCCCGGACGCCAGCACGACACCCCCGCGAGCGAGCACGACCGCGGCCCGGGCGAGGGCATCGGGGTCCATGTCCTTCAGCAGGAACCCGCTCGCACCGAGGTGCATCGCATCGGAGAGGTGCTCCTCCACGTCGAAGGTCGTGAGCATCGCCACCGGCGGCGGGTCGTCGAGGGCGAGCACGTCGCCGAGGACCTCGAGCCCGTTCCGGCCGGGCATCCGGATGTCGAGCAGCACGACGTCCGGGCGGGATCGGCGGACCTCGTCGAGCGCACCGTCGCCCGTCGTGGTCCGGACCTCGCCGATCTCGGGCGACGCGCGCAGGATCAGCTCGAAGCCGAACCGGACCAGGGTCTCGTCGTCGACGATCAGGACGCTGACCGGCTGCATCGTGGGCTCCTTGGACGAGACGACATCGCCGGTCGGCGGGGCAGGACCGAGGCGAGGGGACGTCCAGGAGAGTAGCCCACGCCCGTGCACTCGCGGGGGATCCTGCGACGAGGCGCTTGTGGCGTCGAGAATGCGGGGACGGGCAGTGCGGGACCGTCCGCACTCCGGGTTCCCGCATCCTCGGTAGGCGCTCCGAACTCGGCGCCCGGGAGACGCCCAGTCGGTCAGGGACCCGTGCGCCGCCACTCGGCCAGGAACCGGGCGCCGGCGTCGTCGTGGATGACACCGTCCGGCGCGGTGAGCACCGGGTACGGCGTCTCCGGGACACCGTCCGCCGGGCGGACGTCGACGTGCGCGACCTCGTGGCCGTTCGCGTGCAGCCAGTCCGCCATCGCGTAGTCGCTCCGCGAGTCGCCGACCGTCCGCCAGACCTGCGGGAGTTCGCCGTCGGCGGCGAGCAGCTCGAGGGCGCGCTCGGCGCCCATGTCCTTGCCGCTCCGGTCGGACTCGACGTCGGTCGAGATGATCGTGGGGTCGATGCGCCAGTCGACCGCGCCGTCGGCATCGGGATGTGCGACGCCGAGCCGCCGGACCCCGAGACCGCGCCGGACGAGTGCGTCCATCGCGAGCGCGTCGAACTCCGGCTGGCGGGCCAGGTACGTCGCGTTCCCCACGTCGACGCGCTGCTCGATCGACACCATCGCGCGCTTGGTCTCGTCGAGGAACATCAGGTCGGCGAACCGGTCCCGGACGAGGTCGCGCATCTCGTCGGTGAAGTCGGTCGGCAGCGCCAGGTCCGGCTCGACGTGGACGTCGCCCATGCCGCCGTCGTGCTGCGGGCCGATCGTGCACCAGACGGCGCCCTTCTCGCACACGGCGTGCACCCGCCCCGCCGCCGACAACCCGCCCGCGATGAGCGGGCCGACGACCTGCTCGCGGATGAACGCGTCGCTCCGGCCGGTGTTGAAGACGATGGGGACGCCCTGGGCGGCGAGCGCGACGAGGTCCGCCACGATGCTCGGGATCGCGATCGTGCGGGACACCGGGCTCGCGATCGGGCCGTCGACGTCGAGCAGGAGACCGAGGCGGGGCACGTGGGTCGTGGGAGAGGGCACGCATGATCTTCGCAGACGGCGAGGTGGTGTCCGGGCTGGGGAGCGAGTGAGGCGGGCGGGGTGCGGCGTCCGGTCCGGTGCGGCGGCGTGCGCTGTCCGGTCAGGTGCGGCGAGCAGCGCCGAAGAACCGGGCGGCCGCCTCGGCGAGCGTCGCGGGGTCCACCAGGTGCGTCTGGCCCTGCAGGACGGTGTGCTCGGATCCCCGGATCGCGTGCACCGTCTCCTGCGCGGCGATCTTCAACCAGTCGGTGCTGTTGCTCCCCGCGACGACGAGCACCGGCCGGTCGATGCCCGCGAACCGCTCGTGGTCGAGGGCGAACCCGTCCATCACCATCGCGTCGTGCGGCAGGGTCGGCGCTCCGGCGAGGAGTCGACGCCACGTCCGGGGCTGCAGCCGCAGGAGGAACGGAGCGATCCGGGGCATGCCGAGCACCTCGACGAGGAAGTACGACACCGCCGCGGCACGACGCCCACGGGCGATGCGGTCCTTGAGCACCACGATGTTCTCGGCCCCCTCCCGTCCGGGCCGGGTGCCGGGACGGTAGGAGGGTTCGTAGAGCACGGCACTGTCGACCGGAGCACCGTCGGCCATGGCGTGCAGGACCAGACCTGCGCCGGCACAGAGGGCGAGGACCCGGACCGTCCCGGATCCGGACGCGTTGCGCCCGAGACGGTCCATCGTGCCCGGGTCATCGAGCGCGCCCGCGTCGTCCGGCGTGGTGGCGTCCTCCGGGAGGTCCGCGACCAGGTCAGCGATCGACGGTGCGGTCGGGGTCGTGGTCGCGCCCGGAGCCGGTGCCGCGCCCGCGTCCGCGGGCAGGGGCGCGCCCGCCTCCGAGCCCGCCTCGGCCTCCGTGGGGTCGCTCGACGTCACCGCGTCGATCACCGCGCGGAGGTCCTCGACCTCCCGGGCGACGGCGTAGGGCTCGGTGTTGCCGCTCTCGCCTCGCCCACGCCGGTCGTAGCGGGTGACCGAGTACGACGTCTCGAGCGACGCCGTGAGACCCACCTGCACGTCCGAGCCGCGGTCGTCGAACGGACCGGCCACCAGGATGAGCACGGGGCCCGCACCGCTCGTGCTGAGAGCGATCTCGGTGCCGTCGGCAGAGCGGACGGTCCGGACGATGGGCGCGGGAGTCATGGCGGTCCTCGGTCGGGGGCTGCGACACGCGGGCCGGCGAGTCGAACTGGATCGAGTGTGACACCGGGTGCGAGCGTCGTCATCACCCAGAACAAGGGGTGGACGTTTCCTGAACAACGTTCTGCCCCGGAACGGAGAGGGCCCGGGCTTCCGATCCACCCGAAGGATCGGAAACCCGGGCCAGAGCTCGGACCCCCACCCCTGGGGATCCGTGCCGGGAAGTCCCACCCAGTGGACTTCCGACTCGCATGAGCATCCCACGCTCGTGAAGGAGTTCGGAGGAGCGGCCGCCCCCAGTTCGGGCGGCATCGCACCCCACTTCGGGGGTGTCCGGAGGGGTCTGTCGCATCGGTCCGACGGGAGCCGACGGCCTCGGCGCGACCTCGGGCGTCACAGAACCCCGATGCTGGGCGCCGGGCGTGCGATCCTTGACCCCGGGCGCACATGCGAAGCCTCGCGCGCAGATCGACACGCACTCGCACATCGACGCACGAAGGGGCAGCAGCATGCCGTTCGAGAACACCGACCACATCCAGGCCACCACCGCCGGATCGCTCCCGCGGACGCCGGAACTCATCGCCGCGAACGCCGCGCGACCGCTCGCCGCCGACGGGTTCACCCTCGAGACGACGGACGAGGTCAGGGCGCTGACGAGTGCCGCCGTCGACGACGTCGTCGCTCGGCAGACCCGTCTCGGCATCACGCAGCCGGGTGACGGCGAGTTCGGCAAGGCGATGTCGAACGCGGTGGACTACGGCGCGTGGTGGGGGTACTCGTTCCAGCGTGTGCGTGGCCTGTCGCTGACGGACGCCAACATCTTCACCCAAGAGCCCGTCCGCTCCACCCCGGGCGACATCCGGCTCACGAGCTTCCCCGATCGCCGCGACTGGACGATCTTCCGCGAGGCGTACACCGACCCGGACAGCGGCATCGGCACGGGCAAGAACGCGACGGCGTTCCCGACCACCACCGGCCCGATCGTCTACACCGGCCACGAGGCGGCACGGACCGATGCTGCGAACCTGCGCCACGCGCTCGAAGCGGCCGGCGCCGACAACGGGTTCATCACGGCGCTCTCTCCGGGATCGGCGGCCCGCGTCGCGAACGAGCACTACGCGACCGAGGAGGAGCACATCTGGGCCTGGGCCGACGCGCTCCGCGAGGAGTACCGGATCATCCTCGACGCGGGTCTCGTGCTGCAGATCGACGACCCGTCCATCGCCGAGAACTGGGACCAGATCAACCCGGAGCCGAGCGTCGGGGACTACCGCGCGTTCACCCGGATCCGCGTCGAAGCCCTGAACCACGCGCTCCGCGGCCTCGACCAGTCCCGAGTCCGGTTCCACCTGTGCTGGGGGTCCTGGCACGGTCCGCACACCACGGACATCGAGCTGCGGAACATCGTCGACCTGATGCTCGAGATCGATGCCGGTGCGTACTCGTTCGAGGCAGCGAACGCCCGGCACGAGCACGAGTGGACGGTCTGGGAGGACACCACCCTGCCCGATGGCAAAGTGATCGTCCCCGGGGTCGTCGGGCACGCCACGAACGTGGTCGAGCACCCGGACCTCGTCGCGCAGCGCATCGAGCGGTTCGCGTCGGTCGTCGGCCGCGAGCGGGTCATCGCCGGGACGGACTGCGGGCTCGGTGGCCGCATCCACCCGCAGATCGCCGCCGCGAAGCTGGAGACACTCGGCGAGGGCGCCCGCCGCGCCTCGGCAAAGCTCTTCTGATCGAGGGTCGTCGACCGGACGGTGGGACCGACCGGACGGTGGGTCCGACCGCCCGCACGCGTCCGCGTGACCCCGGGCGGTCAGACGAGTGCCGGCTCGCGGACCGCCTCACGTTCCAACAGCGACCGCTTGACGTCGAGCCCCCACGCGAACCCGCCGAGCGTCCCGTCGCTCCGCAGCACCCGGTGGCACGGCACGAACAGGGCGGGTGCGTTCCGCGCACAGACGCTCGCGGCAGCGCGGACGGCGTCCGGGCGGGCCATCTTGGCCGCGAGCTCGGTGTAGGTCACGACGCTGCCGGCCGGGATCGACCGCAACTGGCGCCAGCCCTCGGCGAACAGCTCGGTGCCGAACTGGCGCACGGACACCTGCATCACGGGGTCGAGGTCGCCGTCGTAGTAGGCGGCGACGGCGTCCGCGGCGGCGATCTCCCCCGGGACGACGACGCGCGGACGGTACCGCTCGGCGAGGCGGGCGAGGATGCGCGCCGGGTCGTCCGTCCAGCCGGACGAGATGACCCGGCGGTCGTCGTCCTCGAGCACGGTGAACGGTCCGTCCGGGGTGTCCAGGGTTGCGATCCGACTCTCGATCATGGGGTGGTGCTCCGTTCCGTCGATGTTGTGCGCCCCGCCACGCGTCGCGCGGCCGGTCCAGCGGCTGCCGCGCGCCAGAGGTGCATGGTCAGGTAGCTCCGCCAGGGAGCGACTCGGGACGACCATACGGAGAGGGCACGTTGCTCGGACGGGATGCCGAGCGCCTGTGCACCGTTCCGCACGGCGACGTCGTTGGGGAGGACGAGGTCAGGATGGTGTCGGACTCGCATGGCAACGTAGTCGGCGGTCCAGGGGCCGATCCCCTTGATCGCCGTCAGTCGCGACCGGAGGGAGTCCAGGGTGTCCGACGCATCGACCACGAGCGAGCCGTCGGCGAGCGCGCCCGCCACCCGTCGCACCGTCTCGATCCGGCTCCGCGGCCCACGGAGCACGTCGTCCGCTCGTGCCGCCAGCACGTCCATCGTCGGGAACGAGCGCATCCCCGGCGCGATCGCCTCCGGGACCGGCACCCCGATCTCGTCGACGATCCGTCGCAGTGCGGTCGTGGCCGCCGCCACCGTGACCTGCTGTCCGACGAGCGCGCGGACGACGAGCTCCTCGGCATCGACGGCACCCGGCAGGCGGACACCCGGGACGGCGGCGACGGAGCGGCTGAGCTCCGGGATGCCCCCGAGCACGGTGTCGACGGCCACCGGGTCCGCGTCGAGGTCGAACAGTGCCCGCACCCGGGCGACGAGCGTCGGCAAGTCCGTGAGCGCACTGGTCCGGACCCGGAGGTCCAGCCCCGTCCCGCGCCCGTCCGGACGCGCCACCGCGGCGGTGGCGCTGAACCAGGCCGGGCCCCCCGGGAGTCGCAGCACCCGCTCGTACCGCGACCCACCGGGTGCGGCCCCGCCGGCGATCGCGACCTCCATCCCGGGGACCGCGCGCGCGGCGAGCCAGGCGAACACTCCCTCGGCGTCGAACGGCGGCCGCGCTGGCAGGTGGATGTGCAGCGTGCCGTCCTCGGTCGGGATCGCCGCGCGGCGCGCGCGCAGCTCGGTCGGGGTGACGCCGAAGACCTCACGGACGGTGTCGTTGAACTGGCGCACGCTCCGGAACCCGGCGGCGAACGCGACGTCCGCCACGGGTAGGCCCGACGACGTCAGGAGCGTCCGCGCGTGCTGGGCGCGATGCGCACGGCTCAGCGCCTTGGGTCCGGCGCCGAGCTCCTCGACGAGCATCCGCGTCAGGTGCCGTGGGGAGTACCCGAGGCGTTCGGCGAGCCCCGCGACGCCGTCGCGCTCGACGACCCCGTCCACGACGAGCCGCATCGCTCGTCCGACGACGTCCTCACGGATGTTCCACTCTGGGCTGCCCGGGGTCGCCTCGGGAAGGCATCGCTTGCACGCGCGGTACCCGCTGAGGTGCGCTGCGGCACTGGTCGCGTAGAAGGTCACGCCGTCGGAGCGGGGTGTGCGGGCTGGGCAGCTCGGGCGACAGTAGATGCCGGTGGAGTGCACTGCGGTGACGAACTGGCCGTCGAACCGCGCGTCACGAGAGGCCGCGATCCGGTACCGAACGGCATGGAGGGACGACCCCCCACCCACTCGGTCCTCGCGTCCGTCCCGTGGCCCGGTCGATGCCACGTGCTCGATCTCCATACCCCGAGCATCGCATGCGCCGAGGACCCGGACTGGCGGGAATCGGCCATCGCGGTGGCAGAGTCGACGCCGACCGGGATGCCGAGCAGCACGTACCGGCCGAGACCCTCCGCGGCCATGAGTACGGTGGACCCCGTGACGGACCCCGTGACGGATGCCGACCAGCCGGACGCGACCCCGATCCTCCCGTTCGTGTACCGGGTCCGCGTCGAGATGCTCCTGGCCTCACCCACGCATCGCTACGAGGGACGCCCCGCGGACGGTCCGGCTCCCCGCGCCGGCATCGAACTCCACGACACCATCCGGTTCCGCGCCGGACTCGGCATCGTCGGCGACCGGTACCACAACGCCCCCGCACACCGTCGCGCATCCGTGACCGTCATCGGCGCCGACGCCCTGGACGCGGTCGCGGGGGAGCTCGGCCACACCCTCGACCCCGCCGCCACCCGACGCAACATCCTGCTCCGGGGTGTCGACCGCCCCCTCGACGTCGACGCGCTCCGCGGGGTGACGTTCTCGATCGACAGCGGAACCGGGCCCGTCCTGCTCCAGGGCAACCGGCCGGCGAACCCGTGCGCCTGGATGGACCGTGAACTCGCTCCCGGGGCGTTCCGAGCGATGCGCGGCCGCGGCGGGGTCCGGTGCGAGCCGCTCTCGGACGGATCGCTGTCGCTCGGCGATGCCGAGCTGCGGACGGGCGTCGAGCTGCGGACGGACGTCGAGCTGCCGGTGCCCCCTGGAACGACGTCCGCGCCGCCGTCCGACATCAGCGTCGACTGAGCGGACACCGTCGTCGAGGTCAGGCGACGGGGACGAGTGCTGCGGCGATCGCGTCGACGAACGCGGGCAGGTCGTCCGGGTTCCGCGACGTGATGATCGTCGACCCACCGGTGCTGTCGACCTCGACCTCGCGGTCCACCCACTCGGCACCGGCGTTCCGCACGTCGGTCTGCAGCGACGGGAACGACGTGATGGTGCGACCGGGCAGCACCCCCGACTCGATGAGCAACCACGGACCGTGGCAGATCGCGGCGATCGGCTTCCCGGCGTCGGCGAACGCCGCGACGAGTGCGATCGCGCCCGGCTCCTGACGGATGGTGTCGGCGTTGATCGTGCCGCCGGGGACCACGAGGGCGTCGTAGTCGTCTGCTGCGGCCTCGTCGAGCAGGATGTCCGGCGTCACCGTCTGCCCGGGGTCCTTGTCGCCGACGAGCGTCTCGATCGGGTCGGTGGTCTTCGCGGCGATCGTGATGGTCGCGCCGCGGTCGGCGAGGTCCTTCGTGGGGACGACGATCTCGTCCTGCTCGACGCCGTAGTTCGTGGCGATGACGAGGATCTTGAAGCCGGTGAGTTCGGTGGGCATGGTGTTCCTTCCGATCGGGGTGCGCGGGCGGCGCGCGATCCATGGTCGGCGCTCGACCGGAGGTTGTCCGCGAGTCGGAGCGCGCACGGAGGTTCGTGTCCCCCGGCACGCGTCCGGTCATCCCCGGATCCGTACCCGACCGTCCGGCTCGATGGTCGCGGAGACGCCGTCGTACCCCGGCAGCCGTTCGAGGCCCGCGGTCTCCGCGGACGTCAGCGTGCCGACCACGACGACCTGCGTGCCGGCGGCGATCGCGGACGCGACCCCGGCCGGCGCGTCCTCGAATGCGATGCAGTCCGCGGGGTCGAGGCCGAGCAGCGCAGCCCCCTGCAGGTAGCAGTCCGGCGCGGGCTTGCCGCGCGGGACGTCCTCGGCGGTCACGACGACGTCCGGCACGCGGATCCCGGCCGCCTGCATCCGGCTCACGGCGAGGTCGCGGGGCGCACTCGTGACGAGGGCGACCGGGACGCCGAGGTCCGCGAGTGCGTCGACGAACGCGGCGGCGCCCTCGATCTCCACGATCTCGCCCGCGCCGTCCGGACCGCCGACGTCGCTCGTGCGGCGGACCTCGTCGGCCACGAGTGCGTGCGCGACTGCGAGCCGATCGTCCTCGGACAGGTCCGGCAGGAAGTGCGTGACGGTGTCCATCGTCTGCCGGCCGTGCGAGAACGCCAGGATCGTCGCCGGGTCGATGCCGTGGTCGGCGCCGAAGCTCCCCCATGCCGCCTCGACGATCGCCGTCGAGTCGACGAGCGTCCCGTCCATGTCGAAGAGGATGCCGCGGGCGGCCCGGTCGATGCGAGAGGTCACGCCGGTCACGCTACCCGAGGACGGTTCCCGCTCAGCGCGCCCGGACGTACCGCGTCAGCAGGACGTCGTCGGACCGGAGCACGTGCGCGAGCCGCATCGCACGGAGCTCGGAGGACCCACCCGTCGCGATCCGTGGCCCGGCACCGCCCTCGAGGACCGGGCTCGTCGTGAGGCACAGCTCGTCGACCTCGTCCGCGGCGACGAGCATCCCGAGCAGACTCGGCCCGCCCTCGCAGTGCACCCGCCGGAGTCCTCGATCGGCGAGCACCCGACGGACGACACCAGCATCGACGGTGTCATCGTCGTCAGCCGAGCCGCAGTCGACCACATCAGCCACCGCTGCCAACGCCGCCCGTCGTGCCGGGTCCGCTCCCGACCTCGTGAGCACGATCGGTCGCACCGGCGCCTCGGTGAACACGCTGCTCGTCGGGTCGAGCGCGAGGCTGCCGCTGAGGATCGCGAACACGGGGTGGTCCGGCAGGTCGTGGTCGCGACGCCAGGCGACGTCGGCGTCGTGCAGCCGCATCGCTCCGTACCCTTCCGCCCGGACGGTGCCGGCGGCCACGAGGACCACGTCCGCGATCCGGCGGAGCAGGTCGAACACCCGCAGGTCGGCGTCACCGCCGAGTGATCCGGACACCCCGTCGGCCGTCGCGGACCCGTCCGCGGTCGCGACGAAGTTCACACGGAGCCACGAGGGACGATCGGGCTGGTCGTAGAGCGCGACGAGTGCGTCGTCGTCGAGGGGCCCCGGGACGGCCGGCGCCGGCGAGAGCTGCTCGATGCGGGACGCGCTCACGAGGTCGGCCCCGTGTTGTGCACCTGCTCGACCGGTGCCCGCCACCCGAGGACCGCCTCGACCATGCGCATCGCGTCGACGGACTCGCGGACCTGGTGCATGCGGACGATCCGCGCGCCGAGCATCGCGCTGACGGTCGCTGCGGCGATGCTCCCGCTGAGCCGTTCCGCGCGCGCCCGCCCGAGGGACTCCCCGACGAAGTCCTTGTTCGACACCGCGGCGAGCACCGGGTACCCGAGTGCGGCGACCTCGCCGAGCCGTCGGGTGATCTCGAGCGTCTGCACCGTCGACTTGTTGAGGTCGTGTCCCGGGTCGACGACGATCCGCGCGTCCGGGATCCCGTGCGCGTGCGCGAGGTCGATGCGGCGGCGGAGGAAGTCGACGACCTCGGCTCCGACGTCGTCGTACCGTGGCGGTTCCGGCAACCGCTGCCGGGGCGGGGCGATGCTGTGGGTGATGACGACGGTCGCGTCGCTGTCGGCGACCACGTCCGCCATCCGCGGGTCGGCGAGTCCGGTGGTGTCGTTGACGACGCTCGCGCCGGCGGCGATCGCGGCGGCAGCGACCTCGGGCCGGAACGTGTCGACCGAGATCACGACGTCGGACCGTCCGGCGAGGGCGGCGATCACCGGGACCACGCGGTCGATCTCGTCCGCTGCGGGCAGCTCGGGGCCCGGCGCGAACTTCACCCCGCCGATGTCCACCCAGTCGGCGCCCTCGTCCGCAGCACGGACCGCGGCGTCGACGGCGCGGTCGAGCGCGAAGGTCGCGCCCCGGTCGTAGAAGGAGTCCGGCGTCCGGTTGACGATCGCCATGACGGCGATCCGCCGGTCGAAGTCGAACGTCCGGCGGCCGATGGCTCGGACGGGGTCCCGGAGTTCCGGCAGACGGAACCACGGATCGACCTGGAGGCCCGGGGTCGCGTCCGTCATGCGGCGTCCGTCGACCGCGGGGCACCGATGAGCGCGACGACCTCGGCACGCCGGAGCGGCTCGTCGAGGAGTCCACGCGACGCCATGGTCACCGTCGAGCTCGAGGACTGCCGCTCGCCACGGGTCCGGACGCACCCGTGTTCGGCGTCGAGCACGACGAGGACGCCCCGCGCGGCGAGTCCGTCCGCGATCGTCGTGGCGAGCTCCTCGCCGAGCCGCTCCTGCAGCTGCGGGCGGGAGGCGACCGCGTCGACGACCTTCGACAGCGTGCCCAGGCCGATGATCCGCTCGCCCGGGACGTACGCGAGATGTGCGACCCCGAGGAACGGGAGCAGGTGGTGCTCGCAGACCGACCGGAACCGCAGGTCGCGGACGACGACGATCTCGCCGAGGTCGTCCGGGCCGGCCGGGACTGCGCCATCCCGCACGATCGTGGTGGCGTCGATGCCGAGTCCGGCGAAGAACTCGGCGTACGCGTCGGCGACGCGGCTCGGGGTGTCGGCGAGGCCGGGGCGGTCGACGTCCTCACCGATGCCGGCCAGCAGCTCGCGGACGGCGGCTTCGAGTCGCGCGCGGTCGATGTCGGGATGCACCCGTTCATCATCCTCGTCCCGACGGCGGATCGGTCCAGGGACGGGCCGTACGGTGGCGGGATGAGTGTCTTGATCGCTGGCTGCGGCGACCTGGGGATCGAGGTCGGACTCCGGTTCGCGGCGGTCGGCCGCCGTGTCGTCGGGCTCCGGCGTCGCCCCGAGCTCGTGCCGGCGCCCCTCGAGGGCCGCGGGGTCGACCTGCGCCGCGCCGCGCCGGAGGTCGATCCGGACGTCGAGGTCGTCGTCGTCGCGTTCGCCGCCGGGAGCCGGGACCCCGCGGAGTACCGCGCGACGTACGTCGACGGGCTCCGCAACGTGCTCGACGGCGTCGAGGCGTCGGGGGCCGCACCGCGGTTCGTGGTGGTGTCGTCGACGGCCGTGTACGACGTCGACGACGACAGCGTGGTGACCGAGGCGACCCCGGCGACGGGGCCGACCCCGACCTCGGCGGTGCTCGTCGAGGCCGAGGCCCTGCTCCGCGACCGTGCGCCGGGTGCGACGGTCCTGCGGCTGTCCGGCGTCTACGGGCCCGGTCGGGAGCGACTCGTCGACACGGTCCGCGACGGTTCCGCGCGCCTCGTCGGGCCCGGACGGTCCCGGCGCACGAACCGGATCCACCGCGACGACGCCGCCGCCGCGATCGTCCACGTCGCCGCACTCGACGACCCGGCACCGCTCTACCTCGGCACGGACGACGAACCGGTCCGGCTCGACGACGTGCTCCGGTTCCTGAGCGCCGAACTCGGTGCGCCGGAACCGCCGCTCGCGGACGATCCCGCCGCGCCGGTGATCGCGATGTCCGGCCGGTCCGACAAGCGGCTGTCGAACGCTCTCCTCCGCAGCACGGGCTTCGAGTTCAGGTACCCGACGTACCGGGAGGGCTACCGCGCCGTCATCGCCGGGGAGGGCACGGCCCACCGCTGATCGTCAGGCGTCGCCGTGCCCCGGGACGGTCTCGCCGACGGCCGCCGGGGTCGCCTCGTGGTGCGGTGCGCCGTGCGTGCGGCGGTCCTCCTTCATCCCGGCCTCGTACAGGTGGCGACGTCCGTCTGCCAGGGTGACCCGGGCCTCCCGTTCGGCCGCGCGCAGCGCCGCGTAGTAGCCGTCGTCGTAGTCCTCGACGATCTGGAACGTCCACCGGCCGCTGATCGCGTTCCGTCCGACGACGTCGCGGTCGATGCGGTCCGCGACCTCGGCGTGCCCGGCCTTGCGGAGCAGGTCGACGGCCTCGCCGATCGCGAGGTCCGCGGCACCCGTCAGGCGGTGGAACCCGTAGAGCAGCCCGCGGGCGTGCTCGACGGTCTCGAGTCCCTCGGAGAGCTTGCCGAGCGCCTCGACGGTCGCGTCGTCGACGCCGTCCGGGATCTGGTGGGCGTGGTCGGGTCCGTCGAGTGCGTTCGTCATGCCGTCTGTCTACCCGCGGGGTCGCAGCATCTTCCGCAGGGTGTTCGCATTGCGCGTCGTGGTCGTGGACCGGTACCGCGCCCGGGCGGCGGTCCTCGCGAACGGCGTGTCCGTGCTCGACCCCTTCGGGCACGCCCAGTACACGACGCCGTCGCCGGGGGCGATCCGCTCGACGTCGGCCGGCGGCACCGTCAGGAGTTCGTCGCGCGACGCGGGGTCGGAGGTGAACACGACGTAGGCGTGCGTCTCGCTGTCCTCCGGGAACGGGTAGGCGTCGACGAGTCCGGCGAGCCGGTCGTGCTCGACGAGGACGATCCAGGCGTCGTACCCGAACCGCTCGGCGAGGGCACGCTCGATCCTGCTGCGGACCGTGGGACCGTCGGCGGCGTCGCCCTCGTCCGTGAACACCACGTTGCCGGACGCGAGCACGGTCCGGACGTCCGTGTACCCGAGCCCCCGGAACAGGGCGGCGAGGTCGGCGCTCCGGATCGTGACGCCGTTGACGTTCACACCGCGGAGCAGCGCCACCCACCGTGTCATGGGTTCAGCTCGTCTGGGCGTCCTGGTCGACGTCCCGGTCGAGGGAGATCGTCGGCAGCGACGCGGTGATCACCGACCCGTCCGCGCGGAGCGTGCCCTGGATGTCGCTCGTGGTCGGGGCGTGCCCCTGCATCCGCGGTCCCTGGTGCATGAGCGGCACGACGGTGGGCTCTCCCGGACCGACCTCGAACTCCTCGTTGTGCACCCACACCGTGACACCGGCGCCGGTCTCGACCGTGAACGTCATGCGCGCCTGTTCGAGCAGCACCCGCACGCGCGACCCGTGGATCGTGAGGCGGTACGTCAGCGCGTTCCACTCCTTCGGCAGACGCGGGTTGAACGTGATCCGTCCGCCGTGGTCCCGCATGCCGCCGAACCCGCCGACGAGCGCGCTCCAGATGCCACCGGTCGACGCCACGTGCACGCCGTCCGCTGTGTTGCCGTGCAGGTCCGCGAGGTCGACGAACAGCGCCGACATGAAGTACTGGTTCGCGAGGTCGTGGTAGCCGACCTCGGCCGCGATGATCGACTGGACCACCGCGGACAACGTCGAGTCCCCCGTGGTGAGCGCGTCGTAGTACTCGAAGTCCCGACGCTTCTCCGCCGGGGTGAACTCGTGTCCCTGCAGGTAGAGCGCGAGGACGACGTCGGCCTGCTTCAGCACCTGGAAGCGGTAGATGACGAGCGGGTGGTAGTGCAGGAGCAGGGGCCGCTGCGACGCCGGGGTCTTCTCGAGGTCCCAGAGTTCCTTGTCGAGGAACTGCGCGTCCTGGGGGTGGATGCCACGGTGCGGGTCGAACGGGATCTCCATCGCCTCGGCCGCGTCCTGCCACGAGTCGATCTCGGACTCGTCGAGCCCGGTCCGGCGCACCATCCGCTGGAACTCGACCGGGTCGTCGGTCTGCAGCTCGCGGCACGCCGTGACGGCGCTCCACAGGTTCGCCCGGGCCATCACGTTCGTGTAGAGGTTGTCGTCGACGACCGTCGTGTACTCGTCCGGACCGGTCACGCCGTCGATGTGGAACTTGTGGTCGCCGTTCGAGCGCCAGAAGCCGAGGTCCTCCCACAGCCGGGCGGTCTCGACGAGCACGTCGATCGCCCCGCGCTTGAGGAACTCCATGTCGCCGGAGGCCCGCACGTACTGCATCAGCGCGTGGGCGATGTCGGCGTCGATGTGGTACTGGGCGGTGCCGGCGGCGTAGTAGGCGGAGGACTCCTGGCCGTTGATCGTGCGCCACGGGAACAGCGCACCGCGCTGGTTCAGCTCGCGGGCCCGCTCCCGCGCAGCGTCGAGCATGTTGTACCGGAACCGCATGACGTTCCGCGCCACGACCGGGGCCGTGTAGCTGAGGAACGGCATGACGTAGACCTCGGTGTCCCAGAAGTAGTGGCCGCCGTAGCCGGATCCCGAGACGCCCTTCGCCGCGACCCCGTGCCCGTCGGTCCGCGCGGTCGCCTGCGCCAACTGGAAGAGGTTCCACCGGATCGCCTGCTGCATCTCGGGTGCGCCGGCGACCTCGACGTCGGACCGCCGCCAGAAGTCGTCGAGCCACTCGCGCTGTCCGGCGAACACCTGCTCGATCGGCGTCTGCGCGGCGCGGTCGAGGGTCCGGTCGCACCGGTCGCCGAGTTCGCGCGCCGGCACACCACGGGACGTGTGGTACGTCATGGCCTTCACGAGCCGGATCGGCTTGCCGACCTTCGCGGTCACCCGGTAGACGTGCTTGGCGAGGTCGTCGTCGATCTGGGACGAGACGTCCCAGTGGTTCTCGGTCTCGAGCCGGTGCTCGACGCCGACGCAGATGGTCATCCCGGACTCGGCGGTCTGGTAGCCGAGCAGCGAGCGTGACCCCACCGACCGCTTGAGCTTCGGCAGGAGCACGCGGTGCTGGAACGCCTCGGCCTGTCGCGGGTCGAAGGTCGCCGCGGCCGCCCGCATCCCGGCGTGGTACTCGTCGGAGACGTCCTGGCGGTTCAGGATCTGGCTGGAGAGCAGGATCGACGCGTCGTGGTCGAGCATCGTGACCTCGTAGTCGATGACCGCGAGGTGCCGGTCGGCGAAGGACACCAGGCGCCGCGACCGGATGAGCACGCGCTTGCCGGACGGCGTCGACCACTCCGTCTCGCGGAGCAGGTAGCCGTCGCGGAAGTCGAGTCGACGCGTGTACCGGAGGATGTCCGCCTCGGACAGGACGAGCGGCTCGTCGTCGACGTAGAGCCGGATGACCTTGGCGTCGGGGGCGTTCACGATCGTCTGCCCCACCTTGGCGAAGCCGAACGCCTCCTCGGCGTGACGGATCGGCCAGGTCTCGTGGAACCCGTTGATGTAGGTCCCGTAGGAGTGGCCGCCCCGGCCCTCGTCGAGGTTGCCGCGGAGCCCGAGGTACCCGTTGCCGACGGCGAACACCGTCTCGTCGACACCCTGCGCCTCCTGGGCGAACTCCGCCTCGACGAGCGCCCACTCGTCGACGGGGTAGCGGGTGCGGTCGAGGGGGTCCGAGGTGATGGGGTTCATGCGTCGTTCCGTGAAGGGATGGTCGTCGGCAGGGATGCGGTGAGCTCGTCGAGGTCGTCCACCACGACGTCGGCACCGTTCTCGATGAGGGTCGCGGCCCCGACGCCGCGGTCGACGCCGACCACGAGTCCGAACGCCCCGTTGCGGCCGGCCTGGACGCCGGAGATCGCGTCCTCGACCACGACGCACTCGAGCGGCGTCAGCCCGAGTCTCGTCGCGGCGTCGACGTAGGTGTCCGGAGCCGGTTTGCCCGGCAGCCGCTCCGCCCGGGCGACCGCACCGTCGACGATGACGTCGAACCGGTCGACGATGCCGGCGGCGGACAGCACGGCGCGGGCGTTCGCCGAACTCGAGACGACGGCGACCTCGACCCCGGCGTCGATCGCGGCGAGGAGGAACGTCAACGAACCCGGGTAGGGCGCGACGCCGTTCTCGGTCAGCTCGGCGGTGAACGCGGCGTTCTTCCGGTTGCCGAGTCCGCACACGGTCTGGTCATCGGGCGGGTCGTCCGGCGTGCCCTCGGGGAGGGTCACCCCGCGGGACTCGAGGAGGGACCGGACGCCGTCGTACCGCGGCTTGCCGTCGATGTACCGGAAGTAGTCGTCGTCCGTGTACGGGGCCAGACCCCGGTCCGCGAGGAAGGGCGTGAACAGCCGCGACCAGGCACGTTCGTGCACCAGTGCGGTCGGCGTCAGCACACCGTCGAGGTCGAACAGGAGCGCGCGCTGGTCAGCGAGGGGCGCAGGAGTCCGCCGTTCCGGCGAGGTCATGGGCGGGGCCTTCCAGGGAGGCGAGGTGATGACGGTCGGTGCTGCTCCCCGCAAGTGTAGGTCCATCCGGGGTATGTCGTGTCATGGCCGACTCAGGCGCGTGACCTCGCCAGGGCGGCCCCGGCCTCCCGGCCGAAGTGGACCGTGTCCGTGAGCGCCGCACCGGGGTCCCCACGCTCGGCGGCCGCGAGGTCACGGAGCGACACGGCGGCGGCGAAGCCGTCCGTCGCGGCCTCGATCGCGCCGGCGACGAGCGCCACCGGACGGCCCGCGGCGAGCGCGCGGACGGTCGCGGGGACCTTGCCGGCCGCGGACTGGAGGTCGAAGCGACCCTCTCCGGTGATGACGAGGTCCGCGTCCGCGACGGCGTCGGCGAGGCCGAGGGCCGATGCGACCGCTGGTGCCCCGGGTGTGATGTGCGCACCCCAGGCGAGGAGCCCGAACCCGGCACCACCGGCTGCGCCGGCACCGGGGCTCGCCGGGTCGATGTCCGGGAACCGGGCCGCCCACCGTGCGAGACGTCCCTCCGCGGCGATGACCTCCCCGGGCTCGACGAGGCCTTTCTGGGGACCGAAGACGGCGGCGGCCCCGGTCGGGCCGAGGAGCGGCGAGTCGACGTCGCCGAGGACCTGCACGCCGCGCGGGGGCAGCGCACGGAGGTGGGACCGGTCGACGCCGCCGACCGTGTCGAGCGCCACCGACCCGGTCGCCCCGGCGCCGGAGGTCGTGCGGAGTCCGAGTGCCCGCAGCAGCCCGAGTCCGCCGTCCGTCGACGCGCTCCCGCCGATGCCGAGCACCAGCCCGTCGACCCCATGGTCCAGCGCGGCGGCGACCGCCTGCCCGAACCCGATCGTGTGCGCGGTGCCCGGGCGGAGCGGGTCGAGCAGCGTGATGCCGCTCGTCGACGCGAGTTCGACGACCCCGCGTCCGTCGCGGAGTCGGAGCCAGCTCGTCGCGACGGTGCGATCGTCCGGGCCGCGGACCTCCACGGGGATGCGGGCGGCGTCCGGGTACGCGGTGGCGAAGGCGTCCAGCGTGCCCTCGCCGCCGTCGGCCATCGGCACGCGGACCACGGAGTCGTGCGGACGTACCGACGTCCACCCGTCGGCGATCGCGGTGGCGATGACGGCCGCCGTGGCCGTGCCCTTGAACGAGTCGGGTGCGACGACGACGCGCATCAGTTGATGCAGCTGCCGTCGGTGCCGTACGACTCGCCCGGCTTGGACACCGTCGACGTGGGCTGCGACGGCGCGGTCCCGGCGCCGGCCGCGGACCCGGCCGTCGGGGCTCCGGAGGCACCGGGCGCGCTCGGGGCCGGGACGCGCACGCCATCCGTTCCGAGCAGCAGCGTGACTGAGTCGACCGTCGCCGTCTGCACCGGGCTCGACCCGGGGACCGCGGCGACGACCGCCTTGGCCTGCGCCTCCATGCCTGCCGGGTACTCGACGACCGTCCCCGTGGCGGCGCTGCTCGATCCCGGCGTCCCGCCGACGAACCCGAGTGCGGTCAGCGCCGTCGTCGCGGCGGTCGCGGCGCCCGTGACCCCACTGGCGTTCAGCACGCGGACGGTGACCTCCCCGCGGTTCGCGGCGGTCGCGTCGGCGTAGGCCGGGGGCGGTCCGACGAGGCTCTGCAGGAACGCCGGCATGCTCGCGGTGTCCACGATGTCGACGGAGAGTCCGCCGATCGTGCCGAAGGTCACCGGGATCGTCGCCGACCGGATGTTGGCCGGCCGGAGGGTGCGGAGCTGCGCGGCGAGGTGGACGAGGTCCAGGTCCTCGTCCGTCGTCAGTGAGCTGCCCACCGCGTCGAGGACCTTGGTGAACCTGACCGGGTTGAGCAGGGTGCCGGCCGACACGATCTGCTTCGCCTCCTGTGTCAGGAAGTACTGCTGCCGGGCGGTGCGGTCGATGTCGCCGTTCGGCAGACCGTGCCGCTGACGGACGAACGACACCGCCTGCTGCGGGTTGAGGTCCTGTGGTCCGGCCGGCAGGTCGATGCCGGAGTAGTGGTCCTCGACGGCATGGTTGAGGCACACGTGCACGGGTCCGAGCACCTGCACGATCCGGTAGAACTTGATGAGCGACACCTGCACGTAGTGGTCGATCGTCAAGCCGGTGAGTGTCTGGACGGTCTGGGTGAGCAGTTGCGCTCCCCCACTGTCGCCGCCCCCGGCCGCCCCGAGCGAGAACGCACTGTTGATCTTGCCCTTGCCATGTCCGGGGATGTCGACCCAGGAGTCGCGCGGGAGCGACACCATGGTGGCGTCCTCCCCGTCGGCGTCGACGTGCAGCACGATGATCGTGTCGGTGTTGCGTCCGCCGCCGTCGGACTCGGTGCTGAGCTGCGCGAGTTCCTCGGGGGTCGCGTCCGCTGGTCGTTCGTCGTCCCCGACGAGCAGGATGTTCATCGCCCGTCCGTCGACGTCCTCCGCGCCCGTCCCGGACGGCTTCGAGAGGGCGTCGATCCGGGACACGCCGGACGTGAAGCGGGTGTAGCTGTAGGCCGAGTAGCCGCCGACGAGTGCGACGACCGCGACGAGCACGCCGGCGATCACGGGGAGGACGACCCGGGTGTGCGCGCGCCTGGCGTGGCGGGGGGCGTACTGCATGCAGACACCGTAGACGACGTGGTGCGCACCGGGGCCTCGGAACGAGGCTCCCTCTGCCGACCACGTCACGGACGGTTCATGGCCTGCTTCGTTCACGCGCAGGGTCAGAACAGCAGTTGGACTGCCCGTAGGGGTCGTAGGAATAGGTGGTCTGGGCGGCGCCGTTGTTGGGGACGAGGCCGATGTGGTGACGCCGGTCGAGTCGGTTGGGGTGGATTCCCCTCGCGGTCGCGTCCCTGCCCGAGATCCCCGTGAACCCCGCTCAAGAAAGCACTCCCACAGTTCCGAGGGTGACGGCGGATATCAGGATGATCCAGAACACACCCGCGGAGAGCCCTCGAATCCGATGGCTTCGACGTCTCTGACGCAACGCGCTGTTTCCGTCGATGAGTACGAGCATCAGGCCGGCGTATATGAAAGTGAACTTCACCTGAAAGCACCCCCGCCAGTACAGAAATGCCATCCGACACGGAAATGGATCGTTCGATCGCGGCGGCTGTTCCCATGTTCCCGATGTTGACTTCGCCTGCAACTGGAATCGCGTCCGGCGGCGGTGAAAACGCGGCGTAGGTCCCGGTTGCCGCACCGGCCATGGTGTCAGCCGTCGCTACCGCTATCCGAGTGGATGACGGGTCTCTCCGGTCACTACCTTTTGGTTTCATGGCGCTGCCGCTGATCGAGAACGAGAAAACCAAGCGCGACAGTCAGTGGAACTGTTGGGAGGTACAGAACCTCGTACCCAAGAGCAATGAAGAGCACAATCACCATCGCGACCGATGCGGCCACAACTACCATGAACGTAACTCGAATGCCGGTAGGAAATTGCCGGCCACCACGACCAGGCAAGAACCCGGTTGCGGTCCCGACGCCGCGAATGCCGCGGCGCCCCATCAGCAACAACAGGCGAAGTGGGGGAGCGGGCCTCGTCGTACGTCACCTCGGGCCATAGTGTTGAGGTTTCCGGTGTCGACCCAGGCGGGTCGAACGTGTGTGGTGACGTCGTCATCTGGCTCCGGGTCTGCTGATGGGCGATGTCAGCGTATGCGATAGTGAGCACTCCTCTGCGCCGCCCCGAATGTGACGAGGCGTAACGTCCGGCAGCGAGTGACCCTCGAACTCCTTTAGGAGGCTGGCGCCGGGAGGCCGTCTCGGCGCCACGGCATCACCGAAACGATCTTCTGGGTCTACTGTTGCGCCTTCGGCGCTTGCGACCCGATCACGGCGTGGTGGTGGGTCGTCGGTGTGGTCTGGCTTCCGTTGGGTCGCGTTGACCGTGATCGCTTTCTCGGACTACCGACACGGTCGAGGCCGCTACGTCGGTCGATACCGCGTCTCCGATGGCCCCTGAACAGGGGGGTGTCTTCCTGAACATTTTCCAACACTCTTAGTCCACTGCCACGCCTGAGTGGCCCGAACAGGGGGAGTGGCATGCGCCATCAGATGACCATGTCAGTGACGCGGTGGGCGTCCCGGAGCCTGATTATTGCCATCGCGGTGATCGCGGCACTCCTTGCGGCGCTCCTGACAGCACCGGGCGCGCGGGCACTGAACGACACTGGTGACGGTGGCGTGTACGTGCCAACATCCGGCCGAATCCTCGAGACACGAAACGGGACGGGTGGCTTCTCCACACCGTTCCCGGCCGGGACGTGGCGGACGGTCAGGGTCGCAGGGCTCGCCGGTGTTCCGGCATCGGGTGCAGGCGCGGTTTCGATGGTGATCACTGCGGCAGCTCCGACTGGTCTCGGACAGCTCGTCGGCCGGCCGGACAGCAACACAGCGTCCACGCTGCTGCTTACTTACGCCGGCGGCAACCTCGGGACCACGTCGAACACTGCCGTTCTCGCTGTTGGAGCGGACGGCACGATCCAGCTGCAGGCGAACCAGCAGACCGACCTCATCATCGACGTGCAGGGGTACTACACCTCCAACGCCGGCGGCACCGCAGCTGGCGGGTTCGTCCCCCTGCCCGGCAAGCAGATCGTCGACACACGCTCCGGTCAGGGCGCACCCAAGAGCCCCCTCTCGCCGGGACAGTCCTTCACCGTGCAGGTCACCGGCAGCAACGGCATCCCTGCAGGTGCGTCAGCACTGGCGGCGAATTACGACGTCATCAATAAGGGCACGAACCAAGGCTTTATCACCCCCTACGCCACCGGAACCACCCGCCCGGCGACGTCGCTCAACTACCCGGGCGTGCAAAACAGCTCCACATCGATGAGCGCGCAAGTCGCACTCAGTAGCGACGGGAAGCTCACCGTCTACAACGCATCCGGCGCAGCATCCACGATCGATGTGATCGTCGTCATCCAGGGGTACTTCACCGCGACCGGCGCGGGGGCAGCATTCACACCGGCAACGGGTCGGGTTTACGACACCCGGACGGCAAAGACGACAGTCGCCTCCAATGGAGCTCTCAGCATCCCGGTTGCTGGGAAGGGCGGCGCACCCGTGATGGGATCCGGGCTGCAGGCCGTCGCGGTCACTCTCACGGCGATCCACGCCGCCAACTCCGACGGTTGGGCAGGGGTCTGGGCAGACGGCACCACCGAACCCAACCCACTAACCTCGATCAACTACACCCCGAACTCGATCCGCAGCAACACCGTCACCGTGCAAGTCGGCGCGAACGGTGCGATCAAGATCCGCAATAACAGCGCCGACCCCACCGACTTCGTCATCGACCTCCAAGGGTGGTATAGCAATCCGCTTGCGCCAGTTCTCAGCTGCCCCGCACCATATGCAGCCGGTTCCTGGATTAGGACCGTTCCCTCTGACGACATTCCGTGCAGTCTGTCAACCACGGCGACGGACAGTCGTGATGACTCAAACGTTACCGTCACCGTCGACGGCGACATGCGCGCTCCCGTAAGTCGATCTGACTCGCAAGCTACAACTGCCACCGTCAACGTCGACGGCGATGCAGGGGCGCACGTTATCACTGCATCGCAGCGGAACCCTGACGGAACGACTTCGGATGTCACCTATGCCTTCGGCATTGGCGACTGGGCATCGGCAACAATCACCCCGTTCCTTCCAGACGGCGCTTCCACTTCGACGACGCCGACACTTGGAGTCGAAGCTCTATCCGACCGCATCCCAACGGATGCCACGGTCGACTTCACGATCTTCGATGCAAATGGCGTTCAGATCGCTGACTCAGGCACGACAAGTCTCTCGTGGCCCGTCCCATCCGGGTCATTGCAGATCAGTTCGGATTACACGTGGTCCGCCACTGTTACGGCACCAAGCGGCGGCGACGTGACTGCATCCACAGTGCTGACGCCACGCTGGAGCTTCGACACCGGCGGCGTGATCACCACGCCAAACGCTGAGACTGAAAACGGTGACAGCGCTAACCAGCCCAACAATGGAACGCCCGCTACTACGACCATTACAATCGATGGAACATCGAATGCGAGCAACGGTGGCGCGTTACGGGCAGCATCTAGCACGAGTTATCACGTCGTTTGCACAATGTCTACCGAGAACGTTCATCAGTCCAAAAAGGTTGGACCGACTGAGTTCAAGACTCGCGTTGGGTGCGTCGGCTCCGGCTTGTCATCGGTGATGGTTAGAGTCCGAGGCGGCATATACTTCTACCCAGCCGCATCAAAAACCACCGTTCCCGGGAAGCAGCAGATACGTGCGAGTTCCGATCAGACGAGAGCCGTCACCGTTCGTCTAAACAAACCACTGCAAGAGACCTTCTACACCCCACGTGTTGGTGAGAGCGCCGGGCACGGAACCGGATTCTGGATCGGTACCGCAACAGCGGTAGCAACCGCGCCAACGCAGTCCGCAATTGGCGTATCCAGTAAGCAAGTTTTTGCTTCATTTAACTAGAATCGATGAACCTTGAAAATCGACGTAGTTGACCCACGCATGTATACTTTCGAGCAAGACAGCGTAGTTTTTGTGGTGACCTTGTTTCGAGCAGAGTCAATCGATCTCCACGTTTTCGATCTACCGCATTGGCAATCAACATCATGGAACACTGAAACATATCGCCTCCAAAACACGGATATCGCCGCAGTGCAGCGGTGGATCAGTGCACAAATGAAGTTGGACGCTACTGCCCTGGCGAGTATCTCCGCCGAGGTCGAACGTGAGTTAGACATTGGGTTGAATTCAGGCCTCCTCAACCTTCATGGAACCAATCTGAACGCGTTGAATGCAAATTCAACGCCAGCAGTTCGATCTATGATCGATTCCAGGAACGTTGCGCGCTCTCACGTCAAAAATTTATGACCAGAGATCGCCGCAACGCTGGCCGTTCAATTTGATGAGCGTAACAATCAACGTTATCGAAGAATGCTGAAAAAAGTTAGACGTGTCATCCGCTATAGCATTGCTGCCACGCTGACCGGCCATGCCGCGTCGGTACAGATCGCCACTGACACGGAGCGGGTTCGGGTGGCCTCCGGTCCGTCGGACTGCCGGAGGTCAGCCCGCGGCTGGGAGATGTGGCATTTGTTCCCGCCAAGTCACGCAAGCACCCAGACCGACTCGATGACGAGCCCGGCACAGATGACGGCCCAGGCTCAGGCCCACCCGCGAGATTTTCTTTGTGGTGGGGCGAGCCCCTCCAGCGCGAGCGGAAGTGCAAGCTGATCCAAGACTCACTGCGGCGTGCTCTGCTCTAGGCTGCCCGGCCGAGCCGCGTGCATAGCGTTCCCGTATCGCTCGAGGCGGCGCCAGCGCCCGGTGTCTTGGTACGCGATGCATGCGGCGCCGGAGCTCGAGACCAGGAGCGCGAGGAAGGCGATGAAATCGCCCGTAGCGTCACTCGCCCTCGGACGGATCGCTGGATGCCGCTCTTGCATCCTCGGTCGATTCACGGAGCGCTTGAGTGAGCTCAGCTTCCGTCGGAAGGGCGGCCTGCACGGATGGCGGCAGCAAATCGTAGCTCGCGACGCCGATCCGGGTCTGGTGTGCGCCGAGGGTGTAGCGGGCGACGGCGTCATTCTTGTCTGCGACCAGCAGTAGGCCGACCGTGTCAGTGTGCTGGGGTGCGGAGCTTGTCGCCATCAGAGGCGAGGAAGTCCAGCGCGTACGGGTCTTTCGTGACCTGCCGCGCCGGATCCGAGTCCCCCGGCGGGAGCACCTCGGCGGAGTTCGTCGGCACCGTCTGCGGGCGCGTGTGCGCGTCGGCGCGGATCTGATGCTCGAGCACGTTCCGCGACCATCCGTGCGCGGCCGTCCGGCTGGCGTAGCAGTCGCGGAGTTCGTGGTCATTGAGCCGGTCGAGGAGGACAGTGATGTGCCCCCAGGGCAGTTGTCCAACGGGCTGTTGGACAACTGCGTCCGCCGGCCACTCCCCCGCGAACCGGCGCGTGTAGAACAGGTTCGCCCGCGAGAGCCCCTTCATGTCAGGGAGCTCCGCCCCAGGCAGATGCTGACCACAACTCGCGTCGCGCCCAGCTCTCACTCGGGTTGTGATCCCGACCCTTCGAGACATCTCATCGACGAGCCTCACACGGAACGTGCCCACCAGTCGCGAGCCCGGAGGCCACGGCTGGTGGGCATGCCCCGGCAGAGGCCGGCAAGGGCCGAGAGCCCGCGGCCGCCGGACTAGGCCGGCAGCTGCAGGACCTGGCCCGCGTAGATCAGGTTCGCGTCGAGCACGGTGCTGCGGTTGGCTGCCTGGAGCTCCTGGTAGCCACCGCGCACCCCGAGCTTCGTGGCGATCGCACCGAGCGTGTCACCGGACACGACCGTGTAGGTCTGGCCGCTGGTCGGGATGGCCGCCGCCGGGGCCGGAGCTGCCGGACGGGTCGCCGGGGCCGGAGTCGCCTGTCGGGCCGCCGGAGCGGGAGCCGCCTGGCGCGTGGTCGGGACGGAGGCGGTGGGCTGCGCCGCGCCGCTCGCACCGACCTTCGCCGAGCAGGTCGGCCATGCGCGCCACCCCTGCGCGGCGAGGACCCGTTCGGCGACGGCGATCTGCGTCGACTTGCTCGCCTGCGACGCCGAACCGGTGCCGCCGTACGCCGCCCAGGTGGACGGCGAGAACTGCAGGCCACCGGAGTAGCCGTTCCCGGTGTTGATCGCCCAGTTGCCGCCGCTCTCGCACTGCGCGACTGCGTCCCAGGTCGACTCGGGTGCTGCGCTGGCGGGAGCCGCCGTGAGACCGACACCCGCTGCTGCGATGCCGGCGAACGCGAGCCCACCGAGGATGGTCCGCGTACGAGTCTGCTTCTTCATGTGATGATCCCTTGTTCCGTCGAGGCCGCTGGCGTCGTCGAAGCGACACGGACTGCCCGCCTCGTACCGGTCGCGGTCGAGGTACGGTCCCCGCCGCGGGGCAGTGTCGCGCGCGAGCGGGGCCGGTGGTGCCGAACCGCCAGAGCGGCGGTGCACCGTCCTCCCGCACCCGAGACGGGGGCTGCCGGGAGGAACGGGGATGACCATAAGCAACGCCTGCACCTGCCGCAACCGCGACCGTCCGGTCTACCCGCCGGCGGCCGGGCGGCTGCCGCGAACCTGTACGGGCCGATGCCCATGGGCGAGGCGAAGCACCCCCCGTTCGGGGGTCGACATCACAGTCCGCTGTGAACCGCGGGCCAGGACGGACGGGAGGCACGTGGCGGCGCCGCCACGTGCCTCCCGTCCGTCTGTCCAGCGATCAGGGGAGCGTCACTTCCAGATGGACACCCAGTCGACGTCGACGTGGCCGCTGCTGCTCTGCGGAACGGGTCCGAGGATCGCGGTCTCCGCCTGCAGCGCGACCCGCATCGGGCTGCGCGGTACGGCACGTGTCGTCTGGGACACGAGCGTGTCGTCCCAGTAGAAGCGGACGATGCCGTTGTCCCACTCGGTGGTCGCGACGTGGTAGCTCGTGGTGTCGGTGGACGTGTGCTTCTCGACCGAGTGGTCGAACTGGAGCATCCCGTTCACCATCGAACCCGGGATGCCGGAGGCGGGGCGGGGCGTCTCGCCGAGGTCGCCCTCCGGCCAGTCGATCTCGCCCTTGTTCCAGTCGTCGCGGTCCGGCCAGAGCATGCCGACGAACTTGTAGCCGGTCGTGTCCGTGGTCTTGTACCGGACGGAGACCCGGCCGGTCGTCATCGTGGACCACCCGGCGGGCATGACGGTCGCTCCGAGCGGCTGCCCGTTCTCCGAGTGCACCCAGTAGTCCAGGTTCCCGTTCTTGACGCTGAGCACCTTGTTCGGGGCGTAGATCCCCCGTCCGCTGGTGTCGTGTTCGCCGTTGTAGGCGGTCAGCGCGGGGTACTTCTGCAGCACCGAACCCAGTGGGGCGGCGGTGTTGAAGTCCTCGCGGTAGCTCTGGTGCCACGTGCGGCCGTTCGACCGGACGTCGCCGACCGGCATCGAGCTCGACACGGCGGATGCCGGCGAGGGCGGTTGCGCGATGCCGATCGCGAGTGCTCCGGCGGCGATGAGGGCGAGGGGTAGTGCGATGGTCTTGGTGGTCATGCCTGACGTTCCTCCCTGGTCTCCGCGGATGGGAACCAACCGCGGACCGAGGAACCATAACCCGTCCCGTGGCCCTCGAACAGGGGCCTGTCCAGGTCCGTCGACGGACGTCGGACGACCGCGGGGGGACGGACCGATCGGTCCGTCCCCCCGCGTTCCGGCGCTCGGCGAGCCGCTCAGGACTCGGTGTCCACCAGCCCGTCGAGGAACTTCAGGTCCTCGGCCGAGATCGTGAAGTCGACGTCCGCGTTCTCCGCGATGCGTGACGGGGTCGTCGTCTTCGGCAGCGGGAGGACGTCCTTCTCGAGCAGGTAGCGGATGCAGAGCTGCGCGACCGACTTGTCGTACTTGTCGGCGATGCCCTTGACGTCGGCGTTGTCGAGGATCGCGCCGGTGGCGAGCGGCGAGTAGCCCTCGACGAGGATGTCGTGCTCCTGGCAGTACGCCGTCGTCTCGTCCTGGGTGAACCCGACGAACCAGCGGATCTGGTTGACGTGCGGGGTCACCGTCGCGGTCTCCATGAGTGACTCGATGTCGGCGACGTCGAAGTTCGAGATGCCGATCGACCGCGCGCGACCCGAGGCGTGGATCTCCTCGAGCGCCTTCCACGCCGCCTGGTTGCCCTCGCGGTGGTCGGAGTGCATGTCGGACCAGGGCCACGGAGCGTGGATGAGGTACAGGTCGACGTGGTCGAGCTCGAGCGCGGCCATCGTCGTCTCGAAGCTCGCGAGCGCCTCGTCGTGGTCCTTGACCTCGGCCGGGAGCTTCGTGGTCACGAAGATCTCGTCGCGGGGGATGCCGCTGTCACGGATCGCGCGGCCGACGCTGGCCTCGTTGCCGTAAGCACGGGCGGTGTCGATGTGGCGGTAGCCGACGCGGAGCGCCTCGGCGACTGAGTCGTACGCCTCGTCGCCGTCGGGGATCTGCCAGGTGCCGAACCCGATCTTCGGGATCTCGACGCCGTTGGAGAGGCGGAAGGTGTCAGTGAGGGCGGGCATGCGGAGGTCTCCTTGCGTGGTGGAGGGGGTCGGTACGGCGGACCGGTGGGGTCCGCCGCCGACGCTACGCCGCCGCGGTGCAGGGACGCCCGCTACGGTGGGTGGCACCTCCACCGGATCAGGTTGGAGGTACGGGGGCGGCCGGCACACGTTCGGGTCGTGGACCGGCCGCACCCGGCTCACGAGTACCGTCGGGTCCCATGACCACCATCGCCATCATCGGTGCCGGCCAGGACCTCGGCCTGACCGTCGCCCGCCGCTTCGGCCACGAGGGCTTCTCCGTCGCCCTCGTCAGCCGCAACCAGGACCGTCTCGACGCCCTCGCCACGACGCTGCGGGACGAGGGCGTCGAGGCGGAGGGCTTCGCCGCGAACGTCCGCGATCCCGCATCCCTCGAGCACGCACTCGTCACGGCGTCGGAGCGGCTCGGACTCGTCGAGGTCCTGCAGTACAGCCCCCTACCGGCCAAGGAGTACATGCGGCCGGTGCTCGAGACAACGGCGGCGGACCTCGTCGGCCCGGTCGAGTTCTCGGTGTACGGCCCCGTCACCGCCGCACGACAGGTGATCCCGGGGATGCGCGCGATCGGCCACGGCACCATCCTGTTCGTGAACGGCGCGAGTGCGGTCCGTCCGCGCGACCGGGTCACCGGGACATCCATCGCGTTCGCGGGCGAGAGCGCGTACGCCGAGTTGCTGCACGAGGCACTCGCGCCGGAGGACATCCACGTCGGCCAGTTGATCATCCCCCGCGGCATCGGCGGCGGGGAGCCGTCGCACGAGCCGGACGTGCTCGCCGAGACCCTCTGGCGGATGCACACCGAACGCGGCGAGTTCCGGGTGTACGCAGCGGACCTCGACGACCCGGCCTGAGCCTCCACTCGCCCGCCCCCCGTCGGAACGATATCGTCGGCAGATGGAACTGCGGTTCTCCGGGGTGGTCTGGTGGTGGCGCGGTCCGGCGCCGTTCCACTTCGTGACGGTGCCGGCCGCGGAGAGCGCCGACCTCGCAACGATCGCGCCGCTCGTCAGCTACGGGTGGGGCATGGTGCCGGTGACGGTCCGGATCGGGGGGACCTCGGCGACGACGGCGCTGTGGCCGAAGGACGGCGGGTACGTCGTCCCGGTGAAGAAGGCGCTGCAGGACGCCGAGGGCATCGAGCTCGGTGACGTCGTCGACGTGACGCTCGAGGTCGGCCCGGTCCGGCCCGCGCCGTGAACGGTCAGCTCCAGACCCGGACGACGTTCCAGGCGTCGCCGTCGCGCACGACGTCCACGACGAGGACCGCGCCGTCGTCCGCGGAGGCCTGGAAGCGCCAGCCGAACGTCCGCTCGGGTGCGTGCGTCAGCGGTGCCGGCAGGTAGTCCGGCGTACCGGTGAGCCTCGTGGGCTGGTCGGTCACCCGCCACCGGCGCCCCTGCCACACCATGCGCGAGGGCTCGCCCTCCGCCCACCAGACGGTCACCGCTTCCGACGCGATCATCATCCCTGCTCCTCGTCGCCGTTCGAACACATGTTCGAATGGTACGTCAGGATCGGGTCGACCACCACACCGGGATCAGCGCGCGCCGCCCTCCGCGAGCCACGCGAGCCGGCGCAGCGCCTCCCAGTTCCGGAACTGGACGAGCGCGGACATCACCCCGGCCGGGACGTACTTGCCGGGCCCGGAAACGGGGTGCTCCACCATCCTGACGACGCACCCCCGCCGGTGCGGCTGGACGTCGATGACGACACGGGCCTCGCCGAGCGGCCAACCGCCCGCGCGGAACTCCGCGTGCCGGGGCGCGTCGAACGCGACCACCGTCGTGACGTCGTCGAGGACCAACGGCCAGACGCCGAACGAGTGGTGGATGCGTGCGTCGACCGCAGGCCAACGGCCCTCCACCCGGCGGATCCTGGACGCACCGACGACCCAGCTCGGGAACAGCCACCCGTCGGCGAGCACGGCGAAGACGGCGTCCGGGGACGCCCGGACGATGCGATGACGCGTGAACACGGCCCCTCCTCTCAGTGTGTGCCGGCCGGTGCGGCGGCGGCGGTCATGGGGGCATCGACCGACAGGTCCGGCAGGTCGAGGCCGAGCTCGTGCCGGAGCGCGCTCCGCGCGGCGTACGCCCCGCCGAGTCCGTGCACGCTCGGTCCGGGCGTCGTGGAGGCGGATCCCAGGTAGACGCCCGGGATCGGCGTGCGCCACGGATCCGCCGAGAACGTGGGTCTGGCGATCAGCTGCAGCACGCTCGGCGCACCCGTCGCGATGTCGCCCCCGACGTAGTTCGGGTCGTGGCGTTCGAGCTCCGTCGCGGTCCGGGAGGTCGACGCGAGGATGGTGTCGCGGAACCCGGGGGCGTACCGCTCGATCGCGCGGGTGATGGTCTCGGTCTGGTCGACGGTGCTCCCGTGCGGCACGTGCGAGTAGGCCCAGAGCGCCGCCTGGCCTGCCGGTGCGCGCGTCGGGTCGACGACGCCCTGCTGCACCACCAGGACGAACGGGTCGTCGGCATGCCGTCCGCGCGCGACCGCCCGCTCGGCGGCCTGCACCTCGGCCCGTGTGCCACCGAGGTGCACCGTCGGGGACCGGCGCACGGCCTCGTTCGTCCACGGCACCGGCTGCGAGAGGGCGAAGTCCACCTTGGATGCGGCATTCCCGTACCGGAACCGCCGGAGGGCGCGCCGGTAGGCCGGCGGGAACGCGTCGCCGCTGATGTCCGCGAGCGCCCGGGCGCTGACGTCGAGCACGACGATCCGGGCGTGACGCACCTCGTCGAGGGAGCGGACGTCGACGCCGGTCTCGATGCGCCCGCCGTGTGCGACCACGTCGGCGGCCATCGCGTCGGCGATGCGTTGGCTGCCGCCCTCCGGGACCGGCCACCCGCGGGCGTGGGCGTGGACGGCGAGCGCGAGGCCGGCGGCCGCCGCGGACAGGGTCGGCATCGGTCGGATCGCGTGCGCCATGACGCCCGCGATCATGGCCGGCGCCTCGTCCGAGGACCACCGGGCGTTCCACCAGGGCAGACCCTGGTCGAGCATCGCCATCCCGAACGACGCCGCCGTGTACGGGTGGTCCGGGACGCGCAACAGCGGCGACATCGAGAACGCCGCGAGTTCGTCGTCGCGGTCCACGAGCCCGCCGAGCAGACGCCGGAAGGCCGGCCCGTCGGCACCGAGTCCTGCGACGGTCTCCGCCAGCGAGCGGTGCGCGATCCCCGCACGACCGCCGTCGAGCGGGTGCGCGTAGCTGATGTCCGGCGTGATCATCCGGATCCGGCGGTCGAGCTGGAACCGGCGGAAGAACCCGGACACCGCCCCCATCGGGTGCACCGCCGAGCAGACGTCGTGATGGAACCCCGGGAGTGTCAGCTCCTGCGTCCGCGCGCCGCCGCCGATCGTGTCGGACCGTTCCAGCACCCGGACCGCGAGCCCGGCCCGGGCCAGGACGACCGCGGCCGCGAGTCCGTTCGGGCCGGCGCCGACGACGATCGCGTCGTCCCTCGACGGGGCCACCTCAGCCACGCTCCCACGGCGCAGGGCACGCATCGACGATCCCGACGACGGTCTCCGACGGCACGGCTCCTCCTCCACCCGGGGCAGGGACACCGGGACGTTCCACGGTAGTCCCCGCACCGCGTGGACGATGGTCAGAGACCGACGCTGCCCTGCGAGATCCCGCCGTCGATCGTGACGGTCGTGCTCGTCATGTACGAGGCCTTGCCGGACGCCAGGAACACCACGACGTCCGCGATGTCCTTCGGCTCGGCGAGTCGACCGAGCGGGATCGCCGCGTCGAGCTGCTTGAGCTTGTGCGCGTCGGACGTCGTCGCGGTGTTGATCGGGGTGTCGACGGCGCCCGGCGCGATGTTGACGATGCGGACTCCGTGCGGGCCGAGCTCGACGCCGCCGCTCCGCGCGAGCATCCGCATGCCGCCCTTCGAGATGCAGTACGCCAGGTTGCCGGGCATCGGCCAGTCCTCGTGGACGCTCGAGATGTTGAGGACGAGGCCGCCCTCGCCCTGTGCGATGAACTGCTTCGCCGCGTGCTGCGTGGCGAAGAAGGCGCTCTTCATGTTGACGGCCATGACCTTGTCGTAGCCCTCCTCGGTCTCCTCGAGCAGCGACTTGCGGTCCTCCATGCCGGCGTTGTTCACCAGGACGTCGAGCCGCCCGAAGGTGTCGACCGCGGTCTGGACCATCTTCTGCAGGTCGGCGGCACTGGTGATGTCCGCGTCGACGCCGACCGCCTTGCCGCCCGCGTCCTCGATCTTCGCGATCAGGGCGTCGGTGGCGTCGGCGTGCGCGACGTAGTCGATGACGATGTTCGCGCCCTCGGACGCTGCGGCGAGGCAGATCTGCTCGCCGATGCCACTGTTGCCGCCGGTCACGACGATCGTCTTGCCGTCGAGGAGCATGGGGGTTCCTTCCGTCGCGCCCTGGGACGGTGCGCGGGCCGGGTGGCCGCGACCGCAGGGACTCCTCGATGATCCACCCGGGGTCCTGTACGGGTGCGAAGCATCGGGCGTGCTGCCGGGGCGGCCAGGCACCGGGCGACGTCGCCGGGCGGTGACATCGTTGGCACTACCATCGGAGCATGGCGTCTCCCGGGTCCCCGACCAATGACGGTCCGCGCCGCCGGCCGCGCCTGCAGGACATCGCGGAGGCCACCGGGGTGAGCATCAAGACCGCGTCGCGAGCGATCCGCGGCGAGGGCCCGGTCCGCGACGACACGCGCGCGCGGATCATCGCCGAGGCCGACCGGCTCGGGTTCCAGCTGAACGACATCGCCGCGGGACTGCGTCGGAAGGACCAGTCCATGGCGACCGTCGGGGTGACCCTCGGCGACTTCGCGAACCCGTTCTTCGCACCGATGCTCCGCGGGATCCACGGTGTCGCCGCGCAGCACCAGCACCTGGTCCTGTCCGGGGACGCCCAGAACGACGCCGAGCTCGAGCACTCCGTGATCCGGCAGTTCTTCGCGCACCGGGTCGCCGGGCTGATCGTCGCGCCACTCGGCGCCGACCTCGGCTACCTCGCGGACGAGGCGTCCTACGGTGCCGCGATCGTGTTCGTCGACTCGCCCCCGCCGGGACTCGACGGCCTGCTCGATGCGGTGACCACGACGAACGAGGCGACCACGCGGGACGGCATCGCGATGCTCCTCGCCCGCGGCCACCGGCGCATCGGGTACCTCGGACACCCTCGGTCCGGGAGCGGGGCACTCGAGCGGTGGCACGGCTACCGGGCGGCGCTCGAGTCCGCCGGACTCGACGTCGACCAGGACCTCGTCCGCGACGGCCTCGTCACCGACGCCGACGCGACGGCGGCCGCGGACTCGATGCTCGCGATCGCGGACCCGCCGACGGCGGTCTTCACCGACAACAACCGTCTCTGCACGGGGCTGCTGCTCTCCGACGGCTACGCGGCGAGCCGGGTGGACGTCCTCAGCTTCGACGACTTCCCGCTCGCACCGAAGTTCGGCGTCAGCGTCATCGACAGCGACCCGTACGAGGTCGGTCGGGTCGGCGCGCAGCTGCTCTTCGACCGCCTCGCCGACCGAGCCCGTCCCGCGCAACGCGCGGTCGTCCCGGCCACCCTCCGAGTCCGCCAGCCCGTCTGACCGCGACGGACCGGTGACGGGAGGCGCGGATCCTGGCCGACCCGCGCCTCCCGTCCGTCGGACGGTCCGGTCGGTCAGTCCACGAGACGCAACCACGCGTCGGCGAGCGCCGCGTGCCCGGCCGGTGTCGGGTGGACGCCGTCGGCGGCCCAGTACTCCGGACCGGTCGTGGCGGCGAGCTGCGCGAACATCCCGTCGGCGGCGAGGAGGTGCGCCCCGTACTTCCGCGCGAGCTCCCGGACCACCTGGATCTTCGGGTCGAGGTCCTCGCGCTGGACTCGCTGGCCGTCGTTCACCGGCAGCAGGAACGGCTCGATCAGGAGCAGCTGCGCGCCGCGTTCCGCGAGCGGGGCGAGCAAACGGTCGATCCCCGCACCGAAGTCGGCGGCCGGGATCTCGTAGCCGTCCTCGGCGTAGTCCTTCCACCCGACGTCGTTCGCGCCGATGAGCAGGGAGACGACGTCCGGACGGGTGTCCAGGACGTCGTGCTCCCAGCGGGGTTCGAGGTCCATCACCTTGTTCCCGGAGATCCCGGAGTTCAACCAGGTGATCCGACGTCCCGGGTGTCGGAAGCCGAACTCGCCGGCGACCCGGAGCGGGTACCCGAAGCCGAGTCCCTGCTCGCTCTCGAGCCGCTGGCAGTCGGTGATGGAGTCCCCCGCGAACATCACGGTGCTGTCCGGGGTGAGGGTGATCGTCATGCGTGGTCCTCTCGGTCGTCCGGCGTGGAGGTGGCCACGCCGATGGTGGTGTCGCTCTGGCCGTGGTACGCGAACCACGATCCGCGGTGGAACACGAGCCCCTCGACGAAGGTGACGTCGTCGACGAGTCCGTGACGGTCCTCCTCGGTGGTCGGCGCGACGGGGTTGCGTGCCGAGGGGACGAAGGGCCCGAAGGGGTGGTCGACGCGCGGGAGCGTGCTGGGGTCGATGCTCATCCCATCAACCTCCGGATCCCGTCCGCGGTGTCCGCGACCCCCTGCTCGACCGACCCGTGTCCGGAGAGCATCGGGTTCCACTGGGTGGTCACGATGTCGGTGGCGTTCGTCGCCCACGGGTCCAGGAACGCGGTGATGAACTTGTCCTTCGCCGCGAGCTCGTACTTCGCCGTGGCGGCGATGCTCGTCGAGGCAGGGTCGCCCGCAGCGGTCAGGCCCGCGTAGTACCCCTCCGTGCCGGGCATGTAGGCGATCGGGGCCACGGGCACGGCGCGCATCGCGTCGTTGAAGCCGGTGGACTCCAGGTACGAGATCGCCTTCCACGTCGCGTCCGGGTGCTGGAGGGTCGAGGGCGAGCAGATGCCGTTCGTCTCGATCGGCTGCACGTCCTCGGTCGTCCCCACCGGCCACGGGGCGTACCCCCAGTCGAACTTCGGCTTGTTCGGCGCGATGAACTGCTGGACGAACTGTCCGGCGAACATGAGCGGGATGGCCCCGTTCGAGAACGCGGCGGGGGCGTTCGTCGCGTCGTAGTCCGGGTTCGTCATCTCACCCCTCGCGATCGCGTCCCGGAAGCGCTCCGCGCCGGCATCGAACGTCGCGTCGGTGGCGACCGAGGTCGCGTGCACGAAGTCGTCGACGAAGGGCTTGCCGCCGTTCGCCACCGAGTAGGCCGACACGCCCTGCGGACTGTCGAGGAGGGGCCACTGGGTCACGAGCGGTGTGGTCCCGGGGTCGGCTGCCTTGAGCTTCTCCATCGCGGAGAAGAGGTCGTCCCACGTCCATCCCGGCGCGGGGACGGGGATGCCGTCCTTGCGGAACGTGTCGGCGTCGTAGAAGAACCCGTACGTGTTCGCGAGGGTCGGGATGCCGGCGATGCGGCCCTTCGGCGTCGTCCAGGATGCGAGCGCACCCGGCGAGAACGACGATTCCTGGAGCCCGTCACCCGCGCGGAGCTTCGACGTCCAGTCGTGGAGCAGCCCCTCGTCGGCGAGGTTCTGCGCCTCGGCCGTCGTGCACCAGAAGAAGTCCGGGGCCTTCCGCGCGATCATCAGGCTCGCGAGCTTCTGGGCGTAGTCCGCGTTCGGTGAGTCGCTCCGCTCCACCCTGATGCCCGACTCCTTGGTGAACTCCGCCATCGTCTTGTCGAAGGCGGCGTTCGTCGGGATGGACTCCCAGGTCATGTACGTCACCGCCGCCGGGTCGGAGGCGGAGCCCGGCGTACTGCACCCGGTCAGCCCGAGCGCGCCCACCGCGAGGGCGGCGAGAGCGGCGATCCAGCGGGTCCGCACGACCCGTGTGGTGTTCCGTCGTCCGGTCATTTCGAGATCGTCCCCAGCGAGCCGATGCCCTCCATGAAGTACCGCTGCGCGAGGAAGAAGAGCGCGAGCGGCGGCAGCATGAACAGCAGGTTGGTCGCCATGTAGTAGTTGTACTGAGACCCCGCGGTGTCGCTGAGGAAGGACGCCATGCCGAGCGAGAGGGTGAACTTCGACGACGTCGTCAGGTACACGAGCGGGTTGAGGTAGTCGTTCCACGCGAGCTGGAACGACATGATCGCGACCGTGATCCACACCGGTTTCGTGATCGGCAGCATGATCTTCGTGAAGATCGTCCAGTGTCCGGCGCCGTCGATGAGCGCCGATTCGTCGATGTAGCGCGGGATCGACTGGTAGTACTGCCGGGCGAGGAACACGAAGATCGGACTGCCGAAGAACGCGGGCAGCACGAGGGGCACCCAGGTGTCGATGAGGCCGAGCGAGATGTACAGGTGCTGCAACGGGATCAGGCCGACGATGCCCGGCACGAACAGGCTCCCGGAGATGAGTGCGAACCAGAGTCTGCGCCCGGGGAACTCGATGCGTGAGATCCCGTACCCGACGATCATCGAGCTCGCGACGGCGCCGAACGTCGAGATCACGGTCACGATCACGGTGTTCATCAGCAGCCGGTAGAAGTGGATCTGCGCCGGACCGGTGACGAAGTTGCCGACGTCGAACTCCTTGGGCAGGAAGGTCGGTGGCAGCTGGTTGATGTCGCCGTTCGACTTGAGCGCGATGCTGATCATCCACACGAGCGGGACGAGCATCGTCACGGCGAGGAGCCCACAGAGCACGTACCAGGCGATGCGCGACAGGAGCAGCGGGACGCGCTGGTTCAGCGGGACGTGCCGCGATGCCGGGATGTCGTCGACGGTGGACCGCACCACCGTCGGACGGTCCGTGACGGCGCTCATGCCTCACCGCCGGCGGAGAAGCGCCCGCGGGTGAGTCGGAGCATCACGAGCGTGACGACCATCACGATCACGAACAGCACCCACACCTCGGCCGTCGCGTACCCGAGCTGCGGCGAGGAGATGAAGTTCGCGAAGCCGTCCGTGTAGATCTTGTACATGAACAGGTTCGTCGACACCCCCGGGCCGCCCTTCGTCAGGATCGCGACCTGGTTGAAGGTCTGGAACGCGGCGTTCAGCTGCAACACGAGCTGGAGCAGCAGGATCGGGCCGATCATCGGCAGCGTGATCCGGAAGAACCGCCGGACCGCGCCGGCGCCGTCGACCTTCGCCGCCTCGATGAGCTCGACGGGCACCGCCTGGAGGCCGGCGAGGAAGATGATCATCGTCCCGCCGACCCCCCAGACGCCGACGATCAGGATCGACGCGAGGGCCACCTTGGAGTCGCCGAGCCACATGCTCGTCGGCAGGTGCAGGAACCGGAGCACCTCGTTCGCGAGGCCGTACGTCGGGTCGTAGATGTACTTCCAGAGCGTCAGGACCGCGACCGCGGGCAGGACCACGGGCAGGTAGAACAGTGTGCGGAACAGCCGCACCCCGCGGAGCGACCGGTTCACGACGACGGCGAGGCCGAGGCCCGCGGCGATCGTCACCGGCACCGAGATGACCACCCAGAGGAGCGTCACCTCGATCGACGGCCAGAACTTGGTGTCCTGCGTGAACATCCGGACGTAGTTCTGCACGCCGATCCACCGGGCGGGGGTCAGCCCGTTCCAGTCGGTGAACGAATGGTAGAGCGACGTCACCATCGGGTAGCCGACGAAGAGCACCAGACCGATGATCGCGGGCAGGATGAACAGGTAGCCGACGACGGTGTCGTGCCGCCGTCGTCCCGTTCGACGTGGCGGGGCGTCGCTCCGCCGTCCGATGGACGTCGCGGCCGCCGCCGGTGGGGCGGCCGCTGTGGTGTCGGTCATCCGATCTCCTCCTCGAGCTCGGCGCTCCGGCGGATCCGGAGCGTGATGATCTGGAACGGGCGGAACTCGAGCGTCGCCGAGCGGACGGCGTCCGACAGCGGCGAGCGCTCGCGTTCGAGCAGGTCGACGATCGACGCGCCCGCTGCGTCGACGTCCCAGTGCACGGTGGTGGTGGCACGCGTGCCGAGTGACTCGTAGAGCCGCACGACGAGGTCGCCCGAGCGGTCCTCGGCGAGCTTCACGGTCTCCACGACGACCGCCGTGCCCTCGACGCGGACGACCGGCGCCACGGGCCCGGATCCCGACCGCACCCGGGGCGGCAGGTTCAGGCGGTGGCCGGCGGCGATCGCGTCGCCGACGGACGCGTCGCTCACGAGTCGGTACGCGAACCTGTGTCGTCCCTGGTCCGCGTCCGGGTCCGGGTAGCGGGGCGCCCGGAGCAGGGACAGACGGACGTCGGTCCCCGGCAGGCCGCCGTCGACGCCGTCACGTCGGCGGACGTCGTGCCCGTAGGTCGAGTCGTTCGCGACGGCGACGCCGAACCCCGGCTCGCCGACGTGCACCCAGCGGTGGGCGGCGATCTCGAACTTCGCGGCGTCCCAGGTGGTGTTCTGGTGCGTCGGCCGCTCGACGTGCCCGAACTGGATCTCGGACGTCGAGTGGTCCGTGCGGACGTCGAGGGGGAACGCGACCTTGAGGAACCGTTCCGCCTCGTGCCAGTCGACCTCGGTGACGAAGTCGATCTCGCCCGCACCCAGCCGGAGCGTCGTCCGCTGGACCGACGTCGACCGTCCGAAGGACCGCTGGACGACGACGGTCGCCGAGCCGTCCTCGGTCCGCTCGACCCGGAGGTCGTCGACCTCGTCGAGCACGCGTCCGGTCGCGAGGTAGTGCTCGTCGACGTCCCAGGCGTCGAACGCGTTCGGCAGGTCCTGGTGCAGGACGAGCTCGCCGACGCGGGCGCCGGACGCGACCAGCTCGCGACCGCGGCGGAGGTCGCGGACGCTCACCGCGCCTCCCGTCCGGTCCACCACCACCCGGAGTGCGCCGTTGTCGAGGACGGTGGACCCGCCCTCCTGGCGCACGTCGACGGCCTGGAGGCCCGGGTCGACCCCGACGACCGCCGCACCGAGCGCGGGCACCCCGTCCGTCTCCACCGAGCCGGCGTTGAACGTCAGTGCGGCGTCGCCGGTCCCCGCGAGGACGGTGAGCGCGGCGTCGATGACCGCTCCGAGCTCGTCGCGGACCGCGGCGTACGCCTCGGCGGCCTGCCGGTGCACCCAGCCGATCGACGACCCGGGCAGGATGTCGTGGAACTGGTGCAGCAGCACGGTCTTCCAGAGCCGGTCGAGCGCGTCGTACGGGTAGGGCACGCCGTGCCGGAGCGTCGCCGTCGTGCTCCACAGCTCGGCCTCGCGGAGGAGGTGCTCGCTGCGACGGTTGCCCTGCTTCGTCATGGCCTGCGAGGTGTACGTGCCCCGGTGCCCCTCGAGGTAGAGCTCCCCGACCCAGGTCGGCGCGTTCCGGTACTCGCGCTCGGCGGCCTCGAAGAACGACCGCGGAGTGGCGTGCTCCACGACCGGTGAACCCTCGAGGTCCGCCTGTCGACGTGCTCGCTCCATCATCACGACCGTCGGGCCGCCGCCGCCGTCGCCGTGGCCGAACGGCACGATCGACATCGTCGCGTCACCGTGGTCGCGGAAGTTCGACGACGCGTGCTGCAGCTCGCGCGGCGTGAGCTCGGACAGGTAGCTGTCGACCGGCGGCAGGTGGCTGAACAGCGTCGTGCCGTCGATGCCCTGCCAGCGGAACGTGTGGTGCGGGAACCGGTCCGTCGGGTCGCCCCAGGACAGCTTCTGGGTGAGGAACCAGCGGTAGCCGGCGAGCGCCGCGATCTGCGGGAGCGCGGCGGTGTACCCGAAGGAGTCCGGCAACCAGACCTCCTCCGGCTCGTACCCGAACTTCTCGGCGAAGTACCGCTTGCCGTGCACCATCTGGCGGACGAGCGCCTCGCCGCCGGGGAGGTTCGTGTCGGACTCCACCCACATGCCGCCCGCCGGGATCCACTGCCCCCGGGCGACCGCGGCGGTGATCCGGGCGAACAGGTCGGGGTGCGCACGCTCGATCCAGGCGTACTGCTGGGCCTGGGAACAGGCGAACCGGAACTCCGGGTAGCGGTCCATCAGGTCGAGCACGTTGGCGAACGTCCGCGTGCACTTGCGGACGGTCTCGCGGGTCGGCCAGAGCCAGGCGGAGTCGATGTGCGCGTGGCCGATCGCCGCGAGCCGGTGGGCGCTCGCGTCGGCGCGTGCGGCGAGCTCCGGGGCGAGGACGGCCCGGGCGGCCGCGGCCGTGCCGCGGACGTCGTCGAGGTCGAGGGCGTCGCACGCCAGGTCGAGGGCCCGGAGGAGGCGTACCCGCCGGGGTCGGTCGGCGGGCAGCTCCTCCGCCCAGCCGAGGAGGACCTCGAGGTCGATCTCGAGGGCCTGCGTCTCCGGGTCGAGCACCGCCAGGTCGGCACGGACGAGCTCGTACAGCGGCGGACCGTCCGGAGCGATCCCGTCGCCGAGGTGCGTCGGCCGGAACTGCGCCGCGGCGACGTCCGGGTTCGCAGCGGCCTCGACCCAGAGCTCCACGTCGATGTCGTCGGTGGCGAGCGGCACCCACCGGGACCGCGGGTGGATGCCCTTGACGATGCTGCCGTCGGCCCGGTGCACGAGACCTTCGCACTGGAACCCCGGACCGGAGTCCGGCTCGAAGCCGATGTCGACGAGGGCGACGAGCGTCGGTCCGGCCGCGCCGAGGCGGTCACGCGCGGTCTCGGCGGCGGCGAGCTCGTCCCGCCACGCCGCGGGGACGCTCCCGGTCAGGTGCAGCCAGCTCGTGGTCCACGCCGGTCCCCACGCGTCGCCGACGACTGCCGGACGGAACGCGTCGGTCGGAGCCGTCGCCGTGGCGAACGGCTCGGGCTCGCCGGGCAGGTCACGGATCGTCATCGCGAGCGGGCTCGTCACCACCTCGACGGCGGGGCGGATGCGCTCCCGGAGGACACGCGCGGCTCGGTCGATCACGCGCTGGGGGTCGCTGTGCATCGTCGTCACGGCTCCTCGTCGAGTCGGGGTGCGGTCGGTGGTCCCGGCCTGGAAAGCATCATGACAACGTTGACGCAAGATGTCAACGTTGTCATGGAACGGCTGCGTCGTCATGCTGGGGTCATGGACGTGCACATCACCTCGACGACGCGACCCTGGCTCGGTCCCCTCGTGGACACGGCGGTCCGGACCCTCGACCGGAACGTCGTGCAGGACGACCGCGGGACGTACATCCGCGCCGGCGACGGGTACGTCGACCCGTGGACGCGGGACGCCGCGCTCAACAGCTGGGGCGCGGCCGCGGTCCTCCGTCCGGACGCCGCCCGGGCCACGCTGCTCCGGGTGTGCGAACGACTCCCCGACGGGACGCTGGTGGTCGCCCAGGACGACCAGTGGTGGGACCGGATGGTGTGGGTGGTCGCCGCGCGGGACCTCGCCCTGACGACGGGCGACCGGACACTGCTCCGGACGGCGTTCGACGTCGGTCTGGCCACGTTCCGGATCCAGCACCGAGAGCGGTTCCGGCCGCGGTGGGGGCTGTACGCCGGACCCGCGCTCATGCAGGACGGGATCTCCGGGCTCCCGACGCCGCCCGCGACGACCGACGAACCGACGTCGTTCGTGCTCGACTACCCGGATGCGCACGAGGTGATGACCCTGTCGACGAACGTGCTGTACGTCGCCGCGGCCCGGGCGCTCGCCGCGACGGCGCGGGAGCTGGCCGGCGCAGACGGGCTGGGCGGAGCGGACGGACCGGCCGGCGCCAACGGACCGGCCGGGGCCGGCGGGCGGCCCGGCGCAGACGGGCTCGCCGGCGCGGACCCGGACGCGCTCGACGCGCACGCGGACCGGCTGGTCGCGGCGATCCGGCGGCACCTCGGCGACGGCGACACGTTCGGCGCGTTCGTCCACGGGGTCGGTGCCGCAGCCGGGACGCTCGACCACCACCGCGAGGCCGCTGGTCTGGCCCTCGCCGTGCTGTACGACGTGGCCCCGCCCGGCACGGCGCACGACGTCCTCGCGTCGGTCGGTCGTGGGCGCGCCGGCGCCGTCAACGTGGCGCCGCACTACGCGGACCGCTACTCCGACGCGCATCCCGGGCGACACAACGCGATGTGCTGGCCGATGGTGATGGGCCTGGTCGGTCTCGCCGCGGCCGCCGCCGGGGACGCGGCAGGGGTCGCGCGGACGCTCGATGACCTCCGCGCCCTGGTCGACCGGAGCGGCGGACGCTTCGACGAGGTCCACGACGCACGCACGGGCGAGCCGTCCGGCGGGTGGCAGTGCGGGTTCCTGTGGGACAGCGAGCCGAACCAGACGTGGTCCGCGACGTCGTTCCTCCGACTCGTGCACCACGGCGTCCTCGGCCTGCGCGCCGATCTGGACGGTCTGCGACTCGCGCCCCTCCGCCCCGCGGGCGGTGAGGTCGTCACCGCGACGGGCGTCCCGTTCCGCGCGGCGAGCATCGACCTGACGATCGAGGCCGGCGAGCGGGACTCGGTGTCGGTCGACGGCGACGACGTGACCGACCGGGCCGTGCACCTGCCGACCGGTACGACGGGGCACCACGTCGTCCGGGTCGTGGTCGCGTCGTGAGCGACGGCGCCGCGGCGAGTTGTCACGAGTAGACCGGCGTGGGAGCATTGCTCCGTCCGCACCGGAGCGACCCGCTCCGGTGCGCGTTCCCCCATCGGAAAGGTCCCTGATGATCTCCATCGGCATGATCGGCGCCGGCCAGTTCGCCGGCCAGTTCGCGAAGCTCTTCAAGCTGCACCCGGACGTCGACGCGGTGTACGCGACCGACCTCCTCGAGGAGCGTGCGAACGACCTGGTCACCGCCGAGCACCTCGACGGGGCGTTCCCCGACCTCGACGCCGTGCTCGCGTCCGAGGACGTCGACGCCGTCGCGATCTTCACGCAGCGTTGGACGCACGGCCCGCTCGTCGTCAAGGCGCTCCGCGCGGGCAAGCACGTGTACTCCGCCGTGCCCATGGCGTTCACGGTGGACGAGATCGCCGCGATCATCGACGCGGTCCGCGAGACCGGGCTGACCTACATGATGGGCGAGACGAGCTACTACAACCCGGCGACGGTGTTCGCGCGCGGCCAGGTCGCCGCCGGTGCGTTCGGCCGGGTGTTCTACGCCGAGGGCGACTACGTCCACGACATGGACCTCGGGTTCTACGCCGCCTACCAGTACAGCGGCGGCGCGGAGTGGAAGCAGACCGCCAGCTACCCGCCGATGCACTACCCGACGCACTCCATCGGCGGCGTGCTCGGCGCGATCCCGGGACACGCGGTCAGCGTGAGCTGCATCGGCGTCCGGGACGACCGCGGCGACGGCGTGTTCGACAAGGACGTCAGCCAGTTCGACAACGACTTCTCGAACGCCTCGGCGCTCTTCGAGCTCGACAACGGCGGCGTCATGCGGATCAACGAGATGCGCCGGGTCGGGTACCCGTCGCACATCCGCGAGTCCCGGTTCCGGTACTTCGGCACCGAGGGCAGCTTCGAGCAGCTCGCCGAGGTCTCGGTCTGGCAGGACAAGGAGGCCGCGCACGACATCAGCGACAAGATCGACACGAAGCCGACGATGGCCCTCGACGACCCGCGCCTCGCCGACGTCGACCCCGCACTCCGCGACGCGTTCGTGTCCGGGTACGCCGAGGTGCACGACATGGACCGGCTCCCGCGCGAGTTCATCGGCGTCCCGACCGGACACGAGGGCAGCCACGCGTTCCTCGTCGACGACTTCGTCCGTGCGGTCGTCGACGGCACGATGCCCCCGGTGAACGCATGGACCGCAGCACGGTTCACGCTCCCCGGGATCATCGCGCACCAGTCGGCGCTGCAGGGCGGTGCGCGCCTGGACGTGCCGGACTTCGGCGACGCGCCGGTGCTCGACGGGGCGTCCCCCGCGACCCCCACCGCGACCGCCACCGCCGCCGCCACCACCGAGTAGCAACAGCGCACCGGGTGCCGGTCTCCGGGCCGGCACCCGGGACCGCCCCGGGAGGCGAACGTGAACCAGACCCCCGCGCGGGTCACCCGGACGGACGTCGCCCGGTACGCCGGCGTCAGCACCTCCGTGGTGAGCTACGTCGTCAACGAGGGACCGCGACCGGTCGCCGCAGCCACCGCGACGCGCGTCCGCGAGGCGATCCGCGTCCTCGGGTACCGACCGAACGTCAGTGCGCGGGCGCTCCGCACCGGGTCGACCAGGATGCTCGGCCTGGTCGTGCCCGAGCTCGACAACCCGCTGTGGTCCGAGATCGCGACCCAGGTGGAGCGCGCCGCCGGGGCCCGCGGGTACGAGGTCCTGATCTCGAGCAGCGACGGCGACCCGGTCGTCGAACGGGACCGGATCCGGACCCTGTCGGCCCGCCAGGTCGACGGCCTGATCGTCACGAGCGTCGAGACGCGACCGGACCTGTCCGCCGTCGCCGACCCCGGCGTGCCGATGGTCCTGCTCAACACGTTCTCCCTCGTCCCCGACTTCGCGAGCATCGGTGTCGACGCCCGACGCGGTGCACGCGAGGCGACCGGACACCTGGTCGAGCACGGCCACGAGCGCGTCGGGCTCGTCATCGGTCGCGGCGGGACGAGCACCGAGGCGCGTGAGGCAGGGTGGCGCGACGCACTCCGGGCGGTGGAGCTGCCCGACGGGCCGATCGCCCGCACCACGTTCGACCGGCCCGGCGGGTACGCGGCCGGGCTGCGGATGTTCGGCGACCCCGACCACCCCCGCGCGGTGTTCGTCAGCTCGGACATGCAGGCGGTCGGTCTGCTGCGCGCGCTGGACGAGCTCGGGCTGTCGGTGCCGGACGACGTCGCGGTCGTCTCCTTCGACGGCACCATCGAGGCCGACTACACCACCCCGCAGCTCACCGTCGTCCGCCAGCCGGTGCCCGCGATGAGCGCCGCGGCGGTGGAGTGGGTGCTGACGACGGGCGGACAGGACACGGCCCGTCGGCAGCTGATGGCTCCGGAGCTCGTGCTCGGCCGGTCCTGCGGGTGCGACGTCGCCCGCTGAGGACGGACCGTCAGGACGCCGGCGGCACGCTGCCGTGCATCACGACCTTGCCCGCCGAGTCGTCCCAGGCGAAGGTCGCGTCCGCCGTCCCCGACGGGTTCGCGTTCGCGTCGTTCCCCTCGGGGTAGCGGTAGGTCACAGCGATCGCGGCATCCGAGGTGCGGACGACCTTCGGCTGGAACGGGTACTGCTCGGCGGTCGCGGTGCCGAGGAACGCGCCGTCGTGGAACAGCAGGATCGCGTTCGGTGAACTCGGGGTGCCGTCGGACACCGACACGACCGCCCAGGACAGCGCGGAACACGGGGCGTAGCCGGAGACGTCGGCGTTCGCGGCGTCCCAGTGCGCACTCGGGAGGCTCGGGATCGGGTCCGGGATCCGGAGGATCGCGTGCTGCACCGCGGTCGACGCACTCGACGTCCCGCATCCGCCTGCCGCTCCTCCTGTCGCTCCTCCTGTCGACGACGTCGCCACGGCACTCGGCGTGGTGGACGGGACGGCGGACGACGACGTCGCGTGTCCGAGGGACCGTGTCGTCGACGTGGGACGCTGCGGGTCCGGTGCGTGGGACGCGGCCGAGCAGCCGGCGAGCAGCAGGGCGGTCGCGCCGACGGTGACGACGATGATCCCGGATCGATGGTTCCACATGTGAACCATGATGCACCGCCGGCCGTACCGCCGGCCGTCAGGCGTCCGAGAGCAATGGCAGGTCGTCGACCCCGTACCGGGCCGGGACGAACCAGGTGGTCGGCCGGGTGTCCTCGTCGACGAGGTGGGAGACGCCGAGCGCCTCGGCGAAGACCGCCATCCGGACCGCGATCCCGTTGTCGGTCTGGCGGAAGATCGCCACCCGCGGATCGCCGGCGAGGTCCGTCGCCAGGTCGGCCGCACCCGGCCGGCTGTCCCGCGGCAACGGGTGCATCACCAGGGCGTCGGCGGCGACGTGGCGGTCGAGGAACGTGCGGTCGATGCGGTAGCCGCTCAGGTCCGCCTCGTCGCGCATCCGTTCGCGTTGGATACGGGTCGTGTAGACGACGTCGGCACCCGTGACGGCCTCGGCCGCCGACGGCGACGTGACGACGCGGTGCCCGAGGATGCGGAGGTGGTCCTCGAGTTCGGCGGGGAGCTCCAGGGACGGCGGGGCGTACAGCCGGAAGGTCATCCGTTCGTGGAGCGCGAGGAGTCGCACGAGCGAGTGCACCGTACGACCGTTGCGGAGGTCGCCGAGCACGGCGATGGTCGCGCCGTCGATCTGCTTGCCGAGGAACGAGAACTCCCGCTGCACCGTGTAGACGTCGAGGAGCGCCTGACTCGGGTGTTCGCCGATGCCGTCGCCGGCGTTCAGCACCGGCACGTTGCTCGCCGCCGCGAACTCCGCCACCGAGCCCTCGTCGGGGTGGCGGACGACGATCGCGTCGGCGTACCCGGCCACGACGCGCGACGTGTCGGCGATCGACTCGCCCTTGGCCATCGACGAGAACGTCACGCCGGTCGTGTCGAGCACCGCGCCGCCGAGACGCGCGAAGGCGGCACCGAAGGACAGCCGCGTCCGCGTGCTCGCCTCGAAGAACATGTTGGCGAGCACCGCGCCCTCGAGCACCCGCGTGACCTTCTGCCGGGCGGCGAACGGCTGCATGACGTCGGACACCCGGAACAGTCGCTCGAGGCCGGCGCGGTCGAACTGCGACACCGACAGCAGGTGCCGCTCGCCGCCGAAGCCGGGGCTCGACGCCGGGTCGATGGTCGCCGCCGCGAGGCCCGCTTCGTGAAGCACGTGCTCGACGAGGAGCCGGACGTTGCCGGGCATGGTCCGCGCGTCGACCGAGGTCGAGGGGATGAGCCAGGAGTCCAGGGTCCGCCGCTTGACCTCGAGCCGGGCCGCGAAGGCGTCCCGTGTGAGGGCCAGTCGGCGCATCGCGTCCCGCAGGACGATCTGCTGCGCAAGAGCCATACCTCGATGATACCCACATTGTGGGCATCGAGCCATACCCACGTCGGCATCCGGCCCACGTCGGCATCCGGCCCGGTGGTGACCGGTCTGCCTGCCGGACGGGAGGTGCGGCGTCGGCCCGGACCGCGCCTCCAGTCCGTCAGGCGGTCGCCCGCGCCCCCCGGCGCAGGTCGGCTCTCGCCGGCATCACGAGGTGGGACGGTCGAATCGCTGCCCCTCCGGGTTCGACGGCAGGATCGTCATGACGAGGACGGCGATGCCGCCGAGGAACGGGATGAGCGCGAGCAGGACCCACCAGCCGCGCAGGTTGACGTCGTGGAGGCGACGGACCTGGATGGCGATGGTCGGGATCAGGACCGCGAGGTACCAGACGACGAGGATGATGCCCGCCGGGGACTGGGTCTCGACGCCCGCCGATGCACCGGTGCTCGTCGCGGCGGCGTGCGTGGAGTAGTCACCGGTCGCCGCCGCGATGACGCCGACGATGGTCGAGAGCACGGCGACGACGATGACGTTCCAGAGGGACCACCACCAGTACTCGCTGCGGCTCGCACGCCCGGAGAACGCGGCGTACTTCTTCCAGAACCGGGTGAAGGCCCGGGGGAACGAGATCCCGTACCAGGGCGCCCAGAGGGGCGGTTCACCGCCCGGGGCGCGCGGTGTGCCGTACTGGGCCGGCTGGCCATCGTCCCGGCGGTGCCGGTCGGTGACGAACTCCCCGTGCACGTCGGGCCTAGCTCATCAGCCGCGCCCGGAGGCGTTCGAGTGTGCGCTCGGTCGCTTCGAGGTCCGAACGATCCACGTGGCTCAGCAGTCGCGCGGCCCACGCCGCGCGACGCGGTTCGATCGCATCGAGGGCGTCACGGGCCGTCTGCGTCAGCGCGAACAGTGGCGCGCGGGCATCGTCGGGATTGGCCCGCCGCTCGACCATCCGATCGCGTGTGAGACGGCCGATGCTCTCGCGCGCGGACTGTCGCGTCAGCCCGCGGCGACGCGCGATGTCGGCCACACGCAAGGGCCCGTCGGCCAGAGCACCGAGGACGAGCCACCGGGCAGCGGTCAGTCCGTCCGGCGCGGCGAGGAGGTCCCCGGCACGAGTGAGGTCAGCCGCCGCGAGGAAGATCGAGTTGACGAGGCGGCTGACGGACTCGTCACCGTCCGTCGGCCCCCCGACGGTCGTCATCGCTGGCTGAGACACACGACATGCCCGTCCGGATCCCGCACGACGGCCATGACCTCGCCCCAGGGCTGTGCCTCCGGCTCATCGAGGACGATGCCGCCGTGCTGGCGCCATCGGTCGACGGTGGTGTCGAGGTCTGCGACCGTGAACCCGAGCGACACGGCGGTGTCGCTGGGCTCGGTGGCGCGCTCGTGGAGGAGCAGTTGATGGCCGCCGGCCAGGTCGTAGGTGCGGAACCCGCCTTGTGCCGAGATCAGTGGCAGGCGGAGGAGCTGGCCGTAGAACTCGTCTGCCCGGGCGAGGTCGCTCGTGCTGACGATGACACGACGGAGGGTTGCGAACTTGTCATCGGTCATGACTCCTATCGTCCGATATTGACAGGTGCCTGTCAACCCTACAGCACGCCTTGTGCGCGCTGTCTGCTCTCGCTCTCCGGCGTGGGCGCAGCTGGAAGCACCGCCGATCCGGGGCGGCTCGGGCTTGCGACGTGGCGATCGACGGAGCTGATCAGGGAGCGGTCGACCCCGCGATCACGGCCGAGCGATGGCGTCGACGCGTTCGGGAGCCGATCGGTGTACGAGACGACGTCAGAGTCCTCTCCTCGCCTGCCATCGGTTGACGAAGAACACGACCAAGCCGATCACTGCCAGGCCGGCACCCACGAAGAGCTGCTCGGGCCCATGGTGTCTGGCGAGGTCGAAGACCCCTCGAACGACCAGGACCACTCCCACCACGACACCCACCCAAGGGAGAACGTCCCGGAGGGGGTTTGGTCGCAGCGTTCGGAAGCGACGCGGAACTCTGCTTCCTTCGTCGCCGTCTGTCATCCGACCAGCATCCTCCTGCGCGGAAGCGCCCGGCAGGCCATCGAACGGCCGGCGAAGTCCGAACCTTCCTGTTGTGCTCGGGGTGATCCCCGGCGCTTCAGGCTCTGGAATTCCGACCCTAGCGGCGCAGCTGCAACAGGAGTTGGGCTGGCCCACCGCGGTGCTTATCCACTCTCGGCGGGCGATACAAGGAGCGCCAGGACGCCGGTCACGCTAGCCGTGAGTGGTCGGGCCGCACTGTCCGGTCTTGATGAGTGAGAGCTACGCCGTAGATCGATGGAGCCCCACCCATGTCTCGAGCAGAACGGTGTTGACTGACGGCATGTTCTTACGACATCGCGAACCTAGTGTCCGCGAGACCAGGGTCGGGCGCGGCATCAGAACCGGTCATCTCATCGGAATTGCCGTTTTCGTTGCCATCATCAACGTCAGAGTCGCGGCGCACCTGATCACGTTCGGGCCGTCTCCGGTCTGGGTGTGGCTACAGATCGCCGCCGGTGTACTCCAGTTCGTCACCGTCGGCGGACTCATCTGGGTCATCAAGAAATCTCCGCGCCGCCGGCCCAGCGGACGCTGACCAGACCTGACATCGCGAGGAAGCTGACGGAAATGCGACACGGGGCCTGTGCACACCCGGAGCATCGTCGCGATGAATCAATCGAGCTGGCGAGCCCTGGCCTGCGCTCCTGTCCTCACCGGTTCGCCGACCGACTGCGGATTCCCGGTAGGGGAGGGTCACCCCACCATCCCAGACCCGTTCCGTCGATGACGAGCCGGCTCCCGAATGAACCGAGCGGTTCCGCGATGTCGAGATCCGCGATCTCCTGCCCGAACTCCTCAGCGCTGGGAACACCGCCGGAGAATGGTTGCGCGGAGAGCCCGGACGGGTAGAACGGTGCACCGGGCGGTGTGTCCCTGATCACGCGCACGCCCACCCGTGGTCCCTAGGGGGAGGTGAAGACGACACAGAAGCCGTCGACGTCGCCAAGCGGCCATGCATCGTGCACCGTGACCAATTGCCATTCGGTGGGACCGCCGTCGCGGAGTTTCTCCAAGCATCCCAGCAGGGCCCGGTCGCTCCACGTCGGCGCGGTGGCTGCGCCGATGGCATCGATCAAGGCCGCGTGCTGCTTGCTGAACATTCTTCTCCCATCTGAGGAACCCACGACGGGCCGTTCCGTGCTTCCGCGTCGCGCACGGCGAGGTTCGAGGCCACTCCGATGATCCGCATGCAACCTGAGTCATCGCGAGGAATGGTGACGACGTCGTTCATACTCGGCTCCTGCGAGTTCTCGTGGTGGGGCCTGCGGCGCGCGAGGTCAGCGCGGGTTGAAGCGGGTTGGCTTGGTGCTGCCAGCCGACCCGAAGACCATCGGGCTGCACCTGACGGAGCGCACACCGCCGGTTGAGGACCTGGACATCGAGGGAGTACTGGAGGACGAGCGGCGAGGGCCCCTCGGTGATTCCGCGCAAAGCAGCTCGCGCGCTTGCGGAGCCAGACGACGTCACCGTCGTCGCTGGCGCGATCGCAGCGCACGTCCCGCCCGCTCGATCCGCCCACTTTGGCTCTCTGCGGTGGCGACGACCTCACCGCTATTGTCACTTTGCCCGGCTGAATGACATCATTGGCAGAGCTGTCGCCGGGAAGGAGTCATGATGACGTACTGGCCAGCCCACTCCCAGCGCATCGTCCCCTGGGCGAGCACGAGCCGGCGCGGCACTCGCGAGGACCGAACGCTCTCCGAGGTCACGGTCTCGATCCCACCGCGGATCGCCCACCTGAACGTGCCCGTCATCGCCGAGCGCGAGCTCCAGCGTGCTCGGTACGAGGCCGCCGACCTCGAGCGCGTCGCTGACGGCGTGCTCAGCCCGCTCGCCGGCTTCCTCATCCGCATGGAGTCGGTCGCGTCGAGCCGCATCGAGCACATCGAAGCAACCCCGGTCGCGTTCGCGCGCGCCATCGGTGGGCTCAAGGAGAACGCCTCGGCGATGTCGATGGTCGCTGCCGGCACCGCGATCACGAAGCTCATCGCAGCGTCCTGCACGACGATCACACTCGACGAGATCCTCGCCGCGCACCACGCCCTCATGAAGGCCGACCCGGACCTATCCGAGCGGCCGTACGCAGGCCGCGTCCGCGACGTCCAGAACTGGATCGGTGGCTCGCAGTACTCGCCCCGCGGCGCGCTGTACGTCCCGCCACCTCCAGAGGAGGTGCCCGCGCTCCTGGACGACCTCATCGCGTTCTCGAACCGCGACGACGTCGAGCCGGTCACTCAGGCCGCGATCGCGCACGCTCAGTTCGAGAGCATCCACCCGTTCACCGACGGCAACGGCCGCATCGGCCGAGCGCTCATCGGCGCGATCCTCCGCCGAAGGGGTGTCACGCCGCACACGGTGCTACCCGTCGCCAGCGCCCTCGCCGCGGACACAACGCACTACTTCTCACTGCTGACCGCCTACCGGACCGGCGACGCGGCGCCGATCGTCACCGACCTGGCACTCTGCATCGAGACGGCTGCTCGGGAGGCGCGCGGGACCGCGCGCGTCTTCGCTCGGTTTGAGACGGCGTGGCGGGAGCAGGCGTCCCCGCGCGCCGGCAGCGCCGCCGACCGGATACTGCCGGTCCTGCTTTCGCTGCCGGTGTTCAGCGTCGAGCAGCTCGCAGCGGAACTGGGCGATGTCCCCGAGCGGAGCGTCTACCGCGGAGTGCGGGTCCTCGAGGAGGCCGCCGTCGTCGAAGCCGTCACCGAACGGGTCCGCGGCCGCGCGTACGCCGCGATGGACGTGCTCGACGAGTTCGAGGACCTCGACCTTCGCATCCGCGAGCGCATCACGAGGCTCCGCGCGGCCTGACGCTGGGTTGCCCAGTTGCTCGACGCAGGGGGCTGACTCCGGCGTGAGTTCGGGAGACTTCGGTCGTGCAGCACGGGACGTCCGGAGCGAGATCTGCACCAAGGACGCACCACGGGCACTCCTAGCAACAAGAAAACCCCCGCGCGAACGCGGGTTTTCTGTGGCGGGTCGTCTGCGGGTCTCGTGGAAGCCCGAACTCGTGGGCACCGGCGGCGGTTCCTGATCGACTCCACGCTGACTTTCCTCTGGGACGGAGGCACTTTTCCCCGTTCTCGCAAAGTGCCTGATCAGAGGCGTTTCCTGCACCTCCCGACGCCGCCCGTCGTGAGGTCTGGTCGCGGTTGCGTCGTCCGTTCCGTGCGGCCCGCTGACCTCCGGCATGATGGTGGACGTGAGTGGAAGCGCCGCAAAGGCGAGACGACGGTCCGGTCAAGCGATGCCGCCGGAACAGCTTGACGTCGCCATGCTTGCCGATGACGTGAGCCTCGTCGTTTCGTTGGTACTGACCGAGGCTGAGTCCCCGTGATCGGAGACGGTTGGCCTTACTGTTGCCCCCCCCCCAATGCGCTCGCATCCTTCACGAGGGCCTTGACCAGCTACGTCGCCGCCGGCGGGATGCTGCGGCAGCCGTGGCAGTCGGTTGGGATGAGGAGATTGCGGTCGCTCGCCACACTGTCAAACTTCTCGATGACAATAGGAAGACGGTCGACTCGGTCATCGAGGAGTTCGACCGCATCGGGCAGGATCAGACCGGTGCCTTCGGGGCGACCGGTGATTTCGCGTTCTTTGAAAGCGATGGTCGAGCGTTTGCTTCGGCTCGGCTGACCAGCTATCAGGCGCTCGCGGCGCTCGATGCGAGACGGTTCCAGACATGACCAGACGTCGCATCGACGCCCGGCCGGAAGGATCATGATGCGGCCAAACAACAAGCAGACTGCCGCAGCTGCAGCGCAGCGTGCACGTTTCGCTCGCGTCCGTCTGCTCATCGAAGAAATCGATCGCATCACCGAGGACGGGGAGCTGCGGTCGTCAAGCGTCGCGAACAAGGCCTCGTTCCTCACAGTTGCTGCCGGTGTCGTCGTCGCAGCATCGGCGGCGCAGCTGTGGACTGCGTTCCCCGTCGGCGGTGTCATCGCCCTCGGCTTAGCGTGCCTTGGTCTGCTGTGCGCAGCCGTCGCGCTCCGCCCAGCGCGACGCTTCGGCTTGGTGGCACAACGCCTCGCCGACCGTTACCTCGACTCAATCAAGACGGCCCTCGACATTAAAGCGTCACTCGTCCGTCAGAAAGCTGACGTCATCACCGGACGAGCGGTGGTGTCGCACCTGCGTCGTCCTGCTCGGCTCCCGCTCGATATGGCTTGCTCATCACTAAGGAGGAACCATGATGAAACCAACTCGCCGAACTACCGCTCGGGACTGCTGCAGGTTTGGTTGACTCGTTCGTTTAGGCCGCGAGTGCGACCTGTGGGTTGATGATCGTCTCGTACTCGATCGGGGTCAACTTTCCCAGACCACGTTGCCGCCGTTTCCGGTGGTAGGTCGCTTCGATCCAGGTGATGATCGCCGATCTACCTGCTCTGAGCGACTGCGACCGCTCGACTCCACTCCTGCAGAGTTGGCACGGTCACTTCGATCTCCTGGAGTCGAACTAGAAGACGCTTGGTGAACGAGTCGATTGCGGGTTCGAGTGCGAGGCGAGCCCAGAGAAGAGTGTCGGCTAGCAACTCCGCTGCTGATCCGAAGGCCGCTACTTGGATGGAGCCAAGCATCTGATTATTCACGGCTACATGAGCCTTTAAGTCAATCTGCTGGGGAGCATCAGTGAACATGACGGCTCGGCTCACGCTTGCCGATTCGCAAGCGGCCACGAAGGTCGAGAGATCAGATGCGGTTACTGCTTTACCTCTGACCTCCACCGCAACAGCTGCATTTTTACCGATCATCGCGTGCACATCTCCGGGTAGATCCCGAGATGGATCGTTGATTCTTCGGGTCCTCACATCGTCGTAGAGAAGGTCGAGGCAGGCGGCGGCGAACGCTTGAAGCCGGTGCGGTCTGTCCTTTGCGTCGAAGCGGAGGAAATCTTCGACGGCGATGCGGGTGCCATTGGCGGTTAGGCCGTTCGTCTTAACGACCACGCTTTTTGCCGCCGCAGTGATCGCCACCGCTTCGCGAAGAAAGGCGGCCAAAGCTTCGAGCGCCTCAGCGCTGGTGAGCTTGTTGGCTTGTCGGGTGACATCGAAGAAGTACTCTCGATCCGCAGGGTTGCGAACTCGATCGATCTTATCGATGCGGTCATAGCGGAAGAACGGCTGATTGTTCAGCGGTTCCCTTCCGGTGTTCCTGATCGAGAATCCATGCGCGACAGCGGCTGGGACGAGGATGGCGTGGCAGAGTCCGCGGGCGCTGTAGGCGCTGGGGTTGTCGCTCTCGGCCTTGAGACTCATGGTGTCGATCTGCTCATCGGTCGCCTTGGCCAGTAGCAGCGTGGCAAAGGCCGGCGTCCAAGTCTTGGCGTCCAGTTCAAACACCGCCCGAGCATGGCTCTTCCACTCCACGGGCAAGCGAGCACCGCTTCGTGCTAGTGCCAGTGCGTCGAGAAGAATTTGCTGAGCGACCTGGTAGTCGATGCTGATCGGCAAGAGGGAGCCTTCCTCGACCCCTTGCCGCCGATGTCAACCGATCAGCACTGCACTGTTCGTAGCGCGGACAAGCCGGTCGTCGCTGTCTGTTTCCGCATCAATATAGCCGAGCTGCACCGTTAGCGCTCGAAGCACAGCCTTGCCTAGTTCGAGCGGGACAGCGTTACCAAGCTGACGCTGGATGTCCGCGCGGCTGCCCACGAGCTTGAAGCTATCCGGGAAGGTCATGAGTCGAAGAAGCTCGGATACTCGGAGGCGGCGCGCACGAAGGTCACCATCTTCGTTGGGCAAGTTTTCCCAGTGGAACGGGCCCACATACGGCCCGGGCTGTGCCTGGAGGGTAGAGCTTGGCTTGTCCCGACCGAGCCGCAGGAGGAATGTCCAGTAGCGCGAACGCCACTCGAACGCATCCCGGCCGCCGTAGCGTGAGGTGTGCCAGAGGTAGTTTTGGCCACCCGGGATCTCTGCGGCGAGTTCGCCGTACTTCCCCTCGACAAGTTCGCCGGGCTCCGGAACGCTTGCTAGACCCGCAAATGCCTGCTCTGCCGTTACATGGGCTGGCTTGGACAGATCCCATGTTCGTGTTGTTTCGCTGGGCCCCGCGTGGGTTGGCTCCGGGAACTGGAACGCTATGCCGTCCCGACGCCCCACGATGAACACTCGCTTGCGAAGCTGGGGTACTCCGAAATCTGCCGCAAGAAGAGTTTTCCACTGAGGGTTGTAACCGAGTTCCGAGAGCGTCGCTAGGAGCTGCTGGAAGTGTCCCTGGTGGGTCTTGTAGGTCAAGGCTTGAACATTCTCAAGAACAAACGCCTCGGGGCGGGACTGTGCGACAACCCGCACATATTCCTCGAGCAGTGAGGCGTTCGGGTCGCGAGACTCTCGCTTCTCGGCGAGCCAGAAGCCGGATTTGGAGAACGGGGTGCAGGGTGGCCCGCCTACGACTAGAGCTGCGTCTCCCTCCGAGAGCGAACCAAGCCGAAGAAGTTGCGAGGTCGGTGTCGTCCGGATGTCTCCAGAGAGCGTGGTCGTTCCGGGAAGGTTCAGCGCTAGAGTGTCCAGGGCTTGGGGAGCGTAGTCAGTGGCGACCGCCACATGGAACGGGCCCGGTGTGGGCACGGCTGGAGCTGACAGTGGTCCGTCAGCGACTCGCTCAACAGCGAGATCTAGTCCTCCGGCGCCGGAGAATAGGCTGATCACAGGGACTTTAGAGCCCATCGAGGCAACGGCGCTGGCGGGCTCTGTAGGCATGATCACCATCGTATCGCGAGCCTATGACCCCTCGACGAAGTGAGCTGCTCGGCAGGTCGAGCCGCACGCGTAAGCGCCGACGCAGGCCGTCATGGGGTACGCGCTCAGCTGCGGGCCACGATTCCTCTTTGGGTCGTGGCCCTCAGCCGTTGTGTCGCACCTGTCTAGAGATCAAGCCTCGGCAGGGATTACCACGCCAGAGGTGAGCCACTGGACCAGCGTCGCAGCAAGGATCACGGCAGCCCTCGCCTCTTCGAGGCTGGCATCTGTGTAGTCGGGGCGACCGTGCCGGCTCGCGTGGCCTCGCCAAAGCACGCGCATCATCGTTGCGAGGCTCTTTGCGCTCGGAGCCTTGTCGTTGTCCCGCAGCACGAGTCGCCATCTTGGGTTCGATGCCTCGAGCACGGTGATGACCGTGCCTAGCGTCGGCTCATTCTTGCCGGTCTCGACGAGAGACCAAGCCGCCGCTTCGACGGCGACCACAGCGTGGCTATATGCAACGGAGGCTCGGGGGCTCGTTCCGTAGGCATCGAGCCACGCCTCCTGGAGCTTTCCCGAGGCGGCGTCCGTAGCGCTGAGAACATCCCGGACTGCGAGCTGCACTCCGTCGGACACTCGCTTGGTAAGACGAGCGTGTATTCCGTTCCATCGGATCACTGTCCAGGCTGATCCTCCATCGCTGAGCATGCTCTCCAGAGCGTGTTGCTGGCCTTGGGGTAGGTAGCCCGTGCTTGCGAAGTAGTCAACGAGGCTGGTGAAGTTCTCAGTGCTCATCTTCCGCACGTAAGGAAGCACCGTCCCTTCCCAGTCCATGAGCGAATCGGCGTGAAAACCAAGGTCGGTACGAGAGGCGTTTTGAAAGTCCACGAAATTGTCTGATCGGGCATAGCCACTATTTATCTCCACTTCGCTTTTCAGCCACCGGAAGATTGCCTCTCGCAAGTAGCCGGGGAACTGCTCGGTGAGAGCTTCTTCTCTACCCGTCGGAATTACAGGACTCCATGCGCCATCGCTCATGCCGCCAGCGTACTGACGACTACCGACAACCGTGATCTGTCCTCGGTTTCGGGCCCGGTGCTGTTGTCTCGCACCTCCGCGCCGGGCATATCTCCGCCATCGGTGTGCGCGCATCGGTGAGCTTTGGCTCCAAGTCGAGTAGCTAGGGCGTTAGGGCGAGCAGGTTGTAACTGTCGGTCTTCGAACTTTCCAGTTCGATAACCTGCTAACGGTTTCGTGACCGCGTTTTGGTATTGGTCTCCGAGGCAACACCGCCTTGCAACCCAGGAGGCATCAAATGGACGACTTCACCGACTCTCAACCCGACCAGATCCGCTGGTCCGCCTACCAGATCGCCAGCGAAGAGGTCAGCAACCGGGGCATCACTGATCCCGATGTCGTCGGCTTTCTCGCTCAATACCTGGTTACCTTCCGCCACGACTGGGTGAGCTTCGACGAGACCCACGCAGACGATACGGCTCACGAAGCCGTCACCTTTCGCTTCTTCGACTGAACCCACTAGGCGATGCGGCCGTTGTGTAGAACCACCCCGAGCTCCGAGGAGGGGTCATGAACCCGACACCAGCCGCTCTGATCAAGGCATCTCGCCTAATCTTCCACCAAACACACCGCACCGTCCCAGTCCACCGTATTCGGCTCTCACTCTCGACAGAACCAGTCCAGTACGAAGTGCGCTTCACATACCCGTGGCCAGCTAAGGACGGAGCAATACATTCGCTCATTCCAAGGATCACTCTCATGCCCTGTGAGTTTCAGGCCGCCGAGCCTGGCTCGATGACCGCTACAAGCACGCAGGAGGAAGACCATGGTAAACACAATCAAGATTAGGCTGACTGGTGACGCTGAGAGCCACGCTCTAAGCTATGCACGCGCCTCGTCACTCAAACAGAGCACCGAGAACCAGAAGAACCTACTCACTTCGGCTGGCTGTACCGATATCTTCGAGGATTGGGCTGTCTCTGGGGCTAAGAACCGCGAAGCTCCCGGGTTCATCGATCTCATGGCTCGGGTCAAGGAGCTGCGAGATGCTGGTCACGAGGTAGTGGTGTGCGTCACCAAGCTCGACCGGTTCTCTCGGTCGCTGGAAGATTTGCTCACTAGCGTCAGGGAACTCGGTGCTCTGGGCGCAAGCTTCCAGGCAATCGATGACGGCTACATCTACGACGCCGGTTCGCCTTTCTCCAAGCTGGTGCTTCAGATGTTCGGGGCACTAGCCGAGTCCGAGCGGTCACTGATCCGTAGCCGCATGGATGAGGGTCGAGCCGTCAAGGTGTCGAAGGGATCGAGGCTCGGCAAGAAGCCGAAGCTAACTCAGGCGGCGGTCACAGCGATCAGGGCAGACTACGACAGCAAGAAGAGCCCGGACGAACTCGCTAGAGACTGGAATGTCTCGAAGTCGCTGATCGGTCGGGTTCCCGGCATCTACCCCTCTCTCCCGCCCTATGTGACTCCGGATCAGTGGGAAGCAGACAAGGTCAGAGCCAACGCGAAGGATGTTTCCCATGTCGAAGGTCACGAGGCATCCTAAGCGGCTGGCTGGTGGTCTCTACGGGCGGCTGACCTGGTACAGCAAGATTCTGGTGCCGCTCGTCACCATCGCATCGGGGCTTCGCCTCCTCGATTGGGTGGTGAGCCTATTCGTTCAATTCGAACCAACAAGCAAGGCCGGGGTTCGATTGGTCTCTCGCCCCGGCCCTGCTCGTTTGCTATGTCTTGGTGATGAAGTCGAAGGCGGGATCGAGCGCGATGAAGGTGATCGGAGCCTTCTTCAGCTCAGCGCCCGTCGCATGCTCCCAAAAGGCGATGCGCGTCGGGAAGCCGCGCCGTGCGAGGGAGTTGATCGCGGGCAAGTGGTCAGTGTCCCCCGACACCAGGATCAACTCGTCACCGGGTTTCATGTACTCATAGGAATCTTCGAGGATCATTGTGGCGATCCCGGTGTCCACCTGCTTCTCCTTGTTCGCCGCGTTGCGATCGTAGAGTTTGACCTCAAACCCCTGCGCTCGTGCGAGTTCCCAAATCGAGTCGTTCGCGGGTGGGCGCGAGCCGAACAGGCTCGACCGGCCAATCTTCTGCACGGCTGGGCAGATCAGTTCGTAGAGCTTGCCAAAGTCGTAGGTCCAGGTCTGGTCAACGATCTTGCGGTTCATGGCATCCGTGAGTGAGGTCGCCATGCCCTTCCGCACGGCGCTGATACGCCGTCCCTCGATCCAGACATTCGAGTTGTCCACATACACATAGAAAGTCATCTGAAGCATCCCCCGACTCTGCGAAACGTCTGGCTCCGTGCCAGTCGAGATGATACTAGCGCAGAGGCTCGCACCGTCCTACCATGGCCGCGATTTGGGGTTCATAGTGCAGAGCCTGCAGTCTCAGACGCTTGCTCATCCCCTGCGTGGGTGCCGTCACCGTGACGATGAGGCGGGCCGAGGCAGGCGGCTACGGCTTGGAGAAGAACTACTCGGCGTACTTCATGCAGGTTCCAGCGGCGAGACCCGCAACATCTACTAAGGAGTAGGTAGCGATCCGAGCGTCGCATTATTTTGCGCTCCATCCCATCATCGAAACGAGGTCGGCCTGAGTTGCTCCTCCCTCGATGAGAAGAGTGGTGGCTATGTGGCGGAGAGTGTGAACAGTCATGTCTGGAGGGAGACCCTGGATGGAAGCCAGCAGCTCGTCTAGAGCTTTTCGATCTCGCTAAGCGTAGATGGGCTGACCATCGGGCCTCGTGAAGAGCAGAGTATCCAGCCCCATGCCTTCGGCAGGATGAAAGCTCGCCGATTTGCACCGTGCTTGCTGCTTCTTCCTGTGATCGAGAAGCATCCGCCAGGCTCCTTCATGGATCACTATTTCCCGGGAGCTGCTCTCTGTCTTCGTACGAGTCAGCTCCCAGCGAGTCTCACCGATTCGCTGGGGGCAGTTGGTGGTCTGGCGGCCGCAGCTCCACCGTCCCGTTGTTTTGTCGAGAGCGCTGCCCTGCTCTGCGTTGATGCGCTGGAGCTGCTGCTTGACAGGAACGCGCCGGCCCCGGTCTTTCGGCCTCGCTCCGTCGAGGCAGTCGTCGGTCAGCGCAAGAACCTTGCCCTGCCGCATTCCCATCATTCCGAGGAACCAGCGAGCCTCCTGATCTTCTCGGCGTCCTGTATTGCCCAAGTATTTTCAGAGAAACTTGGAGGCTCGTCGAAGATTCTTCGTCCTCTCGTTGCTCTTGCGGTCCTTAGTTGGAGGCTTGAGACCAACCATGGGGTGGGTCAAGAGTCTGCCATTACGCAGATAGTGGTCGATCGCGCTCGAAGACAGACGAATACCTGACGGATTGAATTCGGCCCTAGACCCTTGGCGGGCAGGGCGGTGCCGAAGAACCCGTTAAGTTGTTCGTAGGTGAGAAGCCGGATGGGGTGGGCTCCGAAGGCTGGGAGTAGATGATTCCTGATCCTTGCATCGTACATGTGGATTGAGTTCGGCACTAACCCTTCGGTTCTCCGTTCATCGAGCCACTCAGTCAGGCGGTCGCCAACGGTGAGGTAAGCAATACGGGGATCAGGCGGAATGCTCTCAGGCGGTTCCAGTCCGTAGATAACTCGGAGCCTCAAGACTTTAGAGTCGCGGCGGTCGATGGCTGCTCGCTCGGTGAGCCCCTGGGCTGTGACCTTCTTGCTTATTGCGCCAAGCTCAACGGTCTTGGCTGCCCAGTAGTAGACGGACGGGCTACCATCCTTGCGAGTCCGCTCGACAGCGAAGACGGTGCCCTCTCCATCGGCCCGCTTCTTCGGTCGTCTCTCGCTGTTGGGGCCGTGCTTCTTCAGCCCAGAGCGATTCAGCCGGTCTCTGTCTTTCTCGTCGAACTCATACACGATTCCGATGATCGTGAAGTCAACTTAAGAGGTCAACTCACAGCGTGATGTCGCACAACGGAAAAACCGCATGAACTCGCCAAATTTGACAATCCGACGGGCTCATGCGGTTTCCTTGCGGTACCGGTGGGATTTGAACCCACGGTGGAGTTGCCCCCACACATGTTTTCGAGACATGCTCCTTAGGCCGCTCGGACACGGTACCGCCGACGATGCTACCGCATGCCCGCACCCGCAGCGAATCAGCGCAGACGCCGATCCCTCCCCAGTCCGGGCGTCCGAGCACCCTGTGCACAGGCTCCACCCGCGGCCACGATCCGCCGCCCGCCCCGGCGTATCGTCCGTGGGATGAAGGTCCGAACACTCGTCGCACTGCTCGTCTCCGCCGGCGGAGGCGCCATGATCGCTGCCGCCGGTGGCTGGGGCGCCCGCCGCGGCGTCAGGGGCCAGCGCGCGGCAGCCCAACGCGTCGTCGACATGCTCCCCGTCCACGCGGACTGGTGGCGTGAGCGCATCCACCACGACGGCCAGCTCACCTACCTGGCGATCGGCGACTCCGCCGCGCAGGGTGTCGGGGCGACGATCCCGAGTCGGGGGTACGTCGGCCTCCTGGCGCGGCGGATCCGGCACCGGTCGCGGGACACGCTCCGCGTCGTGAACCTCAGTGTCAGCGGTGCGACCACGTGGGGCGCGAAGAAGGACCAGCTCCCGAAGCTCGCCGGGTACTCACCCGACATCTGCACGGTGTCGATCGGCGCGAACGACATCGCGGACTTCCACCCGGACAAGTTCGAGCGGAACCTGCGGGCGATCTACGGTGCTGTGCCTTCGCATGCGATCGTCGCGGAACTCCCCTGCATGTTCTTCCGCGATCGGGAGCGCAAGGTCACGGTCGCGAACGAGATCGTGCACCGCGTCGCCGACGAGTTCGGGCTGACCGTCGCGCCGCTGCACACCATCACCAAACGCGTGGGCCTCCGCCGGACGTTCTTCAACTCCTACGGGGACCTGTTCCACCCCAACGACAACGGCTACGTGGTGTGGGCGAGCGCGTTCGAGCCGCTCGTCGATGCCCGGGTGGACACGGTCGCCGCGATCCGGGAGCACCTCTCCGCGCGAGAGGCCGAGGAACTCGGACGAGAGGCCGGCCCGGAGGCGAACCGACGCGCCGACCAGGCAGCCGAGTCCGCCGAACCGATCCACCGTCCCGACCGACACCGCGACCAGCAGACCGACACGCATGCCGCTCCGCATGATGTCGGCGGCGCCGCCTAGCCTCGTCCCATGGCGCGCCCGCAATCCACCTTCCGCTGCACCGAATGCGGTTGGACGAGCCTCAAGTGGGTCGGCCGCTGCGGCGAGTGCCAGTCGTGGGGCACCGTCGAAGACACCTCCGCCGCGCTGGCGAGCGTCCGCGGCACGGCAGCCGTCGCCGTCACGGGCGCCCGAGCGGCCCGACCGATCACCGAGCAGACCGGCACCCGCGCAAGCCACTGGCAGACCGGCATCGGCGAGTTCGACCGCGTCCTCGGCGGCGGCATCGTCCCGGGCGCGGCCATCCTCCTGAGCGGCGAGCCCGGCGTCGGCAAGTCGACGCTGCTGCTCGAGGTCGCCTCCCGCGCGGCGCAGATGGGCAAGCGCGTCCTGTACGTGAGCGCCGAGGAGTCCGTCGACCAGGTCCGACTCCGTGCTGAGCGGACCGGCGCCCTGCACGACGAGCTCTACCTGGCGAGCGAGGTCGACCTCAGCGTCATCCTCGGTCAGATCGACCAGGTCGAGCCGGACCTCGTGATCGCCGACTCCGTCCAGACGATCTCCTCCGGCAGCATCGACGGCATCGCGGGTGGGACGTCCCAGGTGCGGGAGGTCGCGAGCACCCTGATCCGGGTCGCGAAGGACCGCGCCCTGCCGATCCTCATCGTCGGCCACGTCACGAAGGACGGCACGATCGCCGGCCCGCGCCTCCTCGAGCACCTGGTCGACGTCGTCTGCCACTTCGAGGGCGACCGACAGACGGCCCTCCGCTTCGTCCGCGCGCTCAAGAACCGCTTCGGCCCGACGGACGAGGTCGGGTGCTTCGACATGGCGGGCGACGGCATCCACGAGGTCCCCGACCCGTCGGGACTCTTCATGAGCCGGAACGGCACGCCCGTCAGCGGGACCTGCATCACGATCGCCATGGAGGGGCGGCGCGCGTTGCCGGTCGAGGTCCAGGCGCTCGTCGTCCCGAGTTCGGCCCCGCAGCCGCGTCGGGTGGTGAACGGCGTCGACTCCTCCCGGGTGGCCATGCTGCTGGCGGTCCTCGAGCGTCGCGCGGGCATCAAGCTCTCCGACAGCGACGTCTACGTCTCGACCGTCGGCGGGATGCGGCTCGTGGAACCGGGAGCCGACCTCGCGATCGCATTGGCCCTCGCGAGTGCTGCGCGCGACCGCCCCTACCCGCAGACCCTCGCAGCGATCGGGGAGATCAGCCTCGCGGGCGAGATCCGGCCCACGACCGGCGCGAAGCAACGCACGAACGAGGGCGGGCGGCTCGGGTTCTCGACGATCCTCGGCGCGGACTCGGAACACCTGCGCGAAGCCCTCCGGGTCGCGTTCACGATGGCCAGGAGCGTTCGCGAGCGGGAGCTCGACGCCGCGTTCTGACGGGCCCGACCCGGACCCAGCCCGAAGGGAGCCCGCACGGAGCCCGAACGGAGCCCGCACCCCGCGCTGATCAGCGCCGATCAGCGCCGCAGCGCGTCCAACAGGTCCCGCGGGTCCGCCGCCATGGTGTGCGGCCCGGCGATGTCGAAGAACACCTGCTCGAGCACGTCGAGGTGCGACTCGATGAACGCCGTCAACCGTGCCGCGTCGTAGACCATCACCTGCCGGACCCTCTCGTCCGGCACCATCGCGGTGTACGCGTCTGCCGACGAGAACAGCAGCAGGATGCGCTTGTCGCTGCCCTCGCGACCGAACACCCGCACCTGCTCGTCCTTCTTCCCGGTGACGAGGCGCGGCACGATGACGATGTCGTTCCGCACCGCGAACGCGACGGCAGCGACGTCCTGCGCAGCGAGCGCCTGCTCGAGCTGCTCGCTCCGGAACCGCACATCGCCCGAGGCAGCCCCGCCTGCGTCCCCGGATCCGCCCCGTCCCCGCTTCGCCGGGTTGCCGGACACCATCAGCTCAGCACGAACTGTGCGGAGGTGGACGAGGTGATGTTCCCGACGGACACGTCGAGGTGGTAGCTCGCACCCCCGGCGGTGACCGACGATCGCGAGGCGTCGCAGGTGGTCGTCGACGACCGGGTGCGGTCCCACGCGATCGACGGCGTGGTCAGCGTCTGCCCGGCCTTGAGCGTGACGTCCTGGTTCGTCCCACCGGTCTGGCAGTCCTTCGAGGTCCAGTAGGTCTCCTGGCCGCTCGTGATGGTCAGCACCTGCTGGCTCGACCCGAGGTCCATGTGGCAGGCGTTCTTGCCGGTGTTGCGGATCGACATCGCGATCTTCGGTTCCTCGGTCGGACCGTACGTGGTCTTGTCCGTGATCGGGGTCAGGGTGATCTGCGACTTGGTGCAGGTCGCGCCGTCCTTGGCGGACGAGGCTCCGCTGCCGCCGCTGGCGGTGGCGTCGTCGGTCGGCGACCCGGTCGCCCCGCCGGACGCGGAGGAGCTGGGCGCGTCCGTCGCTGCGGCGGCGGTCCTCGACGCGCTCGGCTTCGCACCCGCGTGTGCGGTGGCCGACGGCGAGTCGGTGGGTGCGGCCGACGAGGACCCGCCACCGCGACCGATGACGATGAGGAGGACGACTGCGACGACCACGACGACCGCCCCGAGGACGAGCATCCGCCGTCGCCAGTACACGCGGCTCGGCTGCGGCCCGACGGGGTTGCGGAACGACGACATGCGCACAGGGTAGGTCGCGGATCCTCCGGTGCCCGGCAGGGACGCCGCGGGTCGGGGGCTTCCTCAGGTCGCGGTCAGAGCAGCTTGAGCATCCGCGTGTTGCCGAGGGTGTTCGGCTTGACGCGGGCGAGGTCGAGGAACTCCGCGACGCCCTCGTCGGAGGACCGCACGAGCTCGGCGTAGACCTCGGGCTCGACGACGGATTCGCCGATCTCCAGGTAGTGGTGCTTCGCGAAGAAGTCGACCTCGAACGTCAGGCAGAAGATCCGAGCGACGCCGAGAGCGCGGGCGTCGTGCTCGAGGCCCTCGAGGAGCCGGTGCCCGACCTTCTTGTGGATCCACGACGGGTCGAGCGCGAGCGTCCGGACCTCGGCGATGTCGTCCCAGAACACCGCGAGCGCGCCGCAGCCGATGGGGACACCGTCTGGACCCTCGGCGATCCGGAACTGCTGGATCGAGCCGTACAGGGTGACGTTGTCCTTGCCGAGCAGGATCCGCCGGTCCACGTACGGGGCGATGAGCCGCTGGATGTGCGGGACGTCGGATGCGAGCGCCGGACGCACGACGATGCCGTGCTCGTCCCGTTCGCCGACGTCCCAACCGCTCACCGTGTCCATCTCGACAACCCTAGTCAGGCGGGGATGTGCAGCACCGCACCACCACCGGACGGGAGGCGCGGGTCGGCGCCGCCCCGCGCCTCCCGTCCGGAGGGACGCACCCTGGGACCCGACCCGACGGCCGTACCCCGACCGGGCGTAGCGTCCGCGGCATGGACACCATCGACAACGGCGACGAAGCCGTCAACGACCAGCACAGCGCCTCGGACCACGACCTCACCGGGCACGCGGACCACGACCACGTGGGGCACGACCACGCGGACCACGTCAGCCACGAGCACGACCACGCCGACCACGAGCACCACGGCGAGCACGTCGCCGCCACGCCCGTCGACGGCGACGACCACGGCTCGCCTGACCGCGACGCCGCCGGCACCGACTCCCTCGCCGACCTCGACAGCCCCGGACACCTGTTCGACCAGACGAACGGACTCGCCGACGGGCTGAACGGCGACTCGGACGGCACCGCCGAGAGCGACGTCACGAGCGACGCGGAGCGCGGCGACAGCGATGTCGTCCCGGGCTCCGACGGCGCCGACTTCAACACCAACGACCGCATCTGACGCTCGGTCACCGACCGCGTCCCACCTGAGCACCGCCCACCTGAGCACCGCCCTCACGACGAGACACCGCCCTCCTGCGCGGTGTCTCGCGCGGAGGGCGGTGTCTCGTCAGGGGCTGGTTCGGGGCTACGCCTCGATATCACCCGCGGGGGCATCGGGGGTGACCGACTCGATGGCGGGGACGCCCGCGAGGACCTCCTCGCGACCCGGCTGACGCCCGGTCTCGAACTCGAACTTGCCGTCCGCGAAGTCCACCTTGACGTGGTCGCCCGCGGTGAGCTCACCCTGCAGGATGTGCTCGGACAGCTGGTCCTCGACCTCGTGCTGCATCGCGCGACGGAGCGGTCGTGCGCCGAGTGCCGGATCGAACCCGACCTTGATGAGCTGCTCCTTGGCCGCGAGCGAGAGCTCGACGGTCATGTCGCGGTCCAGCAGGCGGTCCGACAGGCGCTTGACGAACAGGTCGACGATCTGCAGGAGCTCCGAGTTCGACAGCTGCGGGAACACGATCGTGTCGTCGACGCGGTTCAGGAACTCAGGCTTGAAGTGCTTCTTCAGCTCCTCGTTCACCTTGGCGCGCATGCGGTCGTACCCGATGCCGGAGTCACCCTCGACCTGGAAGCCCACCGGGCCACCGGCGATGCCCTGCGAACCGAGGTTCGTGGTCATGATGATGACGGTGTTCTTGAAGTCGACCACGCGGCCCTGGCCGTCGGTGAGACGGCCTTCCTCGAGCACCTGCAGCAGCGAGTTGAAGATGTCCGGGTGGGCCTTCTCGATCTCGTCGAAGAGGACCACGGAGAACGGCTTGCGGCGCACCTTCTCGGTGAGCTGGCCGCCCTCCTCGAACCCGACGAACCCGGGAGGGGCACCGAAGAGCCGCGAGACCGTGTGCTTCTCGCCGAACTCCGACATGTCGAGGGAGATCAGCGCGCCTTCGTCGTCGAACAGGAACTCGGCGAGCGCCTTCGCCAGCTCCGTCTTGCCGACACCCGTGGGCCCGGCGAAGATGAACGAGCCGGAGGGGCGGTTCGGGTCCTTGAGACCGGCACGCGTGCGTCGGATGGTCTTCGAGAGCGCCGAGATGGCTTCCTCTTGTCCGATGACGCGCTGGTGCAGGGCCTTCTCCATGAAGACGAGCCGCGAGGTCTCCTCTTCGGTGAGCTTGAACACCGGGATGCCCGTGGCCTGCGCCAGGACCTCAGCAATGATACCCTCGTCGACCGTGCCGGAGGCTGCGACGTCGCCGGAGCGCCACTGCTTCTCGAGGCGGAGCCGCTCGCCGAGGAGCTTCTTCTCCTCGTCGCGGAGGGATGCGGCCTTCTCGAAGTCCTGGTCCTCGATCGCCGCCTCCTTCTGGCCGCGGACCAACGAGATCTTGTCGTCGAACTCGCGGAGCTCCGGGGGTGCCGAGAGGATCGAGAGGCGGAGACGGGCACCGGCCTCGTCGATCAGGTCGATGGCCTTGTCGGGCAGGAACCGGTCCTGCACGTACCGGTCCGCGAGGTTCGCCGCAGAGACGATCGCGCCGTCCGTGATCGACACCTTGTGGAACGCCTCGTACTTGTCGCGGAGGCCCTTGAGGATGTTGATCGTGTGCGGCAGCGACGGCTCGTTGACCTGGACCGACTGGAACCGGCGCTCGAGGGCGGCGTCCTTCTCGAAGTGCTTGCGGTACTCGTCGAGCGTGGTCGCGCCGATCGTCTGCAGCTCACCGCGGGCGAGGAGCGGCTTGAGGATCGACGCGGCGTCGATCGCGCCCTCGGCGGCACCCGCACCCACGAGGGTGTGGATCTCGTCGATGAAGACGATGATGTCGCCGCGGGTGCGGATCTCCTTGGTGACCTTCTTGAGGCGCTCCTCGAAGTCACCGCGGTAGCGGGACCCGGCGATGAGCGAACCGAGGTCGAGCGAGTAGAGCTGCTTGTCCTTGAGCGTCTCGGGCACGTCGCCCTTGACGATCGCCTGGGCGAGGCCCTCGACGACGGCGGTCTTGCCGACGCCGGGCTCGCCGATCAGGACGGGGTTGTTCTTCGAGCGACGGGAGAGGATCTGCATGACCCGCTCCATCTCCTTCTCGCGACCGATGACCGGGTCGAGCTTGCCGTCGCGGGCGGCCTGGGTGAGGTTCCGGCCGAACTGGTCGAGCACCTGCGAGCCCTGCTGGGCGTTCTGCTGGTTCTCGCCACCGACGGCGACGGCCTCTTTCCCCTGGTACCCGGAGAGGAGCTGGATGACCTGCTGGCGGACGCGGTTGAGGTCGGCGCCGAGCTTGACGAGGACCTGGGCGGCGACGCCTTCGCCTTCACGGATGAGGCCGAGCAGGATGTGCTCGGTCCCGATGTAGTTGTGGCCGAGCTGGAGCGCTTCGCGCAGTGACAGCTCCAGGACCTTCTTGGCACGCGGCGTGAACGGGATGTGCCCCGTCGGCTGCTGCTGCCCCTGCCCGATGATGTCCTGGACCTGCTCGCGGACGGCATCGAGGGAAATGCCGAGCGACTCCAGCGCCTTCGCGGCGACGCCCTCGCCCTCGTGGATGAGGCCGAGGAGGATGTGCTCGGTGCCGATGTAGTTGTGGTTGAGCATCTTCGCCTCTTCTTGGGCGAGGACGACAACACGACGGGCTCGGTCGGTGAATCTCTCGAACATGTGCTCTCCCTTGGCTCCGGAGAGTGGAGCCGACAGATGTACCGGGCTCCTCACGAGACCGGTGCGTAAATCGAGACTAACCAGCGCGCACGTGGTGGTCTGCCCCTGTTCGCCGTGGGCGTGACGGTGGCCGGCACCCGTTCGCCGACCGGCTGACGGGGAGGTCGGCTGAGTACGCTCCCGTCCATGGAGGACCCACTCGTCGGCATCGTCGTGCACCCGACCAAGGACGTCTCGGAGTCGGTGGTCACGCTCCAGCGCTGGAACCAGGACGGCCGCGGCCACCTCGTCGCGCGCCGGATCGACGAGAGCCGACTCGGGAGCGGCATCCCGGGCGCCGGCATCGAGCTGCTCGAGGACGACGAGTTCCGTGAGCGCGTCGACGCCGTCGTGGCCCTCGGCGGGGACGGCACGATGCTCGGTGCGATGCGCCTCGTCGCGTCGCGGCCCGTCCCGGTGCTCGGCGTCAACTACGGCAACGTCGGGTTCCTCGTCGAGATCGAGCCGCAGGAGCTCGAGATCGCACTCGGCCGCATGTCCGCCGGCGACTACTCCCTGGAACCGCACCACGCCCTCGAGGCGACGCTGTCGTGGTCCGGGTCGAGCACGAACTACCTGGCGTTCAACGACCTGACCGTCGTCCGACGCCCCGGCTCCGGGCAGGTCTCGGCGGACCTGACGATCAGCGGCATGACGTACGGCTACTACCGCGCGGACGCGATCGTGGCGTCCACCCCCGCCGGCTCGACGGCGTACAACCACGCCGCCGGCGGACCAGTGCTCTCCCCGGCGCTGTCCGGCTCCGTCGTGACGCCCGTCGCGCCGATGGCCGGGATCGACCGGTCCATCGTCCTCGCGGCCCGGGAGCGGTACCGGTTCACGATCGCCGAGGGCACCCGGAGCGCCGCGCTCGAGGTCGATGGCCTCGTCGTGGGCGAGGTCGCGACGGGCGCGCAGATCGACGTCAAGCTCCGGAAGAACGCCGGCTCGGTGATCCGCCTGGACGCCGAGCGCCACGGACGGACCGGTCGCGTGAAGCTCAGCCTGCTCGACCTGCCGCTCCGGCCGGACCAGCTGCAGGAGCTGATCCCGGCCGAGGTCCGGCAACGGCTCCGGGCGCACGAACGCCCGGACCTGGCAGGTCCGGGCGTCGGCTGAGCTGTGTGCGCTCGGATCGGCTGGGTCAGTCGGTCAGGTAGAGCTGCATGTCCTGGCTGACGGCCTTCGCGAACAGCCGCAGCTTGGCACGGGACTCGACCCGGCTGACGGCCTGACGGGTCGTGTGCACGACCTTCGAGATCTCGTCGAGGGTCATCGGGTGGTCGTCGTCGAGGCCGTAGCGCATCCGGATGACGTTCGCCTCGTCGCTCGGGAGCTCGGCGACGATCGAGCGGATGTCGCGGTGCAGCAGCGTCGACTCGGTCATCTCGTTCGGGCTCGCAGCGTCCTCGTCCTCGATGAAGTCACCGAGCTCGCTGTCGTCCGAGTCGCCGACCACGGTGTGGATCGACACCGGCTCGTGCGAGCGGCCCTTGAGGTCGACGAGCTCGTCGACGTTCATGCTGAGCTCTTCGGCCACCTCTTCTGCCGAGGGGGCGCGGCCGAGGTCGACGGTGAGGTCGCGCTCGGTGCGGGAGATCTTGTTGATCAGCTCCACGGTGTGGACCGGGATGCGGATCGTGCGGGCCTTGTCGGCGAGGCCGCGGGAGATGGCCTGGCGGATCCACCACGTGGCGTACGTCGAGAACTTGTAGCCCTGCGTGAAGTCGAACTTCTCGACGGCGCGGACGAGGCCGAGGTTGCCCTCCTGGATGACGTCCATGAACGGCAGGCCGCGCTGCGAGTAGCGCTTGGCGATGCTCACGACGAGTCGGAGGTTCGAGGTGATCATGCGCTCCTTGGCGCGCTGGCCGTCGCGGCCGAGCCACCGCAGTTCGCGCTCGAGCTGCTTGCTGAGACCCGGCTCGGTCGCGAGCTTCTCCTCGGCGAACAGTCCGACCTCGATGCGGCGGGCGATCTCGGCCTCTTCGGCCGCCGTGAGGAGCGCGAGACGGCCGATGTGGCGGAGGTAGTCGCCGACCTGGTCTACGGATGCTCCGCGGACGCCGGCGAGACGCTCGTCGGCTTCGATCGCGGTCTCGACGACCTCCAGCTCGCGCGACTTCTGCGCGGCGGCGTTCGACGCGGTCGCGACCGATGCGGCGGCGGTCGTGGTGGTCTTGGTCGTCTTGCGACGCGTCGTGCTGGTCGGAGCTGCGGTTGCGGTCGTCATCTGCTGACTCTCCCTAGGCGTTGACGGGGTGTGCCACGAGTTTGGCGGGAAAACGGTGTACCCCACAAATCGTTCGGAACGATTCTCAGGGATCTCCGTGCTTGGTCATCGACAGACCCGGTGATGGGGTACGCGACGACGCCAGTGTGGACCCCGATGCAGTCCGTTTCCAAGCGCGATCCGCCGTGTCTCCGGGCTTTCAGGCGGTGTTCTTGCCGCTCTCCGAGGTTGTACCCCGGCGATCGTCCGGAACGCGCAGATGGTTCGGGGTACGGATCGAGGTACGGCTGGCGACACCGGACCGTACCCCGAACCGGGGTTCACCAAGACGGTTCGAGCCAGACGGTCCGCTTGAGGGCGCATTCGAGGTCCTCATCGAGGTCGAACTCGTCGTACTCGTTCTCGAAGTCGCCGATCAGGGTGCGACGAACGGCGCGCAGGACGGTGCTCATGTCGAGCATGCTGGCACCGTCGAGGGGCGTCCAGGTGAACGCGAGATGACCGCTCGCCGACGCATGTCTCGATGCTGGTCGGCGCCGGGGTCCGTCAGTCCGAGGAGGACGTGACCGGCGACACCGGCGACCCGGGCTGCGCCGTCGTCCGACCGCGCTCCGCGGCGAACTTCGCGCGCTCCTCGGCCTCGATCTTGGCGTAGGAGGCCCGCTCGGTGCGGTCCGCCCGGATGATCGCGCGCATCACGAACCAGAAGATGAGACCGACGATGATCGTCGGCGTCAACGCGAAGATGATCCCGGTCACGACTCCATGAGGCACGTCAGCAGGATAGCTCGTGGACGCTGGGTCACCGGACGAGCGGGAAGAGGATCGTCTCGCGGATGCCGAGCCCGGTGATCGCCATCAGCAACCGGTCGATGCCCATGCCCATCCCGCCCGACGGCGGCATGCCGTGCTCGAGGGCACGGAGGAACTCCTCGTCGACCCGCATCGCCTCCGCGTCCCCGCCCGCGGCGAGCCTGGCCTGCGCGACGAACCGCTCCCGCTGGACCACCGGGTCGACGAGCTCCGAGTACGCCGTCGCCAGCTCGAACCCGCGCACGTAGAGGTCCCACTTCTCGACGACACCCGGCCGCGACCGGTGCTCGCGCGTCAGCGGGGAGGTGTCGAGCGGGAAGTTCATCACGAACGTCGGGGAGTCGAGCGACCCCTTGACGAAGTGCTCCCACAGCTCCTCGACGTACTTGCCGTGCGTCGGGTGCGCGACCTCGACCCCCGCGGCCTCCGCGAGTGCGACGAGGTCGGACAGCGCGGTGTCGGGTGTGATCGGCCGCCCGATCGCGTCCGAGAGCGTGCCGTACATGTCGATCCGCGCCCACTCGCCGCCGAGGTCGTACGCGGAGCCGTCCGGCAGCGTCACGACGTGGCCACCGCTCACCGCGGCCGCGGCGTTCTGCACGATCTCCTGGGTGAGGTCCGCCATCTGCTCGTAGTCGCCGTACGCCTGGTACGCCTCGACCATCGCGAACTCCGGGGAGTGCGTGGAGTCCGCGCCCTCGTTGCGGAAGTTCCGGTTCACCTCGAACACCCGGTCGATCCCGCCGACGACGGCGCGCTTCAGGAAGAGCTCCGGCGCGATCCGCAGGTACAGGTCGGTGTCGAAGGCGTTCGAGTGCGTCACGAACGGACGGGCCGAGGCGCCGCCGTGCTGGGTCTGCAGCATCGGCGTCTCGATCTCGAGGTACTCGTGGGCGTCGAACGTCGCACGCAGGGACTGCATCACCGCCGCCCGGGCACGGACCGTGGTGCGAGCCTGCTCGCGGACGATCAGGTCGAGGTAGCGCTGCCGGACGCGGGACTCCTCGGACAGCTCGGTGTGCAGGTTCGGCAGGGGGCGGATCGCCTTCGCCGCGATCGCCCAGTCGTCGACCATGACGCTCAGCTCGCCGCGGCGGCTCGAGATCACCCGGCCGTGCACGAACACGTGGTCGCCGAGGTCGACGAACTCCTTCCAGCGCGCCAGCGAGTCGTCGCCGACCTCGGCCAGGGAGACCATCGCCTGGATGCGGGCGCCGTCGCCGGACTGGAGGGTCGCGAAGCAGAGCTTGCCGGTGTTGCGGGAGAAGACGATGCGTCCGGCGAGCCCGACGACGTCCGCGGTCTCCTCGCCGGTCTCGAGCTGGGCGTACCGAGCACGGACGGCGGGGATCGTGTCGGTCACGCCCACGGCCACCGGGTACGCCTCGATGCCCTGCTCCAGGAGTCGCGCGCGCTTGTCGAGACGGACCGCCTTCTGCTCCGAGGCCTCCTGCTCGGCGACGTCCTGCGCAGCGGCCTCGGCGGCTGCGGCGGCCGCCGCGTCCGACGCGACGTCGGCGGCCGTGGTCTCGGGGGTGGTGTCGACGTGTTCGTCGGTCATGCTGGCGCGGCTCCAGGGTTCGTGGGGGACGGTGTCGATCGTACCGGGGCTCCGATCCGACCGGAGCCGCGCCGCTACAGCCGCTGCTGCCCGTCCGCGTCCGCGAGGGCGTTCTCGACCGCCGAGCGGACGAGCGCACCGAGGACCCGCCCCGGGTGCTCCACCCCGATGCCGGACAGCGTCCCCGCGGCCTGGTCGACGATCGCACGGGAGAAGGTCATCGCCGCCCGGACGGCATCCGCGTAGGCCGGCCGGTCCGCCTCGGCGACGACGACCGGCTCGGCCCCCATCTCGACCACGAGCGCCTGTCCGATCGGCAGGACCGGTGCCGGCGAGGTCACCGCGCAGTACGCGTCACGGAGTCGGCCGAGGTCGATGCTCGTCCCGGTGAACGCCATGGCCGGGTGGATCGCGAGGGGGATGACGCCCTTCGCGAGCGCCGGTGCGAGCACCCCGACGCCGTGGTCGGGCGACGTGTGCGCGACGAGCTGCCCCGGCTGCCAGATGCCCGCGTCCGCGAGCCCCTGCACGAGCTCGGCGAGCTGGTCGTCCGGCACGGCGAGGAGCACCAGTTCGCTCCGTTCCACGAGCTCCGGGATGCCGAGCACCGGCGCACCGGGGAGCAGCGCCTCGGCACGGTCGCGGCTCGCGTCCGACACGGCGGAGATCCCGACGATCGCGTGGCCCGCGTTCGCCAGTGCCGCGCCGAGCACCGGTCCGACGTGGCCGGCCCCGACGATGCCGACGCCGAGTCGTCCTGCACGGTCGGTCACGGGTGGTCTCCCTCTGGTCTCGGGGTGCCGCGCCATCCGGCGGCCAGGTCGTCGCCGACCGCGCCGGCGGGGTACCGGACGGGAGGCGCGACCCGCGTCCCGTCCGTGGCGGACGTCGGTCGCGCCTCCCGTCCGTCGGCGACCGCGGGCTGCGCCCGCTCCCGCCAGCGGTGCGACGTGTCGGCGTCCGCCGCCGCGACGGCGTTCGCCTCGGTCTCGGTGAACAGCCGCATCGCGTCGGCGGCGTCGAGCGCACCGATCCGCGCGATGACCGGCCCGTGCACCGTGTGGACGTGGACGCTCGCGAGACGGAGCACCCGGTCGAGCGGACCCTGCGCGACCCGGACGCTCTGCACGCGCGGCAGCGGCACCACGACGAGGGACCGCCAGATCGCACCGAGCCGGAAGAGCACCGCGCCGGGGACCTGCCGGTGGCCGTTCCGCCGCCAGGACAGTGGCCGGAACCAGGCACCACGGCCGGGCGACCGGACGAACCCGCCGGCGTCCCCGGTCGTCGTGAGGCTCTCCTCGACCACGCCGACCGCCGCCGCCGAGCCCTGCCGCAGTGCCTCGAACGACGCCGCCGGCCCGGCCACCGCGGTGCCGACGAGCTCGGGCAGGATGATCTCGAGCACCGCACGGACGTCGGCCGCGGTCCCGACCGGGAGCACCACGCTCGACACCTGCTGGGCCTGCCGCCCGCCCTGCGAGTGCGACGCCCGGTTGATCCGCACGTCCCACCAGCCGAACGGCCGCCAGAGCAGCGGCTGCGTCACGCTCACCGCGTGGATGCGCCCGGGCGGGAGCGTCTCGTTCGACGTCGACACGAGGCCGAAGCCGATCCGGATGCCGTCCCGGGTCGCCGCGATCGTGTACTGCAACGACTTCGTGAACTTGCGGACGTAGAACCCGACCGCGCCGATGATGGCGGGTGCGAACGTCACGAGCAGGAAGTACCGGCCGGTGATCGCGACGCTCACGACGATCGCGACCGCGGCGAGGACGATGAACACGGTGGTCTCCGAGAGCACGAGCGAGCCGATCAGCCGCCCCTGGTGCACCTTGACCACGCTCGTCGCGCGCATCGCCACCGGGTCGAGCTCGGGCGAGAGGAACTCGTTCATCCGCTGCTCCACGAACCGACCGGTCGTCGGGTCGACGGCACGGGGGCCGTCGTCCTCCCGGGCGCCGCTCGCGAGCTGCAGGATCCGCTGCCGGAGATCGTCCGCGGCCCGTGACCCGAGGTAGGCGAGCTGCACGTTCGCGTCGTTCCCGGCCTGTGAGATCTCCAGGCGCGCCGCACCCAGGATGCGCGCGAGGAACGGACGACCGATGTTGACGCCCTGGATCCGGTCGAGCCTGGCCTTGCGGTGGTTCCGGAACAGGACGCCGGAGCGGACCTCGACGACCTCCCCGGTGACGCGGAACGTGTGCATCCGCCAGGCCAGGGTGAACAGCCCGATCAGGACCGCCACGAACACCAGCACGCCGAGGAGGACCATGCCGACGTAGTTGTGGCTGACGACGTAGTCGATCGGGTCGCCGTCCCCGGGGCCCGGTCCGTCGTCCCCCGGGATGACCGCGTCGACCAGGCGCTCGCGGAACTGGTTGAAGACGAAGAAGAAGATCGCGACGAGGACGAACCCGCCCTTGAGCAGCGGGGTCGCCGGGTGCAGCCGGTGCCATTCCCCGTCGGTCAGCGAGGCGGCGAGGGACCGGTCATCGCCACGGCCGGTGCTCGTCATGCGCTCACAACCCGACGCGTCGGGTCTCGGCCATCTCGACGAGCCGGTCGCGGAGCCGGTCGGCGTCGTCCACCGGGAGTCCCGGGATCCGGACGTTCGTCGAGGCGGCCGCCGTCACGAACCGCAGGTCGCTCAGTCCGAGGACGCGCCCGAGCGGACCACGGCTGACGTCGACGAGCTGCATGCGACCGTACGGGACGGCGACGAACCGCTGCCACATGAGTCCGCGGCGGACGACGAGGTCGTCGTCTCGGAGTGCGTAGCCGATCGCCCGGACGCGGCGGGGGGTGAACGCCGCGACGAGCAGCGTGACGATCGCCGCGGCGACACCGATGCACGTCCACACGACGCCGCTCACCGCACCGGCGAGGGCGAGCAACCCGATGAGCAGGCACCCGGCGGTGATGACGGCCCCGACGAGGAGCACGGTGGCGAGTTCGGTCCACACGAGCCTCGGGGAGACGCGCGCCCAGTCGATGCCCGGGAGGTCGAGACGCTGGCGTTCCCTCGGCATCTGGCCTCCCTCGGTCTGGTGTCGTGGTCCGCGGCGCTAGGCCCTGGTGGTCGCGCCGGGCCCGCCGTGCTGGTCGTCATCGTCGTCGTTCCGCGGGGGCACCGTGCACATCCGTTCGGCCACCAGCGCGCAGACCATGAGCACGATCCCGCCGATCACCGCGACGACGACCGGCAGGACCGAGCCTAGCCCGGGGATCACCGAACGACTCAGCAGGTAGACGAGGCCCCCGAGCACGAAGCCGCCGACGAGCGCGCCGCAGATGCTCGACGCCTTCGCGAGGACCACGACCCGCGTGGCGTAGAAGGCGTCGACCGGGCGGGTCGCCGTGCCGCGGGCGTGCCGCCGGACGGGCAGTGCCATGAACACGAGCGCGACGCCGATGCCCACCAGGGTCAGCCCGAGGGCCGGGGACAGGATCAGCACCGGGAGCGCTCGGGAGGCCAGGGCCGCGTCGAGCGCGAAGCCCGCGATGGCAGCGACCAGCGCCACGCTGACGAGGGTGGAGGGACGGGTGTGCTTCACGGGGCTCCCGGGGAGAACAGCGGTGGCTCGTCGACGACCGAGGTGTCGTCGCCGAGCGTGGCGAGCAGGGCACGGACGGAGCCCCGGCCGGGCAGGACCGCCTCCGGGTCGGCGTCGAGCCACGGCGCGAGCACGAAGGCGCGCTCCGCCGCCCGGGGGTGCGGGACCACGAGGTCGGGGGTGTCGAGCACGAGCTCGTCGACCGCGATGACGTCGAGGTCGAGCGTGCGGTCCCCCCACCGGGTCTCGCGGGTACGGCCGTGCGCGTCCTCGATCCGGTGCAGCGCCGCGAGCAGCGCGTGCGGGTCGAGGTCGGTGTCCACCACGACGACGGCGTTCCGGTAGCGGGGCTTGGTGTCGTCCGGGCCGTCGAGGGTCACCGCGACCGACTCGACCTCGTGCGAGGCGGCGACCGGGCGGACGCCCGGGACGGCGACGATCGCGGCGGCGGCGTCCCGGAGCGTCGTGCCCCGGTCGCCGAGGTTCGCCCCGAGGGCGATCACGGCCCGGCTCGTGGAGCTCATGCGGTGCTCCCGGTCGGCTCCGGAGCATCGTCCGGGGCGTCGTCCAGGGCCACGTGCGCAGCGGAGCCGGTCGCCGAGCCCGCGGCGGACGTCCGCGTCCGGCGGATCGTGATCGAGACGTCGGCGAACGGCACCGTGATCGGCGCCTGGGGCTTGTGCACCGTGACCTCGGTGGCGGTCGTCGCCGGGAACGACAGGGCCACCCCGGCGATCCGCTCCGCGAGCGTCTCGATCAGGTCCACCGGCTCGGTCTCGACCGCGGCGACGATCCGCTCCGCGAGGACGCCGTAGTGCACGGTCCGGTCGAGGTCGTCGGCGCGGGCGGCGTCGAACGCGTCGAGCTCGACCGCGACGTCCACGACGAACTCCTGCCCGTCGCGCCGCTCGTGCTCGAACACCCCGTGGTGCCCGCGCGCACGGACCCCGGTCAGACGGATGACGTCGTTCATGATCGTGCTGCCCTCCAGGCGTCCCAGACGTCGAGCACCGCGCGGGTCGGCACGGGGTCGTGCACCCGGACGCCCCACGCCCCCCGTTCGGCGGCGAGCAGGCTGATCGCGGCCGACGCGGTGTCCCGCGCACTCGCCGGGGCGCCGGGTGCGCTGCCGACACCGTCCAGGAACCGCTTGCGCGACGCGGCGACGAGCACCGGGAGGCCGAGCGACGCGAACCGCTCGTACCCGGCCAGGATCTCCCAGTTCTGTCCGGCGTCCTTCGCGAACCCGAGCCCCGGGTCGATGACGATCTGGTCCTCGTGCACCCCGAGGACGATGAGTTCGGCGACCCGCTGCTCGACCTCGCGGCGGACCTCCTCGACCGCGTGCGCGTAGACGGCGTTCCGCTGCATCCGGTCGCTGTGCCCCCGCCAGTGCATCACGACGAACCCCGCGCCCGTGCTCGACACCACACGCGCCATGTCCGGGTCCGCGAGGCCGCCCGAGACGTCGTTGACGATCATCGCGCCGGCCTCGACGCTCCGCTCGGCGGTCGCGGCGTTCATCGTGTCGACGCTCACCGCGACCCCCTGCCGGACGAGCTCCCGCACGACCGGGAGCACGCGCTGCTGCTCGACCTCGAGCGGGACACGCTCGGCACCGGGCCGGGTCGACTCACCACCCACGTCGACGATGTCGGCGCCGGCCGCGACCAGGTCGAGCGCATGTGTGACCGCGTCGTCGTAGGCGGCGTGCAGTCCGCCGTCGCTGAACGAGTCCGGCGTGACGTTGAGGATGCCCATCACACGGGTCCGACCCGGGTCCCGGGCGGCATCGACCGCCGCACGCGCCGAACGGCGACTCGCCGCGGCCTGCTGCTGCCCGAGTCGGTGGCCGACTTCGCGGAGGTCCAGGGCGACGGTCGCCGGTTCGGCGGCCTCGACGCGGACGCGGCTCACCTCGGCGAGCCGGCGCGCACGTCGCGTGGGCAGGTCGGTCATCCCGTGACCTAGGCCGGGGCGATACCCGGGTTGCTCCGCGGGGTCCGGGTCCGCTTGGGCTTGGCCGGCGGCTCGGAGTCGATGCCGCCGTCGACCGCACCGGCGTCCACCGGCGACTTGTCCTTCGCGAGGCTGATAGCCGGCAGGTCGCTGACCGGACGGTTCTCGCTCGAGAGCCACTGCGGCCGTTCCGGGAGCTTCTTGACGTCCTTGAAGATCTCGGCGAGCTCGTTGTGGTCGAGCGTCTCCTTCTCCATGAGCTCTGCCGCCAGGTGGTCGAGGATCTCGCGGTTGTCGTTGATGACCTGGTAGGCCTCGTCGTGCGCCTGCTCGAGCAGCGCCCGGGTCTCGGCGTCGACGGCCTCGGCGATGTTCTCCGAGTAGTCGCGGCCCGAGCCCATGTCGCGGCCCATGAACGGTTCGCTCGACCCCTGTCCGAGCTTGATCGATCCGACCTTGCGGCTCATGCCGTACTCGGTGACCATTTTCCGGGCGGTGCCGGTGGCCTTCTCGATGTCGTTCGACGCGCCGGTGGTCGGGTCGTGGAAGACGATCTCCTCAGCGACACGGCCACCCATGGCGTAGGTGAGCTGGTCGAGCAGCTCGTTGCGCGTGACCGAGTACTTGTCCTCGAGCGGGAGCACCATCGTGTAGCCGAGGGCACGACCGCGCGGGAGGATCGTGATCTTCGTCACCGGGTCGGTGTGCCGCATCGCCGACGCTGCCAGGGCGTGTCCGCCCTCGTGGTAGGCGGTGATGAGCTTCTCCTGGTCGTTCATCACCCGGGTCCGACGCTGCGGCCCTGCCATGACGCGGTCGACGGCTTCGTCGAGGGCACGGTTGTCGATGAGCTGCGCGTTCGACCGCGCGGTGAGGAGCGCGGCCTCGTTGAGGACGTTCGCGAGGTCGGCACCGGTGAACCCGGGGGTCTTCCGGGCCAGGACGTCGAGGTCGACGCTCGCGGCGAGGGGCTTGCCCTTGCCGTGCACCTCGAGGATCTGCTTGCGGCCGTCCATGCCCGGGGCGTCGACGCCGATCTGGCGGTCGAAGCGGCCGGGACGCAGCAGCGCCGGGTCGAGGACGTCCGGCCGGTTCGTCGCCGCGATGAGGATGACGTTCGTCTTGACGTCGAAGCCGTCCATCTCGACCAGGAGCTGGTTGAGGGTCTGCTCGCGCTCGTCGTTGCCGCCGCCGATGCCGGCACCACGGTGCCGGCCGACGGCGTCGATCTCGTCGACGAAGATGATGGCCGGGGAGTTCTGCTTGGCCTGCTCGAAGAGGTCGCGGACGCGGCTCGCACCGACACCGACGAACATCTCGACGAAGTCCGATCCGGAGATCGAGAAGAACGGGACACCGGCTTCACCGGCGACGGCGCGCGCGAGGAGGGTCTTGCCGGTCCCGGGAGGGCCGTACAGCAGCACGCCCTTGGGGATCCGGGCGCCGACGGCCTGGAACTTGGCGGGCTCCTTCAGGAACTCCTTGATCTCCTCGAGCTCCTCGATCGCCTCGTCCGCACCGGCGACGTCCGCGAACGTGACCTGCGGGTTCTCCTTGTTGTTCATCTTCGCTCGGGACTTGCCGAACTGCATGACCTTCGAGCCGCCGCCCTGGGCGCTCGAGAGGATGAACCAGAAGATCGCGCCGATGATGAGGAACGGCAGGACGATGCCGAGGAGCGACAGGAACCAGTTGCCCTGGTTGACGATGTCGTTGTAGCCCTTGGACAGCTTGGCGTCGTCGATGGCGGTGACGACGTCCTCGCCGCGGGGGGTCGAGTAGTAGAACTGCTCGGTCGTGCCGCCCTGCTTGAGGACGAGGTCCACCCGCTGCTCGGTGGAGTTGACGGTCGCGGAGGCCACCTTGCCGTCCGCGAGGAGTTCGAGGCCCTTCTGGGTGGTCGTCTGGCTCGTCCCGGCGTTGGTGAGGATGCTGAACGCGATCCAGATGCCGACGATCGCGAGCACGACGTAGGGCAGAGGTCCACGGAGGATGCGCTTGAAGTTCATGTGATCTGGGCAGTCCGCCCGACACCTTTCTCTGCCGAAGAAGCTTGGGAATCAGCATACGGCCGCGATTCTGTGGGCCGCTTGGATGTCCTCCGAGAGCGAAACCAGAGCGCACCCCGGATCCCCGGGGTGGCGGGATCAGCTGTAGACGTGCGGTGCGAGCACCCCGACCCCACGGAGGTTCCGGTAGCGCTCGGCGTAGTCGAGGCCGTAGCCGACCACGAACGCGTCCGGGATGTCGTAGCCGACGTACTTGACGTCCACCTGCACCTTGGCGGCCTCGGGCTTCCGGAGCAGGGCGACGATCTCGACGCTCGCGGCCCCGCGGGAGCGCAGGTTCTGCTGGAGCCAGGACAGCGTCAGCCCCGAGTCGATGATGTCCTCGACGATGATGACGTCCCGCCCGTGCAGGTCGGTGTCGAGGTCCTTGAGGATCCGGACGACACCGCTCGACTTGGTGCCGGAACCGTACGACGACACCGCCATCCAGTCCATCGTCGCCGAGAGCTTCAGGTGCCGGGAGAAGTCCGCCATGACCATCACCGCGCCCTTCAGCACCCCGACGAGCAACGGGTCCCGACCGGCGTAGTCGGCCTCCACCGCCAGGGCCAGCTCGGCGAGACGGGCGTCGATCTGCTCGGCGGTGAAGAGGACCTCGCTGAGGTCGTCCTGGACGTCGGAGAGTTCCACGGGATGGAGTCCTTCAGTGCTGGGGGGTGGGGGTGGCCGCGGCGAACGCGAGACGGGCGCCGACCCGCTCAACCCTAACGCCGGGGAGGTCGAGCGGACCCTGCCCGGACCAGTCCGTGACGAGCCGGCACACCTCGAGCGTCTGCTGCCGGGACAGCACCACCCCGAACTCGCTCTCGACCGCGAGCCGGACGAGCCGTTGCCGGAGCGCCGCCGGGTTCGACGCGAGACCGACGACGGAGAGCGCGATGCCCGCCTCCGAGTGCTCGCTCAGTTCCTCGGCGAGTTCCTCGGCGAAGTGGTCGAGGGCTGACGCGTCCTCGCGGAGCTGGTCGGCGGTCCGGGCGAGCGCCTCCGGCACGCCCGGACCGAGTTCGGCCTGGAGGCTCGGCAACACCCGTTCCCGCACGCGGACCCGCGTGGATGCCGGGTCCGCGTTCTGCGGGTCGGTCCACGGGTCGAGGTCGCTGTCGGCGCAGGCCTGGTGCGTGACGGCCCGACGGACGCCGAGGAGTGGCCGACCGATCGACGGGCCGACGGTCAGGGCGTGGTGGTCGGTCCGCGGTCGTGCGAGCGGGGCCATGCCGGACAGGCTGTCGGGGCCGCTCCCCCGCGCGAGCCCCAGCAGCACGGTCTCGGCCTGGTCGTCGAGGGTGTGGCCCACGAGGACGAGTGGTGACCGTTCCGCGGTCGCGACGGCCGTGAGCGACCGGTACCGGGCCTCCCGTGCGGCGGCTTCCGGACCACCCGCGGTCCCGACGACCGTGCGCTCGACGACCACGGGTGCCAGGCCGAGTGCGGTTGCCTGGCGGGCGGCGGTCGCCGCGACCTCGGCGCTGCCGGCCTGCAGGGCGTGGTCGACGACCACCGCGCCGGCGCGGAGCCGTTGCTTCGGGGCCTCGAACGCCGTCGCCGCCGCGAGGGCCAGGGAGTCGGGTCCGCCGCTCAGGGCGACGAGGACGAGGTCCCCGTCGGCCAGCACCCCCTCGGACCTGGCCGTCGCGAGGCCGTTCCGGACGGCGAGACGGACCTCGGCCACCGCCGGGGAGAGCCGGGGTCGGTGCATCTGCATTGTGTAACGTTATCCGCGCTTCGATCCCCCGACACCTCGCAGAGGAGACCACCACATGGGCGCGTACGACGTCGTCATCGAGATCCCCAAGGGCAGCCGCAACAAGTACGAGGTCGACCACGAGACCGGTCGCGTGTACCTCGACCGGGTGCTGTTCACGTCCTTCGTGTACCCGACCGACTACGGGTTCTTCGAGAACACCCTCGGACTCGACGGCGACCCGGTGGACGCGCTCGTCCTCCTCGAGTACCCGACGTTCCCCGGGGTCGGCGTGAAGGTCCGCCCGGTCGGCGTCTTCAAGATGAGCGACGAGGCCGGCTCCGACGCCAAGGTCCTCGTGGTCCCGGCGAAGGACCCCCGCTGGCAGCACATCCAGGACATCGGCGACGTCGACGAGCAGACCAAGGCGGAGATCGCGCACTTCTTCGAGCGCTACAAGGACCTCGAGCCGAACAAGTGGGTCAAGGCCGAGGGCTGGGGCGACGCTGCCGAGGCCGAGGAGATCGTCGCGGCCGGGTTCGCCGCGTACACCCCCTCGCACTGATCCACCGGCGCCCGCACGACACGACGCGATCCACCCCGCATGACCGCAGCACGCGGTGCGGGGTGGATCGCGTCGTTCCGTCGGGCCGCGCCGGGCTACAGCGAGCCGGTCGGGCGGGCGACCATCGGCTGGATGTCCGTGGTGTAGACGAAGTACTTGCGGACGCTCGCGCCCGGGTGCGGTGCCTCGACCATGGATCCGCCGCCGGCGTAGATCGTGTCGTGGTAGAACCCGCCCGCGTTGGCGTAGAAGATGATGTCCCCGGGCTGCGCCTGGGAGCGAGGGACGAGTCGGCCGAGTGACTTGAAGTAGTTGTACTGCTGGCCGACCCCGTACCCGCCGGTCGCGACGCCCTGCGCGGCGTAGGAGGCCCGGACGAGACCCGAGCAGTCGTAGGCGTTCGGGCCCTGTTGACCGAGCTGGTACGGCTTGCCGATCTGGGCCGTCGCGAAGGCGAGTGCGGCGGCGCCCTTGGACGGGGTCGGTGCGGGGCTCGGTGCTGGTGCGGGGGCCGGGGCCGGGGCGGGTGCGGGAGCCGGCGCGGGGGCGGGGGCCGGGGCCTTGGACGGGGAGGTGCTGCCGCCGCCGGTCGTGGTCGGCGGGGTGCTCGTGCTGCCGGTCGTCCCGCCGCTGCTGCTGCCGCTGCCGGTCGCGCTGGTGCTGCCGCTGCTCGTGCTGCCGGCGCCCGTGCTGCTGCTCGGGCTGCCGGCGCTCGTCGTCGTCCGGGCCGGTGCCGCCGACGCGAGGGCCGCTGCCGCCGCAGCCGCCTCCTGGGACTCGAAGTACGCCGACTCGGTCGCCGCCGTGGTGCCCTTGAGGTACGCGAGCTGGTCGAACAGCGTCGACTGCTGCGACTGGACGTCCGAGAGCTTCGTCGCCGATGCCGCAGCGGCGTCGTTCGCGGCGTCGAGCGAGGACTTCGACGCGGCGGCCGCGGCCTTCAGCGCGTCCTTCGCCACCGATGCCTGGGCCTTGACGGCGTCCACCTGGCGCTGATCGGTCTCGGCCTGGGCGAGGATCCCGGCGGAGCGCTCGGAGAGGTGCGACATCGCGCCGACCTTGTAGAGGAGGTCCTTGGCGTCCGAGCCGTCGGTGAGCATCGACGTGGAGAGGTCCCCGCCGCCCGTCCGGGACAGTTCGACGACGAGCCCGGCGACCTGCTGCGCCGAGGCCTTGGCCTTCGTGGCGGCTGCTCGCGACTGGCGGTCGAGCGTGTCGACGGCGTTCTGCGCGTCCTGCTGCTTCGCAACGGCCCGCGAGTACGACTCCCCGGCCTGCTGCGACGCGATCGAGGCCTCCGTCGCCGTGTCCTGGAGCGACTGCAGGGAGGACGTCATGGCGTCGATCTGGGTCTCGGTCGCCGCCTGGGAGGCCTTGGCCGCCTGCACGTCGGCCCAGCTCGGGGCCGAGGCGATGCTCGACGAGCCGCCCGAGCCCGAACCGCCCGTGCCCGGTGCGGCGGTCGCCGTGGTGCAGGTCGCGAGCGAGAGCGTGAGTCCGACGACGGCGAGGGTCGCGGCACCTCCGATCAGAGAGCGTGCGGGCTTCATGTGGGGTCAGGGCCTCCTGGGCGCGCTCGTGGTCATACCGAGATCCCCCGCGCAGCCATGAAGGGGACCGGGTCGACGGCAGCGCCGTTCACCCGGGTCTCGAAGTGGAGGTGGCAGCCCGTCGACCAGCCGGTGGACCCGACGCGCGCGATCTGCTGCCCCGCCTGGACGGTCTGCCCCTGCTGGACCAGGAAGCCGCCGTTGACGATGTGCCCGTACGCGGTGGAGACGCCACCGCCGTTGTCGAGGATGACCTCGTTGCCGTAGCCGCCGCCGTTCGCCGCGAACAGCACGGTCCCGGCGTGTGCGGCGTAGATCGGCGCACCGCAACTCGGTGCGAGGTCCACGCCGGCGTGCAGCGCGTAGGCGTGGTTGTACGGGTCGATGCGGTAGCCGAAGGGGCTCGTCTGCCCACCACCGGAGGGCCGGACCCACCCGGAGGCGTTCGGCGTCGCGCTCGCGGCCCTCGCCTGCCGAGCTGCCTCGGCAGCGGCCGCTGCGGCGGCGGCCCGAGCCGCTTCGACGCCCTTCTGGTAGTTCGCCTCGACGTCGGACGCGTTCGTCGTGAGTGCGGTCAGCTGGGCGTCGAGTCGTGTCTTGTTGTCGCTCTGGTCCGAGAGCGCGGACTCCGCGGCGGACGAGGCGTCGTTCGCGGCCTGCAGCTTGGTCTGCGCGTCGTCACGGAGTGCGCCGAGGGCCCGCTTCGCGACGTCGGCCTGGTCGGCGAGCGACTGCGCCGTGCCCCGGGCCTGGCTCGCCTGCTCGTAGATGCCGTCGGCCTGCTCGGTGAGCTTCGACATCGCACCGAGCTGGTAGAGCAGGTCTCCCGCACCGGTCGGGTGCGTGAGCAGGTTGCTCGTGACGTCGCTGCTGCTCGACCGGCCGAGCTGTGCGGCGAGCTGGCCGGCCTGGGTCTCGGACGCCGCGGCGGTCTCCTCGGCGGCCCGTGCCTGCGTCACGAGCTTCTGCTCCCGGAGACTCGCCTCGTCGAACTTGGTCTGTGCGGTCTGGTAGACCTGCCCGGCCCTGGCCGCTGCCGCCTGGGTGTCCGACACCTTCTGCTGGAGGGAGGTGATGAGCGCGTTGATCTCGTCGACCTTGGCCTGCTGCGCGGCCGCGGAGGCCTTCGCCGCCTGGACGTCCGCCCAGCTCGGGTAACTCGTGGCCGATGCCGTCGTGGCGGACCCGGTCGCGGCGAGCATGCCACCGGCGAGCGCGACGACCACCGCGAGGGCGACAGCTCGGCGACGCGAGGGCACTGCTCGGCGGAGGGGCGTGGTGGAAGAGGTCATGGTCTCGATTTCGTAACAGCGCGGCATGGCTCACGCACGTAACACTGTCAACAGACGTAACAGTAACAACAGGGGTGCCGACGCTTCCACCCCCCTGAGCGAGGGGGCAGGCAACGCCGACGACGGCACGCGGAAGTACCGACAGCACGGTTTCTCCTCCGGGCGAGTGAACCTGTCGGAGCACCGTCCGGCGGGGGCGACACGCCGGGGCGACCGGTGGCCGTCCACTCGGTTTGGAATTCGCGGCACCCTTCCGTATGCTTGTCCCTCGGTAGCGGGAAAGCATCGCTGACGGCCCCATCGTTTAGTGGCCTAGGACACCGCCCTTTCACGGCGGCAGCACGGGTTCGAATCCCGTTGGGGTCACCGTGGTCATGGGACACCGTCAGCAGCAGCACCGAGATCGCAACTCAACATGGCCCTGTAGCGCAGTTGGTTAGCGTGCCGCCCTGTCACGGCGGAGGTCGCGGGTTCAAGTCCCGTCAGGGTCGCCATGGCGTCCGGTCCACGGATCGGCGCGTCTCGGGGTCGCTCTTCGGAGCGGCCCCTTCGGCTGGGTAGCTCAGTTGGTAGAGCGTTCGACTGAAAATCGAAAGGTCCGCGGATCGACGCCGCGTCCAGCCACAGCAGCACAGAAGGCCCCGGGTTCGCCCGGGGCCTTCGTCGTGCGTGCGGCGCCGCGCGGTGCGCCGCTCGGACGCGCGCGGGGGGCTGCGGAGCTCGACCGCTCTCCGGCACACTGACCGACATGGGGAACGACGACGCCGCCACGACGCCCGCGCCGACCGTGTGGCGGAACAGCGCGTTCCTCCGGCTCTGGGGCGGGCAGACCGCGAGCGCCGTCGGCACACAGCTCGCCGGCCTCGCCGTCCCGACGCTCGCGGTCACCGTCCTCGCGGCGTCGACGTTCCAGATCGGCCTGCTCAACGCCCTCGAGACCGTGGCGTTCCTCGTGATCGGGCTCCCCGCCGGCGCCTGGGTCGACCGGATGCGGAAGCGCCGCGTCATGCTCACGGCGGACCTGCTCCGCGCCGTGCTGCTCGCGACCGTACCGGTGGCGTGGCTGCTCGGCGTCCTGACGATCTGGCACCTCATGGTCGTCGCGGCACTCGTCGGCGCGGCCACCGTGTTCTTCGACGTCGCCTACCAGAGCTACCCGCCCCGCATCGTGCCCGCGGCGATCCTGCACGACGCGAACGGCAAGCTGGAGGGATCACAGCAGGTCGCCAGGGTCGGCGGCCCCGCGGCGTCGGGGGCACTCCTCGCCGTCCTGGAACCGGCCGTCGTCGTGGGGATCGACGCACTGAGCTTCCTCGTGTCGTTCGTTTCCCTGTCGACGATCCGGGACGACGAGAGCCCGAAGCCGAAGCACGAGCGACTCCCCCTCGTCACCGAGATCCGCGAGGGCCTCGCGTTCGTCGTCCGCCAACGACTGCTCGTCCGTGTGGTGATGACGACGGCCGGGTCGAACTTCTCCTCGACGATCTCGTACACGATGCTGCCGCTCCTGGTGCTGCGTCACCTCGACCTCGGCACGGTCGTCTGGGGGGTCGCGACGAGCGTCGGTGCGGTCGGCGGGTTGCTCGGCGCGGTGTTCGCGGCACGTTTCGCGAAGCGCTTCGGCGAGGGGACGTCCATCCCCCTGGCCGCGGTCCTCAGCGGGGTCGGCGCACTCCTCCTCGCGAGCCCGGGACTGTTCCCGCCGGTGGCGGTGCCCCTGCTCGTGGTCGCTGAGCTCCTCACGAGCTTCGGCGTGCTCGTCTACAACATCACGCAGCTGACCTACCGCCAGCGCATCTGCCCGCCGGAGCTCCTCGGCCGGATGAACGCCTCGGTCCGGTTCGTCGTGTGGGGCGTGATGCCGATCGGCGGGTTGGTCGCGGGGCTCCTCGGCACCTGGCTCGGTGTCGAGGCGACGATGTGGACCGCCGGCATCGGGACGCTCCTCGCCTCGGTGCCCGTCGTGGTCTCGCCGCTCCTCGGCATGCGCACCCTGCCGACGGAACCGGTCGCCGCACGGTGAGGCGGGATCCCGGGAACGCGACACGGAGGGGCGCAGACGACAGCAGTCCCGTCGGAGTGCGGGCAGGACGACAGCCTCGCAGGCACGGACGCGACCGCCCGCCGGACAGGACGGGGCGGGAACGACGCGAGCCGCGCCTCCAGACCGGTGCGGACTGGAGGCGCGGCTCGCGTGACGCGCGCGCGTCCCGGACCTAGGACAGACCTGCGAGCACCCCGGCGAGCGCGTCCATCGCGAACCCGAGCTCGTCGTCCGTGACGACCAGCGGTGGGGCGAACCGGATCGTCGACCCGTGGGTGTCCTTGACGAGGACGCCGCGCTCCATGAGGCGGAGCGAGACCTCGCGGCCGGTCGCGAGCGCGGGGTCGATGTCGATGCCGGCCCAGAGTCCGGCGATCCGCGAGCGCTCGACGCCGTTGCCGACCATGCCGTCGAGCGCACCCCGGAGCACGGACTCGCCCGCCGCCGCACGGGCCTGGAACGTCCCCTCCTGCAGCATCGTGACGACCTCGAGTCCGACGGCGGCCGCGAGCGGGTTCCCGCCGAACGTCGACCCGTGCTCGCCGGGACGGAGGACGCCCAGCACGTCGGCACGACCGACCACCGCGGACACCGGGACGATCCCGCCGCCGAGGGCCTTGCCGAGGGTCATCAGGTCCGGCCGTACGCCGACGCGGTCCACGGCGAACGTCGCACCGGTGCGCCCGAGGCCCGACTGGATCTCGTCCGCGATGAACAGCGCGCCGTGCTCGTCGCAGATCGCCCGGACCGCCGGCAGGTAGTCCGCCGGCGGGATGATGACGCCGCCCTCGCCCTGGATCGGCTCGAGCAGGACACCGACCACGGTGTCGTCCATGGCCGCGGCGAGCGCGTCGGCGTCCCCGTAGGGCACGATCCGGAAGCCCGGCGTGTACGGGCCGAAACCCGCACGTGCGACCGGGTCGTCCGAGAACGAGACGATCGTCGTGGTGCGGCCGTGGAAGTTCCCCGCCGCGACGATGATCGTCGCCTGGCCGTCCGGGACGCCCTTGACGCGGTAGCCCCAGGCGCGGGCGACCTTGACGGCGGACTCGACCGCCTCGGCGCCGGTGTTCATCGGCAGGACCATGTCGGTCCCGGCGAGGTCCGCCAGCGCCTCGGCGAACGGGCCGAGGCGGTCGCTCGAGAACGCGCGGCTCGTCAGGGTCACCCGGTCGAGCTGTCGTTTGGCGGTGTCGACCAGTCGTGCGTTGCCGTGTCCGAAGTTCACCGCGGAGTACGCCGCGAGCCCGTCGAGGTACCGCGTGCCCTCGACGTCGGTCAGCCACGCGCCCTCGCCCGTCGCGATGACGACCGGCAGCGGGGCGTAGTTGTGCGCGAGGGTGCGGCCCTCGCGTTCGACGGCGTCAGCGGTCCGGGCGCCGGTCTCGACGCCGGACATCAGGACTCCTGTGCCGTGCTCGTGCCGGTGCCGACCGGGTGCAGGTCGAGCGTGCAGCACTTCACGCCGCCACCGCCGAGCAGGAGCTCGGACAGGTCGACGCCGATCGGGTTGTAGCCGCGGTCCCGGAGCTGCTGCTCGAACGTCGTCGCCCGCGAGGCGATGACGACGTTGTACCCGTCGCTGTAGGAGTTCAGTCCGAGGATCGCCGCGTCCTCCTCCGTCGCGATGACCGCGTCCGGGAACCGTTCGCGGAGGATCGCGAGGGACGCGTCGTCGAACGCCGACTCGAGGTAGGCGATGTTGCTCGTGCCGTCCGCGGTGGGCTCCGGGTCGAGCACCGCGATCGCGGTGTCGAGGTGGTAGAAGTTCGGGTTGACGAGCTTCAGCGTCACGACCTCGCGGCCGTAGACCCGCGCGATCTCCTCGTGCGAGGTGCTGTCGCTCCGGAACCCGGTCCCCGCGAGGATGACGTCGCCGACGAGCAGGAAGTCGCCTTCGCCCTCGTTCGTCTCGACCGGCTCCGCGACCCGGAGGCCGGCGTCCCGGAACCAGTCCATGTACGCCGGGCCCTCGGGCTGGCGCTCCGGGTACTGGAACTTCGCGCCGTAGGCGACGCCGTCGAGCACGAAGCCGCCGTTCGCCGCGTAGACCATGTCCGGCAGGCCGTCGATCGGGTCGATGAGCGCGATGTCGAAGCCGAGCTGCTCGTACACGTCGTACAGCGTCTGCCACTGCGCGACGGCCTTCGACGTGTCGGTGGGGTCCTCGGGGTGCATCCACGGGTTGATCCGGTAGCTGACCGTGTAGTGCGTCGGCTTGCACATGAGGATGGTGCGCTTCGTCGCGGTGCGGACGGGAGCGGCGGACTGGGCGGGAGCCGGGTTGGACACTTGATGTCTCCTGGAACCGGGGTCCCGAGCCTGTCAGGGAACCACCATCTCGGAAGCTGCAGGCGAGATGCAGGCTCACTCACCCGTTGTCACGAGGCGGACCAGGTCGACGCCGTGGCCCAGTCTGGCACGGCACCCCGGGCACTCGTAGCCCCAGGACCGGGGGTGTGAGGTCACGCAGGAAACGTGCGTGGACACGGTGTCGACGCAACGACCGCGCGTACGATGACGGCAATGGACTCGCTCGACCACCGCATCCTGGACCAGCTCCGGGAGAACGCCCGCGCCGGCTACGGCGACATCGGGTCCGTCGTCGGGCTCTCGGCATCGGCCGTCAAGCGGCGCGTGGACCGGCTCGTCGCGGACGGGGTGATCCAGGGGTTCACGATCAAGGTCGACCCGGCGGTCGAGGATCGTGGGACCGAGGCCTGGGTCGAGCTCTACTGTCGTGGCACCGTGTCGCCCGACGAGCTGCGCGTGCTGCTCGAGGGCGTCCCCGAGGTCGTCGGTGCCGGGACCGTCACGGGGAGCGCCGACGCCGTGGTGCACATGCGGAGCCGGGACCTCCCGTCGCTCGAGGAGGCCCTCGACCGCGTCCGCCTCGCCGCGCACGTCGACCACACCCGGAGCGCGATCGTCCTGTCACGACTGGTCTCCCGCGAGACGGCATGACCGCGCCGACGCCGATCACGCCGTCCGCTCCGGCGCTCCCCGGCCGCGCGTTCGTCACCCAGGGGTGGGGCGACGTCGTGTTCCTGCACTGGCGGGTGGACGTGTCGGCCGTCGCGCCGCTGCTCCCGGCGGGGACCCGACCGGACACCATGGCAGCCGACGGGTCCGACGACGGGACGACCACGTGGGTCGGGCTCATCGGGTTCGTGTTCCGGGACACCGCGTTCCCGCCGCTCGCCCCGATGCGACGACTCGGCACGTTCGTCGAGGTGAACGTCCGCGTGTACACGGTCGACGAAGCCGGACGACGGGGCGTGGTGTTCCTGTCGCTCGACGCCGGGCGGTTCCTGCCCGCGGTCGCGGCCCGGACGATGCTCGCGCTGCCGTACCACTGGGCGCAGGCCGCGGTGCGGCGCGACGGGCCGTCCGTGTCCTACGCGATACGGCGGCACGGGTCGTCACTGCGTTCCCGGTTCGACGTCACGATCGGCGACCGGATCCCGACACCGACGCCCGTGGACCAGTTCCTCACGGCGCGCTGGGGCATGCACGTGCGGCGGGCGGGCGTCACGCGGTTCTGGCCGAACGAGCACGCGGCATGGGAGCTCCACCGAGCCTCATGCGACGTCCTGCACGACGACCTGCTCGGGGCCGCCGGGCTCCCCCGGTCGCTCGCCGACGTCCCGCCGGACTCCGTCCTGTGGTCCCCCGGCGTGCAGACGGGCTTCGCTGCGGGCACTCGCTGACCGGCGCGCCCCGGGTCGTCCGCGCCGACCGCGCCGCGCCGACCGCTCTGCGCCGCGCCGCCTGCTCTGCGCCGCGCCGAGCGTGCAGTTCCGCCCCGTGTCCGAGCCGAACACGGGGCCGAACTGCACGGTAGACGGGCGGCGGCGCGCCGCGGCGGTCGACGGTCGACGGGCAGCGGGCGACGGGCGGTGGGCGACGGGCGGCGGGCGGCGGGCGGTGGAGCACGGTGGGACGTCCGCCGACGCTCCGAGTGCGTCCTCCAGCGCGATCGCGTCGCCGCCGAGGAGCCGGATCCGCGCCCCCGGACCGCCGAAGGCCGTGTGCGGGATCGGCTCGTAGCTCGGGGTGAGCGCACGCGTGAGGTCGTCCTGCTCGTCGTCCTCCGCACCGGCCGACCACTGCTCGCGGAACACCGCCCCGCTCGCAGCGCGGCGCAGCCAGTCGGCGTCGGACTCGACGACGTGGTCGACGACGTGCAGCGGAGGACGGCTCCCGGCGAGCAGCTGGACGAGGGTCCCGGGGAGCGGGACCGCCGTGCTCAGCAGCACGTGTGCCCGTGCAGCGGTCGCGGCGGCGAGCACGCGGACGAGGTCGCCCGTCGGCGCGCCCTCGGAACGGCGGACGATCACGGACTGCGGCCGGTACCGCAGCACGTTCCGCTCGACGACGAGTCCCGCCGGGTCGTGGGGGACGCCGTACTCGGAGGCGCGCGCGGCGACGTCGCTCAGCGCACCGGCACGGACCTGGTCGAACTCCTCGAACGTGAGCCCGGGCCGGGACGCCTCGATGAGGTTCGTGACCCGCGCCGGGAGACCGTGCAGCTGGATGGACTTGTGCACCGGCCGGGGCGACCGTTCGAACCGGCCGAGCGCCGCCACGTACAGCGACCCGCCGGGCTTGGTGCCGGTCCCGACCGAGGACCGTCTCCACCCGCCGTAGGGCTGCCGCCGGACCCGCGCGCCGGTGATGCCGCGGTTGACGAACAGGTTGCCGGCCTGCACCTGGTCGATCCACTGCGCCACCTCGTCGACGTCGAGCGAGTGGATGCCCGCGGACAGGCCGTAATCGGTGCCGTTCTGGATCGCGATCGCGTCGTCCAGGGTCTCCGCGGTCATGATGCCGACCACCGGACCCGGGTACACCGTCTGGTGGAAGTCGCTGCCCGGGCGGACGCCGTCGCGGAGCCCCGGGGACCAGAGCCGCCCGGAGTCGTCGAGGGGTTCCGGGCGGAGCAGCCAGGACTCGCCGGGGCCGAGCTCGGAGAGCCCGGCGCGGAGCGCCGCACGTGGTTCCTCGATGAGCGGTCCCATCTGCGCCGACGGATCGTCCGGCCATGCGACGCGGAGGGTCCGGACCGCGTCGACGAGCTGTCGACGGAACCGTTCGCTCTGCGCGACCGACCCGACGAGGACCACGAGCGACGCGGCAGAGCATCGCTGGCCGGCGTGCTCGTAGGCGCTCGCGACGATGTCCTGCACGGCGCGGTCGAGGTCGGCGGCGGGGGTGACGACCATCGCGTTCTTGCCGCTCGTCGCGGCGGTGAGCGGGAGCCCGGCCCGCCACCACCGGAACGACCGCGCGGTCTCGGGTGAGCCGGTGAGGACCACCCGGTCGACGGTCGAGTGCCCGACGAGCTCGCGGCCGAGCTGGTCCTCGTCGATGTCGACCAGCGCGAGGAGCGAGTGCGGCACCCCGGCGTCCCAGAGGACGTCCGCGAGCACCGCGCCGGAGCGCTTGGCCTGGGGAGCGGGTTTCAGGACGACACCGGACCCGGCGGCGAGCGCGGCGAGCACGCCGCCGGCCGGGGTCGCGACCGGGGTGCTCCAAGCGGGCACGACGACCGTGAGCCGCGGCGGCACGAACGTCGCGTCGGTGATGTCGGCGAGGTGCCGGGCGCGGTCCGCGGCGTGGTGGGCGTGGTCGATCGCCTCGCTCACCTCGGCGTCGGCCTCGGTCAGGGTCATGCCGGTCTCGGACGACATCACCTCGATGAGGTCCGCGCGCCGCTCCTGGAGTTCGTGGCCGATGAGGTCGAGCAGTTCGGCCCGGACCTCCGGGTCCTGGCGGCCCCAGTTCACGCCGGCCTGCGCAGTCTGTGCGACGATGCGTTCGAGCCGACCGCGGTCGACGACGCGGGCGTTCCGGATCGTCTGGCGGCCGAGCGTCGACGCCGGCACGCGACGGAGGACCTCGCCGGCCCAGGCCCGGTTCGCGGCGATGGTCGGGTCGGTGTCGGCCGTGCTGCTGAAGCCGTCCCGGAGCACGGGCTCGCCGAGCGGGACGGAGCGGTCCTCGGCGCGGAGCGTGCGCGGAACGGGGTCGGCGAGCGCCGCGACGGACTCCCGGTACCGCTGTTCCTGGCGTGCGGACGCGCCGCCGTCCGTGTCCACGGCGAACGCGCTCGCTGCGGCACCGTCACTGCTCGCGCTCTCCTGGAGCCGTCGAGCCAGGTACCCGATCGCGGTGTGGAACGCGTCGGGCTGGACGACCGGGGCGAGGAGCCGGATCCGTCCGACGTCGGCCCGGACGGCGTCGGCCGAGGTCGCCGTCATGCCGAGCAGCATCTCGACGTCGAGCGAGTCCTGCACGCCCCGGCGTCCCGCGAGCACCCACGCGGTCGCCAGGTCGAACAGGTCGTGCCCCGCGACCCCGACCCGGACGGCGTCGGTGCGCTCCTCGGTGAGCGCGCTGTCGAGCATCCGAAGGTACGCGGTGTCGGTCTCCCGCTTGCTGCCCCAGGTCGCGAGGGGCCGGTCCTGCAGGAGCGACTCGACCCGCTCGGTCGACCAGGACGCGCCCTTGACGATGCGCACCGAGATGGGCGCGCCGCCCCGTGCCCGCCGGGCGATCGCCCACCGGGTGAGCTCGTCGAGCGCCCGCTGGGCATCCGGCAGGGACGCCTGCAGAACGATGCCGGCCGACAGTCCGCTGAACTCCGGCCGGTCGAGCAGTGTCCGGAACACGGCGAGCGTCACGTCGAGGTCCCGGTGGTGCTCCATCGCGAGGGTGACGAACCCGGCGGGCTGACGGTCCGCCGCGGTCCGGTACAACGGGACGAGCCGGTCGACCGCGCGGCGCACGGTCTCGTCGAAGGCCCACAGGGACAGCTGCGGGACCGCGGCGGCCACCGTGGTCGTGACGTGGTCGACGTCGTCGCGGGCGAGGAGGTCCATCGTGCCCTGGAGCCGACGGTCGGACTCCGCGCTCCCGAGCACGGCGTCGCCGAGGAGGGTGACGTCGAGCTCGGTGCCCGGTCCGGCGATCCGGGCGAGTGCCTGTCCGAGCTTGGCGGGCGTGGCGTCCATCACGAGGTGTCCCGCCATCCGGCGGAGGATGCGTCGCGCGGTCGGGATCACCGCCCAGGGCATCATCTGGGCGAACCCCCCGCCGACGGTCACGGCACCGCGGAGGTACCAGGCGAGGGGGTCGGGGACGTCCTGCGCCAGCCGTTCCAGGTTCGCAGCGGCGACCTTCGGGTCCTCGGGGCGGATCACCCGGTCGATGAACCCGAGCGTGAAGTCGAGGCCCCGTTCGTCGCGGAGCACGTCCGCGAGCCGGGCTGCTCCGGGGTCCGGTCTGACCCCCGCCGACGCGGCGAGCCAGCGCCGGACGAGGTCGACTGCGTCGTCGGTGCAGTCCTCGAGGCGCGCGTCCGGCATGCCCCGATGCTATGCCGGACCACCGACCGGAACTGGAGGACACCTGCACGCGGTCGGTCAGTACGCTGGACCGCATGCCGACCGGAGGTGACGCGCACGACTGGACGACGTGGGACGCGTTCCACGACGTCTGGCGCCGCCTCGACCGAGCGCTCGACCGCGCCGTCCAGGAACAGGCCGGCATCTCGATCCCGGAGTTCGAGATCCTGATCGGGCTGCACCGCGACCCGGACCACCGGCTGCGCGTCCGCGACGTCGCGGCGGGCATCGGCTGGGAGAAGAGCCGCGTGAGCCACCAGGTGACCCGGATGGTCGCGCGGGGACTCGTCGAACGCGCGGACTGTCCGAGCGACGGTCGCGGGAGCTGGGTGACGATGACCCCGGACGGCCGCCGCGCGGTCCTCGGCGGGATCCGCGCCCACACCGCGGCGCTCGAGCAGCTGTTCTGGGGTCCGCTCGGCGACGACACCGCGGCGGTCCGCGCCGCGTCGCAGCGCATCCTGACCCGGCTGGGCCCGGACCTCGACGACTGACCCGGGCGCGTCCCGCAGCGCGCCGTGGGGTCAGCGCCGACGGGGTCAGCCCGGGGTCGGCACCGACGCCCATCGGGGCCGACGCCCAGCGGGGTCGGCGCCGAGCGGGGTCAGCGCACAGCGGGGTCAGCGCGCAGCGCGCAGGCCTTCTTCGAGCGGAGTGGTCGGGCGGCCGATGAGCCCCGAGAGCTGGGACGTGACCTCGGCGAGGGTGCCCTCCGCGATGTTCGCGTCGAGTGCGGCGACGAACCCGGCGGTCCCGGCGTCGAGACCCGCCGCCTCGAGCCGTCGGACGTGCTCCGCGCCGTCGACCTGCACGAGTGCGACCGGCTCGCCGAGCACGTTCGAGAACGCCGTCGCGAGGTCGGCGAAGGTCCACGCGACGTCGCCGCCGAGTTCGTACACGGCGCCGTCGTGGCCGTCGGTGGCGAGGACGACGGCGGCCGCCTCGGCGTAGTCGGCCCGCGATGCGCTCGCGACGCGGCCGTCACCCGCGCTCGTCAGGAGCTCGGAGGTCGCCGCGGCCTGGTCGAGCTGCTGGAGGTAGTTCTCCGTGTACCAGTTGTTCCGGAGGATCGCGGTGGGGATGCTCGACGCGGCGAGGAGCTCCTCGGTGGCCTTGTGCTCCGGTGCGAGCACGAGCGTGGTGTCGTCCGCTCGGGGCGCCGACGTGTACGCGATGAAGCCGACGCCCGCTGCGGTGGCGGCCTCGACGACGGAGCGGTGCTGCTCGACGCGCTGGCCCACCTCGCTGCCGGAGACGAGCAGGAGCCGGTCGACGCCCTGGAACGCCTCGGTGAGGGCGGGGACGTCGCCGTATGCGGCGGTGCGGACGGTCACGCCGAGCTCGGCGATCGGTCGGGCTTTCTCGGCGTTCCGGACGACGGCGACGACGTCGGCGGGGTCGGTGCCGCGGGCGAGGAGTGCGTCGACGACGAGGCGTCCGAGCGCGCCGGTGGCGGCGGTGATGGCGATGGTCATGCCGGCACCAACCGGTCACCCGGCCGCCCCATTCCCCAGCCCCGGGCCCCGAGCCCCGAGCCCCGAGCCCCGAGCCCCCAAGGGTCGCGACGAGGGTCAGTGGTGGCGGTGGTCCTGGATCGTCATCCGCGGGCCGAAGCTCGGCTTCCGGAACCCGCTGCCCCCGATGAGCCGCATCACCCGCTCGCGGTGACCGCGCCACGGTTCGAGCAGTTCGAGCATGCCGTCGTCGTCGACCGGCGCCCCGACGAGCGCCCACCCGACGACCGCGGGCAGGTGGTAGTCACCGACGCTCGGGGAGTCCGGGTCGCCGTGGGAGCGCTGCGCGGTCTCGGCGGCCGTCCACACCCCGACCCCCGGGATCGACATGAGCCGGCTCGCCACGAGCTCCCCGCCACGACCGAGCGTCAGCGTCCGTTCGAGCGCCGGCGCGACGCGCATCGCGCGCATCACCGTCGCCGACCGGCCGGGCTCGATCCCGGCACGGTGCCACTCCCAGCTCGGGATCCGCGCCCAGGTCGCGGCGTCCGGCGGCACGACCATGCCGTCCGGTGCCGGCCCCGGCGCGACCGTCCCGAACGCCCGCACGAGGTACCGCCACGCGCGCCACGCCTGCCGCGAGGTCACCTTCTGCTCCATGATCGCTGGGACGAGCATCGCCACGACGGTGTTCGTACGGCAGAGTCGTAACCCCGGTTGACGGTGTCGGGCCGCACTGAGGAAGGCGTTGCCGGACACGTCGAGCTCGGACCAGTCGTCGCCGCGGCCCAGCATGTCCGGGACGTGCGTGACCGCCCAGTCCGCGCCGTCGCCCCACGCGGTGACGTGGACCTCGGCCGCCGCCGACCGGATCGCGACGGTCGCCGGGCCCGCCGGCGTCCGGAGTGCGAGCCAGGTCGTGCCCTCGACCTGTCGGAACGCCGGGTCGCCCGCGCCGCGGCTGAGCGGACGGAGGGTCGCGGGGACGTCGACGTGATGGCCGGGTCGGTAGACCGTGTCGCGCCGGGTCGGGGGTGCAGCGGGCGCCGGACTGGAGGCCCGACCCGGGTCCGCCCCGCGGGCGCTCGTCCAGCGCGGGTCGGGTCCGGCACCGTGGCGGGCGTGCGCCGACCGGGTCGCGCGATCCGGGCCTCCCGTCCGACCGCGCACTGCTCGCGAGCGCTCGGCGGGTTCGACGGACATGCAAGGGATCGTACGTGCACGTGGGGACATCGACCATGATGGGTGTCGACGTTCCCCCGACACGACGGAGTGCACCATGCGCATCGGCATCCTCACCAGCGGCGGCGACTGCCCCGGACTCAACGCGGTCATCCGGGCCGCGGTGCTCAAGGGCATCGCGATCTACGGGCACGAGTTCGTCGGCTTCCGCGACGGCTGGCGCGGGGTCGTCGACGCGGACATCGTGCCGATCGGCCGGAAGGACATCCAGGGCATCGCCAAGCAGGGCGGGACGATCCTCGGGACGAGCCGCACGAACCCCTTCGAGGGACCGAACGGCGGCGTCGAGAACATCCAGCGGAACCTCGAGCGGCACGGCATCGACGCGATGATCGCGATCGGCGGCGAGGGCACCCTGGCCGCCGCGAAACGCCTCACCGACGCGGGTCTCAAGATCGTCGGCGTGCCGAAGACCGTCGACAACGACCTCGGCGCGACGGACTACACCTTCGGGTTCGACACGGCGGTGCAGATCGCCACCGACGCCATGGACCGCCTCCGCACGACCGGCGAGTCGCACAGCCGCTGCATGGTCGCCGAGGTGATGGGCCGGCACGTCGGCTGGATCGCCCTGCACTCCGGGATGGCTGCGGGCGCGCACGCCATCCTGATCCCCGAACAGAAGACGTCGCTCGAGCAGATCGCCGCCTGGGTCCGGTCCGCCTACGACCGCGGCCGCGCACCGCTCGTCGTCGTCGCCGAGGGGTTCGTGCCGGACCACGAGGACAACGCCCACACCGAGCGGGGCCTCGACGCGTTCGGGCGTCCGAGGCTCGGCGGCATCGGCGAGCGCCTCGCCCCGCTGATCGAGGACATGACCGGCATCGAGACGCGGGCGACGACGCTCGGGCACATCCAGCGCGGTGGGACGCCGACCTCGTACGACCGGGTGCTCTCGACGCGGCTCGGGCTCGCGGCGATCGACTCCGTCGTGGAGGAGCGCTGGGGCCGGATGGTGGCGCTCAACGGGACGGAGATCGTGCACGTGTCGTTCGAGGACGCGCTCGGGGCGCTCAAGGTCGTGCCGCAGGACCGGTACGACGAGGCCGCGATCCTCTTCGGCTGACCCCGTCCGCCGGCACCGCGTAGCGTCGTCGACATGCAGCGACGCACCCTCGGCAGGACCGGACGCACCGTCTCGGTCATCGGACTCGGCACCTGGCAGCTCGGCGGCGACTGGGGCGCCGTCTCCGAGGACGAGGGCCTGGCGGTCCTCGACGCCTCGGCCGCCGCGGACGTGACCCTCTTCGACACCGCCGACGTCTACGGCGACGGGCGGAGCGAGCAGATCATCGGCACGTGGCTCGCGGCGAACCCGGACGCCGGCGTGACGGTGGCGACGAAGATGGGCCGACGCCTCGAGCAGGTGCCGAGCACGTACGTCGCGGCGAACTTCCGCGCCTGGGTCGACCGTTCCCGCTCGAACCTCGGCGTCGACACCCTCGACCTGGTCCAGCTGCACTGCCCGCCGACCGCCGTGTACGACGACGATGCGGTCTACGACGCGCTCGACGCCCTGGTCGACGACGGTTCGATCGCGGCCTACGGCGTCAGCGTCGAGGAGGCCGCCCAGGCGCTCACCGCGATCGCACGTCCGAACGTCGCGACGGTCCAGATCATCCTCAACGCGTTCCGGCTCAAGCCGCTCGACGAGGTCCTGCCCGCCGCGCGCGCCGCGGGTGTCGGGATCCTCGCGAGGGTGCCCCTCGCCTCCGGTCTGCTCACCGGCAAGTACACCGCGTCGACGACCTTCGCGCCGGAGGACCACCGCTCCTACAACCGGCACGGCGAGGCGTTCGACCAGGGCGAGACGTTCAGCGGCGTCGACTTCGAGGACGGCGTGACGGCCGCCCAGCGGTTCGCCGCCGCGGTGCCGGACGGCGTGTCCGTGCCGCAGGCCGCCCTCGCGTGGCTCGTGGAGCAGGACGGTGTGACGGCGGCCATCCCCGGTGCGCGCAGTCCGGAGCAGGCCCGCTCGAACGCCGCGGCCGGGTCACTGCCGCCGCTCGGGGACGCGTTCGACCGTGGCGTCCACGAGCTGTACGACGACACGTTCCGGCAGTCGGTGCACCCGCGGTGGTGACGCTCCCGGCCGACGGCGCGGGCCGGACCCGCGCCGTCGTCGTCTCCTCGTCCGCCCCGACCGCCGTCCGCGACGTCGAGCTGGCGCCACCGGGTCCCGGGGAGGCGCTCGTCGACGTCACGTTCTCGAGCGTGAACTACAAGGACGGCATGGCGATGGCGGGCGACCCCGGCGTCGCGCGGATCGACCCGCTGGTCCCGGGGATCGACGTCGTCGGCCGGATCGGGGCGATCGGGGGTGTCGGGGACGTCGACGATGGTGCCGCGGACCCGGGATTCCGGGTCGGCGACCGCGTCGTCCTGAACGGCGCCGGCGCCGGGGAGACGCGGGACGGCGGGTTCGCGACGCAGGCGATCGTCCCGACGGGGTCCCTCGTGGCGCTGCCCGACGCACTCCCCGACGACCTCGCCGCCGCCATCGGCACGGCGGGGTTCACGGCGATGCTCAGTGTGCTCGCGTTGGAACGCCTCGTCGGGCCCGACGACGGTCCGGTCCTCGTGACGGGGGCGTCCGGCGGGGTCGGGACGGTCGCGATCGCGCTCCTCGCCGCGAACGGGTACACGGTGACGGCGTCGACGGGCCGCCCGCAGCACGCCGACGCGCTCCGGACCCTCGGCGCGCACGACGTCCTCGACCGGTCCGAGTTCACCGGACCGGGACGGCCGATGCAGCGGGCGCGATGGGCCGGGGCGGTCGACAGCGTCGGAGGTGCGACGCTCGTGAACGTCCTGGCGCAACTACGGTGGGGCGGAGCCGCGACGGCGTGCGGACTCGTCCAGGACGCCGCCCTGCACGGCACGGTGCTGCCGTTCGTCCTCCGTGGCGTCGCGCTGCTCGGGGTGAACTCCGTGGACGCGCCTCCAGCCCTCCGCCGCCGCGCGTGGGACCGACTCGCGACCGACCTCGACCCGGCGCTGCTCCGGTCGGTCACGACGACCGTCGGGCTCGAGGACGCGATCGGCGTCGGCGAGCGGATCCTGGCCGGAGCAGTCCACGGCCGGACCGTCATCCGGATGTGACGTCGCGACATCGCAATTGGAGAATACCCTGTACTGCATTTCTCTCCGGCCTCCGGGTATTGCCCCGAGAAATGTCAATCGCAGCGTAGGATGTTGAATACCCGGGCGCGTATCCGAGCGCTCCCGGCTCCTCCCGAAAGGCCATCCCATGCCGGTTCCCAAGGCGACCACGGAGAACTCGCCGCGCCGTCTCCTGCGCGACGTCGTCTTCGAGAAGATGCTCGGCGCGATCCAGGACGGCACCCTGACGCCGGGTGAGCGCCTCAACGACGACGAGCTCGTCCAGTGGCTCGGTGTCTCACGCACCCCCATCCGCGAAGCGATCGCACGGCTCGTGGAGTACGGCCTCGTCGAGATGGAGGCGAACCGCTACACGCGCATCGCCACCCCGACCCGCGAACAGTACGACGACGCACTCCAGTTGCTGTTCGGCATCACGGAGCTCGCGGCGCGGTGGGCGTTCCCACGGTTCGACGACGACGACACCACGGCGTTCTCCGAGCTGCTCGACACCGCGCGTGCGCACGCCCTCGCCGAGGACCGGGCACTCACGCGGGACGTCAACACGCTCTTCGCGTTCATCATCGCGCGGTCCGGCAACGACCTCCTCGTCAAGGTGAGCGAGTCGATCGTGCCGCGGACCCAGTTCCTCGCCCTGACCGCGTCCGACGAGACCTTCTGGGACGTCGCGCAGGCGCTCGACGCGTTCCGGGCGGCCGCCACGGAGCGCGACGGCGAGGCCGGCGGGGCGGTGCTCCGTGCCATGGACGTCGCGATGCGCGAACACGTGCGGAACGTCCGCTCGGCGATCGACCAGTCGGCGTCCTGACCGCGGCCGGGGCGCCCCTGACGGCGAGCGCGACCATGGACACCGCACCGTCCCTCCTGCTCGACGTCCGGGGGCTCCGCGTCACGCGGAGCGGCCGTGACCTGCTCCACGACGTCGACCTGACCGTCCGGTCCGGCGAGCACTGGGCGTTGCTCGGGCCGAACGGTGCCGGCAAGTCCACGCTGCTCGCGGTCCTCGGTGCGACGTCGCACCCGACCGCCGGCACCGTCGACGTGCTCGGCGCACGGCTCGGCCGGGTCGACGTCCGCGAACTCCGCGAACGCATCGGACACGTCGATCCACGACACCGGATGCTCGCGCCGCTGACGGTCCTCGAGACCGTGCTGACCGGGCTCACCGGCACCACCGACACGATGCTGCGCTGGTCGCCGAGCGACGACGAGGTCGAGCGCGCCGACCAGCACATCGTCGACGTCGGACTCGGCGGACGACGCGAGGCGCGCTGGCCGGTGCTGTCCCAGGGCGAACGCGGCCGGGCGCTCATCGCCCGGGCGTTGATGAGCGAACCGCGCCTGCTGCTGCTCGACGAACCGGCGACGGGACTCGACGTCGCCGCACGGGAGCACCTGCTCGAGACGGTCGATGCGCTCCGCACCGGCCACCCGGAGCTCGGGAGCGTCATGGTGACCCACCACCTCGAGGACTTGCCGGCCTCGACCTCGCACGCGATGCTCCTCCGCGACGGCGCGGTGGTGGCGAGTGGCCGGGCGGACGACGTCATCACGTCGGGACCGGTGTCGGCGTGCTTCGCGTTCCCCCTCGACATCGCGCGCGAGGACGGCCGCTGGCAGGCCCGCCGTGCCCGGTCCGCGCGCGACACCCCGACCGGGATGCGCCGACCGGCCGTCGGGCCTACTTCGCGCTGATGCCCCCGAGCATCCCCGAGATGAACCGCTTCTGGAGGAAGAAGTACAGCACCACGATCGGGAGCGCCACGATGATCCCGGCGGCCGACAACAGCGAGTAGTCGGTCAGGTGCTCGCCCTTGAAGAACGCGAGCCCGAGCGGGGCCGTCCGACGCTCCTCGCTCGTGATGAGGACGAGTGGCATGAGGAACTCGTTCCACGTCCACATCGAGATGAGCACGCACATCGTCACGATCGGTGCGATCGACGGCGGCACGACGACCTGCCAGAGCACCCGGAGGTCCCGCGCCCCGTCGATCCGCGCCGCCTCGATGATCTCCCCCGGGAACGTCCGGAACTGGTTCCGCATCCAGAAGATCCCGAACGCCAGGGACTGTGCGGTCTGCGGCAGGATGAGGCTCGCGTAGGTGTCGGTCAGCCCCACGGTCCGCAGGTTGAAGTAGAGCGGGATGATGAACGCCTCGGCCGGCAGCATGAGCCCGGCGAGCATGACGAAGAAGAGCACGTTCGAGCCGATGAACGACAGCCGGGCGAACGCGAACCCGGCGAACACCGCCAGGATCGTCGTGAGCACGACCGTCGCGATCGTCACGACGACGCTCGACACCATGTAGGTCCCGAAGTGCCCCTGCGTCCACGCCGCCCCGAAGTTGCCGAGGTCGATCCTGCTCGGCAGGTGGAACGAGCCGGAGTTCTCCGCCGACGGGGTGACCGCGGAGAACAGCACCCCGACGAGCGGGACGACCGCGAAGAGGGCGAACAGCGACAGGATGACGTAGTCGACGGTCTTCTCGGTCCGGGAGATCCTCATTCGGCGTCCTTCGGCTGGAGGCGGTTGATGAGTGCGGTGACGATCATGATCACGACGGTCAGGGCGATCGCGACCGCGGCGGCCGACCCGACCTGCCCCGTGTTGAACGCCCGGTTGTAGGCCTCGAACGCCGGCACCGTGGTGGAGTTCCCGGGACCACCGCCCGTGGTGATGTAGACGAGGTCGAACGTCTTGAGCGCGGACACGATGGTCAGCGTGAGCGCCACGGCGATCTGTCCGCGGAGCGACGGCAGCGTGATCGAGGAGAACTCCCGGGCCGGTCCGGCACCGTCGAGCCGGGCGGCCTCGAACAGCGTCGGCTGGATGTTGCCGACACCGGACAGGAACAGCACGAGGCAGAGCCCGACGTTCAGCCAGGTCCCGACGAACCCGATGGCGACGAGCGCCGTCGAGTAGTCGCCGAGCCACACCCGCGCGAGGCTCCCGAGCCCGATGGCCCGGAGGACCTCGTTGACGAGTCCGTCGGTCGAGTACAGCGAGACCCAGATCGTCGCGACGACGACCGAGGCGATGACCTGCGGCAGGAAGAGCACCGTCCGGAAGAACGACATGCCCGCGAGCCGGTTCGCCCGGGAGATCAGCGCCGTGAGGAACAGCGCGATGGCGACCGGGACGACCGAGTAGAAGAGCATGAGCACGAGCGCGTGTCCGAAGGCCCCGCGGAGCTCGGTGTCGGTGAAGACGGACGCGTAGTTCGCTGCGCCCGCCCACGTCGCCGGGGAGAGGCCGTCCCAGTCGTAGAACGAGTACTGGATCGTCTGCAGGAACGGCCAGCCGAGGAACACCGCGAAGACGAGGAACGCCGGCAGGACGTACAGGTAGGCGACGAGGCTGCGGCGCCGTCGGCGCGGCGTGCCGCGTACCGGACCGGAGGCACGGGGCGGGGCCGCTCCGTCCCTCCCGTCCGTCTGCGGCTCGGTCCCGGGACCGGCGCCCGAGCGCCCGGACCGGGCGCCACCTGCCCGGGCGCCCGATCCGGTCCGTGTCGCTGCGTCGGTCACGTCAGCCGCGGCTCTTCGCGAAGGCGGAGTAGTCCGTCTGGAGTGTCTCGGTGTACTCCGCCGGCGTCGACTTGCCGGCGATGAGGTCCTGCATGGCCGCCGACAGGGTGTCGTAGAAGGTCGGCGTCGCGTAGTCGAGGTACGGGGTGATGCCGTTCGACTCCGAGATGGTCTTGTACTCGCTCGTGATGTCGGCCGCGAGCGTGCCCGTGGCGGGGGTGTCGTCCGACGGCACGACGGTCGGCAGGTTGCCCGTCTTGACGAGGACCTCCGACGCGCGCTCGTCCGTCACGAAGTCGACGTAGGCGGCCGCGGCGTCGGCGTGCTTCGTCTTCGAGGTCAGCGCCCATGCGAGCCCCTCGCCACCCATGGTCACGGCGGTGTCCGACCCCTTCGGGGTGAGTGCCGTGAACCGGATGTCCTTCGCTGCGGACGCGGCCTCGAGCGTCGCCTGGTTCCAGGTGCCGGTGACGAGGAACGCCGACTCGCCCTTGCCGAAGGTCGCGACGGCGTCGTCGCGCGAGACGCCGTTCGACCCGGGGGTGATGTAGCCGTCGTCCTGCCAGCCCTGGATGGTCTTGGCGGCCTCGACGCCGTCGGCGTCGGTCCATGCGCCGCTCTTCGAGGTGACCAGGTCGTTCACTGCGTCGTGTCCGGCGAGCGCCGACAGCACGAGTCCGTACAGGTGGATGCCGGGGCTCTTCTCGACGTCACCGTAGCTCAGCGGCAGGTCGCCCGCCGCCTTGACCTTCGCCATGTCGGCCGTGAGGTCGGCGACCGTCTTCGGTGCCTCGCTGATGCCTGCCTTCTGGAGGACGGCCGAGTTGTAGTACAGGCCGACGAGCTCGCCGGTCTGCGAGACGCCGTAGAGCTTGTCACCCTGCCAGGTCGTGCCGTCGGACGAGAACGAGTTGAGCTTCAGCAAGCTCGACGGGTAGTAGTCGTCCCAGCCGTAGAGGTCGGAGTAGTCGTCGACCGGACGCAGGAGCTTGGCCTTCACGAAGGCGCCCATGTCCGGGTACCCCTGGTTGGCCTGCACGACGTCCGGCGGGTTGTCGCCGGAGAGCGCCAGCTTGAGCGTCGTCTTGAGGTCGGCGAACGAGCGCGAGACCCGCTTGATCGTGACGTTCGGGTACTTCTTCTCGAAGGACGCGTTGAGCTGCTGCTGGGCGTCGCTGATCCCGCCGTCGGTGTTCTGGTCCCAGACGGTCAGGGTGATCTTGTCCTTGCCGACGCTCTTCGAGACCGGGCCGAGGCTCTGGTCGCTCGTCGCCGCGGAACCGCCCGGTGCGCAGCCGGCGAGGCCGAGCGCGACGGCGGCGGCCGCGCCCACGAGGAGCGATGCCTTCCTGAGGTGCTTCATGGTGTGTTCCGATCTGTCGGGAGTCCGGATGCTACGGGGGTGGGTACTGCGGTGCGGCCCGGAGCCGCTGGCCTGTGGGGGAACCGGCGGGATCAGCCGGTGGGGAGGGACGGCTCGCTGAGGAAGGACCAGTCGCCGTCCGGACGGGTGCGGTCCACGAACGCGACGAGGTCGGCCGGGCGGGGTGCACTCGCCGCGCCGCCGAGGCCGGTGACGGACATCGACGCGCAGAGTCCTGCGAACCGGAGCTGCGTGGCGAGGTCCCACCCGCGGTCGGCCGCTGCCATGAACGTCGCGACGAAGACGTCGCCGGCACCGGTCGGGTCGAGCACGGGGACCCGCACGGTGGGCACCTCGACGAGCGTGCCGTTCGCGGAGTCGACCGCGACGGCACCGTCCGGACCGCGCGTGACGACGGCCAGCGGGACCCGTTCGGCGAGGGCCTTGGCGGCGGCGACGGCGTCGTCGGTGCGGGTGTACCGCATCGCCTCGACGTCGTTCGGGACGAAGACGTCGACCTCGGCGAGTCGGTCGAGCACGTCCGCCGACCACGCACCGGTGTGGTCCCAACCGACGCCGCCGACGACCCGGGTCCCGGAGGCCCGGAGCCGCGCGACCCACGCCGGCAGGGGCGCCGCGATGCCGACGTGCGTCGCGCCGATCGGTCCGATGTCCGTGGGGAGCACCAGGTCGCCGAGGCGCTCCTGGTAGGTGATGAAGCTCCGGTCGTGTGCGCCGGTCTCGGCGTGTGCGCCGGTCAGGGAGACGCTGACCGGGCTCTGGAAGCCGGGGACGACCTCGAGCAGGGACGTGTCGAGGTCCGGCTCGGCGTCGAGCACGGCGTGGATGTGCTGGCCGAGCGGGTCGTCACCGAGACGCGCCAGGAGCATCGTCCGCGCACCGGCCCGCGCCGCCGCGACGGCTCGGTTCGCGACGCCGCCCGGGGTGATGCCGAAGCCGTCGGCGTACACCTCGGCGCCGACCTCGGGCACTGCGACACCGGAGAACACGACGTCGCAGAAGACGTCGCCCGCGAACAGCAGGTCGGCGCCGCTCGTGCGGGCTGGGTCGGTCACGGTGTCTCCTCGTCGTCGCGGATCCGTCTGGACAACGGCTGCGAGATGTCATGCAATCCTGAGCATCCGTTGTTGCAAGCACGTTACCGACGTGACGCACTTTTGTTAACTCTGCGCAGGTAACGGTTTCGTGATGCGCGACTTTGCTCGACTTCGCGCAACTCTTCGGTACAGTGGCGATCGTGATCCTCCGCGACCGGCAGAACCGCATCCTCAGCGCACTGCGCGTGGGCGGCGCTGCCTCGGTGCGCGAACTCGCCGAGGCACTCGACGTCAGCGAGTCGACGATCCGACGCGACCTCGAGATCCTCGACCGGAACGGCGAGCTCACCCGGACGTACGGCGGTGCGGTGCTGAAGCCCGGCACGACGGTCGAGGAACACGGCGGACAGGCATCCGAGAGCGCGTTCGACCAGTCGGCCGATCGCGACCTCAAGGAACGGATGGCCGATGCCGCCGCCGCGATGGTCACCGACGGCAGCGTCGTCGTCCTGGACATCGGGACCACCACCCCGCTCCTCGCCGCACGGCTGCACGGTCGCGACGTCACGGTCGTCACCTCGAACCTCGCCGTGTTCGACGAACTCCGCGACGACGACGCCGTCCGCCTCGTGCTGCTCGGCGGGGTCGTGCGCCGGAACTACCGCACGCTCGTCGGCTCGCTCGCCGAGCAGGCGCTCCAGCAGATCAGCGCGGACATCGTGTTCCTCTCGTGCACCGGTGTCCGTGCGAACGGCCACGTCGTCGACAACATGGCGGTCGAGGCCCCGATCAAGCAGTCCATGATCGCCGCCTCGGACCGGGTCGTGCTGCTCGCGTCCGAGAACAAGTTCCCCGGGAGCGGCGCCCTGCGCCTCTGCTCCCTCGCCGACGTCGACGTACTCGTCACGACGACCGGCGCACCCGACGAAACACTCGAACTGTGCCGGAACGCCGGCGGAGAGGTCACGCTGACATGAAGCTCTGCATCCTCGGAGGTGGCGGGTTCCGCACCCCCTACGTCTACCAGGCACTCCTCCGTGACACGGGCTCGCCCCGGGTCGAGGAGGTCGCCCTGTACGACGTCGACGAACAGCGTCTGCACGCCATGATGGCGATCCTCTCGGAGTTCGCGGCGGACTTCCCCGACGCGCCGACGCTCGTCCCGACGACGTCGCTCGAGGCGGCGGTCGAGGGCTCGGACTACGTGTTCGCCGCCCTCCGCGTCGGCGGGCTCGAAGGCCGTCGCTGCGACGAGCACGTCGCCCTCGACCTCGACGTCCTCGGACAGGAGACGACGGGCCCCGGCGGCCTCGCCTACGCGATCCGGACCGTGCCGGTGATGGTCGAGGCGGCGAAGGTCATCAAGCGCCTCGCACCGAACGCCTACGTGATGAACTTCACGAACCCGGCCGGGATCATCACCGAGGCCATGCAGACCGTCCTCGGCGATCGTGTCCTCGGCATCTGCGACACCCCGTCGGGCCTCGGGCGTCGCGTCGCCGGGCTCATGGGCCTCGACCACACCCGCGTGCAGATGGACTACGTCGGGCTCAACCACCTCGGGTGGATGCGCCGCGTCATGTACGACGGGCGGGACGTCCTGCCGCAGCTCATGGAGTCGGACGAGCTCCTCGGCGCGATGGAGGAGGGCCACGTCTTCGGGCTCGACTGGGTCCGGTCACTCGGCGCGATCCCGAACGAGTACCTGTTCTACTACTACTTCAACCGCGACGCGGTCCGCTCGATCATCGACTCCGGCACCACGCGCGGGGACTTCCTCGCACAGTCGCAGGGTGCGTTCTACGAGCGTGCGACCGCGGCGGGGGACGGCGTCGCCGAACTCTGGCGCGAGACCGTCGAACGGCGCAGCGCGTCGTACATGGCCGAGGCGAAGGGCGGCACGCAGGAGGCGCCGACCCACGAGAAGGAACGCGAGGCCGACCCCGCCCACCAGGGCTACGCCGGCGTCGCGCTCGGCGTGATGGCCGCGATCAGCCGGAACGAACGGCAGACGATGATCCTCAACGTGCGGAACAACGGCACCATCACGGGCTTGCCGGACGACGCCGTGGTCGAGGTGCCGACGATGGTCGACGCCAACGGCGTGCACCCCCTCTCGACCGCGCAGCCGGACCTGCACCAGATCGGCCTGATGTCGCAGGTCAAGGACGTCGAGCGGTACACGATCGCCGCCGCGATGACCGGGAGCCGGGACGAGGCGCTCAGGGCGTTCGCTCTGCACCCGCTCGTCGACAGCGTGACGATCGCGCGACAGCTCGTCAGCGGCTACATCGACAGGATCCCCGAGGTCGCGGCGGTCCTCACCCGCTGACGGGGTCAGCCCCGGGGTCGGTCGAAGCGGGACCCCTCCGGCCGGGAGTCCAGTGCGAACCAGATGATGAGGATGATGCCGCCGACGATCGGGATGAGCTGCAGGAGCTGCCACCAGCCGCTGCGGTTGCGGTCGTGCAGTCGGCGGGCGCCGAGGGCCCACCCGGGGATGAGGATCGCAAGTCCCCACACGTAGGAGACCCAGTTCCCCGGCGCGGCGAACGACGACCCGACGAGGGTCGACAGGTTCGACGGGTCGCCCTGGAGCTGCGACGCCATCTGCATGGTCGAGCCGGTGACCGCGTCGATGACCGAGCCGACGATCGACAGCACGAACGCGATGATGATGTTCCACAGGGCGAACCACCAGTACTCGCTGCGGCTCGCCCGCCCGGTGAAGTCGGCGTACTTCTTGAAGACCCGGACGAACGCCTGCGCGAACGGGATGCCGTACCAGGGCGCCCAGATCGGCGGCTCGCCGCCCGTCGGTCCCGACCGACCGGACTGCGGGTAATGACCGGACTGCGGGTACTGGCCGGGCTGCTGTTCGCCGTACTGGGGGGTGCTCATGTCGCGAACCTACCGGGGTGGCGGCGACCGTGTTCCGCCTCCCGGTCGGTCCCGCCGCTACGGGGTCGCCCCCGCCGCCGCCCGTGCCGCCGCCGGGAGCGCGTCGAGGACTCGGGACACGGCGCGCTCGTCGTGGGCCGCCGTGACGAACCACGCCTCGAACACGCTCGGCGGGAGGGTGACCCCCGCGTCGAGCATCGCGTGGAAGAACGGCGGGTAGCGCCACGTGTCCTGCGCGCGCACGTCGTCGTAGTTCTGCGGGGCCGTGTCCGTGAACGCGAACGAGAACAGGTTGCCGGCGTGCTGGACGGTGTGCGCGACCCCCTCGGCGCCGAGCGCGGCGGACGCCGCCGTGGCGATGGTGGCGGCGGTCTCGTCGAGACGCGCGTACACCGCGGCGTCCGCTGCCCGGAGCGTCGCGATCCCGGCAGCGACGGCCAGCGGGTTCCCGGACAGGGTGCCGGCCTGGTACACCGGCCCGAGCGGGGCCAGGAAGTCCATCACCTCACGCCGACCGCCGAGCGCGGCGAGCGGCATGCCCCCGCCGATGACCTTGCCGAAGGCGACGAGGTCGGGCTTCCACCCGCGACCGTCGGGGACGACCTGGGACGCCTCGAGCCCCCACCACCCGGCCGGCCCGACGCGGAACCCGGTGAGCACCTCGTCGAGGATCAGCAGCGCACCGTGCGACTGCACGATCTGCGCGAGCGCCCGGTTGAACCCGCGTGCCGGTGCGAGCACGCCCATGTTCGCGGCGGCGGCCTCGACGATCACACCAGCGATCCGCTCGGAGTGCTCGTCGAACGCGCGGCGGACGGCGTCGAGGTCGTTGTAGGGCAGGACGAGGGTCTGCGCCGCGGTCTCCGCCGTGATCCCGGCGGACCCCGGGAGGGCGAGGGTGGCGACCCCGGAGCCGGCCTCGGCGAGCAGCGAGTCGGAGTGCCCGTGGTAGTGGCCCGCGAACTTCACGAGGAGGTCGCGGCCGGTGTACCCGCGGGCGAGCCGGATCGCGGTCATGGTCGCCTCGGTGCCGGTCGACACCATCCGGAGCTTCTCGACCGGACCGTCGCCGTCGACGCTCACCCGGTGGCGGACCAGCTCGGCGAGCTCGGTCTCCCCCGGGGTCGACGCCCCGAACGACAAGCCCCGCGCCGCGGCGTCCTGCACCGCACGGACGGTGCCGGGGTGCGCGTGCCCGAGGATCGCCGGGCCCCACGACGCGACGAGGTCGACGTACTCGCGACCCTCGGCGTCGGTGACGTACGGACCCGTGGCCGAGACGAGGAAGCGCGGCGTCCCGCCGACCGACCCGTAGGCGCGGACGGGTGAGTTCACGCCGCCCGGGATCGACTTCTTCGACCGGCGGAACAGGTCGTCGTTCGTGGCCGCAGCCGTCGCGCCGCTCATCGTGCGCCCCCGAACGCACCGGTGCGCGACCCCGTCAGGGTGCGCGCGACGTCGACCGCGAAGTACGTCAGGATCGCGTCCGCCCCGGCGCGCTTGATGCCGACGAGGCTCTCCATGGCCGCGGCCTCGAGGTCGATCCACCCGTTCGCGGCGGCAGCGTGGATCATCGAGTACTCCCCGGAGATCTGGTAGGCCCACACCGGCACCGGCGAGGTCTCCGCGGTCCGGGTCAGCACGTCGAGGTAGCTCATCGCGGGCTTGACCATGACGATGTCGGCACCCTCGTCGATGTCGAGCGCGACCTCGCGGAGCCCGGCACGGCCGTTCGCAGCGTCGATCTGGTACGTCCGGCGGTCGCCGACGAGCGACGACGACACGGCCTCCCGGAACGGGCCGTAGAACGCCGAGGCGTACTTCGCCGCGTAGGCGAGGAGCGCGGTGCCGGTGTGCCCTGCCATGTCGAGTGCGTCGCGGGCCGCGTGGATCTGGCCGTCCATCATGCCGCTCATGCAGACGAGCTCGGCACCGGCTTCGGCCTGCGCCACCGCCATGTCCCGGTACCGGACGAGGGTGGCGTCGTTGTCGACCGAGCCGTCGGCCGCGAGCACCCCGCAGTGTCCGTGGTCGGTGAACTCGTCGAGGCACAGGTCGCTCTGCACGACGAGGGCGTCGCCCACCTCCTCCTTCGCCACGCGGATCGCGACGTTGAGGATGCCGTCGGGGTCGGTCGCACCGGACCCCGTCGCGTCCTTGTGCTCGGGCACGCCGAACAGGTTGACGCCACCGACCCCGGCCTCGGCCGCCTCGACGAGCGCGCGGCGGAACGAGTCGAGCGAGTGCTGGACCACGCCCGGCATCGACGCGATCGGCACCGCCTCGGCAGCGCCCTCGCGGATGAACATCGGGAGCACGAGCTCGGCGGGGTGGAGGCGGGTCTCGGCGACCAGGCGGCGCATGGCCGGTGTGGCGCGGAGACGGCGGGGACGGACCTGCGGGAATCGTCCGACGGCGGAGCTGTGTGCGGAGGAGAGCGGCACGGTCACCTTTCCGGGGTGTGGTGGTTCGGGGATGTATGGAGATCGGCGACGACGGCGTCGAGGAGTGCGGTGGCCGACCGGGAACGCCCGACCACGTGGACGGGGAGCCCGGCGGCACGGGCGTCGGCGGCCGTCCTGGGACCGATGCACGCGATGCGGGTCCGGGGACCGAGCGGCGTCATCCGCCGGGCGACCTCCCGGGCGACGCTCCCGCTCGTCACGAGGACCACGTCCGGCGCCGGATCGAGGACGATCGGCTCGGTGCCGGTCCCCACCGTACGGTACGCGACGACGTCCTCGACGTCGATGCCGCGGGCGCGGAGGCCGTCGGACACCGTCGTCGCCGCGATGTCCGACCTCGGGAACAGGACCCGACCGGGAACGTCCGGCATCGCGAGCACGAGGTCGGCGGCGGAGGCCTCCTCCGGGACGACGGCGACGTCCCAGCCGACGGCGCGGCACGCGGCGGCGGTCGCCTCCCCGACGGCGGCCACCCGGAAACCGTCGGCCTGGAGGCGCGGGGCCGCGTCCGCCACCACGCGGACGGCGGTCGCACTGGTCACCACCACCCATGCGTGCGCGCCGTCCGCGAGTGCGCGCACGGCGCGGGCCAGCGCGTCGACATCAATCGGCGGCACATCGGTGATGAGCGGGACCGTGACCGGCTCGAGACCGCGAGCACGGGCCTCCCGTCCGATCCGTTCCGCCCACTCGCCGCCGCGCGGCAGGACCACGGTGGGGCGCTGCGACGTGTCCGTGACGATCCCTAGCGCGAGGTGCTCGCGATGTCGGCCAGGTCGGCCGCGCCGCTGTCGAGGAGCTCCCGAGCGACGCGCTGGGCGACCTCGCGGGCCTCGGCGAGACGGGGCGCGGCAGCACCGGGCTCGAGGTGCGCGCCGTGGGACGCCGACCGGTACTCGGTGCCGTCCGGGCGGTAGACCGTCGCGGTGACGAGGAGCAGCTCGGCGTCGACGACGGCGGTGGCACCGATCGGCGCCGAGCAGCCGGCCTCGAGCGTCGCGAGCACCTGCCGTTCCGCCGTGACGGTCAGCCGGGACTCGGCGTGCTCGATGCCGCGGAGTCCCCGGTCGAGCGACGCGTCCCCGTGGTCGTCGCGCACCTCGATCGCGAGTGCTCCCTGCCCGGGAGCGGTCGGCCAGGAGCCGAGCCCGATGAGGTCGGTGGCGTCGGCCAGTCGGTCGAGTCGTCCGAGGCCGGCCGCGGAGAGCATGACGGCGTCGAGGTCGACCCCGACCCGTCCGAGCCGCGTGTCGATGTTGCCGCGGATGTCGACGATCTCGAGGTCCGGGCGACGTCGACGGAGCTGCGCCGCGCGGCGCGGGGACCCGGTGCCGACGCGCGCACCCTCCGGCAGCGTCTCCAGGGTCAGACCGTCCCGGGCGCACAGGGCGTCCCGGGCGTCGGCGCGGAGCGGGACGGCCCCGATCGAGAGTCCCGGGTAGGGCGCGGTCGGCAGGTCCTTGAGCGAGTGCACGAGGACGTCGACCTCGCCCGCGACGAGCGCCTCGCGGAGTGCCGACGCGAACACGCCCGTGCCGCCGAGGGTCGCGAGCGACTCCTTGGAGCGGTCGCCCTCGGTCCGCACCGTGACGAGCTCCACGGATCGGCCGGCGGCCTTGCCGAGCCGCGCCGCGACCTGCTGGGACTGCGCGAGGGCCAGGGCGCTCCCGCGCGTCCCGACCCGGATCGGGGCGGGACCGGCCTCCGGTGCGGTGCTGTCGGTCGTCGTCCGGGTCACGGCTTCAGTCCGGCGACCGCCGGCTTGAAGCCCGCACGGACGTTCTCGCAGCACCCGGGACGGCAGACGTCGTACCAGGGGCCGATGTCGGTCAGGTGCGGACGCTGCTCGACCGGGGTGGCGTCACGGCGTTCGAGGACGAGGTCGACGAGCCCCGAGACGTACGCCGGGTCGACACCGGGGGTCGGCGTCCGGGTCGACCAGAACCCGAGCTCGCCCGCGGTCTCGGTGGCCTCTTCGTCGAGGTCCCACATGACCTCCATGTGGTCGCTGACGAAGCCGAGCGGGACGATGACGACGGCGCGCGTCGGACCGCCCGCGAGTTCGTGCAGGTGGTCGTTGATGTCCGGCTCGAGCCAGGGCTGCGTCGGCGGGCCGGAGCGCGACTGGTACACGAGCTTCCAGGACGGGAGCGCCGACCCGGCGAACGGTGCGCCGAGCGGGGTCGCGACGAACTCCGCCCATGCGGTGTCGAGGACGACCTGGGCGACCGCGGCGTGCTGGGCCGCGTACGCCCCGTGCTCGTCGAAGCCGCGGAAGTCCGGCCCGGACCGTTCGGCGTCGGACGACGGGATCGAGTGGGTCGAGAACAGGACCTGCAGCTCGGTCCCGAGGTCGAGTCCCTCGTTCGCGACGACCGCCTCGGCGATCGCGGTGCGGACCCCGTCGACGAAGGGCCGGACGAAGCCCGGGTGGTCGAAGAACTGGCGGACCTTGTCGATGGCGACGGTGTCCTGGAGACCCGTTGACTCGAGCACGCGCGCGAAGTCCTCGCGGTACTGCCGGCAGCCGGAGAACGAGCTGTAGGCGCTCGTGGCGATCGCGATGAGCTTCGTGTGGCCGGCGTCGGCGGCCTCCTGCACGGCCTCCTCGAGGTAGGGCGCCCAGTTCCGGTTGCCCCAGAGCACCGGCAGGTCGATGCCGCGCGATGCCAGTTCGGCCTCGAGCGCGGCCTTGAGCGCACGGTTCTGGGCGTTGATCGGGCTCACGCCTCCGAAGTGCCGGTAGTGGTGCGCGACCTCCTCCAACCGCTCGTCCGGGATCCCGCGGCCGCGCGTGACGTTGCGGAGGAACGGGATGACGTCGTCCTGCCCCTCGGGGCCGCCGAACCCGGCGAGGAGGATCGCGTCGTACGCCGTCGGGGCGGTGACGTACTCCGGGCCGTCCGCCGCTGCGGCCGTCGCGGCCATCACCAACTGACCGTTCGAGATGTTGCTGGTGTCCGTCACGCCATGACCTCCGGGAGTTCAGTGGTGTCGATGCGTCGGCCCGTGAAGAACGGGACCTCCTCGCGCACGTGCAGGCGGGCCTCGGTGTACCGGAGGTCCCGCATCAGGTCGACCAGGTCGACGAGTTCCGGCGACTCGAGCGGCAGGATCCACTCGTAGTCGCTGAGTGCGAAGGTCGCGATCGTGTTCGTCAGCACCCGGCGGTACTTCGCGCCGGCGATGCCGTGGTCGCGGAGCATCGCGCTCCGCTCGACCTCCGGCAGCAGGTACCACTCGTAGGAGCGGACGAACGGGTAGACCGTGATCCACGCCTCGGGGTCCTTGCCGCGCAGGAACGCGGGCGTGTGCCGCTTGTTGAACTCGGCCTCGCGGTGCATCGCCATCGCGTTCCACACCGGTTCGGCGGTCTGGAACAGCATGGTGCGTCGGATCCGGCGGAGCGCGGCCTGGATCGCCTGCGCCTCGTCACCGTGCAGCCAGAGCATGACGTCCGCGTCGGCCCGGAACCCGGAGACGTCGTAGATCCCGCGGAGGGTCACGCCGTGGTCCGCCGCGGCGGCGATCACCGCGTCGAGTTCGTCGACCGCCGCGGCGTCGGCTTGCCGGATGCCCTCGATGGGACGGCGGAACACGGCCCACAGCGCGTAGGCGGTGAGGAGGTTCGGGTCGACACCGGTCGCAGGGTCGACAGTGCTCTCCGGGACGGTGCTGGTCGTGCTGTCCGGCGCGGGCGCGCTCGTGCTCATGGGAGCCTGGTTCCTTCGGTCGAGGAGGATGGTCGTCGCGGCGCCCTTGCCGTCATGGGTGCCCGACCGACGTTCCCTACCGGCGACGGATCACCGTGACGACGATACCCCCGATGGCCAGGGCACCCCCTGCGAACGCAGCCAGGTACGGCACCGGCTTCCGTTCGATCCCGCGCTTGACACGGGAGGCCGCGAAGCCGATCTGCTTCGGCACGTTGAGGCGGTCCTCGATCGCGTCGAGGGTGTCGAAGAGCTGTGCCCGGGTCGCCGCGACGCGTTCCGTCAGGCCGTCGAAGTCGGGGCCGTGGTCCTGGTCGTCGTCGGCCATCAGAAGGTCCCGGGGACGTCGGGACGCCGGTCGGCGTGCTGGCTCGGCGGGGTCGGCTTCTTGCCCATGCCCTTGACCGCGTTGATGTCGTTCTTGACGCTGTCGATCGTGCGCTTGGGCAACGGCGGGAACCCGGTCTTCAAACGACGCCACCCGAGGAGCCCGAGGATGCCGGCGACGATCAACAGGACCACCGCGACGATGATCGCCGCGAGCCAGCCGGGAAGGACGGTCGCGAGACCGAGCACCGCAGCGGTCAGCAGGACGCCGATCGCGTACAGGACGATGACGAGCGCGACGATGAGGAACGCGGCGGCGAAGGCGAACACCTTCGCCTTGCCGAGCAACTCGGCCTTGAGCAGGGCGATCTCACCCTGGACCAGGTCCTTGACGAGCCTCGGGACGTCGCCGACGAGTCCGAAGAGGGACTTGCGGCCGGTGCGCGTGTCGGACATTCAGGACCCTGCCGACCCGGAACCCTTGGGCCCGGCCTTGCGGACGACCTTCTTGGTGGTCTCGCCGATGAACTCGGCGACGTCCGGGGTGCGGTCGGCGATGAAGTCCTCGACCGTGTGCACCTGCTTCTGCACGCCGTTGCTGTTCCAGACCCGGCTCGACACCGACTTGATCTGCTCGTACCGTGCGCGGCCGGCGCGGGCTCCCAGGACGTACCCGAGTGCTGCACCGGCGACGAAGATCAGTCTGCCTCGCATGTGGAGTTCCTCCGGTTGGTGTCATGCGCCGAACGGAATGTGTCGGCGGGTTGGGATGGTGACTCGGTCAACAGTAGACCCCGGGGCACCTCGCCGTTCAGGCCGGGTGCGGGTCTCGTCCGTCGAGCACCTCGGCCGCCCGGGCCCTGGCACCGGCCACGATCCCGGCGAGCCCCCGCCCCGTCGACGCCTCGCCGACGCCTCGGACCCCGTCCGCGAGCCCGGCCGCCTCGGTGTCGGGGCCGTGCCAGCGGACACGGGCGGCCCCGACCACGTGGCGGGCGCCGAGCGGCACCCCGAGGAGCGTCGCGGCGTCCGCTGCCGTCGAGGCCGCCAAGGCGCTGTCCGGGTCGACCGCGACGCTCCGTCCGACGTCGGTCGTGTCCGGGCCGTCCTGCGGGCCGACGGCGTAGCTGAGCCGCAGCACGTGCCTCCCGTCCGTCCGCTCGGCGAGCCACGGCCACTTGACGGTCGCGTGGGTGAGCGCCTTCGGTCCGGGCCGGGCACCCCGTGCTCCGGTCCCGCGGGCGAACGGCGCGTCAGGGTGGACGAGCATGCCGGTGCCGCGGGGGGCGTCGTCGAGCGCCGGTTGGTCGACCACCAGCGTGACGAGCTCGATGCCGGTCCGGTGCGCCGGCACCGTGCGCTCGGGGTCGGGGACGCCTGCGACGACGTGGTCGGCGACGAGCCGTTCCACCGGACCGGAGCCGGCGTCGGCCGCGACGACGTCCACGCCCGCCCGGTCGATCCGGACCGCCCGGGTCCCGAGGCGGACGTGCACCCGGTAGGTGTCGAGGTCGGCGACGAGCTCGTCGACGAGCCGGGCGACACCGCCGCGGATCCCGCCGACTGCCGAACCGGCCGGGGCCGCGGCGCGCTGCGCGAGGACGGCGCCGGCGAGGGAGCCGTCGCGGAGGAGCGCTGCCCGGAGGCCCGGCGCGACGCGGTCGAGCGGGAGCCGGTCCGGGTGGGTGGAGTGCACCCCGCCGGCGATCGGCACGACGAGGTCGTCGAGCACCCGCGCGCCCATCCGCCGCCGGACGAGCTCGCCGAGCGTCCCCGCGGAGGCACCGACGGGTCCGGGCAGCAGCGAGTCCATCTGCGCGCGGAGTCCGCCGCGGGTCCCGATCACGGCGAGGACGTCGGCCGCCATCGGGATGCTCGGGATCCCGAGCAGCCCGGCCGCGGGCAGCGGTGCCGTCCGGCCGTCGCGGGTCATCAGCCACGCGCCGCGCGGATCCGGTGCGCAGAGCTCGTTGCCGAGTCCGAGTTCGATCGCCAGCGTCGAGACGACGTCCCCGCGGGTGGCGAAGGAGTCCGCGGCGAGGTCGAGCGCGATCCCGGCGACGACGTGCGACCGGACCATGCCACCGAGTGCGCCCGACGCCTCGACGAGGGTGACGGCGGCGCCGCCCTTGGCGAGGTCCCGGGCGACGACGAGACCGCCGACACCGCCGCCCACCACGACGACGTCGGTCACGCGACCGTGCCGTCGCCGAGCGAGTGCACGAGCTCCACGATGCGGGTCAGCACCGTCGGGTCGGTCTCCGGCGGCACGCCGTGCCCGAGGTTCACGACGTGCGCCCGCGCCGACCCGCCCCGGGCGACGACGTCCCGCACGTGCGCCTCGAGCACCGGCCACGGCGCCGCGAGCATCGCCGCGTCGATGTTGCCCTGCAGCGTGTGCCCGGTGCCGACGCGGCGGACGGCCTCGTCGAGCGGGATCCGCCAGTCGACGCCCACCGCGTCCGTGACGAGCGGGCTGTCGCCGACGCCCGCCATGTCGGCGAGGACCTCGCCGCTCCCGACGCCGAAGTGGATGCGGGGCACACCGAGGCCGTCGACGTGCCCGAGCGCCCGCGCGGAGTGCGGCGCGACGGACGCGCGGTAGTCCGCCCGGGAGAGCGAGCCGACCCAGGAGTCGAACAGCTGCACGGCGGAGGCACCGGCGAGCACCTGGGCCAGGAGGAACGCTCCGGACACGTCGGCCGCCCACGTGAGCAGCCGCGCCCAGACCTCGGGCTCGGCGTGCATGAGCGTGCGGGCTCGGATGTGGTCCTTGCTCGGGCCGCCCTCGACGAGGTAGGCGGCCAGGGTGAACGGGGCCCCGGCGAACCCGATGAGCGGTGTCGTCCCGAGCTCCGCGACGGTGCGGGCGACGGCGTCCTGGATCGGCGCCAACGCCGCGGGGTCGAGCGGCGCGAGCGCGTCGACGTCGGCGGCCGTGCGGATCGGGCTGCCGAGGACGGGACCGCGACCAGGGACGATGTCGACGTCGACGCCCGCGAGCTTGATCGGCACGACGATGTCGCTGAAGAAGATGCCGGCGTCGACACCGTGCCGTCGGACCGGCTGCAGCGTGATCTCGGACGCGGTCGCCGGGTCGAGGCACGCGTCGAGCATCGCCGTCCCGATCCGGAGGTCCCGGTACTCGGGGAGGGAGCGCCCGGCCTGCCGCATGAACCAGACCGGGAGCCGCTCCGGTCGCTCGCCGCGGAGTGCCCGGATCAGCGGGGATCCCGCGGTCGCTCCGGAGGCGAGCGGGTGCGCCGGCGGGAGTGCGAGCGTCGGGGTGCGGGTGGCGTCGGTCACAGCGCCAAGTCTCGCATCCGCAGCGGGACCAGACCTTGCCGTGTCCTCAGCACGGGGGACGCGGTCCACGAGGGACCGTCGGACGTCGGGGTTACCATGGAGCACGTGCTCATCTGTCTCACGGCGTCGCACCAGAACGCCAGCTTCGACCTCCTGGAGCGACTGAGCATCGGCGCGCCGGCCGCCGCGGACGGACTCGTCACCGGGTCCGGCGTCCTCGACGGCGCCGTGGTCCTCGCCACGTGCAACCGGTTCGAGGCCTACCTCGACGTCAGCGACGCACCGGACCAGGCCGTCGCCGCCCTCATCGACGCGGTGAGCACCGCCTCGGACGTCCCGCCGTCGGAGCTCGCGTCGTCGGTGCGCGTCCTCGGCGACGGCGACGTCGTCGAGCACCTCTTCGCGGTGTCGAGCGGGCTCGAGTCCGTCGTGATCGGCGAGACCGAGATCTCCGGCCAGGTCCGCCGCGCGCTCGAGGACGCCCGCGCCGCCGGGACCACCACGTCGGACCTCGAACGGCTCTTCCAAGAGGCCGCGCACACCTCGCGCGGCGTCAAGACCCGCACCCGGATCGGTGCCGCCGGCCGCTCGCTCGTCCGCCTGTCCCTCGAGCTCGCGGCGTCGCGGGTCACCGACTGGGCCGGCACGCGCGTGCTGCTCGTCGGCACCGGCCGCTACGCCGCCACCACCGTCGCCGCACTCCGCGAGCGCGGCGCCGCCGACATCACCGTCTTCTCGCCGTCCGGACGGGCGGCCGCCTTCGCGGCGAAGCACGCGCTCGCGGCGACGACGGACCTGCGCGCCACGATCGGCACGTCCGACATCGTGATCACGTGCACGTCGAGCGAGCAGCCCGTGATCGACGCCACCGACCTCGCCGACGGCACGCGGCGGCTCGTGATCGACCTCGGACTCCCCCGGAACGTCGACCCCGCCGCGTCGGACGTCCAGGGCGTCGAGCTCCTCGACCTCGAGACGATCAGCCTGCACGCCCCGCTCGCCGAGCTGAACGCCGAGACCGAAGCCCGTGCGATCGTCGACGACGCCGTGCACCGCTTCCACACCGCGGCGCTCGAACAGTCCGCGACGCCGGCCCTCGTCGCCCTCCGGAAGCACGTGTTCGACGTCCTCGACGACGAGATCGCACGGGCGAGGAGCCGCGGGGACTCCTCCGAGCGCACCGAGCAGGCGCTCCGACACCTCGCCGGCGTCCTCCTGCACGGTCCGTCGGTCCGTGCCCGCGAACTCGGACGGACGGGTCGCGCCGACGAGTTCGTCGCCGCGGTCGAGGCGATGTACGGCATCGTGCCGACACCGACCGGAGCCGACACCCCGGTCGTCCCGCTCCCCGACCGTGCCGCCGCCGTCCGGCCCGCACTCGGCACCGCGACCGGCTCGGCGTCCTGACCGGGTCCGTCCCCGCCGTGCTCCGCGTGAGCGGGCTGCTCCTCGTCCGCGACCGCAGGGTGCTCATGGTGCGCAGCCGGGGACGCGACGTCCTGTACCTGCCCGGCGGCAAACAGGAACCCGGCGAGACCGCGCTCGACGCCGTCGTCCGGGAGACGCTCGAGGAGACCGGGCTCGCCCTCGCCCCGACCGACGTCACGTCGTTCGGCTCCGTGACGGCACCGGCGCACGACCAGGCCCCCGGCACCCTGGTCGCGATGGACCTGTTCCTCGTCACCCCGTCCGCGGACCGCACGGGCGGCTCGCTGCACGGCCGACAGCCGATCGCCGCGGCCGAGGTCGACGCCGTCGAGTGGGTCACCGTCGAGGACGCCCACCGGTGCCCGCCCGCGGGCGTCGCGACCCTGCGGCGCCTGGCGGCCGCCGGGCTGGTGGACTGACGGACGGGAGGCCCGTGGCGGCGTCGCCACGAGCCTCCCGTCCGGTGGTCCACGGTCCGGGCTAGACGTCCTTCGTCGTGTCGCCGGTCCCGTCCTCCGGGATCTCCGAGTCGATGTACGACCCGACGGTCTCGTCGGCGTCGTCGGTCGCGTCGTTCTCGCCGGGGATGTCCGAGTCCTCGTAGGCGCCCTCGCCGGAGCGGGCGCCGTCGGCCGCGTGCGTCTCACCCGGGATCTCGCTGCTCGTGTACTCCCCGACGGGCTCGCGGGAACCGGAGCGCTCCTCGCCCGGGATGTCCGAGTCGACGTACTCGCCGCTCGACGTCGTCATGCCGTCCGCTCGTCCGCCGTCGCCGCGCGCCTGCTCGTGCTTGCCAGCCATGGGGTCCGCCCTCCTGGTCGTGCGCGGGTCGTCGTCGACACCGCGTCGTGCCGGCCAGTCTGCCCGGCCCGGTCGTCATCCGCCAGGAGGACTTCCAGGTCGGGAACGGTCCGACACGGCGGCGATCCGGTCACGATCCACACGATCTGCACGCGGTCGTGGTTGCCTGGGGCCATGCTGCACAGCAAGCGTCTCGGACTCGCATCGGTCATCACGGGGATCGTCGTCCTCGGCACCCTCACGGCCTGCGCCGGCGGCGGCGGGTCCCCGGAACCGACGAAGACCGTCGTCGCCACCACGACGACGACCGCGTCGCCCGGCCCGTCCGGCTCCTCGTCCCCCTCGCCGACCTCGACCGACGCCGCGGGCGGCGACACCGGCGGCGGGACCCAGTCCGGGTCGCGCTGCACCGTGTCGGACCTGCGGGGCGGCACCGCCGACGGCGGCGGGGGCGCGGCCGGCAGCACCGAGATCGTCCTCACGTTCACGAACACCGGCGACAGCGCCTGCACGCTGCAGGGCTGGCCCGGGGTGTCGTTCGTCGGCGGGGGAAACGGCACGCAGATCGGGGCGCCGGCCACCCTCGACCGGTCGTCCGCCCACGCGACCGAGACGCTCGCACCGGGCGCGACCGTCCACGCACCGCTCCGGATCGTCCAGGCGGCGAACTTCGACGCGGCCGACTGCTCGCCGACGCCCGCGGACGGCTTCCGCGTCTACCCGCCAGGGTCCGAGCAGGCGATGTTCATCGCGGCGTCCGGCTACACGGGGTGTGCGAACACCGCCGAGCAGGTGTTGAGCGTCCAGGCGATCGTCGCCGGGTAGCGTCCGGCTGCGGTCGGCTGCTGCCGGCTGCGGTCGACTGCTGTCGCTTGCTCAGGCGTGCACGACATCGAGCACGTCGGCGCCCATCGCCCGCAATGCGTCGACGACGGCGAGCCGCCGCTGCAGCGAGTCGTCGTCGAACGACACCGACACCGCGTAGCTCACGGACCGTTCCGGTCCGCGGAGCACCCCGGTCTCGCTGCGGACCCCGGGTCCGGAACCGGTGATGGTCACCGCTTGGAGGCCGTGGTCGAGCGCCCGGTGCGCGAGCGGGTCGAGCCCGAACGCCCCGGCCACGAGGGTCATGTCCATCCCGAGCGACAGCCAGCCGAGCACCCGGTTGCTCGTCGCCTCGTCCACGACGTCACCGAGTGCGAGCCCGCGCATCAGCCAGCTGATCTCGCGGGCGGCGGCCACCGCCGAGTCCGGTGCGTCGTCCGGGCCACGGCGATCGCGGATCCGGTCGATCACGGCGCTGCGGTCGATGCCGAGCGCCTCGGCCCGGAGTCGGACCGCGTCGATGCCCACCGTCGAGAGCAGCGCGTTCGTCGCCCACGCGTCCGCCGTCGCGCCGACGAGTGTCGCGAGGTCGGACACCTGCATCGTCGGCTCCTGGAGGAACTGCCAGAGTCCCGGGCCCGTCGCGGTGTCCCGGGCCATCCGCTGCAACCGGTCGCCGTGCAGCCGACCGTCCTCGAGCTGCGCCGCGACCTCGACGAGGAGCAGCAGCCGACCGATCCCGGCCACGGGCAGCACGACCCGGTCGTCGACCGCGAGCAACGCGTGGCCGGTCGAGGTGTCGACGACCGACGCGCTCACCTTCGCGCCGTCGTGGGCGAGCCCGCCGAGGGCGTCGATCGTCCCCGCGAACGCCTCGTCCGCGGCACCACGATGGCGGCCGCCGGCACGGGCGGACCGTGCCTGCTGCCGTCGCCGTGGTGCCGCGTCGGGTTCGACCATGCTCACCAGATGGTGACGCGCTCGGCCGGGTCGAGCCACAGGGCGTCCGACTCCGTGACGCCGAAGGTCGCGTAGAACTCGTCGATGTTGCGGACGATCTGGTTGCAGCGGAACTCGTTCGGCGAGTGCGGGTCGATCGACAGGAGCCGGGCCGCCTCCTCCGGACGGATCGCCATCTGCCACGCCTGCGCCCAGCTCAGGAAGAACCGCTCCGCACCGGACAGCCCGTCGATCACGGGCGGCTCCTGACCGTCGAGCGAGAGGAGGTACGCCTTCCACGCGATCGCCAGGCCACCCAGGTCGCCGATGTTCTCGCCGATCGTCAGGGCGCCGTTCACGTGGCCGTCCGGGACCTCGCGCGGGATGAGCGCGTCGTACTGCGCGATGAGCGCCGACGTGCGCTCCTCGAACGCCGTCCGGTCGGCGGCCGTCCACCAGTCCTGCAGCCGGCCGTCACCGTCGTACTGCGAGCCCTGGTCGTCGAACCCGTGACCGATCTCGTGGCCGATCACCGCGCCGATCGCGCCGTAGTTCGCGGCGGCGTCCCGGGAGGCGTCGAAGAACGGGTACTGCAGGATCGCGGCCGGGAACACGATCTCGTTGAACCCCGGGTTGTAGTACGCGTTGATGGTCTGCGGGGTCATGAACCACTCGTCGCGGTCGATCGGCTTCCCGATCTTGCCGAGTTCGCGGTCGACCTCGAACGACGCCACGGCACGGACGTTGCCGAGCAGGTCGTCCGGCCGCACCTCGAGCTTCGAGTAGTCGCGCCAGACCTCCGGGTAGCCGATCTTCGGCGTGAACTTCGCGAGCTTCTCGAGTGCTCGGCCGCGGGTCTCGTCGGTCATCCAGTCGAGGCCGGTGATGCTCTGCCGGTACGCCTCGACCAGGTTCCCGACGAGGTCGTCCATCGCGACCTTCGACGACTCATCGAAGTGCTCGTGCACGTAGATGCGTCCGACCGCCTCGCCGAGAGCGCCCTCGACCAGTGACACCCCGCGCTTCCAGCGGTCGCGCTGCTTCGGTGCGCCGGTGAGCGCCGTGCCGTAGAACGAGAAGCTCGTCGCCGAGAACGCACTCGTCAGGTACGCCGCCGACGAGCGGATCACCTGCCAGCGGAGCCAGTCCTTCCAGACGTCGAGCGGCTGCGCGGTGAGCTGCGCCGCGAGACCGGCGAGGAAGTCCGGCTCGCGCACCACGACGGTGTCGAACGCGTCGGCCGGGGCGTCGACGGCGTCGCGCCAGATCGACAGGTCGACCCCGGGCGCGAGTTCCGCGGCGTCGGCCCACGTCATGCGGTTGTAGGTCTTCTGGCTGTCCCGGGTCGTCACGTTGTCCCAGTGCGCGGCGGCGAGCGCCGTCTCGAGCGCGATCACGTGCTCCGTGCGGTAGGCGCCCTCCTCGAAGCCCGCGAGCGGGAACATGGCAGCGACGAACTCGCGGTACTTGTCGCGGATGTCCGCGAACCGCTCTTCCCGGTAGTACGACTCGTCGGGCAGGCCGAGCCCGGACTGCTCGAGGAACACGACGTACGACTGCGGGTCCCCGGGGTCGTTGTCGACGAAGAGCTGGATGAAGCTCGAGACTCCGAGCCGCTCGAACCGGCCGACCATCGCGAGGACCTGCTCGATGGTCTCGATGGACTGGATCTCGCCGAGGAGCGGGTCGATCGGCCCGCTGCCCTGTGCGTCGAGCGCTGCCTCGTCCATGAAGCTCGCGTAGACGTCGCCGATCTTCCGGGCCTCGCCGCCCTCGGACTCCTGCGACCGCTCGACGATCGTGCGGACGGCCTCCTCCGCCGCCTCGGCGAGCACCGTGAACGAGCCGTAGCGCGCCTTGTCGTCGGGGATCGCGGTCGAGCGGATCCAGATGCCGTTGACGTGCCGGTACAGGTCGTCCTGCGGCTTCACGGTCGCGTCGAGGTGGGCGGTGTCAATCCCGGACACCAGTTCGGTTCCGGAGGGCTGGCCTGCGTCGCTCGTCATGCGGACCACGATAGCCATCGTCGTCGATAGGGTTCCCGCATGGCACTCGGGTGGACGCTGCACGGCGACGGCAAGACGGTCTCGGCATCGGCGATCGTGCTCCCCGAGGAACGTCTCGGCTGGGGTCGGACGATCGGACTCGGCGTCCAGCACGTCGTCGCCATGTTCGGGGCGACGTTCCTCGTGCCGCTCATCACCGGGTTCCCGCCGTCGACGACGCTGCTGTTCAGCGGCATCGGCACGCTGCTGTTCCTCGTCGTCACGAAGAACCGACTGCCGAGCTACCTCGGCTCCTCGTTCGCGTTCCTCGCACCGATCGCCGCGGCGACCAAGCTCGGCGGCATCCCGCTCGCGCTGTCCGGGATCATCGTCGTCGGCGCGCTGCTCGCGGTCGTCGGGCTCGTCGTCGGACTCGCCGGGTCGCGGTGGATCGACGTCCTCATGCCGCCGGTCGTCAGCGGGGCGATCGTCGCCCTGATCGGGTTCAACCTCGCGCCGACCGCCAAGGACAACTTCACGAAGCAACCCGTGATCGCGGTCATCACCCTCGCCGCGATCGTGCTCACGACGGTCGTCTTCCGCGGCATGACCGGGCGGCTGTCGATCGTGGTGGGCGTCGTCGTCGGGTACGTCGCGGCGGTGGTCGGCGGCGGGGTGGACTTCTCGGCGGTGGGGCACGCCGCGTGGGTCGGCCTCCCGACCTTCACGCTCCCGGCGTTCGACGGCGGACAGCTCGCGGTCTACCTCGGGTTCCTGCCGGTCGTGCTCGCGCTCATCGCCGAGAACGTCGGGCACGTCAAGGGCGTCGGGCAGCTCACCGGCCGCGACCTCACACCGCTCACCGGCCGGGCGCTCTTCGCGGACGGGCTGTCCACGGTGCTGGCCGGCATCGGCGGCGGTTCCGCGACCACGACGTACGGCGAGAACATCGGCGTGATGGCGGCGACCCGGGTGTTCTCGACCGCGGCGTACTGGGTGGCGGGCATCGCCGCGATCCTGCTCGGGCTCTCCCCGAAGATCGGCGCGGTCATCTCGACGGTCCCGGCCGGGGTGCTCGGCGGGGCGACGACCGCGCTGTACGGCCTGATCGGCGTGATCGGCATCCGGATCTGGGTGGAGAACCGGGTCGACTTCGCAGCGCCGAAGAACCAGCTGACCGCCGGCATCGCGCTCATCATGGGCATCGCCGACTTCACGTTCGGAGTGGGCGGGGCGACCTTCGGCGGCATCGTCATCGGCACGGTCGCGGCGATCGTCGTCTACCACCTGATGGACCTCGTCGGCCGGGCGCGCGGTCCCGAGGGCGGCGCCGACCACGTCGCCGACTGAGGCGATGTCGGGGAACCCCGCCACCCGCCGCCGCACCGTCGACCGGGACATCGTCCGCCTCGCCCTGCCGGCGCTCGGGGCGCTCGTCATCGAACCGCTCTTCCTGCTCACCGACACCGCCCTCGTCGGACACCTCGGCGCGACGTCGCTCGCCGCCGTCGGGATCGCGTCGGCGGTCCTACAGACGGTGACCGGCCTCCTGGTGTTCCTGGCCTACGCGACGACCCCGACCGTCGCGCGCGCACTCGGTGGCGGCGACCGACGGGGCGCGGTGCACGCCGGCATCGACGGCATGTGGCTGGCGCTCGGACTCGGGGCCGTCCTCGCGCTCGTCGGCTGGCCGCTCGCCGGACCGCTCGTCGACCTGTTCGGAGCCGCGACGGACGTCGCCGCCGCCGCGACCGCGTACCTCGTGCTCTCGCTCGTCGGGCTGCCCGGGATCCTCGTCGTGACGGCCTCGACCGGATTGCTCCGCGGACTGCAGGACACCCGGACGCCGCTCGTCGTCGCGACCGTCGGCTTCGTCGCGAACGGACTGCTCAACGCACTCTTCATCTACGGCCTGCGGCTCGGGGTCGAGGGGTCCGCACTCGGCACCGTCGTCGTGCAGTGGGCGATGGCGATCGTGTACGTCGTCATCGCGGTCCGGGCCGCACGGGCCACGGGAGCGCCGGTCGCCCCGGGCCGCTCGGGTCTCGGGTGGGCCCTCCGCTCGGGTGCGTGGCTGTTCCTCCGGACCGCGTCCCTCCGTGTGGCCATGCTCGCGACCGCCGGCGTCGCGGCGGGACTCGGGATCACCGGGCTCGCGACCACCCAGGTGGCCCTGACGGTGTTCTCGACGCTGGCGTTCGCGCTCGACGCCCTGGCGATCGCCGGACAGTCGCTCGTCGGACACGCCCTCGGTGCCGGCGACGTCGACCGGGTGCGCCTGACCACGAGTCGGCTCGTCGTGCTCGGTGTCGCCGGCGGGGTGCTGCTCGGCGGGCTGACGGCCGCGGTGAGCGGGGTGCTCGGCCCGGTGTTCTCCGACGACCGGTCCGTGCAGGGGTCGTTGCCCCCGGTGCTCGTGCTCATGGCGCTCGGGGTGCCGATCGCGGGGTACGTGTTCGTGCTCGACGGGGTCCTCATCGGGGCCGGCGATGCCCGGTACCTCGCGATCGCCGGCGGGGTCGTCCTCGCTGTGTACCTGCCGCTGCTGGTGGTCGTCGGGGCCGGGTCGCTCCCGGCGCTGTGGGCGGTGTTCTCGTTCGGGTACATCGGCGTGCGGGCGGTGACGCTGGGGGTGCGGGCGCACCGGCCGGGGTGGATCGCGGCGGCGGTCGCGCGGCGCTGAGCCGTCGATCGGACGGGCGCTGCCGTGCCGCCACACCGCCGTGCCGCGGCACCGCGGACCACCACCACACCGCCGCCCGGACAGGACACCGCTGCGGACGCCGGTGTCTCAGCGTGTGCGCGGTGTCGTGCTCGGAGCGGGCGGCGGCCCGGCCGTGTCCCCGATCCGGAGCTCACTCCGGAACGACGCCGCCTCGGGCTCCGCCCCCTCGAGCATCGCCAGCGCAGCCCGAGCCGCGGCGCGACCCTTCTGCACCGCCGGCTGGACGAGCGTCGTCAGCGTCCTGATCGGTGCGCGGTGGAGCAGGCTGTCGTCGATCCGGATGCCGTCGAAGCCCACCACGCTGAGGTCCTCCGGCACACGGAGCCCGAGCTCCAGCGCCGCCGAGATCACCCCGACCGCGAGCAGGTCGCTCTGCGCCACGATCGCCGTCGGACGCTGCCCCGCGGGCAGGGCCGTCGCCGCGGGCAGGGCCGTCCCCGCGAGGAGCGCCGTCCCCGCGAGCCGACCCTCCTCGACGGTGCTGCCACCCGTCGCGTACACCGGGGCGTCCCCGAACACCCCGTGCACGCCAGCTATCCGCTCGGTCGTGGTGAAGGCCGTCGACGCGTCGAGGTCCGCGTCCGACGCGGGTCCCCGGGTCCGTGCGGCGTCGAGCGGCAGCGACACGACGGTGACCTGGACGTGCCCGAGCTCCCGCAGGAACGCGGCCGCGCGGCGTGAGGCCTCACGGTTGTCGAGCTGGATCGGCACGGCGCCGTCGATGCGGTCCGCCTCGATCGCGACCACCGGGATCCGTCGCCGGCCGAGGACCGCGACGGCGGCGTCGATCCGGACGTTGCAGCCGATCAGGATCACGGCGTCCATCGGGGCGTCGACGAGCGGCCCGAAGCCGACGGCGTCGTCGAGCGGACTGCGGACGAGGAGCAACGACGCCCCGGCCGCACCGGCGACCTCGGCGATGCCGTCGAGGGTCTGCACGTTGACGGGGTCGTGGAACGCGTCGCTGAGGCGCTCGTCGAGGACCACCCCGACGACGCCGGAACGACCGCGACGGAGCGACCGTGCACGGGGGTCGGGGCCGTCGTACCCGAGCTCGGCCGCGACGGCGAGCACCCGCTGCCGGGTCTCCTCGGCCACGGGGCCGGACCCGCTGAAGGCGAGGGACGCGGTCGACGCCGCCACCCCCGCCGCGCGGGCGACCTGGGCGAGCGTCGGACGGCGGCCGTCGTGCCCTGATCGCCGAGTGTCGCTTGCCGCATCCTCCATGGGTCGTTAGCGTAGTCACATCGGTCGGTCGAATCGATTCGACCGCGCGACGACCCCGTTCCCACACCGCCGTCCAGGAGCCGCACCATGACCACCGCCCCGAACGTCTCCGCGTTCCGCGCACCGGGCACGACCGCCTGGCGGAACGCCGTGTTCGTCGTGTTCACGCTGTCCGGTCTCGCCATCGCCACCTGGCTCGGCCGGGTCCCGAGCGTCCGGGACGCCCTGCACGCCTCGACCTTCGACATGGGCGTGCTCGTCGTCGGGATGTCGGTCGGCTCGATCGCCGGTCTGACCGTCGCCGGGCACATCGTCGCGCGGCTCGGTGCCCGGCGGAGCGTCGAGATCGCCGCGGCCTGCCTGATCGTCGGGATGATCACGGCCTCGCTCGCCGTGACGATGGACTGGGGCTTCTGGACGATCTGGGTGTGCCTCCTCGCGTTCGGGTTCGGCAACGGGCTCGCGGACGTCTCGATGAACGTGTCGGGTGCCGCCGTCGAGCGGAAGGGCGGCCGGTCGATCATGCCGCTGTTCCACGCCGCGTTCAGCCTCGGCACCCTCGCCGGTGCCGCCCTCGGCTCCCTGGCGGAGGCGCTCGACGTCCCCGTCGCACTGCACCTCGGCGTCGTCGGCGTGCTCGTCGGCGTCGCGATGGTCGTCGCGGTCCGGTCGTTCGGCGAGGAGCGCATCACCGACCCGGTCGGCACCGACACCTCGCCCGTCCCCGTCCCGGTCTCGCGCTGGGCCGTCTGGGCCGCGCCGGGCACCATCCTCATCGGACTCATCGCCCTCGGGATGGCCCTGGCCGAGGGATCCGCGAACGACTGGCTCGCCCTCGCGATGGTCGACGGCCACGGCCTGACGAACGCGGCCGGCACCGCGACCCTGTCGGTGTTCGTCGCCGCGATGACCGTCGGCCGGGTCCTCGGGGTGTTCGTCCTCGACCGGTTCGGGCGGGTGCCGGTCCTCCGGGCGAGTGCGCTCCTCGCCGTGATCGGCATGGCGATGCTCATCTTCATCCCGTCCGTCCCGCTGGCGATCGCCGGCGTCGTCCTGTGGGGTGCCGGTGCGTCGCTCGGGTTCCCCGTCGCGATGTCGGCCGCGGCGGACGACCCCCGGGTGGCGGCCGCGCGGGTCAGCGCCGTCGCGACGATCGGGTACGTCGCGTTCCTCGCCGGGCCCCCGCTCATCGGGTTCCTCGGCGGCGTCGTCGGCCTGCTCGACGCGTTGCTCCTGGTGTTCGTGTTCGTCATCGTCGCGGGGATCGTGTCCGGTGCGGCCCGGGAACCGGGCCGGCCCGCCGGACGGCAGCCGCGCCTCCAGGACGGGGCAGCGGGCGGGAGCGGCGAGGCCGGCGCCGACCGCACGGTCAGCGCGATCAGCGCGGCCGGCGGTCCGGCCGACACCGTCCCGACCGAGGCGCGCGCCGACCGCCGTTAGGCTCGACGGGTGCGTCTCGTCATCGCCCGCTGCTCCGTCGACTACGCCGGGCGGCTCTCGGCCCACCTGCCCCTCGCGACCCGCCTCCTCATGCTCAAGGCGGACGGCAGCCTGCTCGTGCACTCCGACGGCGGCAGCTACAAGCCGCTCAACTGGATGAGCCCGCCGTGCTCGATCGCGATCGCCGGACCGGACGCGGACCAGACCGCGGCCGGCATCGCCGAGGTCTGGACCGTCACGCAGAAGAAGACGCAGGACCGGCTCATCGTCTCGATCCACGAGGTCTTCTCCGACGAGACCCACGACCTCGGCGTCGACCCGGGACTGGTCAAGGACGGGGTCGAGGCGCACCTGCAGCAGCTCCTCGCCGAGCAGATCGAGCTCCTCGGCGACGGGCACACGCTCGTCCGCCGCGAGTACATGACGGCGATCGGGCCGGTCGACATCCTCGCGCGGGACGACCTCGGGGCGAGTGTCGCGGTGGAGATGAAGCGGAACGCGAACATCGACGCGGTCGAGCAGCTGACGCGGTACCTCGAGCTGATGAACCGCGACCCGATGCTCCGTCCGGTCCAGGGCGTGCTCGCGGCGCAGTCGTTCGCGCCGCAGGCCCGGACGCTCGCCGAGGACCGCGGCATCCGGGTCCTCGTGCTCGACTACGACGCGATGCGCGGCATCGAGGGCGGCCACACGCGCCTGTTCTGACCGGACCTGACCGGACCGGCCGGCGTGCGGACGGGAGGGACGGTGCCGGGCCGCCCCGTCCCTCCCGTCCGCGCCGGCGCCGCCCGGTAGGCTGGCCCCGATGTCAACGAGCCCCTTCAGCGTGGTCCTCTTCGACCTGGACGGCACGATCAGCGACTCAGCTCCGGGCATCACCGCGAGCCTGACGCACACGTTCCGGACGGTGGGTGTCCCGGTACCCGCGCCCGAGACGCTCCGATCGTTCGTCGGACCGCCGATCCTCGACACCTTCCGCACCGCGATGGGGATGGACGAGGCCTTCGCGGACCGGACGCTCGCCGTGTACCGCGAGCACTACCTCGCCCACGGCGCACTCGACTCCGAGCCGTTCCCGGGCATCGACGTCGTGCTCCGCACCCTGCACGACGCCGGCGTCCCGCTGTCGACCGCGACGAGCAAGCCGGAGACCCCCGCGACCTACATCCTCGACCACCACGGCCTCGCGCAGTACTTCGACGTCATCGCCGGCGCGAGCGACGACGAGGTCCGGAGCGCCAAGGCCGACGTCGTCGCGGAGGCGCTCCGGCGGCTCGACCGGGCCGGCTTCGACGTCTCCCGGCCGGTGCTCGTCGGCGACCGGCGCCATGACGTCGAGGGCGCTGCGGTGCACGGCGTCCCGACGGTCTTCGCGGCGTGGGGGTACGGCGCCCCGTCCGAGGCGGAGGGCACGATCGCGACCGCGACGACCCCGCTCGACCTCCTGCCGGTCCTGCTCCCCGGGACCGCTGCCGAGGACACCCCGACGATCACCGCCGCACCGTGAGCGTCGCCCGGACCGCCGCCCGCTCGGCCGGCTGGCTGCTGCCCGCCGCTATCGTCCTCATCGCGCTGAACTTCCGTGGGCCGATCGTCGCGACCGCTCCCGTGATCGGCGACGTCCGGGCCGACCTCGGGATCAGCTCGACCGTCGCGGGACTCCTCACGACGATCCCGGTGCTGTGCTTCGCACTCGCGACACCGCTCGCGTCGTGGCTCATCGCGAAGCTCGCGCCCGAGCGCGCCGTGACGGCCTCGCTCGTCGGGGTGCTCATCGGCACGGTGATCCGGTCCGGTGGCTCGGCGACGGCCCTCATCGTCGGCACGGTCGTGATCGGCGTCGCGATCACCATCGGCAACGTCGTGATCCCGGTCGTCATCCGCCGGGACACCGCTCCGGCCCGGGTCGGCATGGTCACCGGGATCTACACGTCGGCGCTCAACGTCGGGTCGATGATCACCTCGCTCGCGACGGCCCCGATCGCCGCGCTGTGGGGCTGGCCGGTGGCGATCGCGATCTGGGGCGTCTTCGTCCTGCTCGCCGCGTTCGCGTGGACGCGCACGGTCGGGGTCCGCGCCGCGTTCCTCCGGGTCGGCGGTGCTCCGGTGCGCCACGAAGCCGAGCCCCTGCCGGTCACCGGTCCGATCGACGCGGTCGTGAACCCCGACGACGTCCGCGCGCGCACCCCGCACGGACCGCGGCCCGCAGCCCGGCTCGTGACCTGGGGCCTGACGCTCGCGTTCGCCGGACAGGCGTTCTCCTACTACGGGCTGACGGCGTGGATCCCGACGCTGCTCCACGACGAGATCGGTTTCGACACGGCGTCCGCAGGCGCGAGCTCGTCGGTCTTCCAGGTGCTCGCGGTCGTCGGTGCGCTCGGCGTCCCGGTGCTCGCGCAGCGGTGGCGGCCACGGCGCATCATCCTGCTGATCAGCGTGTTCTGGCTCGCGATGCCGATCGGACTGCTCGTCGCACCGCACCTCTGGCTGCTCTGGTCGATCTTCGGCGGGGCGGCGCAGGGCGGTGGGATCACCATCGTGTTCATCGTCATCGTGCGGCTCGTCTCGAACGACGGGGACGCCCGGCGGATGTCAGCGTTCGTGCAGGGTGGCGGGTACCTGCTCGGGTCGGCGGGGCCGCTCGTCGTCGGGAGCCTGCACGAGGCGTCCGGGTCGTGGACCGTGCCGCTCCTCGTCGTCGTCATGTCGGTGCTCGTGCTCGCGGTGGCCGGGTCCGTCGCAGCGCGCGACGTCGACTGACCCTCCGACCGGCCCGTCCCCCTGCGCCCGGCGCCCCGGCCCCCCGCCCCGGTCCCCCCAGTCGCCCGCGAGTGAGCAGCAATCGTCGGGTGGCCGGGGCCGACTCGACGATTGCTACTCACTCACCGCCGCGCCACCACTCACCGCCGCGCCAGGCCCGCGCCGCGTCAGGTCAGGACGGTGAACGATGCACGCACCGCGGTCGCCTCGACCCGCGCGGCGTTCGCACCGTCGACGTCGACGGCCCAGGCGCGCGCCGCCGCGAAGTCCCGGCCGTGCCGCATGTGGCGGCCGACGAGCCGGTCGACGCGGACCTCAGCGGCGGCGCGGCAGAACCAGGACTCGGACAGGAGGCCCGGGATCGCGTCCCACGGACAGCTCGCGTCGAGCAGGTAGTTGCCCTCGGTCACCACGAGCCGGACCGACGCGGCGACGGCGATGCTGCCCGCCACCGGCTCGTCGACCCGTCGGTCGAAGTCCGGCGCCCAGGTCACCGGCTCACGGGCCACGACGAGACGTCGGAGCAGCGACACGTAGCCGTCGGCGTCGAACGTGTCGATCGCGCCCTTCCGGTCCCGGCTCCCGAGGGCGTCGAGCGCGGCGTTCGCGAGGTGGAACCCGTCCATCGGGACCTGCACCGCGACGCCCGGACCGTACCGCTCGGTGACGGCGGCGACCACGCGGCGGGCGAGTGTGGACTTGCCGGCGCCGGGGCTGCCTGCGATGCCGAGGACGTGCCTCCCGGCCGGGTCTGCGTCACCGCCGCGAGTCGGGCCCGCCACGGCGAGCGCACGTTCGACGGCCGCGTCGACGGTCAGGGCAGGTGGCACTGGCCAATCCTCGCAGGACCGAGGACACTGTGCCGCATGATCGATGCGACGAAGGCGTTCAGCGGGTTCTCGGTGCGGGACCCGGCAGCGGCGAGGACGTTCTACGAGGACGTCCTCGACCTCACCGTGACCGAGGAGCACGGCATGCTCTCGATCGACCTCGGGGGCGGGCGGTCGGTGCTCGCCTACCCGAAGGGCGACGCGCACGAGCCGGCGTCGTTCACGGTCCTGAACTTCCCGGTGCCGGACGTCGACGCGGCCGTGGACGACCTCGCGTCGCGGGGCGTCGCGTTCCTGCACTACGAGGGCATGACCGACGACAAGGGCGTCAACCGGCAGGGCGGACCGCTCATCGCGTGGTTCACCGACCCGTCCGGCAACGTGATGAGCGTCATCGAGGGCGGCTGACCCGAGCTGGTCCGCGCCGAGCGCGGGCGTCAGTCCGAGCGCGGGCGCACCCCGCCCCGAGCCGCCGCGGCGGCCGCGGCGAGTTCGAGCGCGTGCTCGATGTTCCGCGCGTGCTGGATCGTCGGCAGGTCCGCGATCGGGACCCACGCCGCGGCGTCCGTGCTGCCGTCGACCTCGTCCCGGAGCGCGCCGCCGGTGATCCGTGCGGTGTAGAACACCTGGACGACGCGCATCGGCCGGTCCGTCGGGACGAACCGCTGCTCCGCCGGGATCGTGCTCGTCCGGACGTCGAGCAGCGTGCCGCACTCGACGTCGTAGCCGGTCTCCTCCTCGAACTCCCGGACGAGCCCGTCCTCGGGCGTCTCGCCGAATTCCACGCCGCCGCCCGGCAGGATCCACATGTCGCCGGACGGGGCGTTCCAGCGGGCGAGGAGCACCCGGTCGTGCTCGTCGACCACCACGCCGTACGCGCCGAGCCGGGTGTCGTAGTCGGTGAAGTCGAGGGCCATGCCCCGAGCCTGGCACACTCGCGCGGAGTGCCGACCCCGGGGTGCGTGCCCGTCGGGCGTGGACAGCCGCAGCGCGCAGCCTCGGCGTTCAGCCTCGGCGCAGCACCTTCGGGACGACCGCGTTCCACACGCCGAGCACGAGGAGCGCCCCGCCCACCCCGGCGAACAGCGCGCCGAGGACGTCCGTCGGGTAGTGCGCGCCGACGTACAACCGCGACCAGCCGACCAGCAGCACGAAGAGCACGCCGACCACCCCGACGACCCAGCGCTGCGCGGCGGTCCTGGTCAGGGCGAGCACCGCGACGACGAGCGTCACCGCGAACACCGTGTGCCCGCTCGGGTAGCTCAACGTCGACCGGCCGGCGTCCACGTGGTGCGCGAGCGCGTCCGCGGCGGGGCGGACCTCGTGCACGAGCTGCTTCGGGACGAGGCAGAAGAGCCAGCCGGCACCCGACGCCACCGCGGCCCCGACCGCCCGCAGCCACCCGGCGAGGAGTCCGCCGACGATGACGAGCACGACGAGGCACACGGCCACGACCGGCACGCGGTCGAGGCTGTCGAGCACCCGTGCGATCGCGTCGAGCGCAGGGGCGTTCGCGGCGTTCAGCACCCGGTCGAGGCCGAACTGGACGTCGAGGAAGCCGGTCGCGCCGCGCACCGCGAACCCGAGGCCGAACGTCAGGATCCAGAGCACGACGACCGGCACCACCCAGTGGCGGGGTACGGCGAGCCGGACCGTGTCCCGGCGGGTGCGGCGGGACGTGCGGGGACGGGAGGAGCCGGAGCGCGGGCGGGGACTGTTCGACGTCACGAGGAGATCATGGCGTGCCCCGGCTCCCGAACCACCGGGAGCGCGCGGAAGCCTGCATGAGTACGCAGGAGACACGGTGCCGACCGGCAGTCACCGGGCGGACCGATCGGCGATCCTGGGCGGATGACGATCACGCCGCGCGTCCACCGGTCCCGCCGCTACCACCTGCGGCTCGTCCTCATGCTCGTCGTCGGGATCGTGGTGGCCGGGGTCCTCGTCGCCACCGGGCTCGGCGTCTGGGCGGCGTCCGGGGGCTGGGCCGCGGCCTGCGCGTTCTACGTCGGCACGATGTGGCCGGTGATCCTCGCCGCCGATGCCGAACGGACCGCGCGCATCGCGACCCGCGAGGACCCCCGTCGCACGGTCAGCGACGTCCTGCTCATCGGCGCGGCACTCGCGGGGGTCGTCGCGCTCGTGGTGGTCCTCGCGATCGCGCGGTCGCTGCACGGGACCGAGCAGACGATCGCCGCCGTCTTCGGCTGCGTCAGCGTCGCGCTGTCCTGGCTCCTCGTCCAGACGCTGTTCACGCTCCGGTACGCCGAGCTGTACTACAGCGGGACGGACGGCGGCATCGACTTCAACCAGCAGGAACGGCCGCGGTACTCCGACTTCGCGTACTTCGCGGTGACGGTCGGCATGACGTACCAGGTGTCCGACACGAACATCTCGACGAGCCGGATCCGGGCGACGACGTTGCGGCACGCGCTGCTGTCGTTCTTCTTCGGGACCGTGGTGATCGCGAGCGTTGTGAACCTGGTGGCCGGGCTCGGCTGACGCCCCCGGCGCACCGCGAGTGGCATCGGACGGGAGGCGCGGGTCGGGCCCGCCCCGCGCCTCCCGTCCGTCTCCGGTCGCGCCGTAGGATCGCACCATGGCAGATCGGGACCGGAGCGGCGCTGCCGCGACCGACCCGTCCGACTGGCCGACCGGGCGACTGCTCAGCACCGCCGCACGCATCGTCGAGCGTCGCTGGGACGAACGGCTCCGCGAGCTCGGGCTCAGCCACGCGGCGGTCGTCGTCCTGCACCACCTCGCGACGGACGGACCGACGAACCCCGACACGCTCGCCCGCCGGGTCCGGGTGCAGCCGCAGACCATGTCGCGCACCCTGGACCGGATGGAGCGCGACGGCACGGTCGAACGACGGCCGGACGACAGGGACCGCCGACGCCGGATCGTGACGATCACCGACGCCGGCCGGGCCGCCTGGGCGTCCGCGCACCACCTCGAGCGATCCGTGATGCCCGAGGACGAGCGGCTCCGCGCCACACTGCTCGAGATCATCGACGAGGGGCGAGGCCCAGGCGTCCGCGAGTAGACAGGGACGGTGCCGTCCCAGCTCCACCGGATCCCCCTCGCGGATGCCGACGACGCGACCCTCGCCGAGCGGGCCGCCGACGGTGACGTCCGTGCGTTCGAGGTCCTCATCCGCCGGTTCACGCCGTTGCTCCGTGCGGTCGCACGCCGCACGCTCGGATCCGGCGACGAGGTCGACGACGTCGTCCAGGACACGTTCATCACGGCGTGGGAGCGGCTCGACTCGCTGTCCGAGCCCGCCAAGGTGAAGGCTTGGCTGAGCCGCATCGCGTCGCACCGGAGCATCGACCACGTCCGCGCCCGTCGACTGCACGACGACGTCCACGAGCTCGACCCGGCCGGCGACGACCGCACGACGCCGGACCGCATCGTCGAGGCCCGATCCCGGGAACACGCCGCCGACCTCGCACTGCGGGGCCTGCCGGACGACCAGCGCCGGTGCTGGTTGCTGAAGGAGGTCCTGGAACTGTCCTACGACGACATCGCGGAGGAGCTCGGCGTGCCGGTCTCGACGGTCCGCGGGCTACTCTCTCGGGCACGGAAGAACATGTCGACACGGATGGAGGGCTGGCGATGAACACCACTCCACCACAGGCCGGGGGGTCGCACGGGGTGCCGGGTGCCCCGGTCGGCGGCGTCCCGATCGGCGGCGTCCCGTCCGGCGGCGTCCCGTCCGCCGGCGTCCCGACGGGCGGGGTGCAGGCCGGCGGCGCGCCGTCTGCCGCCGTGCCGGTGCTCGGCGACGATCCAGGGCTCCTCGACGGCCACACGGTCGACGAGCTCGCCGACTACCTCGACGCCGGCATGAGCCCCGCGGACCCGACCATCGACGAATCCCCCGCCTGTCAGAACGCCCTCGCCGCGATCGTGCGGCTGCGGGAGCTGTCAAGGGACGCGCTCGACGCCGCATCGCTCGACGAGGACCCCGCGGACGACGGCTGGGTCGGCGGCATCCTGGCGAACATCTCGCTCGAGGCCCGCGCCGGCCGTGACATCCCGCTGCGCGGAGCGGCGCCGACCGAGCACAGCGTGATCACCGAGGGCTCCGTCCGCTCACTGATCCGGCGGGCCGCCGACGACGTCGACGGCATCCTCGTCGGGCGCTGCGTCCTCGAGGGCGACGTCGACGAGCCCGGCGCGCCGATCCGGGTCCGCATCACCGCGAGCGTGCTCTGGGGCAACTCGATCCCCGACGTGGTGGGACGGCTCCGGACGGGCGTGGTGCACGAACTGCTGGAACACACCGAGCTCGCGATCGAGGGCATCGACGTCGAGATCCGCGACGTGCTGCTCGATCGCGTGGCGCCGTCGGACGACCCGGAGGTGACGCCGTGAGCGACCAGGACCTGCCCCACGAACTCGAGGCCGTCATCACGGCGGTCCCCGGCGTCTGCCGGCTGTTCGCGTCCGCGCCGGCGATCGGCGACGCCGCGACGATCGCCCGCGAGCTCGTCACGACGGGTGTCCTCACCGGCCCGCCGCGGGTGCGGGTCGACGACGGGGTGGTGTCCGCGGTCATCTCCTCGGACCACGCCACGCCGGCACCGCGGGTGGCCCGGGCGGTGCACGACGCGGTCGAGACGTTCATGGCGAGCCGAGGTCTGCCGCTCGTCCGGGTGGAGGTCAGGATCGCCCGCGTCGACTGACCCGCGCGTCGAGCCGCGCTCCCGGGCCTCGGCCGGCGCTGACCCGCGCGTCGAGTGAGCAGGAATCGTCGCGTGACGACCGCCGACCCGACGATTCCTGCTCACTCACGGCGTTCGACCCGCGGCCCGGGTACCGGTGGCGTCGATCAGAACCGGATCGCGTCGATCGGCTTGACCCGCACCGCGATGATCGCCGGCAGCAACCCGGCGAGCGCGCCGACCCCGACGGCCACGGCGAGCCCGAGCAACGACGCGGATGCGGGGAACGCCGGCACACTGATCACGCCGTGCTCGTGGAGCCAGCCCGTCACGAGCGGGTTCTTCAGCGCGAGGATCGACACCGCGACCCCGGCGATCCCGGCGATCGCCGTCGCGACGACGCTCTCGAGCATGATCGCCACGAACACCCTCGACGCCGTCGCCCCGAAGCTCCGCCGGATGCCGATCTCCCGCACCCGCGTCCGGATCGTGACGAGCGAGATGTTCACGAGGCCGAGTGCGCCGAGCACCAGGATCAGCCCCGCGGCCCCGCCCACCACGATCTTGAGGAGCAGGAGCGGATCGGGCCCCGGGTACGCCTTGTAGTCGACGCGCTGCACGTCGACCTGCCAGCCGTCGCCCGCCACCTCGGAGAGGTCGTTCGACAGGTGCGAGGACAGCGCCCTGGCCGACGCCGGCGGCACCCACGCCTCGTACTGCACCGACGCCTGCGACGGGTCGAGCGCGTTGGTCCCCGCGGCGAGCCGGACCACCGCGTCGTACAGCATGATCGCGCTCGGCGACCCCGGGAACCCGCCCGGCGTCACACCGACGATGACCGCGGTCGCCGCGGACGGCCCGGTGAGCGCGATCGTCGGGTGGGTGCGGAGGTCGGGTGAGCCGAGGTCCTTCCACCATGCCTCGTCGACGATCACCGCGGGCGCGAGACGGGCGGCGTCGTGCGCGCCGAACCACGCGCCGTGCACGAGGCGGAGGCGGTGCATCGTCGCGTAGTCCCGGTCGACGGCCTGGAGGGACACCGACACGGTGCCGCCCTGCCCCTGGGCCTCGGCCGGGAACTGCACGTTCCGACTCGCGTAGTCGATGTCGTACCGGCTCATCTCACGCTCGATCGCGTCCCCGAACCCGGCGGGCGGGGCCACGGGGACGGCGTTGGTCGCGTCCGGCTGGTACGGGGTGCCGATGCTGAGGAGGGCCGGTCGACCGCTCTGCCGTTCGAGGCCCTCGGTCACGGACTGCTGGGCGACGGCGCTGACGGCCGCGACGGAGGTCAGCGCGAGCACGGCGAGCCCCACGCCGATCAGGCTCATGAGGACGCGGGTCTTGTGCGTCCGGAACTCGGACCAGGCCTCGGAGACGCTGCCGACGAGGAACGTGAGCGCCCGCATCAGCGACCCGGTCCGGCCAGGTGGACACCGCCGGTGCGGGGCGCGCGGACACCGGACCCGGCGACGACGGGGCCGGACACGCCGCTGTGCGCCACGACCGCCGCGGCGCCGCTCGGTGCAGCGACGAGCCGCCCCGCGTCGAGACGGTAGTGCCGTCGGGCGAGCGCCGCGATGTTCGGGTCGTGCGTGATCGTGATGAGCGCCGCACCCGACGCCTCGACGACCTCGTCGAGCAACGCCATGATGACGTTCCCGGTGTCGACGTCGAGCGCTCCGGTCGGTTCGTCCGCCAGGATCAGCCGCGGCCGCCGGACGAGCGCCCGGGCGATCGCGACCCGCTGCTGCTCACCACCGGACAACCGGCTCGGCAGCGACCCCGCGCGTTCGGTGAGTCCGACCCGCTCGAGCATGTCCGCCGCGATCCGCTCCCGTCGCCAGAACGTGCGCCCGGTACTGAACAGCAGCGGTGTCATGACGTTCTCGAGCGCGGTGCGACCGGGCAGCAGGTTGAACTGCTGGAACACGAACCCGACGTCGCGGCCCCGTCGGATGTCCCGCTGGCGGGCGCTCATCCGCTCGAGCGGGACGTCGTCGAAGACGATCCGCCCGGTGGTCGGCTCGTCGAGCAGCCCGAGCAGGTTGAGCAGGGTGGACTTGCCGCTGCCGGAGCGCCCCACGATGCTCACGTGGTCGCCGTTCTCGACGTCGAGGTCGATGCCGCGCAGGATGTGCAGCGGCTCGGCGTCCGGCAGCGCGACCGTGCGGGTGACGCCCTCGAGCCGGAGGAGGCTCATCCGCCGTTCCCCGCGCTCGCCTCGGTCGAGGTGCCCGTCCCGCCCGGCACGAACTCGAGGACGTCGTCGCCCTTCGCGACGCCCTCGGTGACCGCGACGACCTTGCCGTCGGTGACCCCGAGCTTCACCGCGTGCCGCTGGGGCGTGCCGTCGTCCGCCATCGTGTACACGACGCCGGAGCCGCCCGGCGCGCCCTCGACCGCCGTCACCGGCACGGTGAGCGCGTTCTCCGCGACGCCTCCGGACACCGTGAGCTTCGCGGCGATGCCGCTGAACACGGTGACGCCGCCGGGGACCGCGCAGCGCACCGTCGTCGTCGCGGTGGACCCGCTGGTCGAGCCCGAGTCACCGCCGTCGGACGGACCGGAGGCACTGCTCGACTCCCCCGCGCCGGCCAGCGGCGTCGAGATGGTCAGGTTCGTGCAGGTGAACGGCTCGGGCCCGCCGGTGACCGTCACGGCACCCTCGGTCGGACGGTTGACGAGCCGGTACTGCTGCTCGGGCGGCATCGTCCCGACGACGCTGAAGGTGGGCGGGGCGACCTGCGCGAGGACGTCGCCGACCGAGAGCTGCTGGCCCGCGAGCACGGGGACGTCGCTGACCGTGCCCGCGGCCGAGGTGGTGAGGGTCGTGACCTTGCCCGGGGTGACGCCGTCCGCGGAGACCGCCCGGACGGTCGCGACGGCGGCGTTCGCGCCGAGGGACTGACCCGTCGTGACGAGGACCTTGACGACCTCGCCCGCCGCGGTCGCCCGGACCGGGACCGCGGCGTCGGCGGTGATCGTGGCGGCGAGGACGACGTCGCTCTTGACCGTGGCCTCCGTGACGGACACCGTGGGCTGGGAGACCGACCCCGTCGGGATCGTCGTGTCGCTCGCCGCCGTGAGCCCGCCGAAGAACGCCAGCTTGACGAGCGCGGCGGCGATGGCCGCGAACACCACGAGCCGCAGCACCGGCAGGATCCACCGTCGCGTGACACCCATGTCTCCCCCTGGGGCGGGGGTTCGGGGCCCGCCGACCTCGACCGTAGCGGAGGGTGAGCCTGGCTCGCCTCATCCTCCCGACTGACCTCGGCGCCTCAGCCCGCAGCGGGTACGGCGTCCGCGACCGGGCGCGTCGGCCGGAGCGATCCAGCCGCGACGAACGCGACGGCGAGGAGCAACGCCACGAGCCAGAGCGCCCCGAGGAGTCCCGTCGCACCGGCCAGGAACCCGATCGCGGGCGGCCCGGCGAGGTTCGCGAAGTACCCGATGGACGCGACGACGCTGACCCGGGCGGCGGGGTTCGAGCCGGACTCCGCCGCGGCGGACATCCCGAGGGGGAACCCCATCGACACACCGACCGCCCAGAGCAGGACGCCGACGAGCACCAGCCATGGACTCCCGCCGAGGATGAACAGCACGACGCCGACGACCCCGAGCGCGGTCGTCGCCCGTGTCGTCCGGACACGGCCGAAGCGGTCGACGAGCGGGCCGCCCAGCGCTCGTGCGGTCGTCTCACCGATCGCGAACGCGGTGAAGAACAGCGCAGCGACCGCGGCGGACTGCCCGTGGTCGTTCTTGGTCGCCAGGGTCAGCCAGTTGTTCGCCGACCCCTCGCCGAGCTCCGCCCCGAGCATCACGAGCCCGATCATGAGCAACCGCCAGTCGGTCCAGCCCCGGAGCCAGCTCTGGACCCGCTGCCCGACGGTGCGGCTCGGGTCGTGCTCCTCCGACGTCGCGCGGGACCCGAGCGGGATCGCGCGCATGACCGGTACGGCGACGACGGCCATGAGCACGGCCTCGCCGACGAACTGCCCGACCGGGTCGATCCCGATCGCCGCGCAGGCCGCCCCGATCCCGGAGCCGATCGCCGCTCCCGCCGACCACGCCGCGTGCAGCAGTGGCATGAGCGTCCGACCGAGCCCGCGTTCGATCGCCGAGCCCTCGACGTTGATCATGACGTCGAACGCGCCGATGCCGAGCCCCGCGATCACGAAGCCGACCCCGACGACCGGGACGGAGCGGACCACGTCGACGCCGAGTCCGATCACCGCGAGCGCCACCGCGACGAGCAGCAGCACCCCGCCGATCGCCCGTCGCGACCCGAGCCACGACAGCAGTGGGGTGGCGAGGAGCAGACCGGCGACCGAGCCGACGGTCACTCCGGCGAGGAGGAGTCCGATCCCGGCGGTGTCGAGCCCGAGCGTCGCGGTGATCGCCGGGAGCCGCGGCCCCCAGGTGGAGAGCGTGACGCCCCCGAGCCCGAAGGCGACGATCATCGCGGTGCGCCAGCGCACGAGGGTGGGGCGGTCCGTGGTGGCGCGTCCTTGGGTCACCGGGACATTCGATCACGGTCCGGAGCACCGTGACGACCACCGAGGCCGACCGGACCCGCTCGGCCGGAGGATGTGAAGCCCCTCAGTCGCACTGGCCGCTCCCGCCGGACGTCCTAGGGTGGCGAGAGGACCCGACACCCGGGGCCGTGGGGAGGCGCACCGTGTCCGAGCTCGACCTCGGGGGACCGTCCGACGACGTCCTCCAGCCGCCCGCGGCCGCCGAGCTCCGGCTGCAGCCCCCGGAGCCCGTGCGCGAGGTCCCGGAGGAGCGCGCCGCGGGCATGGTCCCGGTCCCGCCGGAACGGCGCACCGAACTGCAGGCGACGGCCCGTTCGTTCGTCGACGCCCTCGCGGCCGAACAGCCGGGCAGCCCCGAGTTCACCCGCCGGGTCGGGGACATCGTCCGGATGGGCCAGCAGGACGTCGAGCGCTCCGCCCAGACCTCCAGCCGCCTCCTCGACCGCCCGAGCACCTCGTTGGCGGCGACCCGGGGCCGCGGCGACACCGCCGCACCGCAGGCGCAGGTCGCGAGGACGCTCCAGGACCTCCGGGAGACGGTGTCGGACCTCGACCCCGGCAAGGCCGACCTGACCGGCGCGCGGCGGATCCTCGGGATGATCCCGGGCGCCTCCCACATCGCGCGCTACTTCCACCGGTTCGAGTCGTCGCAGCAGCAGCTCGACGCGATCATCGAGGCGCTCGTCTCCGGGCAGGACGCCCTCCGGAAGGACAACGCCGCGATCGACGAGGAGCGGGCCGCGCTCTGGACGACGATGGGCAAGCTCGCCGAGTACGAGACCCTCGCACGAGCGCTCGACGCCGCGATCGAGCAGAAGGCCGCCGAGCTCCGTCCGACGGACGCCCACGCTGCCGACGGTCTCGTCGCCGACGCGCTGTTCCCGATCCGCCAGCGCCGGCAGGACCTCCTGACGCAGATCGCGGTCTCGGTCCAGGGGTACCTGGCGCTCGACCTCGTCCGGAAGAACAACGTCGAGCTCGTCACCGGCGTCGACCGGGCGCGGACGACGACGGTCGCCGCGCTCCGGACGGCCGTGGTGGTGTCCGAGGCGCTCGGCCAGCAGAAGCTCGTGCTGCAGCAGATCAGCGCCCTGAACGAGACGACGGACGCGATGATCGCCCGGAGCGGGGACCTGCTCCGCCAGCAGACGGCGTCCGTCCACGACCAGGCGTCGTCGTCGGGTGTCAGCGTCGCGACCCTGCAGAAGGCGTTCGACGACGTCCTCGCGACGATCGATGCGGTCGACTCCTACCGCGCGCAGGCGGTCGGCGCGATGGCCGAGACCGTCGACGCACTCGAGACGCAGGTCACCCGCGCATCCGGCGCCCTCGAGCGCTCGCACCGCGAGACGGAGCAGCGCGACAGGTAGGGGGCGGTGGGGACTCAGTCCCCGAGATCCAGACTGGAGGCCCGGAACCGGTCGTCGAGGAACCGCCCGTTGACGAGCACCTCCGTCGCGTCCCGGCCCACGGCGGCGTCGCGCATCCGGGTCGCGGCGGCCTCGAGCGCACCGAGCTGATCGCGGAGCGCCTCGGCCGGCGTCGACCCGTTCGCGAGCCGGTGCGTCGCCGCCCAGTCCGCGGGGAGCGCGGTGAACGCCCGGAGCGTGTCCGGGAGGTAGCTGGTCGCGGTCCGACGCACGACGACCTCGGCCTCGCCCGACCCGGCGACGCGGGGCAGCGCGTCGGTGAGCATCGCGCCGATCCGCTGCACGGTGGCAGCGGCGTCCGGGGGGAGCCGGGCCTGCGCGGTCGCGACGAGCGTCGCGAGACCGCCGGCGACGTCCGCGTCCGGGACTCGGAACGGGTCGGCGGTCCGCACCCCGAGCCGCCCGAGCGATGCGGCGACCTCGGCGGCGTCACCGGCGGTCTCCGCGGCGACGGCTGCGACCTCCCCGGCGAAGAGGGTGAGCCAGTGGCCGAGCGCCGGTTGCCGACGCGCGATCGTCACGCCGCCGGAGACGCGGGCGGCCTCGGTGGTGAGCCGACCGTCGTCCTCGGCGAGGGTGAGCGTCTCCTCGACCCCGGTGAGGCGCAGGGAGCGCACCGCACCGGGCCTCCCGGCCAACCGGTCGGCCAACGAGCGTCGCCGCTCGACGGTCACCACCCGGTCGACGACCGATGCGGGCAGGGCGCGTCCCGCGGCCGTCGCGAGGGCGTCGAGGAGCGTCCGGGGATCGGCGGTCGCGTCGATCGGCGCGAGGGGCGCGGATCCGGAGCGGTCGAGGTCGGTCATCGCTCGGTGCGGGTCATCGGTCCGTCAGCGGCAGGACGAGGTTCGGGGTCTGGATCACGTGGTCCGGACGGAGCGAGCGGACCGCCGTGCCGATCGCGAAGAACTCGGTCGTGTGGCCGCCCCACCGGTGCGGGAGGGAGAGGAGCTGCACGCCGACGATGCCCTCGGCCTCGAGCTGTTCCGCCTCGGTCTGCATCCGTCCCATCGCGAGCTCGCGGGCGTCGTAGAGAGCCTCCGTGTACTGCGTGATCTCGGTGTTCGCGCCGATCGTGGACATCGACGCGAGCATCCCGCGGTGGGCGATGTGGTAGACGCACGTGCCCATCGTGAGTCCGAGCGGGGCGTACCCGGCCTGGATGAGGGTCCAGAAGTCCTGCCCGGAGAGGTCCGACGTGAACGGCAGGCTCCGCGAGTTCCGCCACTTGCCGGTGGGCGGCGGGGCGTCCGCGACGACGGCGGTGCCGATCGCGATGAACTCGGCGAGGTCGTTGCCGTACTCCTTGAACTCGATCTCCAGGCGGACGCCGACGATGCCGTCCGCACCGAGCCGGTCCGCCTCGGCCTCCATCCGGGTCATCGCGAGCTCGCGGGCGTGGTACATCGCCTGGCTGAGCTTGTCGAGCTCCATGTTCTTGCTCCAGCGCCCGTTCTGGATGCCCACGTGGTAGACGCTCGACCCGAGCACGAGTCCGACGGGGCGGAACCCCGCCTGCCGGACGAGCAGGAACTCGTTGACGGACAGGTCGGACGTGAACAGGCGGTTCCGTCCGTCGTCGAGTCGGGCCTGGGCGTCCCTGGGGAGCGGGACGCCGCCGAGGTCGGGTGTGCTCATCGTTCAGTCCTCGTGGTCGGTGCGGAGTGCGGTGCGCGCGCACATGATCGTGCGCGATGGGTGGTCACAGGTGTCTCCTGGCGGACCGGACGCCGGGATCGCGGAGGGGGATGACCGTCGTGACGTCCCGCCGGGCCCGTGCGGTCGCGGAGTGGTCGCGGAACGCGTGCATCGGTCCGGGCGCGATCACGGTGGCGACGAAGACCGCCTCGGCGTGCAGGTCGACCTCCTCGCCGCAGGGGGTCTCGAACTCGCCGACGTGGTTCTCGGTGACGACGAGGTCGGAGCCGCGCAACGGGGCCGCCCGTCGGGCGAGTTGCGCCCGGGCGTCGTCGCGTGCCGCCTCGAGCAGCTCGGTCAGCCCGTCGATCTCGGTGTTGTCCGACCACATCGACCGCTGGGACTTGAGCACCGGGTCCTCGTGCTTGGTCGACACCGACAGGCCGAGCGCCATCCCGCGCGGGACGTACCCGGACTGCAGGAGGACCGTGGTGTGCTCGGCGGAGAAGCCCGCGGTCCACGGGGTGCCGCCGCTCGCGCTCGGGCTGACCGACGTGTCGAGCGACCGGACGGCCGTGCCGGTCGCGGTGTACTCCCAGATCTGGCCCTCGAGTCGTTCGCGGCGGACGTGCACGTCGACGATCCCGTCCGCCCCGAGCAGGGTCGCCTCGGCCACCATGCGGTCGTGGGCACCGTGCCATGCGTGACCGAACGCCTGCACGTAGGACCCGAACCCGGCGTTCCGCCCCCCACGCCCGCCGGTGGTCAGGACCGGGGTCGTCCAGGCGCCGTACCCCCCGAAGGGACTGTTCGTCGCACCCGACCCGAGGAACGGTCCCCGGAACACACCGCCGGTCAGGGCCGCCGTGCCGCCGCCGTTCGACACCGTGCCGTACCCGGTCGTCCCGAACCCGTTGACACCCCAGAAGCCGCAGCCGCCGCCGGTCCAGCCGAGCTGCATGACGACGCTGCCGAAGACCTCGCCGACGGGCTGGAGTGCGACGGCACGGATCGCGGCGGCACCGGGTGCGGAGAGGAGGGAGCCGGCGACACCGCTCGCTCGTTGGCGTGCCGCGCGGGCGTGGGCCGCTGGCGGGAGGCCGTCGACCCACGGGCCACGGGCCTCGTCTGCCCGATCCGACATGGCCGCCCCCGTCGTCCGCGTTCGCGCCGGTTCGTGCCGGCCGCTTCAGCATGGCACGCGCGCGCCGGTGCGGGGCCTGGCTGTGGGGAGGTTCAGCGGAGGCGGCGAGGACGGGCCGGGAGCGCCTCGGTGACCGCGTCTCGGCGCACCCCCGTGGACGTGTCCCGGCGCACACCCGGACAGACGGAAGGCCGGTCCCGAGGGACCGGCCTTCTCCATGCTGGTGTGTGCGCGAGGGGGGACTTGAACCCCCACGCCCTCACGGGCACACGGACCTGAACCGTGCGCGTCTACCAATTCCGCCACTCGCGCCAGCCGGACGACACTACCACGTACAGGAACGGCCGCGCGCCACCTACTACCATGCATGAGTTGGCGACCCCGGCCACGTGACCGAGACCACTGGAGAACCATGGGCCTGTTGGACAGATTCGAGCGAGGGCTCGAGCGGACCGTCAACGGTGCGTTCGCGAAGACCTTCCGCTCGGGCGTGCAGCCCCTCGAGATCACCAGTGCCCTCCGCCGCGAGCTCGACACCAAGGCGGCGGTCGTCTCCCGCGAGCGCATCCTCGTCCCGAACGAGTTCGTGGTGCACCTCGCGCCGCCGGACTTCACGCGCATGCACGACATCGGCCGGCCGCTCATCGACGAGCTGACCACGCTCCTCCAGCAGCACGCGGTCGCGCAGAACTACTCGTTCTCCGGGCCCGTCGCGATCACCCTGCGCCAGGACGGCACCCTGTCCACGGGCATCCTGCAGGTCGACTCGACGACGGTCCGCAAGGACGTCGCCTGGACGGCCGTCCTCGACATCGGGTCCGAGCGGCACCGCCTGTCGGTCGGCCGGACCGTGATCGGCCGCGGCTCGGACGCGGACATCACGATCGCGGACACCGGGACGAGCCGCAAGCACGTCGAGCTGCTCTGGGACGGCAAGCACGCGCAGGCCACCGACCTCGGCTCGACGAACGGCTCGAAGCTGAACGGCCAGGCGTTCGACCGGGTGATCGTCGAACCGGACTCGACCATCGAGATCGGCCGGACCCGTATGGTGTTCCGCGTGGTGCCGGAATCTGACGGAGGAGCCCGATGACGAGTGGCCTGACCCTCCTCGTGCTGCGGTTCGCGTTCCTCGCGGTCCTGTGGCTGTTCGTGTTCGCGATCGTCTTCGCGCTCCGCAGCGACCTCTTCGGCCAGCGCACGCGCTCGATCCCGACCGACGCCAAGGGCCAGCCGCAGGGTCCGACGACGCCGACCGTCCCGGCCACGACACCGGCGGGCGCTGCGCAGGGCGCGTTCACGGAGGCGATCCTGTCCGGTGGACCGACGGGCACACCGCCAGGAGGCACGGCCGCGCCCGCCACGGCGGTCGCCACCCGACTGGTCATCACCGACGGTTCCCGCGAAGGCATGGAGATGCCGCTCGGCCGCGGCCCGATCACGGTCGGCCGGTCGAGCGACAGCAACGTCGTGATCCGCGACGACTACACGTCCACGAACCACGCTCGACTCGAGCTCCGCCCCGACGGATGGATCATCACCGACCTCGACTCCACGAACGGCACGTTCCTCGACGGACAGCGCGTGACGGCCCCGATGCGGGTCGCCGAGGGTGCGCCGATCACCATCGGGACCACGACGTTCGAGTTGCGGCGGTAGCGCGGCATGACGGCCCGCACCATGAGCGCAGCCGTGTCCCACGTGGGCCGGATCCGCGCGAACAACCAGGACTCCGGGTACTCCGGGGCCCACTTGTTCGTCGTGGCCGACGGCATGGGCGGCCACGCCGGGGGCGACGTCGCCTCCGCGATCGCCGTCCGCCGGATCCGCGAGGTCGACCGGGACTTCCCGACGGCGCAGGACGCCGAGTTCGCCCTGCAGACCGCGCTCATGGCCGCGAACCAGCTCATCACCGAGACGGTGTTCGAGCACCAGGAGCTCACCGGGATGGGCACCACCGTCAGCGCGATGATCCGCGTCGGCGACGAACTCGCCATCGCCCACATCGGCGACTCCCGCATCTACCGGTTCCGCGACGGAGTCCTCACGCAGGTCACCGCGGACCACACGTTCGTGCAGCGCCTCGTCGACAGCGGCCGGATCACCCCGGAGGAAGCGGCGGTGCACCCGCGCCGCTCGGTCCTCATGCGCGTGCTCGGCGACGTCGACGCGGCACCCGAGGTCGACACGACCGTCGCGGACATCCGAGCGGGTGACCGCTGGCTCATCTGCTCCGACGGGCTCTCGAGCTACCTCGCCGAGGAGCGCATCCGGCACGCCCTCGCGACCGACATGGACGCCAACCAGGTCACGCAGCGACTCGTCAAGGAGACGCTCGACCACGGCGCCCCGGACAACGTGACCGTCGTCGTGATGGACGTCGCGGACTCGGCACCCGACGACGATGCCGACGACGCCGCCACCACCGTCGGCTCCGCCGCCGCACCCCTGACCTTCGAGGCACCGACCGGCCGCAAGCCGATCCGCCTCCCCACGATCCTGCTCCACCCGCTCAAGGTCACGACGCTGCCCGAGGACTCGCACTTCGAGCCCGAGTCCGACCAGTACTTCGCCGAGCTCATCGCCGAGGACCGCCGCCGGAGGTTCCGCCGTCGCGTGTCCTGGACCATCGCGCTCGTCGCCGCGGTCGTCGTCGTGCTCGGTGCGGTGCTGCTCGGCTACCGCTGGACCCAGATGCACTACTACGTCGGGTCGGACGCCGGGAACGTCGCGATCTACAAGGGCGTCCAGCAGAGCATCGGGCCGATCCGGCTCTCGAGCGTCTACGAGGACTCCGACACCCGGGTGGGCGACCTGCCGGAGTACACCCGGGAGAACGTCCGCCAGACGATCAACGCGGCGTCGCTCACCGATGCCCGGGCGATCCTCGTGCGCCTCGAGGCGGCCGCTGCGACCGGCGTCGACACCGGACCCTCGACCGCGACGCCGACCGCGACGCCCACGCCGACCCCGTCCGCCAGCGCGACCGCGGCCGCGGAGGGCAGGTCGCGCCTCCAGACCGACGCCGCGGCCGCGTCCGCCGGAGGTGGGCGATGACCGCCACCGCGTCCCGCCAGTCGCTCACGCAGGCCATCACGATCAAGCTCCGGGAGCCGGCCCGCGCCCGCAACCTCGAGCTCGGGCTGCTCGTCATCGCCTGCGGCATCTGCGCCGGCGCCATGGTGCTCGTCCAGCTCGGCGCCGAGGGCACAGTCGTCGACACGAGCGTGTTCGTCGTCGGTGCCGGGATCCTGCTGCTCGCACTCGTCATGCACGTCGTGCTCCGGGTCGTCGCGAAGAACGCGGACCCCTTCATCCTCCCGATCGCGCTGGTCCTCAACGGGATCGGGATCGCGGAGATCTACCGGATCGACCTGCACAACCACCTCAGCGGGTGGAGCGCCCTCGGCGTCAAGCAGATCGTCTGGACGCTCCTCGCGATGGCGTTCGCGATCGCGGTCCTGCTCCTCGTCAAGAACCACCGGTTCCTGCAGCGCTACCGCTACATCTTCATGTTCCTGACGATCGTCCTGCTCCTGCTGCCGATGCTGCCCGGGATCGGGCAGGACATCGGGGGCGCCCGCGTCTGGATCCGCATCGGGCCGTTCTCGTTCCAGCCGGGCGAACTGGCGAAGATCACGATGGCGCTGTTCTTCGCCGGCTACCTCGTCACGGCCCGGGACTCCCTCTCGATCGTCGGCCCGAAGATCCTCGGCATCCGGTTCCCGCGGCCCCGCGACCTCGGCCCGATCCTCATCGTCTGGGGCGCCGCGATGAGCGTGCTCGTGTTCCAGCGCGACCTCGGGACCTCGCTGCTGTACTTCGGCCTGTTCCTCGTCATGCTCTACGTCGCGACCGGCCGGGTGAGCTGGGTCGTGCTCGGCCTCGTGCTGTTCGTCGGCGGCGCGAGCATCGCCGCGAGCACCCTCACCTACGTGCACGGCCGGTTCGAGCAGTGGCTGCACCCGTTCGACAGCACGATCTACAAGGCGTCGACGCAGTCGAGCTACCAGCTCGTCACCGGCCTGTTCGGGTTCGCGAACGGCGGGATCACCGGCACCGGCCTCGGGCAGGGCCGCCCGTACCTGACGCCCGTCGCGCAGAGCGACTACATCATGTCGGCGATCGGCGAGGAGCTCGGCCTCATCGGCGTCTTCGCGGTCCTCGGCCTGTTCATCCTCCTCGTGTCGCGTGGGTTCCGCGTGGCGTACTCCGGGCAGGACGACTTCGGCAAGCTCATCGGCATCGGGTTCGGGTTCACCATCGCGCTGCAGGTGTTCATCGTCGTGGGCGGTGTCACCCGCGTGATCCCCGTGACCGGACTGACGACCCCGTTCATGGCCGCGGGCGGCTCGTCGCTCGTCGCGAACTGGATCATCGCCGCGCTGCTGCTCCGGCTCACCGACTCGATCCCCGCCGAGCAGCGTGTCGGCCAGCAGATCCTCCAGCCCGGTCCCGACACCGGCAACGCGACCAGGAACGGACGGTGACCACATGAAACGCCAGCTCAGGGCCATCTCCACGGTGGTCGTCCTGATGTTCGTCGCCCTGTTCGTGTCGACGACCAGCATCCAGTTCTTCGCGGCACAGCAGCTCCGTGCCGACCCGCGGAACTCGCGAACCATCCTGGACAGTTACTCGACCAAGCGCGGTGCGATCCTCGTCGACGGCACCCCCATCGCCGAGTCGAAGCCGGTCGACGACCAGTACAACTACCAGCGGTCGTACCCGAACGGCGAGCTGTACTCCGCGGTCACCGGGTACTTCACGATCGGCCAGGGCGACACCGGCATCGAGAGCGCCGAGAACACGTACCTGTCCGGCAACAGCGACGACAACTTCTTCGGGAACATCAATTCGATCCTCACCGGGCAGGACGTCCAGGGGGACAACGTCAACCTGACGATCGACCCCGCGGTCCAGCAGGCGGCGTACGACGCCCTCGGGTCGAACTCGGGAGCCGTCGTCGCGATCCAGCCGAAGACCGGCAAGATCCTCGCGATGGTGTCGAAGCCCGGGTACGACCCGAACTCGCTCGCCGTCCACGACACCGAGCAGGTCATCGCGACCTACAAGTCCCTGCTCGCGAACCAGTCGCAGCCGCTCGCCAACCGTGCCATCGGCGGCGACCTCTACGCGCCCGGGTCGGTGTTCAAGCTCGTCGTGGCGTCCGCGGCGTTCGAGAGCGGGGACTACACGCTCGACTCCACGCTGCCGAACCCCTCGACACTGACGTTGCCCGGGACCTCCCGCACGATCAACAACGCCGAGGGCGGCTCGTGCGGCGGCGGCGACACGGTGACGATCGCGGTCGCGATCCAGGACTCGTGCAACATCCCGTTCGCGGAGCTCGGCCAGAAGCTCGGGTACGACGCGATCAAGGCGATGGCGGACAAGTACGGGTTCGGCGACAGCATCCACGTCCCGATGGCGTCGACGCCGAGCGAGTACCCGCAGACGGACGGCGTCGCCGAGCTGATGCGCAGTGCGTTCGGCCAGCAGAGCGTCCGGGTCTCCCCGCTGCAGATCGCGATGGTCACCGCCGGGATCGCGAACGGCGGGACGGTCATGCAGCCGACCCTCGTCGACTCGATCCAGACGAGCGACCTCAAGACCGTCGAGTCGTTCCAGGCCAAGCAGTACAGCAGCCCGATCTCGGGTTCGGTCTCGGCCGACCTCACCACCGCGATGCAGAGCGTCGTGTCCGGCGGGACCGGCACGAATGCGAGAATCGACGGGGTCGACGTCGCGGGCAAGACGGGGACTGCCGAGAACGGCACGGGCGACCCGTACACGCTGTGGTTCACCGGGTTCGCCCCGGCGAAGAACCCGGAGGTCGCGGTCGCGGTCGTCGTCGGCAACGGCGGCGGGCTCGGACAACGGGGGGTCGGCAACACGGTCGCGGCTCCCATCGCGAAGAAAGTCATGGAGGCGGTGCTGAACAAATGAGACCCACCAGCGGACTCACATTCGGTGGGCGGTACCAGCTCTCCTCCCGCGTCGCCATCGGCGGCATGGGCGAGGTGTGGCAGGCCACCGACCTGGTGATCGGTCGGACCGTCGCCCTCAAGATCCTCAAGGACGAGTACCTCGGCGATCCCGGCTTCCTCGAGCGGTTCCGTGCCGAAGCCCGGCACGCCGCACTCGTCAACCACGAGGGCATCGCGAACGTCTTCGACTACGGCGAGGAGGACGGCAGCGCCTACCTCGTCATGGAACTCGTGCCCGGCGAAGCTCTGTCGACCCTGCTCGAGCGCGAGCACACCCTCTCGGTCGACAAGACCCTCGACATCGTCGCGCAGACCGCGAACGCGCTCCAGGCCGCCCACGCCGTCGGGCTCGTGCACCGCGACATCAAGCCCGGCAACCTGCTGATCACCCCGGACGGCCGGGTGAAGATCACCGACTTCGGCATCGCCCGCATCGCCGACCAGGTCCCCCTCACCGCGACGGGCCAGGTGATGGGCACCGTCCAGTACCTCTCCCCGGAACAGGCCAGCGGGCACCCGGCGTCACCGTCGACCGACATCTACTCCCTCGGCATCGTCGCGTACGAGATGCTGGCCGGCCGACGTCCGTTCACGGGCGAGTCGCAGGTCGCGATCGCGATGGCGCACATCAACGAGCAGCCGCCGGCACTCCCGCCGACGATCCCGGACCCGGTCCGCGACCTCGTGATGTCCTGCATCGCGAAGAAGCCCGCCCAGCGGCCGGCCACCGCCGCGAACCTCGCCCGCGCCGCACAGGCCCTCCGTCGCGGGGACGTCGCCGCCGCGACGGTCGCCGTGCCCGCGCTCGGCGCGGGGACGGTCGCGTTCAACCCGCCGGCCGGGAACGACCAGGCGACGAGCCTGATCGGGACCTCCGCGACGACGCGCCTGCCCCCGGGCGGAGCCGCCGCTGGGGCCGGTGTGACGAGTGCGGCCGAGCCGGACGAGGACGAGCGCAAGGAGCGTCCGGGCTGGTTCTGGCCGCTGGTCATCGGGGCGATCGTCGTCGTCATCGCGCTCATCATCGGCGCGGTCGTGTTCGCGCGGAACAACGACCCGGCCCCCGTTCCGACGTCCTCGGGGTCGGCGTCGAGCACGCCCTCGGCCACCACCCCGTCGGCCACCCCGAGCACGACGCCCTCCGCGTCGCACCCGGCACGTGTCACGGTGAACCAGAGCGACTACCTCGGCAAGAACGCGAACGACGTCCAGGCCATCCTGCAGGGCCAGGGCTTCACGGTGAACCCGGTCGACGGTGACGCTGCGTCGAGCGCCGAGCAGGTGGGCACCGTCCAGTCGATCGGCCCGACCGGCAATCTGCCGTACGGCTCGACGATCACGCTGAAGGTCTACCAGGAGGTCCCGTCGCCCGCGCAGCCCGGGGCCGCCACGGCCGGGTCCGTCTCGGCGACCGGCAAGTTCACCGCATCGTGGGCCGCCTACACCAGCTGCCCGACCGGGTACACCCTCACCGGCTACTCGTACACCATCCAGAACGGTGTTGACAGCAAGAGCGCCGGGTCAGGCGCGACGACCGCGACGTCGTTGGACATCACGGCGACGGGCCCGGGCAACGTCGTGTTCACGTACACCGTGAACTGCGGAGAGCTGCAGTCCCCGGCGTCGCCCGCGCTCACGGTGCCGTACACGCCGGTGCCGTCGAACTCGCCGACCGCTGGTGCGTCCGGGCCGGGGGCGAGTTCCGGGACGGGACCCGGGAACGGCAACGGGAACGGCAACGGCAACGGCAACGGGAACGGGAACGGGAAGGGCAACGGCCCCGGCTCGCTCGAAGGCGTCGTGGCGAAGCTCGAAGAGGGCCACTGACCCGACGAGCACCGCAGCGCGACCGCACCGCCACCAGCGCGACCGCAGCGCGACCGCGCCACGACCGCGCCGCGACCGCCAGCCGATCGTCAGCGACCGCTGCCGTACACTGGCTCGGACGCGAGATTCGGAGGAGTACGTGGCTGAAGGTGTGACCGCGGGGATCACGCTCCTCGCCAACCGGTACGAGATCGGTGAGACGATCGGCCGTGGCGGCATGGCGACGGTCCACGTCGGCAACGACACCCGGCTGGGGCGCCGTGTCGCGGTCAAGCTCCTCAAGCCGAGCCTCGCCAACGACCCGGCGTTCCGCACCCGGTTCCGGCAGGAGGCCCAGGCCGCCGCCCGGATGGCGCACCCGACGATCGTCCGCGTGTACGACGCCGGCGAGGAGACGGTGCGCGAGCAGTCCGGCGCCGAGGTCAAGGTGCCGTACATCGTCATGGAGTACGTCGAGGGCCGCCCGCTCAACGACATCCTCGCCGACGGCAGCCCGATCGCACCGGACGAGGCCGTCCGCATCGTCGAGGGCATCCTCACGGCGCTCGAGTACTCCCACCGCGCGGGCGTCGTGCACCGCGACATCAAGCCGGGCAACGTGATGCTCACCCCGACCGGCCAGGTCAAGGTGATGGACTTCGGCATCGCCCGGGCGATCACCGACACGTCCGCGACCGTCGCGCAGACGACGTCGATCCTCGGCACTGCGGCCTACTTCTCGCCGGAGCAGGCCCGCGGCGAGACGGTCGACGCGCGGACCGACCTCTACTCCACCGGGATCGTGCTCTTCGAGCTCCTGACCGGCCGCCCGCCGTTCCGCGGCGACTCCCCGGTCGCGGTCGCCTACCAGCACGTCAGCGAGCAGCCCGTCGCCCCGAGCACCGTCGTGCCCGCGGTGTCCCCGGCGCTCGACGCGGTGACCCTGCACGCCCTCGCGAAGGATCGCACCCAGCGGTTCCAGAACGCCGCCGAGTTCCGCCGCGACCTCGGACAGGCCGCGTCCGGGCACGTTCCCTCCACCCGCCGGATGCCCGCCGCGAACGACGCCTCGACCGTCCTGTTCGGCGTCAACCCGCGGACGTCCTCGAACCCCGCTGCCGCGTTCAACGAACTCGACGACACGCAGGAGCACCGACCGCAGCGGACGCAGTCCCGGCCGCCGGTCGCCTGGATCTGGGTCGGCATCCTCGTCACGGCTGTGGTCATCGTCGCGGTGGTCGTCTGGGTGGTGAACCTGCAGCCCGGCCAGGCGCCCGTGTCGTCCTCGGTGAACGTGCCGAACATCGCCGGCGCCACCTACGACTCCGGTGCGGCCGCCCTGCACAAGAAGGACCTGATCGCCGTCAAGGTCGGGCAGAACTCCTCGTCCGTGCCCGTCAACACGATCATCAAGACGGACCCAGGCGCCGGCACGAACGTCGCCCGGCAGCAGAACATCCGTGTCATCGTCTCGCTCGGCCCGGAACAGGTCACGGTCCCGGACGTCGCGAACCAGGCGCAGGACGCCGCCACCGCGACGCTGACCGGGGCCGGGTTCACGATCGGCAGCACGAACAGCGACTACTCGCCGGACGCACCGGAGGGCACCGTCCTCAGCACCGACCCCGCGGCGGGCGCGTCGATCGACAAGGGCAGCGTGGTGAACCTCGTCGTCTCGAACGGCAAGGTCCAGCTGCCGAACGTCACGAACCAGCCGTTCTCGGACGCCAACTCGGCGCTCCTCGGGCTCGGCCTCACCGTCATGACGACGCCGGACTACTCCTGCACCGGCGGCCGGGTGACCTCCCAGTCCCAGCCGCCGGGAGACACCGCCCAGGGCTCGACCATCACGTTGGGCGTGTGCTCGGCGTCCGCGCCGACCTCCGACCCGTCGGCGAACCCGCCGGCGAACGACGGCGGCGGGAACGGCGACCAGAACGGCGCTCCCGGGCAGTGAGCACGGGACGCTCGAGGCACCCGTCTGGTTACCCGGACGTCGCCTGACGGCGCTGCGTCGCGCCTCCAGGCCGGCGGTCGTCCGTGCGCTCCGTGCGCTCCGTGCACTCGTGCGCTCCCTGCACCCGTGCGCTCCGAGCGCGTCATGTGCACACCCTCGAGCGCGGTCCGGACGGGAGGCCCGTCATCCGCCCGACGAGCGCCGCACCACGGACGGACGGCCCGGTCCGGGAGCGCTGCCGGAGCAGGCTGGAGCCGGGTCGGCTAGGACGTCGCGATGAGCGGTCCGAACCCGTCCGCACGCTCCGCGGCTCCGGAGAGCCCCGCGACCTCGAGCCAGTTGCCCACCATCCGGTAGCCGCCCTCGGTGAGCACCGACTCCGGGTGGAACTGGACCCCGAAGACCGGTGCGTCGCGGTGCTGGACGCCCATGATCACGCCGCCCGCCGTGCGTGCCGTGACCTCCAGGACATCGGGGACGGTGCCGTCGACCACCGCGAGTGAGTGGTACCGCGTCGCCGTGAAGGGCTGCGGGACGCCGACGAACAGGGGACTCGCGTCGTGCGTGACCTTCGAGGTCTTGCCGTGCATGAGATCCTCGGCGTGGGTCACCGTCGCGCCGAGCGCCTCGGCGATCGCCTGGTGCCCGAGGCAGACACCGAGCAGGGGCAGTCCGGACTCGATCGCGGCGTGCACCGCCGGGATCGACACGCCAGCGTCCGCCGGCGCACCCGGGCCCGGGGAGAGCAGCACGCCGTCGTACTCCGCGATTCGGGCGGCGATCCCGTCCGCGTCGACGTCGTCGTTGCGGACGACGTCGGTCTCCGCGCCGAGCTGCTGCACGTACCCGTTCAAGGTGTAGACGAAACTGTCGTAGTTGTCGACCACGAGGATTCTGGTCATTGCCGGTCCACCGTCACGTCGGGGGTCGGGATGAGTTCCTGGACCCAGGGGAACACCCAGAGTACGAGCACCACCAGGACGATCGCCAGGAGCACGAGGACCTCGAGCACCCGGAGCCACACCGGACCGGGCAGGATCCGCCAGAGCGCACCGTACATCAGCCGTTCACCTCTCCCGCGATCGCGGCCGGCGGTCCGGCGGTCCTCGGCTGCCAGGAGTCGAACACACTGAACGCGACGATGCGCTCCCGGGCCGAGAACATCGGGTTGCAGCTCGTCATCGTCATCACGCGGTCCTTCGTCGCGACACCCGGCTCGTCCGGCGCCGCGTCGAGGACGGACACCTGCGTCGGCGCCACGTACTCGAGGTTCCGGAACGAGTAGGTGTACCAGCCGTCCTTCGTGCCGATGTAGATCTTGTCCCCGACCTGCAGGTTCGCGATCCCGTTGAACGGTGCTCCGTGTGTCGTACGGTGCCCCGCGACGGCGAAGTTCCCGAGCTCGCCCGGCATCTGCGTGCCGTCGTAGTGACCGACGCCGATGGTGTCGAGGGTCCCGGCCGTGGTCGTCCCGCCGGCGAGCGGGACGGCGTAGGTCGCACCGAACCGCGGCACGTACATCGTCCCGAAGACCTGGGTGTTCGCCGGTTGCGCACTCACCACGGGCGCACCCCAGCCGCCCGCCGGCTCCTTGGTGGGATCCACGACCGTGCCGAACGACTGGTTGATCTGCTGCGCGGCCTGCGCGTGCTGTCGACCGACCACGATGTCGTTGAACCACTGCTGCCAGCCGATGAAGAGGAGCACGAGCACACCGGCGGTGATGAGGACGTCGCCGAGGACGCCGAGGACCGTGACCCGAGGGCGGCGACGACCCGCTGAGGGTGACGCCTGGTGACGGCGCGGAGCATCAGTCGTGGTCATCGTGCAGCCGCTCCCCTCTGTCGTTCGCGTTCGCGTTCGCGTTCGCGTTCCCGTGATCCGGTCCGGCGGACCGTGCGCATCGCGGCCGGCGGCACCGGTCCGGCGCCGCGCGTCGTCTGCACGCTTGGCCGGCACGCTTGCTGCCGCGCGTCGTCGGCACGCAGCCGAGCCAGGATGTGTTGACGGTAGGATACCGGCCATGGCCAGAGACAAGGACCGCACCAAGCCCGCCCGGACGACCCGAGCCGACTCGGTCGACACGGCGGGCGACCAGCCCAACCCCGTGTGGTTCAAGCCGGTCATGTTCGGGTTCATGCTGATCGGACTCGCGTGGGTGATCGTGTTCTACGTGTCGCAGGGCACGCTGCCCGTGCCGTCGCTGAACTCGTGGAACATCCTGATCGGCTTCGGGATCATGTTCATCGGGTTCCTGATGACCACACGGTGGCGCTGAGTCGGTCCCCATCGGCCCGTTCACCCAGGTAGACGGCGAGTTACAGCGGTGTGATCATCCCCAATGTTCATAGACCTGTGGATAACTGGCTGTCCCCGCTACCCCACGTTCTGGGGGCACGGCGGCTGGCGGTCCCACCGGACACGGATCGCAGGACGCCCCCGGACCACATGGTCCGGGGGCGTTCCTGTGCGGGCTGATCGCGGCGACGCTCTGGTCGTCCGGTGCCGTGCCGTTCAGTAGTAGGAGAGGTACGCCCCGACGGCGATGACGATCGCGAGGACGGCCTCGGCGATCAGCAGACCGATCTGCAGGCCCCGCTGCCGGACGTTCCGCGTCCGGGCGAACACGTACCCGGTCAGGAGCCCGCCGACGATCCCGCCGACGTGCGCTTGCCAAGCGACCCCGGGCACGATGAACCCGATGACGAGGTTCAGCCCCATCACCACGAGCAGCTGGACGGCGTTGTTACCGAGGCTCCGGTGGATGACGAAGAACGCCGCGAACAACCCGAAGATCGCCCCGGACGCGCCGATCACGGAGGTCTGGGGTGCGAGGACCGCGACACCGACCGAGCCGAAGAGCCCGCTGATGAAGTACAGGGCCAGGAACCGCCAGGTCCCGAGCATCTGTTCGAGCTGCCGACCGAAGACCCACACCGCCCACATGTTGAACAGGATGTGGAGGATGCTCCCGTGCACGAACATCGTCGTCAGCATCCGCCAGGGCTGCGTCGCGATGTACGCCGGGTTGAACTCGAGCGCCCGCGTGACGGGATCGCCGAACGAGCCCGTCAGGAACTGCAACACCCAGATGACGACGCTGACCGCGACGATGACCGTCGTCGCCTTCTGGTCGATCATCGAGAACCGGCGGCGGGCGACGGTGAACCCGCTCGGGCCCATCGCCCGCCGTGTCTCGGTGAAGTGGGCACGCTGTTCCCGCACGCACTCCGGGCAGTGCACCCCGACGGCCGCGGGCGTCTGACACTCGGTGCAGATCGTCCGGCCGCACCGCTGGCAGAGGATGTAGCTCTGCCGGTCGGGGTGTCGGTAGCAGAAGCTCGCCCGGTCGCGTGCGGGATCGGTCACGAGCGGTTCTACGCCTCGGTCTTCACGTCGACGGAGGTGATGACGACGTCGTCGAGCGGCTTGTCACGGCCGTCCGTCGGCACGGCCTCGATCGCGTCGACCACCTTGCGCGACTCGTCGTCCGCGACCGCGCCGAAGATCGTGTGCTTGCCCTGGAGCCAGGGGGTCGCGACCGTCGTGATGAAGAACTGCGAACCGTTCGTGCCCGGACCGGCGTTCGCCATGGCGAGGACGTACGGCTCCTGGAAGGTGAGCTCCGGGGAGATCTCGTCCTCGAACTGGTAGCCCGGGCCGCCGATGCCCTGGCCGAGCGGGTCGCCGCCCTGCAGCATGAAGTCCTTGATGATGCGGTGGAAGACCACGCCGTCGTAGAGCTTGTCGGTGGAGACCTTGCCCGTTCCCGGGTGGGTCCACTCCTTGGTGCCCGTGGCCAGGCCGACGAAGTTGTCGACGGTCTTCGGGGCGTGGTTGCCGAACAGGTTGACGGTGATGTCGCCCTTGTTGGTGTGGATGGTTGCGACAGCGGTGTGCAGAGACATGTACCGATTCTCGCATGCAGCATCTGGACGCTCACACGACTACCAGCAAGGCCCCTGTGACCTGTCAGGCGACCTGGTGGCAGGATGGGCTGATCACCGCCCGATCCGATGGAGGTTGCTCATGACGACTCTCGAATTGTCACGCAAGCGCAAGAAGCAGATCAAGAAGCTCAAGGGTCAGACGGCCTCGCTCCTCGGCGAGCAGCGCAAGGTCCTGGCCCACGCCAACGCCGTCCTGGCCGAAGCACGTGCGAACGCGGCCGATGCCGCTCGCAAGGACGTCGCACCGCGCGTCAAGGACGCCATCGACAACGGTGTCCGTCCCGCCGTCGCGACGAGCGTGCACGCTGCGTCGACCGCGGCCGGTCACACGAAGGAGCGCCTCACGAACGAGGTGTTCCCGTCGCTCGTCTCCGCACTCGGCTCGGCGCTCTCCGTCGTCGACCTCGCGAAGGACCCCCGGGTCAAGAAGATCGTCAAGGAGGCCTCGAAGAAGGCCGCCAAGGCGCAGAAGAAGGGCTCGAAGGCGGCCAAGGTCGTCGCCAAGAACCTCCCGAAGCAGCAGAAGTCGGGCCTCGGCTTCGGTGGTGTCGCGCTCATCGTGGTCGGTGTCGTCGCCGTCGCGGGTGCCGCGTACGCCGCGTACCAGACCCTGCGTGCCGACGACGACCTGTGGGTCGCCGACGACTCCGACTCGGCCGAGAAGCCCAGCGCGTAACGAGCGGTTCGACGGGCGGGGTGTCCGGCGTCCGACGAGTGAGCAGCAATCGTCGCCCGGCCACCCCCCACCCGACAGTTCGCGCTCACTCATCACCGTGGCGCACCGGAGCCCGGCCCCGGCCCCGGCCCCGACGAGTGAGCAGCAGTCGTCGCCCGGCCACCCCCAACCCGACAGTTCGCGCTCACTCATCACCGCTGCGGTCCGCGAGGACAACGCCGGAACGAGCTGACGGAGCGAGGAACGAACGGGCCCGACTTCGATCCGCTCCACAACCCCAACGCGGAACGAGCGGCAGACCCCGACGAGTGAGCAGCAATCGTCGCCCGGCCACCCCCCACCCGACAGTTCGCGCTCACTCAACGTCGCACCAGCGCTCCGGGGCAACGACCGAACGAATCAGCCGAGCGAGGAACGAACGGGCCCGACGTCGATCCGCTCAACAACCCCAACGTGGAACGAGCGGTCCGACCTTCGACGAGTGAGCAGCAATCGTCGCCCGGCCACCCCCAACCCGACAGTTCGCGCTCACTCATCACCGCGGCGGCCCGGAGTCCGGCCCCTGACCTCCGACGAGTGAGCAGCAATCGTCGCCCGTCCACCCCCGACCCGACAGTTCGCGCTCACTCGCCGCCGCACCAGCACTCCGGGGCAACGACCGAACGAATCAGCCGAGCGAGAAACGAACGGGCCCGATGACTCCGACTCGGTCGACAACCTCGACGCAGAGCGAGCGGTCCGACGTCCGACGAGTGAGCAGCAATCGTCGCCCGGCCGCGCCCGACCCGACGATTCGCGCTCACTCATCACCGCGGCGGCCCGGAATCCGGCCCCTGACCCCCGATGAGTGAGCAGCAATCGTCGCCCGGCCGCGCCCGACCCTACAGTTCGCGCTCACTCAACGCCGCAACGGCGCGAGAAGCCGACGCGAGGACGACGAGCGCAGCACGGGCACCCTGGGTGAAGTGGAGCCTAGGAGAATCGAACTCCTGACCTCCTGCTTGCAAAGCAGGCGCTCTACCAATTGAGCTAAGGCCCCGTTCCGGTGATGGTCTCGGCCACCGGGATGTTGCAGATCTGCATGACGGCGGACCGTCGGTGTGGGGCTACTAGGACTTGAACCTAGGACCTCTTCGTTATCAGCGAAGCGCTCTAACCGCCTGAGCTATAGCCCCGAGACCGGATGAAAGCCTACATGACCCGCGACGTTTGCACGAATCGAGCGGCACGCACCCGAACGCTCAGTTGTTGGTGAACCCCACCAGGAGTCCGCCGGTGATCCGCACGCTGAGGTTGTACAGCACGCTGAGGATCGCCCCGAGCACGGTCCCGACGACCAGGTTGAGGAACCCGACCACGATCGAGAACCCCATCACCTGCCCGAGCGAGAACTGGTCCATGATCGAGTAGTTGTTCTGCCCGGTGATGTCCCGCAGCAGGTTGTCGAGCTGGGTGAAGACGCCGGTCTGGTTCAGGATGATCCACACCAGCATCGTCGCGACGACCATGACGATGCTGCCGGCGAGGGCGATCAGGAACGACAGCTTGACGCTCGACCAGAAGTCGACGTACACGAGACGAAGCCGGACCTGCTTGGTGCCGACGGGCCGCTTCGTCTTGCGCTGGAGCTTCTCGGCGACACTACTCATTGCTTGACTGGTCCTCTTCGGCCTCAGGGGCGGGGTCGGTGGGCTGTTCAGCGGCCTCGGCGGGGCTGACGTCCTCGACCGGGCCGGCGGCTTCGATCTCGGTATCGGCCTGGTCGTCCAGGTTCCGCTCACTGTTCCGGGCCACGGCGATGATCCGGTCGTTGTCCGCGAACCGAGCGAAGACGACGCCCATGGTGTCACGGCCCTTCGCGGGCACCTCGGCCACGGCAGACCTTACCACCTTGCCGCTGGCGAGAACCACGAGCACCTCGTCGTCCTCACCGACGATGAGACCACCGATGAGGTCGCCGCGGTCGACCGCGAGCTTGGCCACCTTGATGCCGAGCCCGCCTCGACCCTGCACGCGGTACTGGTCCGCGGCGGTCCGCTTGGCGTACCCGCCCTCGGTCATCACGAACACGTAGCCGTTGTCGCCGACGACGGCCGCGGTGAGCAGCTCGTCGTCCGCCCGGAACGTCATGCCCTTCACGCCGGAGGTGGACCGGCCCATCGGTCGGAGTGCCTCGTTCGTCGCGGTGAACCGGAGGGACTGCCCGTGCTTCGAGATGAGGAGCAGGTCGTCGTGCTCGTCGACGAGCAGCGCCTGGACGAGCTCGTCGCCCTCGCGGAGGTTGATCGCGATGATGCCGCCGGTGCGGTTCGTGTCGTACTCCGTGAGCGCGGTCTTCTTCACGAGGCCGTCACGGGTCGCGAGCACGAGGAACTGCGCGGCCTCGTAGTCCCGGATGTCGAGCACCTGCGAGATCTGCTCGTCCGGCTGCATGGCGAGCAGGTTCGCGACGTGCTGGCCCTTCGCGTCGCGGCCCGCCTCCTGCAGTTCGTACGTCTTGGCCCGGTAGACCCGGCCCTTGTCCGTCAGGAACAGCAGCCAGTGGTGCGTCGTCGTGACGAAGAAGTGGTCGACGACGTCGTCGGCACGCAGCTGCGCGCCCTTGACCCCGCGGCCGCCGCGGTGCTGCGAGCGGTAGTTGTCGCTCCGGGTCCGCTTGACGTACCCACCCCGGGTGATGGTGACGACCATCTCCTCCTCCGGGATCAGGTCCTCCATGCTCATGTCGCCGTCGTAGCCGAGCATGATCTCGGTCCGACGGTCGTCGCCGAACTTCGCGACGATCTCGTCGAGCTCCTCGCCGATGATGACGCGCTGCCGCTCGGGCTTCGCGAGGATGTCCTCGAAGTCGGCGATCTGCCGCTCGAGCTCCTCGGCCTCGTCGTGGATCCGCTGGCGCTCGAGGGCGGCCAGACGACGGAGCTGCAGGTCGAGGATCGCGCGCGCCTGGACCTCGTCGACGGCGAGCAGCTCCATGAGGCCGTTCCGCGCCTCCTCCACGTCGGGCGACCGACGGATGAGCGCGATGACCTCGTCGAGGGCGTCGAGCGCGGCGAGGTACCCGCGCAGGATGTGCGCGCGCTCCTCGGCCTTGCGGAGACGGTACCGGGTCCGGCGCTGGATGACGTCGACCTGGTGGTCGACCCAGTTGCTGATGAACCCGTCGAGCGGGAGGGTCCGCGGCACCTGGTCGACGATCGCGAGCATGTTCGCGCCGAAGTTCTCCTGGAGCTGCGTGTGCTTGTACAGGTTGTTCAGGACGACCTTGGCGACGGCGTCGCGCTTCAGCACGATGACGAGTCGCTGCCCGGTGCGCCCGGAGGTCTCGTCACGGATGTCCGCCACCCCGGCGAGCTTGCCGTCCTTGACGAGGTCCGCGATCTTGATGGCCAGGTTGTCCGGGTTGACCTGGTACGGCAGCTCGGTGACGACGAGGCAGGTCCGTCCCTGGATCTCCTCGACGTTGACCACGGCGCGCATCGTGATGGAGCCACGGCCGGTCCGGTACGCGTCCTGGATGCCCTTCGTGCCGAGGATCTGCGCACCGGTCGGGAAGTCCGGGCCCTTGATGCGGAGCAGCAGCGCGTCGAGGAGCTCGTCGCGCGTGGCGTCCGGGTGCTCGAGCGCCCACTTCGCGCCGTCGGCGACCTCGCGGAGGTTGTGCGGCGGGATGTTCGTCGCCATGCCGACCGCGATGCCGACCGACCCGTTGACGAGCAGGTTCGGGAACCGCGCCGGGAGGATCGCCGGCTCCTGCGTGCGGCCGTCGTAGTTGTCCTGGAAGTCGACGGTGTCTTCCTCGATGTCCCGCACCATCTCGAGCGCGAGCGGAGCCATCTTCGTCTCGGTGTACCGCGGGGCGGCGGCGCCGTCGTTGCCCGGCGAGCCGAAGTTGCCCTGGCCGAGTGCGAGCGGGTACCGGAGCGACCACGGCTGCACGAGACGGACGAGCGCGTCGTAGATCGCGCTGTCGCCGTGCGGGTGGAACTGGCCCATGACCTCGCCGACGACGCGCGCGCACTTCGAGTAGGCGCGGTCCGGACGGTAGCCGCCGTCGTACATGGCGTAGATGACGCGACGGTGCACGGGCTTCAGACCGTCGCGGACCTCGGGCAGGGCACGGCCGACGATGACGCTCATCGCGTAGTCGAGGTACGACCGCTGCATCTCGAGCTGCAGGTCGACCGGGGAGATCCGGTCACCGGAGACGACGATGTCCCCGGCGTCGCCGTGCACGATCTCGGGCCCGTCGGCCCCGGTGTCGTTGTCGTCAGCCATGTGCGTTGCTTCCCTTTCTGGAGACCGGGGACCGGTCTGGAGGCGGTGGTTCCGTCAATCGCGCCGGACGCGACCGCAGGTGGTCGGGACGGGTGTGCGCGACGGCTGCCGCGCCTCCCGTACGACCATCAGATGTCGAGGAACCGGACGTCTTTCGCGTTCTGCTGGATGAACTGCCGCCGCGACTCGACGTCCTCGCCCATGAGCGTCGAGAACACGCCGTCCACCGCGGCGGCGTCCTCGAGCGTCACCTGGAGGAGCGTCCGGGTGTCCGGGTTCATCGTGGTGTCCCACAGCTCCTTGTAGTCCATCTCGCCGAGGCCCTTGTACCGCTGGATGCCGTTGTCCTTCGGGATGCGCTTGCCGGCAGCGAGCCCGGAGGTCATCATGGCGTCCCGTTCACGGTCGCTGAAGACGTACTCGTGTGCCGAGTTCGACCACTTGAGGCGGTACAGCGGCGGCTGGGCGAGGTACACGTACCCGCGTTCGATGAGCGGCCGCATGTAGCGGAAGAGCAGGGTGAGGAGGAGCGTCGTGATGTGCTGGCCGTCGACGTCGGCGTCGGCCATCAGCACGATCTTGTGGTACCTGGCCTTGTCGGGGTCGAAGTCCTCACCGATGCCCGCACCGAACGCGGTGATCATCGACTGGATCTCCTGGTTCGCGAGCGCACGGTCGAGCCGGGCCTTCTCGACGTTCAGGATCTTGCCGCGGAGCGGGAGGATCGCCTGCGTCATCGGGTTCCGGCCCTGCACGGCAGACCCGCCGGCGGAGTCGCCCTCGACCATGAAGATCTCGGAGAGGGTCGGGTCCTTCGACTGGCAGTCCTTGAGCTTGCCCGGCATGCCGCCGGACTCCAGGAGCCCCTTGCGACGGGTGCTCTCCCGGGCCTTCCGCGCGGCCATCCGGGCCTGCGACGCCTGGATCGCCTTGCGGACGACGTCCCGCGCCTGTGTCGGGTTGCGCTCGAGCCAGTCGCCGAGCTCGGTGCCGACGACGCGCTGCACGAACGACTTGGCCTCGGTGTTGCCGAGCTTGGTCTTCGTCTGGCCCTCGAACTGCGGCTCGCCGAGCTTGACGGAGATGACGGCGGTGAGGCCCTCGCGGATGTCGTCGCCCGTGAGGTTGTCGTCCTTGTCCTTGATGATGTTCTTCTCGCGCGCGTACTTGTTGATCAGCGTCGTGAGCGCAGCGCGGAAGCCCTCCTCGTGGGTCCCGCCCTCGTGCGTGTTGATGGTGTTCGCGAAGGTGTGGACGCTCTCCTGGTAGGACGTGTTCCACTGCATCGCCAGCTCGAGGGAGATCTTGCGCTCGGTGTCCTCGGACTCGAGCGAGATGACGTCGGGGTGGATGACGTCGACCTTCTTGGTCGCGACCAGGTACTCCACGTAGTCGACGAGTCCGCGCTCGTAGAGGAACGAGTCCTTGCGGGCTTCTTCGCCCTCGTCCGGGACGCGTTCGTCGTGCAGCGACAGGCGCAGTCCCTTGTTGAGGAACGCCATCTGCTGGAACCGGCTGCGGAGGGTCTCGTAGTCGAAGTCGACGGACTCGAAGATCTCGGCGTTCGGCCAGAACGTGATCGTCGTGCCGGTCTCGTCGGTCGGTTCGTCCTGCGAGAGCGGCGCGACCGGGACGCCGTCGGTGTAGCTCTGGCGCCAGACGCTGCCCTGCCGGCGGACCTCGACGTCGAGCTCGGAGCTCAGCGCGTTCACGACGGAGGACCCGACGCCGTGCAGGCCGCCGGAGACCGCGTACCCGCCGCCGCCGAACTTGCCGCCGGCGTGCAGGACGGTCAGGACGAGCTGGACCGTCGAGATGCCTTCCTTCTCGTGGACGTCGACCGGGATGCCACGGCCGTTGTCGACGACGCGGACGCCGCCGTCTTCGCGGATCGTGATGTCGATCGTGTCGCAGAACCCGGCGAGGGCCTCGTCCACCGAGTTGTCGACGATCTCCTGCACCAGGTGGTGGAGACCGCGCGGACCCGTGGAGCCGATGTACATGCCAGGGCGCTTGCGGACCGCCTCGAGCCCTTCGAGCACCTGGATCTGATCGGCACCGTAGGAATCGTCGGGTGCGGCGTCGTTCGATCCTGATGACATGGTGATGGTGGCTCCTACCCGACTGCAGTTCGTCGTCGCCGAGGCCCGAACCGGGCACTCGTGCAACTGTGCAAGTCTACCGCAGGCGGGTCATCCGCACGGCTGAATTCGCCGATCTGCGGGCCGTTTTCGCTGCCAGAGGATGATTTTGCTCGTTCAACCGTAGGTATCGCGAGGACCACGCCCCTGAACCGATCTGAGGCCCCGTTTCCAGGTCGGGGCGTCCGGGGCGAGAACGCGCACCGACTCGACACCGGCCTCCGGGTACCGCTGGGCGATCGTCGTCGTGATCTGCGCGCGCATCAGCCGGAGTTGCGTGGCCCAGGCCGTCGAGTCGCACCGGATGACGAGTGCGTGCTCCTCGATCTGCATCGGCGTGGAGTGCGCCGCGAGCTCGTCGCCGACGACCTCGGGCCAGGCCGTGATGACCTCGGACTGCGCGAGCGGCTCCGTCCAGCCGAGCTCGTTCGTCATCGCGCCGACGACGTCACCGAGTCCGGCCGGCTCCCGACCGCGGCCGTACGGCACGGTGTCGGTGTCCCGTCCGCGGTTCTGCCGGCGGCGAGCGTCGATGCCGCGTCGGGCCGGGTCACCGAACACCGCCTTGAGGTGCTGGTAGAAGCGCGCCGGTTCGGCTGGGCGCACGGGCTTCGGTGCCATGGTCACGCCTCCGTCTCGTCGGCCGGGGCCGGTCCGTGGTCCGCGTCCACGATCCTCCCGGCCTCGATGTGCACCGTGTGCGCCGCGAGCACGGCGGGCACGTCGCCGTGCACGGCGGCCGTGATGAGGACCTGTTCGTACTCGGCCACCGCGCCGGCGAGCCGTCCGCGCCGCGATTCGTCGAGTTCGGCGAAGACGTCGTCGAGGATGATGATCGGATCGCCGAGGCTCGACTCGGTGCGCAGGATCGCTGCGCTCGCGAGCTTGATGGCCAGCGCGAACGACCAAGACTCGCCGTGACTGGCGTAACCGCGGGCCGGTAACCCGTTCAGACGGAACAAGACATCGTCGCGGTGCGGTCCGACGAGGGTCAGGCCCCGGTCGAGTTCGTCCCGCCGGCGTCGTCCGAGGGCGGCCCGGAACGCCTCGGCCGCCGCGGGGACCCCGATCGGCTCCGACTCCGCCGCGTCGAGCGCCGCGCTGTCGTCGGTCTCCGGATCGACGCCCCGGATGCTCAGCACCCCGGCCAACGAGGCGTCGTGGGACTCGCCCGCGACCGTGGCGTAGGCCTCGGTCACGAACGGTGCGAGCCGTCGGGTCAGGTGGTCCCGTGCCGCGACGATCTCGGCGCCGAGGCCGACGAGCCGGTCGTCCCAGACGTCGAGCGTCGACATCGCGTTCGCGTTCACCCCGGACCCCCGCGACGACTTGAGCAGGGTGTTCCGCTGCCGGAGCGTCCGGTCGTAGTCGGCGAGGACACCCTGCATGCGCGGGGCGATGAGCACGAGGAGTTCGTCGAGCATCCGACGGCGTCCGGACGGCTCGCCCCGGACCAGCGCGAGGTCCTCCGGTGCGAACAGGACGCTCGTGCAGTACCGCGGGAGCTCGCGCGGTCTGATCGCCGACCGGTTGACCTGCGCGCGGTTCGACCCGGTGCGGTTGATCTGGACCTCGGCGAGGATGCTGCGGTCCTCGAACGCGAGGCGTGCCCGGACGATCGCAGCGTCGCACCCGGCCCGGACGAGGGCGGCGTCCGTCGGCACCCGGTGCGATCCGAGGGTCGACAGGTACCCGACCGACTCGACGAGGTTCGTCTTGCCCTGGCCGTTCCGTCCGACGAAGAGATTCGGCCCGCGTGCGAAGTCGACCTCCGCCTCCCGGTAGTTCCGGAAGTCGGTGAGTTGCAGGTGGTCGACGTGCACGCGGGCCGAGTGGATTCGGTGGGCCCGACTAGGCCTTCTTGACGGCGTGGCCGCCGAACTGGTTGCGGAGCGCGGCGACGGCCTTCATCGTCGGGGAGTCGTCGCCCTGACGGGAGACGAACCGCGCGAAGATGGCGGCGCTGAGCGCGGGCATCGGCACGGCGTTCTCGATGCCCTCCTCGAGGGTCCAGCGGCCCTCACCGGAGTCCTCGACGTAGCCCTCGAGCTGGTCGAGCTTCGGGTCCTGCTTGAGCGCGAGGACCATGAGCTCGAGGAGCCAGGAGCGGATGACGGTGCCGCGCTGCCATGCGGTGAAGCTCGCCGGGACGTCCTTGACCAGGGGCTTCGCCTCGAGGAGCTCGAAGCCCTCGGCGTAGGCCTGCATGATCGCGTACTCGATGCCGTTGTGGACCATCTTGACGTAGTGGCCGGCACCGACCTCGCCCGCGTGGACGAAGCCCTCTTCGCGCGGACCCTCGGGGCGGAGCGCGTCGAAGACCGGCATCGCGCGGGCGACGTCCTCGTCTGCGCCACCGACCATGAGGCCGTAGCCGTTCTCGAGGCCCCAGACACCACCGGAGACGCCGGCGTCCATGTAGCGGATCCCCTTGGCGTCGAGCTGCTTGGCGTGGACCTCGTCGTCGGTCCACTTCGAGTTGCCGCCGTCGATCACGAGGTCGCCCTCGGACAGCACGTCGGCGAGGTCGGTGATGACATCGTCGGTGATCTTGCCGTGCGGCACCATCACCCAGACGATGCGCGGTCCCTCGAGTGCGGCCGCGAGGGCGCCGAGGTCCGCGACGTCCGACACGGCCGGGTTCGCGTCGTAGCCCACGACGTCGATGTCGGCGTTGCGCAGACGGGTGCGCATGTTGTTGCCCATCTTGCCGAGGCCGACGAGTCCGATCTGCATGGTTTCCCTTTTCCCGCCCCTGGGGGACGAATCGCGGAGGTCGTGCGGCGTGGTGGGCCGTCGCACTCGTGCTGCGGATCAGTGCAGCGGGGAACGCTGCGTCAGCGCAGCAGGAACTGCTTCACCGGAGCAGGAGGTTGGGCTGGAGCAGGTAGCGGTACCCGTCCGTCGCCGGCTCCTCGCGCGAGGACTGGCCGGTGATGAGCACCGGGCCGGGCTTGTTCGGGTTCTCGGTCTTGGTGAAGGAGATCCGGACGAATTCGGAGTGCACGGCGTTCAGGCCGTCGAGCAGGAACTGGGGCTTCAGCGAGACGACGGTCTCCGCCCCGGTGAGGAGGGCGTCGATCGCTTCGGACGCCTGCGCCTGCTCCGACCCGATCGCTTCGAGGGTGAGGCCGTCCGTGGAGAACGAGAACCGGAGAGCGGCTTCGCGTTCGAGGACGAGCGACACACGGCGCACGGCCTCGACGAGGTCGGCGGTGCTCAGCACGGCGTGGTCGTCCACGGTATCCGGGAAGAGTCGGCGGACCGGCGGGTAGTTGCCCTTGATGAGCAGCGAGGTGACGGTCTTGTCGTCGGCGCGGAACGCGATGAGCTCGCGGTCCTGGTTGCCGCTGAGGGAGACCGACACCGTGCTCGCGGAGCCGAACGTGCGCCCGACCTCCTGCAGGGTGCGGGCCGGGACGAGCGCGTGCCGCGGAGCCTCGGGCTCGTCGCCCTGCCGCCCGGAGTCCCACGCGATCGTGCGGACCGCGACGCGGTACCGGTCGGTGGCGACGAGGGAGATGTCCGTCTCGCCGACCTCGAGCTGCACGCCGGTGATCACCGGGGTGACGTCGTCCCGGCTGGCGGCGACGGCGACCTGGGACACGGCCTCGGAGAACGCGTCGCCCGGGATCACCCCGGTCTGGGGCCCGACCTCGGGCAGGGTCGGGTACTCCTCGACCGGCATGCTCAGCAGCGTGAAGTGTGCCGAGCCGCAGGTCACCGTGATCCGGGAGTCCTCGGTGGAGAAGACCACCGGGGCTGCGGGGAGGCGACTGGCGATGTCGTTGAGCAGGCGGCCCGAGACGAGCACCGTGCCCGGTTCGTCGATCTGGGCCGCGATGCTCGTCTGCGCGCTGACCTCGTAGTCGAACGACGACAGCGTCAGGTGGTCGTCCTCGGCGTGGATGAGCACCCCGGACAGGATCGGGAGCGTGGTGCGCTGCGGCAGGAGCTTCACTGCAAAGGAGACGGCATCGCTGAAGACGTCCCGGTTGACCTGAAACTTCACAGCTGGGACCCCTGTCGATCGGTGTACTTCTCCGGCGGCCCCCATTGTGGCACAGCGCGGCGTCGACGGATTTCTTGTCGTTCCGAGAGCCGGACGCCGTCCACAGGGTTGGCCCCTGGAGAGAGATCGTTAAAACGCAGTAACAGTGTTAACGCTTGTGCACACTGTGGACAACTCTGTGGATGCCAGTCGGCGAGCGGGAACTACAAGGGTGTGAGTTGTGAGTGGTCTGTGGTGTCCCGGGGGATGAGAAATGGTCATTATCGAATGACAGCGGTGTGACTCCACAGCTCGTCCGCTCGCCGCCAACAGGTCAGCGGCGTGTCCTCCACAGTTATCCACACACTTTCCACACTGTGAGAACCACGGCGGTCGACACCGGCTGGAGCGGTGACGCGCGGCGTCTGACGGCCGGTCCGGACGGGGCGGACGTGGTCCGGGCCTCCAGGCGGATGCGCCGATGACGACGGCGGCGGCGACTACTTGTAGCGGTGGTCCTGCTTGATGCGGCTCGTGAGCTCGGTGACCTGGTTGTAGATCGACCGGCGCTCCTTCATGAGCTCGGAGATCTTCTTGTTGGCGTACATCACGGTGGTGTGGTCCCGGTTGCCGAACAGCTGCCCGATCTTCGGCAGGGACAGACTGGTCAGCTCGCGGCAGAGGTACATCGCGATCTGACGGGCCGTGGCGATCGCCTGCGACCGGGACGAGCCGTAGAGGTCGTCGACCGAGAGCTTGAAGTACTCCGCGGTGTGGTTGATGATGTCGACCGGCGCGATGACGTTGTCCTCGTCGAGGGTGATGAGGTCCTTGAGCACGGTCTGGACCAGGGCGAGGTCGACGGGACTCCGGTTCAGGCTGGCGAAGGCCGTGACCCGGATGAGCGTGCCCTCGAGCTCCCGGATGTTGCTCGACACCTTCGACGCCATGTACTCGAGGATCTCGTTGCTGACCTGCAGGTGGTCGCTCTGTGCCTTCTTGCGGAGGATGGCGATGCGGGTCTCGAGGTCCGGCGCCTGGACGTCGGTGATGAGACCCCACTCGAAGCGGCTGCGCATCCGGTCCTCGAACCCGGTGAGGTGCTTGGGCGGCAGGTCGGACGTGATCACGAGCTGCTTGTTGTGGTCGTGCAGGGTGTTGAAGGTGTGGAAGAAGGCCTCCTGGGTGGAGTCCTTGCCCTGCAGGAACTGGATGTCGTCGATCAGCAGGATGTCGATGTCGCGGTACCGCTGCTGGAACTGGTTCGACCGGTTGTTCGCGATCGAGTTGATGAAGTCGTTCGTGAACTCCTCGCTCGACACGTAGCGGACGCGGATCCCGGGGTAGAGGCTCTCGGCGTAGTGGCCGATCGCATGCAGGAGGTGCGTCTTGCCGAGCCCGGAGTCGCCGTAGATGAAGAGCGGGTTGTACGCCTTGGCCGGTGCTTCGGCGACGGCGACCGCGGCTGCGTGCGCGAACCTGTTCGACCCCCCGATCACGAAGTTGTCGAAGTTGTACTTGGGGTTCAGCCGCGAGTCCGGGCGGCTCTGGCTCCCGAGGGCGTCCGTCGCGTTCGGGACGAACGGTGCCTCGATGTACTGCCGGGGTGCCGCACCATGCTCGATCGTGGTCGGCTCGCCGTAGGCCGGGACCGGTGTGGGCATCGTCGTCGCGTTCACCGCGGCGGCGACGGCGTGGTCGCCGCGGGGCTCCGGCGTCATGTCGGGGTTGACGGTGATCGCGAAGTTGGCCACGGTGTCGTCGCCGATCCGGGCGACCGCCTCGGTGATCGGGATCCGGATCCGCTGCTCGAGCATCCCCCGGGTCAGGTCGTTCGGGACCTCGAGGTACAGGGTGCCGGCGAGCACGCCCTTCGGGACGACGAGGTTCAGGAACCCGTGCAGCTGCGGGGTGATCCGGTCGTCGTCGTGGAGGATGCGGAGCACGGATGCCCAGAGGTCCTCGACGGGGTCGGCCGGCATCGTCATCGCACGCTTTCTCACAGGGTTGTCCACAGTCGTGTCCACGGACTCCGAGCTCGCTCCGGACCGGCTGCTCCTCGGTGTCTGCAGGGATCCGGCCCGTGGGTCCCCCAACTGTAAAGGGTCTCGGCGCGTCGTACACAACCCGAGTTGTCAACAGTGTGGAGAATGGGCTGCAACCGGTCCGCGCGGGTGGCTCGTCGCGCGTGGTTTGACCCCGGGGCCGTCCTCACGTACCGTTAAGCGGTTGACTGCGGCCTCCTACGGTCGCGTGGCCGTGTCTCGTGACGTCTTCGTCGCCGTGATGCGGTACCAACTGTCCAGACTGTGACCGGCCGCCCCGTGCGTCCGTGTGGAGACGAGATCATGAGCAAGCGCACCTTCCAGCCGAACAACCGCCGTCGTGCCAAGAAGCACGGCTTCCGCCTCCGCATGCGGACTCGCGCGGGCCGTGCGATCCTCGCCGCCCGTCGCGGCAAGGGCCGCACCGAGCTCTCGGCGTAGGTCCTGCCTCCGTTCCGGAACCAGTTCGGTCGCGGTCGGATCCGGAGCGGCGTCCGCGCATGCTGAACCGCACCTCCCGGATCGTCCGCGGTGACGACTACCGATCGGCCGTGCGCCGTGGTCGCAGGAGCGCCACGGCGCACGTCGTCGTCTCGGTGCTCCCGCGGTCCGGAACGGAACCGACGCGGTTCGGGTTCATCGTGTCGAAGGCGGTCGGGAACGCGGTCACGCGCAACCTGGTGCGCCGGCGGTGCAAGGCGATCGCGCACGATCTCCTCCCCGAGCACCCGGTCGGGCTCGACATCGTGATCCGTGCACTGCCAGCCGCTGCGCAGGCCGACTGGCTTACCCTCGTTGCAGACGTCACGCGGTGTCTCGACCGTTCCCTGGCGTCCCTGAGCGGTGTCGCCGTCTCCGAGCGTGTGAGGAAGGCATGAGCAGGGTCCTGGCCACGATCGCGTTGCTCCCACGCAACGCCTGTGCCGTGGTGCTCCGTGCCTATCGCACCGTGGTCTCCCCGCTCTACGGCGACGTCTGCCGCTACCACCCCTCGTGCTCGCGGTACGCCCTCGAAGCGATCCAGCAGTACGGCGTGGTCCGTGGCACGGCGATGGGCGCCTGGCGCATCGCACGGTGCAACCCCTGGTCCGCCGGTGGGATCGACGACGTCCCCGCTCGTCGTCGTCCATACCCGATCTCCCGTCTCGGCTTCGTGCTGGCGCCGTCGCCCGCCGCCCCCGAGACCCCTCGAACTCCCGCGCGCTCCTCCGGGGCGCCGCTGCCCCGGCTGACCTCCCAGCCCGCTCGAAAGGCGTGACCGCTCCATGGACTTTCTCGGAACCGTTCTCTGGCCGCTCAAGTGGGTGGTCTCCGCGATCCTCGTCGGCTTCCACGCGCTGTTCCAGGCGATGGGGATGGACCCGGCAGCCGGCATCACCTGGGTTCTGTCGATCATCGGCCTCACCCTGGTGGTGCGCGCGGCGCTGATCCCGATCTTCGTCCGGCAGATCAAGAGCCAGCGCCGGATGCTCGAGGTCGCGCCGCAGCTCAAGAAGATCCAGGACAAGTACAAGGGCAAGAAGGACCAGTTCTCGCGTGAGGCGATGTCCCGCGAGACGATGGCGCTGTACAAGGAGACCGGGACGAACCCGCTGTCCTCCTGCCTGCCGCTCATCCTCCAGATGCCGATCTTCTTCAGCCTGTACTCCGTGCTCCACACGGCGCAGATCAACAAGACCGGCATCGGCCTGCTCACCGAGCCCCTCGCCCGCAACTTCGGCAACGCGTCGTTGTTCGGGGCACCGCTGCACGAGACGTTCACGAACGCCAGCGGCTGGGAGGTCCGCGTGATCGCGGGCTTCATGATCGTCGTCATGACCGCGTCGCAGTTCATCACCCAGCTGCAGATCACGGCGAAGAACATGTCGCCGGAGACCAAGGCGAGCCCGATGTACCGCCAGCAGCGGATGATGCTGTACATCCTCCCGCTGGTGTTCGTGTTCTCCGGCCTCAGCTTCCCGCTCGGCGTCATGTTCTACTGGCTCGCCTCGAACGTCTGGACCATGGGCCAGCAGTACGTCGTCATCCGCCGCTCCCCCACCCCGGGCTCGGAGGCCGCCCTGGCTCGTGAGGCCCGTCTCGCCCGCAAGGCGCAGCGCCGCGAGGGTCCGGCACTGACGGCTGGTGGTGCGTTGGCCGCGGTGAACGACATCCGTGTGACCGAGATCGAGTCGCCGCGCGTCAACAACCAGCGTCAGCAGCCGGTCAGCAAGAACCGCGCGAAGAAGAACGGGAAGAACAAGTGACCGACGAGGAACTGCTCGCTGAGGGCGCCAACAGCACGATCGCGGAGGACGGCGACGAAGGCCGTGACGAGGCCGACATCGCGGCGGACTACATCGAGGAACTGCTCGACATCTGTGACCTCGACGGCGACATCGAGATCGAGGAGCGCGCCGGACGTGTGTACCTGTCGGTGACGGACTCCGGGGACAGCCTCCGGATGCTGTCGAAGCCGGACACGGTCACGGCGCTGCAAGAGCTCACCCGCATCGCGGTGCAGAGCGAGACCGGGGAGTTCAGCCGCTTGATCCTCGACGTCGGCGGCTCGCGGGATGCCCGTGCCTCGGAACTGGGGCGCCTGGTCGACACCGCCGTCGAGCGCATCGAAGCCGGTTCTGCATCCGCTGCGTTGCCACCGATGTCGTCGTACGAACGCAAGCTCGTCCATGACCTCGTGTCGGAGCGCGGGTTCCACTCGGAGTCCGAGGGCGAAGGTCGCGACCGTCACACCGTCGTCACGCGCTGACGTGACGGACGCGATCCCCGCGACCGAGCCTCCCGTCCTGGAGCTCGAGCCCAGCGCCGCTGCGTCGCTGTTCGGCACGACGATCGACACGGCGAGGTCGTTCACCGACGAGCTCGCGCGGCGGGGTGAGGAGCTGGGCCTGATCGGCCCGCTCGAACTCCCCCGGCTCTGGACTCGACACATCCTCAACTCTGCGCTCCTCGCTCCCCTCCTGGAGGCACGTGGTCGCGTCGGGGACGTCGGGTCCGGAGCAGGGCTCCCCGGCCTGGTGCTCGCGATCGCGCGCCCGGACGTCGAGATGGTCCTCATCGAGCCGATGGAACGGCGGGTCGAGTGGCTGCGATCCGAGGCAGGTCGTCTCGAACTCGCGAACGTGACGGTCCTGCGGGGGCGCGCCGAGGACGTGTCGTCGTCGGTGGTGCTCGACCAGGTCACCGCGCGCGCAGTGTCGGCGTTGTCGAAGCTGATCCCGATCACGGTGCCGCTCGTCCGGGACGGTGGTCAGCTCCTCCTGATGAAGGGTGCGCGTGTCGACGCCGAGGTCGAGGCCGCCCGCAAGGTGATCGCTCGACACCACCTCACGGACGTCGAGATCGTGGAGCTCGGAGCGGACGTGCTCGACGAGACCACTCGTGTCTTCCGGGCGACTGTCGACTGACGCTTCCGGGCTAGAGTTGTACGACGCCGTCCATCGTCACACCACGTTGCTTGTTCCACGTGGAACATCGACCCCGGGGAAGAGTACTTCGTGAGCCCATCGACTGACTACGACGAGTCGACGCCGCTCGCCCGCGAGGTCGCGGACCTGAACCGTCGGCGTCGCGCGATCGCGACTCGGCAGTTCCCGCTCCCCCCGAAGACTCGCGTCCTGACGGTGTCCAACCAGAAGGGCGGCGTCGGCAAGACCACCACGACGGTCAACCTGGCCGCGGCGTTGGCCAGGGGCGGCGCGAAGGTCCTGGTGATCGACCTGGACCCGCAGGGCAACGCCTCGACTGCGCTCGGGGTCGACCACCGTGCCGAGGTGTCCAGCGTCTACGACGTCATCGTCGACGAAGCGAGGATCGAGGACAGCGTCCAGCAGAGCCCGGAGTCGGAGAACCTCTGGTGCATCCCCGCGACGATCCATCTCGCCGGTGCGGAGATCGAATTGGTCTCGCTCGTGGCCCGGGAGCAGCGGCTCCGAACGGCACTCGACGAGTACCTGGCGTCGATGGACCAGCCGTACCACTACGTGTTCATCGACTGCCCGCCGTCCTTGGGACTCCTGACCATCAACGCGTTCGTCGCCGCACGGGAGGTCCTCATCCCGATCCAGTGCGAGTACTACGCGCTGGAGGGGCTCAGTCAGCTGCTCCGCAACATCGAACTCATCGAACGGCACCTCAACCCCGCGCTCCGGGTGTCGACCATCCTCCTCACGATGTACGACGGTCGGACAAACCTGGCGAACCAAGTGGCGGCCGAGGTCCGGGAGCACTTCGGCGACCAGGTGCTGAAGACGCTGATCCCGCGCTCGGTCCGCATCAGCGAGGCGCCGAGCTACGGGCAGAGCGTGGTCAGCTACGACACGAATTCCACCGGGTCGCTCTCCTACCTGGAGGCAGCGGCCGAGATCGCAGAACGAGGGGCACAGGGCTGATGGCACCGAAGCGGACCGGACTCGGGCGGGGCATCGGGGCGTTGATCCCCACGAGCAGTGACACTGCCGAGCGCCCGGTGGACGTGTTCTTCCCGACGAACTCCGGCGGTTCGACTGCGGCCGGGGGGACGGCGGAGGACCTCGTCGCCGTCCCCGGTGCACGGTTGGCGAACCTCAACCCACTCGACATCGTGCCGAACGGACAGCAGCCCCGTCTGGAGTTTCGAGAGGAAGAGCTCCAGGAACTCGTGCACTCGATCCGCGAGATCGGGGTGCTGCAGCCGATCGTGGTGCGGCCGATCGCCGGCGCTGCCGGTACGGACCCGCAATACGAGCTCATCATGGGCGAGCGGCGACTCCGTGCGACCAAAGAGCTTGGTCTCGCAACAATTCCGGCGATCGTCAAGGACACCCCTGACGACGCGATGCTCCGAGACGCTCTGCTGGAGAACCTGCACCGTGCCCAGCTGAACCCGCTCGAGGAGGCATCGGCCTACCAGCAACTGCTCGCCGACTTCGGGATCACCCAGGAGCAGCTCGCCGAACGGATCGGGCGGTCGCGGCCTCAGATCACGAACACCATCCGGTTGCTCCGGCTCCCCTCCCCTGTGCAGCGGCGCGTTGCGGCCGGTGTGCTGAGTGCCGGACATGCTCGGGCCATCCTCGCTGCGCCGGACGCCGAGTCCATGGAGTACCTGGCGGAGAAGATCGTCAACGAGGACCTCAGTGTTCGGGCCGCCGAGGCTGCTGCTGCGGCGTTGTCCACGAAGCCGGCGCGGGCGAAGCCGGTCCCCGGGAAGCGTCAGGCGCATCTCGACGACCTCGGCGAACGACTCGGCGACCGGCTGAACACCCGCGTACGGATCTCCCTCGGAGCCCGGAAAGGCACGGTGAGCATCGACTTCGCGACGATGACGGATCTGAACCGCATCCTCGGGGAACTCGGGCAGGACGACGTCGGCGCGTAGAGCAGAACAACAACTTTGGGTTCATAGGGCCGAGCCCGATGTTCCACGTGAAACCTTCGGTCATCCCGTCCTCGTGGTCGAAGGAGTGCCCGCGATGGCCCGTGCCGCTGTTCGGTAGCTGATCGGGCCGTATGGATTCCGTCAGTGGTGAGCCGGGTGTTGTACTGTGGCCGGATTGGTGTCGAGGGATGGAAATGCGCAGTTCCGTGGGTAGGTGAAACCTGAAACCCGGTGCGTCGCCGTCGGCCTGCTCCACGAGTACGGGATGCCGGAGGAACGGTGCTGCGTAGCGTTCCTGGTCTTGTTCGAACTGTGCTTCGTGGTGTGGGTGGGACCGGAGTGGTCCCGAATCGGAGCCTCGGCGCGACGTGGACAGACGCTCTGACCAGGCCCCTACAACGCGCTCGTGAACTGTGTCGTCGAATCCTGCTCCTGACCCGAGTGTCCGATCTGGGCGGTCGAGCCGGGCTTGCCGGGCCGGACGGAAGAGCCGGGCCGGGCTGTGCACCCGGACTGCGGGCCGGGTTGCGAGGCCGGTCCACCGCACTGCGCTGGGGCGCCTGCCTGCCGAACCGCGTTGTGGGGTAACTCCAGGGGTCGTCCGGTCGGGACTCAGCCGTCGTCAGCTCGGGTGCTCCACGCAGGCGAGAGGCCGACGGCTCAGTCGCACTCTGAGGCGGTGTGCACACGCGACGCGCGTTGGAGAGTCCATGATGGTCGTCTGCGAGCGCTCAGGTGACCCCACTGCATCGCCATTCGATGCGGGATGCGCCGTGCGGGTAGCGAACGCTCGACCACGTGGCGACGGACGGTCGGGCAGGACGTCGCTGTTGTCTGCCGCGAGCGCGAACCCCACCTTCACGATCCGCCTGGCATGCGGCGTCGTCGCTCTGCCAGGCCGCGGCGACACGGGACCGCCGTCACCAGCGCGGTACAGGTCATGCGGTCGTGATGCCGGTCACTACGCCACCGTGTTGATGGGGATGCCGAAACGGACAAACCACGACATGTCGACAGCGAGTCCCGCAGCGGTCAGTACGCATCGCTGTGTGCTGACGCGCGCAATGTTCCACGTGGAACGTTGAGCCGCAGGGAAGCGTTCCGCCGGAGGCAGGCGGCGGGCCTATTTGTCGGGAGTCGAGGTGAACGTTCCACGTGGAACATGGAACACTTGCGAAACGATGCATCGGTTCCAGGGAGATCGACGTCTCATCACGGACAGACACGAACGTTCCACGTAGAACCCGAGGACGAGACGTCCTACGGCCCGCATGCCGTACACCGTCCTCGTGTCAGGAATTCAAGTTCTGCAATGCGACGGCGCGGTGCCACCACAGGACACGACCATCACGCCCCAGGGACACACTCCATCAACTGACGCGGTCCGCGTTTGCTCGCCGTGGAGCCTCGGCCCGCAAGCAAGTTGCAGCACTTTCGATCGGCCGCCCGGCCGCCCGGCCGCCCGGCGGCTCGCGACTCCAAGTCGGACCATCACACACTGCGGTCCCCGCCCGACGATCAGGCACTGGGGCCTTGGCCCGACGATCACGCACTGGGGTCTCGGGCCACCCATCACGGCTGGTGGTCTCCGGCCCGACGATGAGGCCCGCCGGTCTCGACCGGCGGCTCAGGCGCGGTGGTCCCGGATGGCCTGCTCGGCCAACTCCGCGTACACCCACCCCAGGTCGTGGCCCGAGGCAAGCAGCGCCTGCGGCACGAGCGACGTCTCGGTGAGACCCGGGAGGACGTTCGCCTCGAGGAACCACGGCGTCCCGGCCCCGTCGACGATCATGTCGACACGCGAGATGTGCCGGAGCCCGAGCGCCTGATGTGCTGCCACAGCCGCTGAAGCGGCCTCTGCGGCGATTTCCGGCGCCAGACGTGCCGGGGTGTAGAACGTCGTCTCCCCGGCGTTGTAGCGGGCCTCGAAGCCGTAGACGCCCGAGCGCGGGACGATCTCGACGGCAGCGAGCGGTACGGGACCGTCACCGGTGTCGACGATGCCGACGGCGATCTCCGTCCCACTGATCATCTGCTCGACGATGACGTCGTCGCAGTACGTGTAGGCCGTCACCATTGCGCGGGGCAGGTCGCCCACGTCGGCGACGAGCGTGACGCCCTGCGCACTCCCTCCGCGTGCGGGCTTCACGACGAGCGGCACGGCGTGCTCGTCGGCGATGCTCTCGAGGACGCTCACCGCGCCGAGCTCACGGAACACGTCGTGCGACAGGGTCACGGAGCGCGGGGTGTGTCCTCCGGCCCGGCGGACGAGCGACGACGCGGTCGGCTTGTCCCACGCGAGCCGCGCGGAGGTGGACGCCGAGCCGACGAACGGCACGTCGAGCGCCTCGAGGACCCCTCGGAGGGCCCCGTCCTCACCGCTCGCGCCGTGCAGGACCGGCCACACGACGTCCGGGCGGTCCGTCGTGACGGCGGGGAGCAGTGATGCGTCGGCGTCGCGGAGGTCGACGTCCCAGCCGTACCCGGTCAGCGAGTCCGCGACTCGGCGACCTGACCGCAGTGAAACGTCCCGCTCGTGCGAGATCCCTCCAGCGACGACGATGACCTTGCGGCGTGCGAACTCGGCCATGCTGGCGGGACCTCTCCACGGTGGGGATCAAGGGTGGGGATCAAGGGGCGGGAATCAGCGGGTGGGGATCAGGAGGTGGGGATCCGAGAGCTGCATCAGGGACGGACGACGACGGGCGCGGACCCGGTGACCGACGATGCGGAGCCAGGAAACCCTGGTCAGGACAGGTTCGGCGGCGGCGACGACACAGTCGCACCCTGGTCGACGACCGCGACGGGCCTGGTCGCCGGTCCGAAGGTCGCAAGGAGCTCGAGTTCGTCGTTGACGACGTTCGCGAGCCGTTTCACTCCGACACGGATCTGTTCGGGCGTCGGGTAGCAGAACGACAACCGCATGTTCGTGCCGCCGCGGCCGTCCGCGAAGAACGCGGTACCCGGGGTGTAGGCGACGAGTTCCTTGACCGCCCGTGGGAGCATGCCCTTCGAGTCGAGTCCCTCGGGCAGGGTCACCCACACGAAGAACCCGCCGTTCGGCTCCGTCCACGACAGGTCGGGCAGGAACTCCCCGAGCGCGCTGAGCATGGCGTCACGGCGTTCGGCGTAGAGGCCACGGAACGTGTCGATCTGGCCCTTCCAGTCCGTGGCGTCGAGGTAGGCGTTGACGACGTACTGCCCGAACGAGTTCGGCGCGAGGACAGCTGACTCGTTCGCCAGCACGAGCTTCTCGCGGATCGCGTGGGGTGCGAGCGCCCAGCCGACGCGGAATCCCGGCGCGAGCGTCTTCGAGAAGGACCCGAGGTACACCACGCCGTCCTCGTCGATGGACCGGATGGCCTGCGGTGCCGGCTCGTCGAACCAGAGCAGCCCGTACGGGTTGTCCTCGAGCACGAGGATCTCGTTCGACCGACAGATGTCGAGGATCTCGACGCGGCGCTCGCGGGACATCGTGACGCCCGCGGGGTTGTGGAAGTTCGGGATCGTGTACAGGAACTTCATCCGCTTGCCGGCGGCCCGGAGCGCGGCGATCGTCTCGCGCAGGGCCTCCGGGACGAGTCCGAGCGAGTCAGTCGCGACGTGCACGGTCTCGGCCTGGTACGAGCGGAACACACCGATCGCACCGACGTACGACGGCGACTCGGCGAGCACGACGTCGCCCGGGTCGATGAACAGGCGCGTGACGAGGTCGAGCGCGTGCTGCGATCCGGTGGTCACGACGACGTCGTCAGCACTGGCGCGGATGCCCTCGAGCGCCATGATGTCGACGATGTGCTCCCGGAGCGACCGGAGCCCCTGCCCGCCGCCGTACTGCAGCGCCATCGCCGCGTCCTCCGTCATCACACGGTCGATGGCGCCGGTGACGAGTTCACGGGGCAGGGCGGACACGTACGGCATGCCACCGGCGAGCGAGACGACCTCGGGACGGGAGGCGACGGCGAACAGGGCTCGGACCTCGGAGGCGCTCAGCCCGGCGGTGCGCTGGGCGTAGGAGTCGTACCACGGGTCGAGGCTCGTTCCCCGGTTCGTCATCTGCTGACCTCATCTGTCGGGCTCCGGGCCGTCGAGAGCAGTCCGTGGAGCGCGCGCCGGTGCACGGCGTTCCGGCCACGATACGGCATCACCCCCGGCGAACCGGTGCGTTGGATGAGGCCACCCACAGACCGGTGGCCGGACGGGAGGCACGGATCACCGCATCCAGGACCGGGTGCCCGACGATGCGGTCGGGAACGCACGAACGCCCCGCCGTCCGGGGACGGCGGGGCGTTCGTAGGGGGTGACTACGCCAGGAACTCGGCGAGGTCGGCCTCGAGCGCCGGCTTCGGCTTCGCACCGATGACGGTCTTGACGACCTCGCCACCGCGGAAGACCTTCATCGCGGGGATCGACGTGATCTGGTACTGCATCGCCGACTGCGGGTTGTCGTCGACGTTCAGCTTGACGATCTCGATCTTGTCGGCGTGCTCGGCGCCGATCTGGTCGAGGATCGGCGAGACGGCGCGACACGGGCCGCACCACTCGGCCCAGAAGTCGACGAGGACCGTCTTGTCGGACTTGAGGACGTCGTCGGAGAACGTGGCGTCGGTGACTGCCTTGGCGGTGGACATGTCTGCTCCTTCTTGAAGTCGTTGTTCCCCACAACAGCGCTGTGGGGATGGCCATTCCCGGGTCGGGAGGAGCCCTAGGCGGAGATGGTCACGGGCTCGGACGGCGCGTTGCCGTCGGCGCGTGCGACGAGTTCCGGGTCGAGGTCGGCCAGGAACTTCTCGGCGTCGAGCGCCGCGACGGCACCGGACCCGGCGGCCGTGATCGCCTGCCGGTACGTGTGGTCGAGGACGTCGCCGGCGACGAACACCCCGGCCACGCCGACCGCGCGCGAGGTGCGGCCCTCGACCGCGATGGTGCCTTCCGGGGCCAGTTCGAGCTGGTTGTGGACGAGGTGCACCCGCGGGTCGTTGCCGATCGCGATGAACAGGCCGTCGAGCGCGAGTTCCGAGGTCGTCCCCGTCACGGTGTCCGTCAGGGTGACACCCGTGACCGCGGACTCGCCGTGGATCGCGGTGACCTCCTTGTTCCAGGCGAACTCGATCTTGGGGTCCGCGATCGCACGGTCCTGCATGATCTTCGACGCCCGGAGCGTGTCCTTGCGGTGGATGACCGTCACCTTGTCGGCGAACCGGGTCAGGAACGTCGCTTCTTCCATCGCGGAGTCGCCACCGCCGACCACGGCGATCTCCTTCTGGCGGAAGAAGAAGCCGTCGCACGTGGCACACCAGCTGACGCCGTGTCCGGACAGCTGCTCTTCCTCCGGCAGGCCGAGGTGCCGGTACGCGCTGCCGGTGGCGTAGATGACCGCGAGCGACTCGTACGTCGTGCCGTTGCCGACCGTGACCTTCTTGACGTCGCCGGTGAGGTCGACCTCGACCGCGTCGTCGTACAGGACCTCGGCGCCGAACCGCTCGGCCTGGTCCTGCATCTTGATCATGAGGTCCGGGCCCTGGATGCTCTCGGGGAACCCGGGGAAGTTCTCGACCTCGGTGGTCTTGGTGAGCTCACCACCGGTCTCGACGCTCGACGCGATGATGAGCGGCTTGAGCTCGGCACGCGCGGCGTAGATGCCGGCGGTGAACCCGGCGGGACCGGAACCGATGATGATGAGCTGGCGCATGCCTGACTGCCCTTCCGTTGGGTGCTGACCGGGGTCGCTGTCCGGGTCAACACATGCTACCCAGGCCGTATTCCGCGCGCCCCGAGCGTGCGGGTCCGTGGCGGACTAGCGGCCGAGCCGGGCGCGGAGCAGTGCCACGGCGTTGCCGATCTCGCCGTTCTTCGCCACGACGAGTGCGCCGAAGTACACGATCCCCATCACGCCCGCGGCGAGCACGAGGGTGATGAGCGCGCTCGTGACGTCGGTCATCGCGAACCCGCCGCGGTCGAACCCGCCGAAGAAGTTCACGACGAGGAGCCCGGCCACCCCGGCGATCACGGCGGCGAACACGAACTGCACGTGCGACCGGGTGACGAGCGCGCCGTCGATGCCGTCCAGCCGGCGTCGGACGATGACGAGCGCGACGATCGTCTGGGCGGTCCCGGCGACGGTGGTGACGCCCGCGACCCCGATCCCGATGAGCGACCCCGGGAAGGTCGCCACGGCCGTCGCGCCGACCACGAACAGCACCGACTGGACGACCTGCATGAGGAACGGCGTGCGGTGGTCGTGCATCGCCCAGAACGCCCGCTGGATGATGAACAGCATGCTGAACAGGACGAGACCAGGCATGTAGGCCAGGAGCACCTCGGCCATCGCCTGGACGTCGCCGAACGAGTGCTCGTAGAGGCGCGCGAACGGGAACGCGACGACCATCAGGGCGACGCTCGCGAACACCGTGAAGAGCCCGACGATGCGGAGCGACAGGGAAAGGTTCCGCCGGACGGCCCCGAGGTCGCCGCGCTCGGCGTCGTGGCTCATCCGCGTGAAGTACGCGGTCGCGATCGACACCGTGATGATCGAGTGCGGGAGCATGAACAGCAGCCACGAGTTCTGGAGCGTCGCGTTGCCGGCGCCGGTGCCGAGTGAGCTGACCCGCGACTGCACGACGCCGGCGGCCTGCGTGACGAGGATCATCGCGAAGAGCCAGCCCGCGGCGGTGCCGGTGCTCCGGAGGCCGACGCCCCGCCACCGGAAGTCCGGGCGGTACGTCAGGCCCGCGCGGCGCCAGAAGAGCAGGAGGAACGCCGCCTGCGCGGCGACGCCGAGGGTCGCGGTGCCGGCGAGCACCATGATCTTGGTCGGGGTCCAGTCGGTCGGGTCCGCGTTGTCCGCCCGCGTGCCGAACAGTGCGATGAACACGACGAGTCCGGTGATCGCGATGACGTTGTTGAGCAACGGCGCCCAGGTGAACGGTCCGAACACCTGCCGGGCGTTGAGCACCTCGCCGAGCAGCGAGTACAGCGCGTAGAAGAGGATCTGCGGCAGGCACCAGAACGCGAACGCGACGGCCAGGGCGGTGGTGTCGCTCGCGAACCCCTTGCCGCCGGCGCCCGCGGACTGGCTGTACACCCCGACGAGCACCGGTGCGGCGATGGTGGCGACGATCGTCACGGCGACGAACACCACGCCGCCGATGGTGACGATCTTGTCGATGTACTTCTGTCCACCGTCCGGGTGCTTGGTGGCTCGGACGATCTGCGGGATGAGCGCCGCGCTCAGCAGGCCGCCCGCGATGAGCGTGTAGACGCTGTTCGGCAGCTGGTTCGAGACCGCGAACGCGTTCGCCGCCGCGCTGCCGGACTGACCGATCGCCGCCGCGAGCACGAACGTCTTGACGAACCCGAGCACCCGGGACACCAGGGTGCCCGCGGCGAGCAGCGCGCTCGCGCGGCCGAGACCGCGTTCGGCGGCGGGTGCCGCGTCGACCGTCGTCTGCGGACCGGGCGCGCTCATCGGCATGTCGCCGTCGAACCGGTCGGGCACGTCGGCGCTGCCCACGGCCCGTCCGACACCGGCCTGGAGGCCCGACTCACCACCCGCGGGCGGGGTCGCCTCCGCCACGGTGGTCGCCGGTGCACCGGCGGCGAGGGCGGTCTGGGCGGTGACGTGCACCATCTCGCGCGCGTCGGCCTCGGTGTCCGTGTCGGTGTCGGTGTCGGTGTCGCTGTCGTCCAGCGGGCGGTTCGGGTCGTCGTCCGACGTCGGTTCCGCGCCGGCGCGACGCCGGAGCCGTCGGCGGATGTTGCGGAGGATCCCGAGGCCGAAGACCACGACGACCGCCGACGCGGCGACACCGGTGATGATCGTCTCCCACTGCGCCTGGACGTTGATCTCGACCGTGCTCGGGTCCGCGACCCGGACGCCCGTGGCACTCGTCAGGGCCAGGTCGAGCTGCACCTTGCCGTTCGCGACGGACTGCACCGGGAACGTGATGCGTGTCTGCGAATCCGGTTGGATCGTCACCTCGAGGGCGTTCTTCTCGACCCGGAGCACCGAGCTCGACGGTGTCACGGTCAGGTAGACGGTCACCGCGTACGCCGACTTGTTCCGCACCGAGATCGGCAGGGAGGACCGGTCGGCGAACAGGTTGATGTTGCTCGAGTCCACGATCCCGACGCTCGCGACGATCCGGGCGGCGCGGGCGGTCTCGGTGCCGACGGCGTCCGCGAAGCCCGAGGGGTCGGCACGCCACGCGTTCGACGCGACCGCGAGGACCCGCAGCCGCGTCGGGGCGGTGAGGTCCGTCGCGGTCTGGAGCGCCGTCGAGAAGTCCGTGATGTTCCGCTCGGCACCGACCAGGGACCGGAGCTCGGCGATGCGGGCGGTGCTCTCCGGGTGGCTCGACAGCGAGACCCCGCCCGGTGACGTCGCGCTCGCCGTGGACAGGTCCGTCGGCGACACCCACGGCGTCGACTCGAGTGCCGTGAGCGTCTGGTCGAGCCGCCCGGTGTCCGTCGGCCAGGTGCGCCCGAGGGTGAGGAGCATCGGCCCCGACCCGCCCGTCCGCGTCGCGGTCGCGAGCTCCGCGGTCAGGTCCGACATCGCGGACTGCCACGCGTTCTCGGTCGCGGCGGTCGCGGCGGTCCGGAGGAGGTCGGACAGGCTCGAGTCGGAGACGAGCACGGCGTCGTCGCCGATCCGTGCGGACGCGCCGATGTTCGTCGACCGGGCCGCGGTCGTGTTCGTGCTGGCGAGGATCGTGCGCTGCGTCCCGGCGGCGGTGAACGCGGGCAGGTCGTCCGTGGCGACCGTGTCCTCGAGCGGCCAGGCGATGTTCGTCACCGTGTACGGGTAGGCCAGGAGGCTCGCCGTCGTGGGGAGCGTCGGTGCGGGTGCGGCGGTGGCGCTGCCGCTCGGTTGCCCGGTGCCGCCGGTCTGCCCGTCCGCCCCGTTCTGCCCGGTGCCGCCGGTCTGCCCGTCCGCCCCGTCCTGGCCGTCCGTGTCCGCGCCCGAGGTCGCACCGTCCGTCGGCGCCGCCGTCGCACCCGTGCTCGCGGAGCCGCTCGGCGCGGGCGTCACGGCCCCCGGGAAGTTGTCCGGGTCGACGGCCTGGTCGAGCGAGATCGGACCGAGGACCCCCGCGGTGCCGGCCTGGCGGAGCCCCGCGACGTCCGAGTCCGCCCACGAGAGCGCGAACGTCTCGTTCTTCGCGGACTGGAGGCGGGCGAGCCAGGCGAGGGCCGAGTCCGGGGCGGCGTCGCCGAGGATCCGGATCGACGCGATGATGCGCGGGTCGATCCCGATCGCGACGTTGTGGTCGAGCACCGCGGCGAGCTGCTGGGTGAGGGTGCCGTCGACGGCGGTGTAGGACGCGAGGTCCTGGGCGGAGAGGAGTCCGGTGCCGGTCGTCGTCGCCGGGACCGTGATCGGCACCGCGACGCTCACCCCGGTCGGCGACTGCTCGAGCGACGGGTACCAGGTGATCGCGGACCGCTCGACGACCGACACCGCGCCCGCGTCGTACGTCATCGCGATGCGACGCGCCCCGAAGGAGTAGCCGTTCAACGCGACCGTGGCGGCGGGGACCGTGACGTCGTCGACGGTGACCGAGCGGTGCGCCGGGACAGCCGGAACGCTCACAGAGGCCATCCTGGTCCCGGGGTAACCGTCGCTGCTGGTGTCACCCTCCCAGTCGTCGAGCTCGTCCCGGTCGCCGACGACGCTCCGGAGGATGGAGAGCCTCCCGGTCGCGGCCGGCAGCTCGTCGTCCGTGGCGTTCGTCACGGTCACGGCGAGGTGGAGGTCCTGGCCCGGTTGGAGGACGCCCTGGTCCCTCGGCGAGAGGGTGATCGTCGCGGACCCGGCCGCGGTCGCCGACGGCGTGGACGAGGCGCTCGCCGACACTCCCGGGACCGTCGCGGCGTCGGCCACGGCGGGCGCACCGACGACGCCGAGGGCGACCAGCGCGGTCACGGCGGCGAGGAACGGGGTGCGGAATCTGGTCATGTGCGGCGGCCCGGCGATGGTTCGGGACCTCGGTCGAGTGTAGGAGGGAACGCCCTGGACGATCCTCCGCACGCGCGGCCCGGGCCGCGTCTGGGATGATCGACTGGTCATGCACTCCGTCGCCCAGGCCCTCGAGCGACTCGGCCGCCTCGCCGAGTCCGCACCCGTCGCCACCCTCGCCGTCGCGTTCGCCGACGCCGGCCACGAGCTCGCACTCGTCGGCGGGCCGGTCCGCGACGCGTTCCTCGGCCGACCGGTCACCGACCTCGACTTCACCACCGACGCCGACCCGGCGACGATCCTCCGCATCGTCGAGCCGCTCGCGAGCGCCACGTGGGACGTCGGTCGGCAGTTCGGCACGATCGCCGCGCGGGTCCGGGGCGAGCAGGTCGAGATCACGACCTACCGCAGCGACGTCTACGACGGTGCGACCCGGAAGCCGGAGGTCACGTTCGGGAGCTCGCTCACCGACGACCTGGTCCGCCGCGACTTCACGGTGAACGCGATGGCGCTCCGACTCCCGTCCCGTGAGCTCGTGGACGACGGCGGCGGTGTCGAGGACCTCCTCGCCGAGCGCCTCACCACGCCGCAGGCGGCCACCGTCTCGTTCCGCGACGACCCGCTCCGGATGATGCGCGGCGCCCGGTTCTCGTCGCAGCTGGGCTTCACGGTGTCGGACGAGGTGCGCGCCGCGATGACCGAGCTCGCGGACTCGATCGGGAACATCTCCGCGGAGCGGGTCCGCGACGAACTCGTCAAGACGCTGTCCACGGACGACCCGGTGCCCGGGCTCCGACTCCTCGTCGAGACGGGCATCGCCGAACGGATCCTGCCGGAGCTCCCGGCGATGCGCCTCGAGATCGACGAGCACCACCACCACAAGGACGTCTACGAACACTCGCTGACCGTGCTCCGCCAGGCGATCCAGTACGAGCACGAACGGCACCCGGGTGACGCCCCGGACGTCGTGCTCCGCGTGGCCGCACTGCTCCACGACATCGGCAAGCCCGCGACCCGCAAGCTCGAGCCGGGCGGTGTGGTGAGCTTCCACCACCACGACCTCGTCGGCGCGAAGGCCGCCCGCAAGCGTCTGAAGGCCCTGCGGTTCGACAACGACACCATCGCGTCCGTCAGCACCCTGATCGAGCTGCACCTCCGGTTCTTCGGCTACACCGAGGGCGCCTGGACGGACTCCGCGGTCCGGCGGTACGTCCGTGACGCCGGCGACCAGCTCGAGCGGCTGCACGAGCTCACCCGGTCCGACGTCACGACCCGGAACCGCCGGAAGGCCGACCGACTCGGGTTCGCCTACGACGACCTCGAGGACCGCATCACGACGCTCTCCGCCCAGGAGGAGCTCGACGCGATCCGCCCGGACCTCACCGGCGACGACATCATGCGGATCCTCGACATCCGACCGGGGCGCGAGGTCGGCGAGGCCTACCGGTTCCTCCTCGAGGCCCGGATGGACGAGGGCCCGCTCGGCCCGGACGTCGCGGCGGAGCGTCTGCGGGCGTGGTGGGCCGCGCGCTGACGGTCCCGAGCCGATCCGCCGGACGGTGGACGCGCCTCCCGTTCGTCGGCTAGTCTTGTCAGGTTGTGCCTGCCGCACCTGCGGCGCCGCACACATGCATCAACCCTCCTGCTCCGGATCGTCCGGGGCCGTCAAGACCAAGGGAGGTGGGTTCCGCATGCACCAGTACGAACTGATGGTCATCCTCGATCCCGAGATCGACGAGCGCACGGTCGCTCCGTCACTCGACCGGTTCCTCGCAGTCATCCGCAACGACGGTGGCACCGTCGACAACGTGGACGTCTGGGGCCGTCGTCGTCTCGCCTACGAGATCAACAAGAAGACCGAGGGCATCTACGCCGTCGTCAACATGACGGCCAGCTCCGACGCCACCAAGGAGCTCGACCGCCAGCTCGGTCTCTCCGAGGCCGTCCTCCGCACCAAGGTCCTCCGCGCCGAAGAGGCGATCGCGATGGTCGCCACCGCCAAGAAGCTCGCCGACGAGAAGGCTGCCCGCAAGGCGACCCTCGCGGCTGCCGCTCCGAAGGCCGCCGAGTAACCATGGCCGGCGAGACCGTCATCACGGTGGTGGGCAACCTCACCAGCGACCCCGAACTGCGGTACACGCAGAACGGGCTCGCGGTGGCGAACTTCACCATCGCCTCCACCCCCCGGACGTTCGACCGCCAGGCGAACGAGTGGAAGGACGGCGACGCGCTGTTCCTCCGCGCGTCGGTGTGGCGCGAGTTCGCCGAGCACGTCGCCGGATCGCTGACCAAGGGCTCGCGCGTGATCGTGCAGGGTCGTCTGCGTCAGCGTTCCTACCAGGACCGCGAAGGCCAGCAGCGCACCAGCATCGAGCTCGAGGTCGACGAGATCGGCCCTTCGCTCCGCTACGCGACCGCACAGGTCACCCGTGCACCGGGTGGCGGCGGTGGTGGTGGCCGCGGCCAGGTCGGCGGCGGTGCCGGCTCCGGGTACAACGGCGGCGGCAACGGCAACGGCGGCAACACCGGTGGCCAGTCCGACGAGCCGTGGTCACCGCAGGGTGGTCAGGGGAACAACACGTCCTCATCCGACGTGTGGAACTCCCCCGGCAACGGCGGCGGCTACGACGACGAGACACCCTTCTGATCCGCAGCCCCATCTGCGTTTGATCTCAACGAACACCTAAGGAATCCCCAATGGCTGGAAAGAGCAGCGGCGACCGCCGCAAGCCTCGTGGCAAGGGCGGCAAGAACGCCGCTCCCGCGAAGGCGATCAAGGTCGGCGTCATCGACTACAAGGACGTCGCGACCCTTCGCAAGTTCATCTCCGAGCGTGGAAAGATCCGCGCCCGCCGCATCACCGGCGTCTCCGTCCAGGAGCAGCGCCTCATCGCCCGTGCCGTGAAGAACGCCCGTGAGATGGCGCTCCTCCCCTACGCCGGCTCCGGCCGCTGATCAGGAGGATCACCATGTCGAAGCTCATCCTCACCCACGAGGTCACCGGCCTCGGTTCCGCCGGCGACGTCGTCGACGTCAAGAACGGCTACGCCCGCAACTACCTGATCCCCCAGGGGTTCGCGGTGTCGTGGTCGAAGGGCGGCGAGAAGCAGATCGAGTCGATCCGTGCGGCCCGCGCCGCTCGCGAGCTGGCCACGATCGAAGAAGCACAGGACCTCAAGCTCAAGCTCGAGAACGCCGTCGTCACCCTGACGGTCAAGTCCGGCAAGGACGGCCGCCTGTTCGGGTCCGTCCGCCCGGCCGACGTCGCCGCGGCGGTCGAGAGCCAGGGCATCGGCTCGCTCGACAAGCGCAAGGTCGAGGTCCCGGCCTCGATCAAGACGACCGGTGACCACGAGGCCACTGTCCGTCTCCGCGAGGACATGGTCGCCACGATCTCGCTGAAGGTCGTCGCCGCCAAGTAGCAGCAGCACGCACCGCTGGACGGCGGGTCTCCCTGACGGGAGGCCCGCCGTTCGTCGTTCCCCGGGTCGCGTCGAGCGCCATGGTGCACACGGATGCGCACGTTCATGGTCGGCGTGCAACGTTCGGCGACGAGTTCGGAACCCGTCGCGGGCGCGCAGGTGAACAACGCTCGAACTCCCCCGTCCGGGGGGTTCCCGCTCGCTAGCGTCGTCTCGGCTCGTCACCGCGGCGGGTTCGAGAACGCGACAGGAGCAGGACATGCCCAACTTGAACGTGACGTACGGCGACATGCAGGACGCGGCTGGTCGTCTGGTGAACGGTGAGCAGGACATCGAGTCGAAGCTGCGGGAGCTGAAGTCGTTGGTGGACTCGCTGATCTCGGGTGGGTACGTGACGGATCAGTCGTCGGTGGCGTTCGGGTCGTCGTACCAGGAGTTCAACGACGGTGCGACGAAGACGGTCGAGGGTCTGAACGGGATGAGCGACTACCTGAACAAGGCGGCCGAGGCGCTGCAGCAGACCGACTCCGAGCTCGCCAAGGCACTCAAGTAGGACCGGCGTCCGGGCCGGGCACGCGTCTGCGTGCCCGGCCCGAGCCTCCACAGCCCACGACCGGAGCACGGGAGCCATGGCAGACCTCATCATCACGAAGGCGGTCCTCGAGGACTCGGCCTCGAAGCTGCAGCACATCCACGACGAACTCGACCACCAGAAGTCCGACGACGGTTCCCTCGCCGAGGTCTACGGCCAGCACGACGTCCAGGACGCGATGCACGACTTCTCCGGCGACTGGAAGATCCACCGCGAGAAGATCCGCGACGCCGTCGGCAAGCTGCACGAGCTCATGCAGAAGTCCGTCGAGTCGTGGACCGGGCTCGAGCAGGACCTCGCCGGCGCGCTGACCACCGAGAACACCACCACCGGGGCGGGTGCCTGATGCCGGCGCGCGGTGGTGACTGGACCCTCGTCGGCGAGGCCTCGGACCCGATCGTCGCGGACGTCGCGGCGCTCGAGGACCTCGTCACGTACTACACGACCCTCGCCGACCAGATCACGTCCGAGGCGTCGGTGCTCGGCGCGATCGGCGACGGCGACGAGTCGCAGTTCAAGGGCCAGGCGGCGGACAAGGTCCGGTCGCGGAGCAAGGAGGTCGCGGACTCGCTCCGGATCATGTCCGGGAGGTACGACGCTGTCCGGAACGCACTCTCCGCCTACCGTCCGGAACTCGAGCACGCCCTCGACGAGTCCGCGGCGGCGCTCCGGGACGCGACGGACGCGGCGGCAGCCGGGTCGCGCGGCAGCGCCATGCCGGACCCGAGCGCGAACCGCGCCCAGGACGCTCCGCCCCTGACCGCCGACGAACAGGGCGAGGTCGACGCCCGGAACCGTGCGATCTCCGCCGCGACGTCGAGCGCCGAAGCGGCGACGGCGCGCCTCCGAGCCGCAGTCGACGGTCTGGACGGTGCCGGCCGGACCGCGGCGAACACGATCCGAGCGGCCTGGCACGACGGCCTGCACGACACGCTCGGCGACAAGATCAAGGCGTTCTTCGCCAAGCTGCTGAAGATCATCGTGAAGATCTTCACCTACATCGGCATCGCCTTGGCCGCCCTCGCGATCCTGATCCCCGGCCTCGGGTTCATCACCCTCGCGGCGGCGATCGCGACGACGGTGACGTTCGTCGCGAACGTCGCACTCGCCGCGATGGGCGAGGGGTCGTGGCTCGACGTCATCATGTCGGCGGTCAGCATCGCGTTCGTCGGGGCGGGCGCCCTCGTGACGAAGGCAGCGTCGGTCGCGAAGGCCGGCATGCTCGCCAAGGGGATGCCCGGCGTCGAGAAGGTCGCCGGGACGAAGATCGTCGCGCTGCAGGCGGAGCGGATGACCGCGATCCGGACGGCGCTGTCGTCGACGATGCGGATCAGCGACTCGGTCCGGCAGGTGCAGCGCATCAGCCAGGAGGTTGCCGCGGTCCAGAAGGAGCTGTCGATCGCCAAGTCGACGAACGTGATCGGCAAGTTCAAGGAGAAGGCCGACTGGTTCGACCCGCGGACGTTCAAGCAGCTCGCCGCCGAGGACCGGGCGAAGATCGCCGAGGGGTACTCGAAGGGCTACCGGTGGGACCGCTTGTTCAGCGTCGACCGGCAGCAGGAGCTCGCCGAGATGCGCTCGGTCCTCCGGACGCAGTACGGGATCGGCGTGCAGACGGTCCCGGCGTGGCATGCCTGGTTCCAAGCCACACGGGTGTCCTACGGCTGGGGAAACATCGTGTTCGGACAGAGCGTCAAGCCGACCGGGTGGGGGTCCGACCAGGGCTGGGTCCCGGCGTACGACGCTGCGAGTGGCGCGCTGACGACCTGAGTACGCCGGGTCCCGGTCGAACCGGTCCGCTAGAAGGCGGACACGGCGCGGACATCGAGAACCCCTATCCGGCCCCGGTTGTCCGCGACACGCCGAACAGCCAGATCCGTTGACGGTGCCCGAGCGTCTCGGATGTCCGTTTCGGTGGGATTCAGTGCCCGGATCAGTCCGCCTGTGGACCGGTCCATCGCGGAGAACTTGCACGGAGGCGTGCAGTGGCGATGTCCGTTCGGGCGTCGAAACGTACCCCGCCGCTTCGTTCCACCGTGAAATAACATCAGTTCCACCCCCATGCAGGGGACACCACCTCCCCGGCGTGGGGCGGCGGGCAACCCATCGTGAAGGAGCAGGACATGCCCAACTTGAACGTGACGTACGGCGACATGCAGGACGCGGCTGGTCGTCTGGTGAACGGTGAGCAGGACATCGAGTCGAAGCTGCGGGAGCTGAAGTCGTTGGTGGACTCGCTGATCTCGGGTGGGTACGTGACGGATCAGTCGTCGGTGGCGTTCGGGTCGTCGTACCAGGAGTTCAACGACGGTGCGACGAAGACGGTCGAGGGTCTGAACGGGATGAGCGACTACCTGAACAAGGCGGCCGAGGCGCTGCAGCAGACCGACTCCGAGCTCGCCAAGGCACTCAAGTAACACGCGTCGCCAGGTCCCGTCCCCGCACCGATCGGGGACGGGACCTGCCGATTCCGCGGACCTCCACCGGCCGCCGCAGCGAGAACAGGACCGAACATGGCGAGCACCCAGCGACTCTTGATCACGGACATCCTCGTGACCGACTCACGTGATCGCGTCGGCCGCGTCGACGACGAACTCCAGCACCAGAAGTCCGACGACAAGGCCGATCGCGGCGTCTTCGGCGAGGGGCACCTCGAGCACACCTACCGGGACTTCTCGGGTGACTGGAAGCTGCACCGCGAGAAGCTCCGGAAGAACGTCGACAAGCTCCACCAGAACCTGATCAACATGAACGACGCGTTCACCGACGTGCAGCAGCAGCTCACCGACGGACTCAAGGTCAGCGAGGAGCAGCGCTGATGGCGAACCGACCAGGGCGCTGGGACCTCCTCGGCCACGACGCCGACCCCATCACCACGCGACCGGACGAGGTCGCCGAGCTGGCCAAGTACTACCGGGACATGGCGAACGACATCGAGACGGCGGCAGCGCAGCTCCGTCCGGTGGGCGACGACGACCTGTCCGCCGGCGAGGGCGAGTCGGTCGACGCCGTCCGCGGCCGGGCGAAGGACGTCGCGGCATCGCTCACCCAGATGCACGGGCGGTACAGCTCGGCCGCCGAGGCGTTCGACGGCTTCCACGCCGCGGTCGGCCTGGAGAGCGACGGCGCCGGCGGCGGCACCGTGATGGCCGTGTCGATGGCGGCGCTCCACGCGGCGGAGGAGGCCGACTCGGCACTGACGCAGGTCTCCGGGACGGCCGACCCGCTCCAGGCGGCGAAGGACGCGAACCGGCCGCCGACCGCCGAGGAGACGGACGACGCGAACCGTCGGACGAGCGCGATCGACCAGCAGAAGGGCGCGTTGGGGGCCGCCCACAAGCAGCTCGACCAGGCGTTCTCGATGCTCTCCGACGCCGGGCAGCGGGCCTCGTCCACGATGAGGGGCGCATGGGACGACGGGCTGCACGACAGCGGCTGGTACAAGTTCCTGCACATGCTCATCAAGATCTTCACGATCATCGGGATGATCCTCGCGGTGCTCGCGTTCTTCATCCCCGGGCTCGGACTCGCCGCGATCGTCGGCGCGATCGGCGCGGTGTTCGCCGTCGTCGCCGCGGGGCTCAAGTTCGCGGTCGGCGAGGGCAGCGTGCTCGACGTGATCCTGTCCGCGATCGGTCTGCTGACGCTCGGTGCGGGGTCCGCGATCACTAAGATCACGGCGAACGCGATCGGCAAGGGCATCAGTGCCGGCAAGAACGCCATCCGGATCCAGGGCAACGCCAGCGTCCGGATCCAGCAGGGCATCCAGACGAGCGCGACCCGGGCGACGAGGGTCGTGCAGGATCGGATCGCGACCATCAGCCGGGAGCTGAGCGGCAACACGGGCAGCATCCCGAAGATCCAGGAGCTCCGGAGGCTGACCGCCGACCTGCCGAGGATCCAGGCCGCGAACAAGCTCAAGTTCGACACCGCGACGGCGGAGATCAAGCGCCTGACGACGCAGAACGCGTTCCGGAAGCTCGACTTCGAGACGAAGTTCAAGGACGACCCGAACTGGTGGAACCTCACCAAGTTCAAGACCGTCGCCGGGAACGACAAGCAGCTCATCAAGGACCAGTTCACGCTCGCCAAGGGCCTCGGCGGGACCTTCAAGAGCTGGGGCGAGCGGTTCGCCGGGATCGACGGCATGGCCAAGCGCGGGAACATCGACAGGTGGTTCACCGACAACGGCATGAAGGTGCCGTTCACCGTCGCGGCACCCCAGTGGCACTTCGCCGTCGGGGCGTGGGGCAGCCTGTGGGGCAAGGGCACCGCGGTCGCGACGACGACGGTGTTCCCGACCGGGATCGGCAACGACACGTCACGGCCGTGGACACCGTGGGTGAACGACCACAAGGGCGCGTTCCCGGACATCCACACGCTGTGGAACCCCGACGTGACGGGCCCCGCAGCGCACGCCTGACGAACGACGGACCGGCACGATCGGCGCCGGTCCGTCGCCACGCAGGCCCAGCACCCAAGCCCGGCACCCAGGCCCAGCACCCGAGCGCAGCACCCGAGCGCAACGAAGGAACATCATGCAGGCATCACCGGTCCTCACCTCGGTCATCGACGTCGACCTTCCGGAGTGGCTCCTGGTCCCCCGGACGGCCACCGCGGAGTGGCGCGCCGCGGTCGAGGACGTCTTCGACACGGTGACCCGGGTCGAACGGGAGACCCCGGCGGAGTCGCGTCTGTTCGAGGACGGCATGGTGATCGACGCCCCCCTCGCCGTCGAGACGCTCCTCCGGATGGCCGCCGACCTCGACGGCGACGACCGGCTCGTCGCGTCGCTCGCCGTGCCGAACCGGTGGCCGCTCCCGGTGATCGTCTCCGTCGGCGCCACGGACCCCGAGGCGGACGTGCTCGACCTGGCGGGCGCGACCGGGGGCCTCCCGGTCGACACGCCGCAGGTCGACGAGCTCCCGCCGGAGTCCGGCGGCGAGGGTCCCGTGGTGACCCGGTTCGACCTCGCGGAGGACGGCTCGGTCATGGCGACCGTGTGCATCGTCCGCCGTGCGGACGGCGTCGACACCCGCGTGCTGTGGCGCACGAACGACCTCGCCGTCGTCCCGGTGTTCCTGCCGACGCTCGTCGGACTCGTCGGCGCCGTGCGGAACGCGGTGCAGGACGGCGACGCGGTGCACGACGGCGATGCGGTGCAGGACGGCGACGAGGTGTCGGCATGACCCGTGTCGGTGCGCCGTTCGCGATCGTGGTCCCGCCCGGGTGGGCGCGGATCCCGGCGCGCGAGGAGGACGACCGCGACCGGGCCGCGGTGATCGACGCGATCATCGCCACCGGCATCCCGGACACCCTGCCGAGCGACAGCGTCGGACCGTGGCGGCACGAGATGCGCAAGCGGCTCACGGCGATGGTGGCGGACGCCGGCGAGAACGGTGCGACCGCGTGCTGGATCCCGACGCAGTCCGTCGACGGGTTCACCCCGCCCGCGTCCATCATCGAGTCCGAGGTCGAGGACGAGACCGAGGAGTCCCCGACCGACGTCGTCGCCCGGATCCTGCTCGACGCCGGCCAGCTCCAGGACGGCATCCGCGAGGTGGACGGCGCGATCGCGGCCCGCACCGAGACGACCATCCGCCGGGTGCGGGTGATGGACGACCTGCCGGACCTCGACGACCGCCAGGTGGTCTACACCGTGTCCGTGCCGCACCGCCCGGGGACCTGGGTGATGCTGTCGTTCTCCGCCGTGAGCGACCCCGAGGCCGATCCGCGGCTGACCGACGCGCTCGTGATGCTGTTCGATGCCATCATGACGACGTTCCGGTTCGTGGAGGTCCCCGACGCCCCACCGAGCGACCTCGAGCTGCGGGTCGGCGAGCTCCTCGACGGGGCGGACCGGTGATCGCCGCGTCCTGGTCGGCGGTCCAGCCGCTCGACCACCTCGCCGTCTCGATCGCGGCGGTGCTGTTCCTCGGCGCCGTCGCGTTCACCGTGCCGGTGTTCGTCGGGCGGCGCCGTCGTCAGGCGCCGGACGCCGTGCGGTGGGCGGACGGCAGCCGCCGCGAGGACGGTGCCGCCTGGGCCGCGGACCGCGTGCTGCGCGGGGCGAAGAGCTCGTGCACGACCGCCGGCGTCGTGTTCCCGGGCCTCGTCCGCTGCAGCGTCGGTGCGACCGTGCGGATCGACCTCGCCGCGCCGACGATCGCACCGCCGGCGCCCTGGACGACCACGCCGGACGGCCGCGTGTGGTCGACGCCGATGGCGAGCCTGCAGGCCGTCGCACTCGACGCCGCGCCCGGCGACGACTTCGCGGTCGTGGTGGCCCTCGGCAACACCGACGAGTCGACGGTCCTCGCCGACCTCCGTCGAGCGGCCGGACCGATCCAGTTCACCGGGGACGCCGAGGCGGTGCAGGCCGTCGCGCGCCGCATCGTCGACCAGCTGCACACCGACCCGTGGTCCGTGACGACGCCCGTGCTCTCGGTCGGCGTGCACGCCGGCGACCTCGGGACGACCGCGCCGGTCTCGCTCGCGGACGCGGTGGCATCGGTGCAGGAGAACAGTGCTCCGGGACTGCTCGTCCTCGCCCGCGCACCCCGCGGTGCCCACGCCACGGCGCTGTCCGCGGCGCTCGCACTCCCCGGGAACCGGTGGGCGGTGCTCGTGCTCGGTCGCGCCCGGTTCAGCCGGTGGTCGTTCGAGGTCTCCCGCGACGGCACGATGACGAGCCCGGAGTTCGGCGAGCTCCGCTGGGCGGACATCGCGCTGTCGGCACCGCGGGAGACCGCCGCGGGTGACCGGGACGACCTGGCCGACACCGGGTCGGAGCCGTCGACGCGCGTCGAGGCCCGACCGTCCCGCACCGCGAACCGCCGCACCCGGACGTCCTCCTGATGCGCGTCGTCGTGACGGTCGTCGACGACCTGCGGGACGAGTCGCTCGACGTGCTCATCGACGCGCCGGGCAGCACGCCGATGCGGTCCATCGTGGACATGCTCGGTCGCCGGTACGGGTCGTCGATCCTGCCGGACGGTGCGGCGGACGCGGACACCACGTTCCGGCAGAGCGGCCTCGTCGACGGCGCGGTGCTGCACATCGGCTCGACCCCGGCGGTCTCGCCGGAGCTCGGCATCGTCGCGCTCCGCTGCGTCGGCGGGGTGGGCGCCGGACGAGTGGAGCGCCTCCTGCCCGGCACGGTCGCGATCGGACTCGACCGCACCGGCGCGCCGGTCGTCGGGACCGCCCAGGCGGACACCGTCCTCGTCCTGGAGGCACGGGTCGGCTTCGACGCGTCGGTGACGGTCCGGAGCGTGGTCGCGGACGACCCCGAGCCGCTGCCCGACGGCCCGCCCGGTGCCGTCGAGCCCGGGATGCCAGGCCCGGCGGTGCTCTCCCCCGCGGCTGCCGCCGGCCGCGACGTGTCCGGCGCGGACGTCGTCGCCGGCAGCGGGGCGACACTCGACGACGAGCCGATCGGCGACACGTGGACGCCCTGGCCCGCCGAGGCCGTCCTGCGCGTCGGCGACACGCTCCTCACCGCCGCGCCCGTCGGTGTCGACGACACGGTGCTGCTCCGCCCGCCGGACTCCGGGCTGCTCGACTACAACCGCCCGCCGCGCCTGCTGCCCCCGATCCTCCCGACGGCCTTCAAGATCCCGCGTCGGCCGATCCCGCCGCAGCCCTCGGCGATCCCGTGGATCATGGTGTTCGTCCCGGCGATCTTCGGGATCGCGATGGCGGCGATCTTCCGGCAGCCCTTCTACCTGATGTTCGCGCTCATGTCGCCGATCATGGTGCTCGGGCAGACGATCACGTCGCGGAAGGGCGGCAAGAAGAGCCACCGGCGGCTGCTCGCCGAGCACGCCGAGCGTGTGACGCTCATCGAGGCGGCCGTCTCCGCGGCCGTGCTCGCGGAGCGCGACCGTCGTCGGGACGTCGCGGCCGACGCGGGGGCGCTCGCCGTCGCCGCGACCCGGCCGACCCGGCGCCTCTGGGAACGCCGCCCCACCGACCGGGACCACCTCGACGTCCGGATCGGCGTCGCCGACCTGCGGTCCGCCGTGACGGTGACCGACGACCGTGACCAGGACCGGCTCGACGAGGCGGTCCGGTGGACGCGGACCGTGCCGGTGACCGTCCCGCTCGGCGAGTTCGGCGTCGTCGGCGTCGCCGGACCCGGGGCGTGGCCGCGGGCGCTCGGCAAGTGGATGGTCGGGCAGCTCGCCGTCACGCAGAGCCCGCGGGAGCTGCAGTTCGTCGTGCTCACCTCGCCCGCCGCGATCGACGACTGGGCCTGGCTCAACTGGCTCCCGCACATCCGCCCCGCGAGCGGCCAGGACGCCCTGAGCCTGATCGGCGCCGACTCCGAGACGATCGGCCGCCGGCTGGCCGAGCTCACCCGGATCCTCGGCGACCGCCGGACCGAGGCCGACAAGAGCGGCATGCGGACGCCCCGGTTCTCGCCCGACATCGTCGTCGTGCTCGACGGCGCCCGCCGACTCCGCGCCATGCCCGGGGTCGTCGGACTCCTCCGCGACGGGCCGACCCACGGCATCCGCGTGGTGTGCCTCGACGAGGAGGAGTGGCAGCTCCCCGAGGAGTGCGCCGCCGCGGTGCTGTACCGCTCCGACGAGCAGCTGGTGCTCCGCCGGCAGCACATGGTCGACATCGACGAGGTGCTCACCGACCGGGTCGACCCCGAGTGGTACCCGCTCGTCGCGCGGTCGCTCTCCCCCCTCCGCGACACGAGCGGCTCGGACGGCCAGGGTGCCGTCCCGGACTCTGCGCAGCTGCTCGCCGTGCTCGGGCTCGAGGCACCGTCCGGCGACGTCATCGTGGACCGCTGGCGGACGAGCGGGGCATCGACGGAGGCGGTGGTCGGCGTCGGGATCGACGGTGCCTTCGCGCTCGACCTGGTGCGCGACGGCCCGCACGGTCTCATCGCCGGCACGACGGGGTCCGGCAAGTCCGAATTCCTGCAGACCCTGGTCGCGTCGCTGGCCGTCGCGAACCGACCGGACGCCATGACGTTCGTGCTCATCGACTACAAGGGCGGCGCGGCGTTCAGCGTCTGCTCCGACCTGCCGCACACCGTCGGGCTCGTCACCGACCTCGACCAGCACCTCGTCGAGCGCGCGCTCCGGTCCCTCCGTGCCGAGCTCACCCGCCGCGAGCACGTCCTGGCGCTCAGCGGCGCGAAGGACATCGAGGACCACGAGCGGCACCTGCGCCGCGGCGGCGTCGGCGAGCAGCTCCCCCGGCTCGTCCTGGTCATCGACGAGTTCGCCGCGATGGTCAAGGAGCTCCCGGACTTCGTCGCGGGGCTCATCGGCATCGCGCAACGGGGTCGGTCGCTCGGCGTGCACCTGATCATGGCGACGCAGCGACCGTCCGGCGTCGTCTCCCCCGAGATCCGCGCGAACACGAACCTGCGCGTCGCGCTCCGGATGACGGACACCTCGGAGAGCTCCGACGTCATCGACATCGGCGACGCGGCCCGCATCCCGAAGAGCGTGCCCGGTCGCGCCTACGCCCGCCTCGGACACGCGTCGGTCGTGCCGTTCCAGTCGGCACGCGTCGGCGGTCGGTGGAAGGACGGCGACGACGCGGCGACGGTCCGCCCGTTCGTCCGTGCGCTCGGCTGGCGGGAGTTCGCCTCGAGCGTCCCGGAACGGCCCCGGAGCGAGGACGACGGATCCGCCGCGACCGACCTGTCCGTGCTCGTCGGTGCGCTCGCCGAGGCGAACAGGACCCTCGGTCTCGGCCAGCAGTACCGGCCGTGGCTGCCGCCGCTCCCCGAGCTGCTCGTGCTCGACGACGCACAGGTCGGGAGCTCGCCGCTCGACGCCGACGACGCGCTCGCCACCGACAGCGACGGCGTCCGGCTGTCGTTCACCTGGGCCCGCGAGGACCTGCCCGACCGGCAGGAGCAGCGCCCGGCCGTCATCGACCTCGACCGGTTCGCGCACCTGTACGTCGTCGGTGCTCCGGGCTCCGGACGGTCCCAGGCGCTCCGGACGATCGCGACGTCGGCCGCCGCCGCCACGTCGAGCTCCGACCTGCACCTGTACGGGATCGACTGCGGCAACGGTGCCCTCGCCGCGATGGCGGCACTCCCGCACTGCGGGGCCGTCGTCCAGCGCACGCAGACCGACCGGGCGACGCGGCTCATCGAGCGGCTGTCGACGGAGATGCAGCGCCGGCACGACGTGATCGCCGCCGCGAACGCCGCGAACATCACCGAGCAGCGCCTCCGCGCCGAGCCGGGCGACCGTCTGCCGCACCTGCTCGTGCTCATCGACCGGTGGGAGAACTTCGCGTCGACCCTCGGCGAGGTGGACGGCGGCTCGCTCACCGACCGCGTCCAGGCGATGCTCCGCGACGGCGCCTCGGCGGGCATCCACGTGGTGATCGCGGGGGACCGGTCGCTCCTGACGAGCCGGATGAGCGTCCTGACCGACGACAAGGTGATGCTGCGGCTCACCGACCGGCTCGACTACTCCCTGGGCGGCGTCAACCACCGCTCCCTGCCGAACGAGATCCCGGCCGGTCGCGGATTCCGCTCGGACAGCGGGCTCGAGCTGCAGATCGCGACGCTGTCCCTCGACACGAGCGGGCAGGGGCAGTCCCGCGCGATGACGTCGCTCGGCGAGCGGCTGCACGCGGACGAGACCGCCGCGCTCGCCGCCGGGGGCGCACCCCGCATCCGGCCGTTCCGGATCGACGCCCTGCCGAAGGACCTGGACCTCGACGCGGCGTTCGAGCTCGACGGGGCGCCCGCTCCGCGGCCGATGTGGATGGTGCTCGGCGTCGGTGGCGACGAGGCGGAGCTCCGCGGCTTCTCGTTCGCCGAGGAGGGTCCGACGTTCATCGTGGCCGGCCCTTCGCGGAGCGGTCGGAGCGGGATGCTCGCCGTGATGGCGCGGTCGCTGCTCGCGGGCGGCACCGAGCTCGTCATCGCGGCACCCCGCCCCAGTCCGCTCCGGCAGCTCGCCGGGCTCCCGGGCGTCCGCGCGGTGTTCACCGGCGACGACCTGGTCGAGGACGAGCTCCGCGCCGTGCTCGACCCGGACGACGACGACGTGGTGTTCGTCGTCGACGACGGGGAGCTCCTCATCGACGCGACGGCCAAGCCGTGGCTGCGGAACTACGTCCGGTCGGCGGCGGACCACCGGCGTGGGCTCCTGCTCGGCGGGAACACCACCGGGCTCGCCGCGGGGTTCGGCGGGTGGCAGGTCGACGCCAAGAAGAACCGGATGGGGGCGCTCCTCAGCCCGCCGGACGCGCTCGCGGGCGACCTCATCGGCATCCGGATCGCCCGGTCGTCGATCTCGTCGCAGGTGGTGCCCGGGCGGGCGCTCGTGCACCTCGGGACGGGGCTGTCGTCGATCGTGCAGGTGCCGATCGTGCACGCGGCCACACGCGTCGGTGGCGTCACGCCGACGGGCACGGGCGTCCTGGCGGACGACTGACTACGTCGGTCCCGGGCACGCGGTGCGGAGCCCGCACCCACCGGACGGGAGGCTCGGGGTACGGCCGCCCCGCGCCTCCCGTCCGAGGGTGGGTGGTGTCGCGCGCCACGGCGCGACATGCCGCTCGGGGCAGCCGACGCGACCCTGTCTGGCCGGGGTACAGACACTGGGAGCGACCCGTGTGCGATCCCACAGATCGAGCGTTTGTCAAGTCTTTTCTCCACAGCACGACGTCAAATCAAGAACCTTCGACCACCGCTCTAAACAAGGTTCTCCACACAGGTGTGGGTTGACAAAATGCCTGATCGGGACCGGTGTAGGAGGCGAATCCGGTCGCCTCTCCACACCTGTTTCCACAGATGTCTGCACCACTTTCCGGCGTGTTCCCCGTGTCTTCCACAGAGTTGTCCACAGGACCCTTTTGTGTGGATAACTTGCACCCCATACGGTGTGCAAGCATCGCGGGGTCGGGCTCCCGTGGGGGTGGTGTCGGCGGCTGCGGGCACGATGCCGGTGGCCTGTCCGGCCGGAGACAGAGGAAGGAGCGCTCGTGACGATCGCGCATCTGGGGGCTCCCCAGGACATGGCGGGGCGCGGCGGCGGGATGGAGCGCACTCCGCCGCACGACCTCCTCGCGGAGCAGTCGACCATCGGTGGGATGCTGCTGTCCAAGGACGCCGTCGCCGACGTCATCGAGACCGCACGCGGCATCGACTTCTACATCCCGAAGCACGAGGTCATCTTCGACGCGATCCTCTCGCTGTACTCGCACGGGGAGCCGACCGACGTCATCGCCGTCACCGACGAGCTCACCAAGACCGCGCTGCTGTCCCGCGCCGGGGGAGCCGAGTACCTGCACAGCCTGACCTCGCTCGTCCCCACCGCGGCCAACGCCGGGTACTACGCCGCGATCGTCGCCGAGAAGGCCGTGCTCCGACGGCTCGTCGAGGCCGGGACCCGGATCGTGCAGATGGGCTACGCGTCCGAGGGCGAGGTCACCGACCTCGTCAACAACGCCCAGGCCGAGGTCTACAACGTCGCCGGGGGAGTCCAGACCGAGGACTACGTGCCCCTGACCGAGGCGATCGGGACCGCGATCGACGAGATCGAGGCCGCGAAGGGCCGCGACGGCTCGATGACCGGCGTGCCGACCGGGTTCGCCGGCCTCGACGCGCTCACCAACGGGTTCCACCCCGGGCAGCTCATCATCGTCGCCGCACGCCCCGCGCTCGGCAAGTCGACGCTCGCGCTCGACCTCGCCCGCGCCGCCGCGATCAAGCACAACCAGACCGCCGCGTTCTTCTCGCTCGAGATGGGGCGGAGCGAGATCGCGATGCGCCTGTTGTCCGCCGAGTCGAGCGTGCCGCTGCAGAACATGCGGAAGGGGACCGTCGACTCCCGCGACTGGACCACCATCGCGCAGACCCGAGGGCGGATCAACGACGCCCCGTTCTTCATCGACGACTCCCCGAACATGACGCTCGTCGAGATCCGGGCCAAGTGCCGGCGGCTCAAGCAGCAGCACGACCTCAAGCTAGTGGTCATCGACTACCTGCAGCTGATGACCTCAGGGAAGCGCGTCGAGAGCCGGCAGCAAGAGGTGTCGGAGTTCTCGCGGGCGCTGAAGCTCATGGCGAAGGAGCTCCAGGTGCCCGTCATCGCGCTGTCGCAGCTGAACCGTGGGCCGGAGCAGCGGGCGGACAAGAAGCCGGCGATCTCGGACCTCCGCGAGTCGGGGTCGATCGAGCAGGACGCGGACATGGTGATCCTCCTGCACCGTGAGAGCGCCTACGAGAAGGACAACCCGCGGCAGGGGGAGGCGGACTTCATCGTCGCGAAGCACCGCAACGGGCCGACGGACACGATCACTGTGGCGTTCCACGGGATGTTCTCGCGGTTCGTGGACATGCCGCAGTAGGGCTGTATGTGTCGTCCGCCAACTAAGTTGTCCAACTGCCACACAACCTGTCCTGAAATACGGAGGTGGACACCTTATTTGGCAGTCCTGTCGGTCTCCCTCAGACCTGAGTGACGACGCGGTGGCGTCGTGACCGCTCCCAACCTCGGTGCCCGCGAGGAGTCGTGCACCCCTACTCTGAATTAAGCGAGCCCGGAGCTCAGGTCGTCCCGCCGAACTGCCCGCCGTCGATGCTCGATGCTGACTCGGTCGGGGAACAGGTTGATGAGTACCAGTAGGTACGCCTCGTACCATTCATCTGCGATCTGTTCAGCGCGGTGGATGCGCTGAAGATCCTGCTCGGCGAAGCTGATCAGCTCGGGATATTCGTCTCCGTCGACCGGTTCGTAGGTGCGAGCATCCAACCAGCGACGTTCGTCTGCTTCCCAGATCAGGCCAACCCACTCGTCCTCTGCGCCGGACAGGAACTCGAAGTCGAACTGCCAGTTGTCAGCCCACGCCTTTCCGGTCGAGCATGCGGCGTAGCCGTCGGGTTGCGGCGTCTCGTCGGGGATCGGTTCATGGGGGTACCGCATGATCGTGTTTCCGTACGCCGCGTAAAACAGGACCTCACCGGTGAGCAGGGCGTCAACGACCGAGTGACGTTTACGTCGGCTCCCCAGGTCGCCGCGGAACATCCACAGCGCCCTGTCCGCCTGCTTCTGCCAGTGGTCCCATGCCTCCTCGGGCCCCGGCAGCGTTTCACCGGCTGGCTCGATCGTCCACGTGCCTCGATCCCCAAGGACCCATGTGAGAGTGGCCGGTCGGAAACGAATCGGGCTGGAACCGCAATGTTTCTGGCCCCTTCTCTTCACCGGTGACGGTCAAGCGCGGAGCGTTGAAGTGACGGCGGACCGCAGAGTGGTCTACCTGGTGCACTGGCCACTGATAGCGGATCTCGAGCACTCCCGTTGTCACGCGAACCTCCCGCGACTCCGAGCTGATCGCTGACTCATCGGGCCGTATCTGTAGACGGGCACGTCACTAATGATCGCCACTGCGGACCCATCCTGCAGAACCGCTGCACCGGATCGTGCGATCAGAATTGGACGTAGCCGTTCCAGGCCGCCTCTGCTTTTACTTCGTCATCGCCGAAGATGTCGGGGTCGACCGGGAAGTGCTCGTTCCGGAAGCGGTCCAGCTCCAGCTGCGCGCGATCTCGAAGCGTCGCTCGGTCCTGGTCAGGGTGCCCCAAAGCAAGCATGGCAGTGCGCCGCTCGACAACGGCGGCCCACAGTTGTCGTCGGCTGACCTCCGCGATCAGCTGCGAAGCAACGAGCATCGAGTTGAACTCGAGCGATCCAGCGGACCGGTCCATCAAGGTGACGAGGTCCCTGTCCTTCACCTCGGTGAACACCTTCGGCTGCTTGCGTTGCTGCTTCATCATCCAGCGGATCTGTGCACGGGCGTCCGCAATCGGATTCGGTTCCTGCTCGTCGGTCATGTCTTCATCCTCACCGTGCGGAGGCTTCGCCGCGAGGGAAGTTCCGTCGTCTCAGCGTGTGGGCGAGGTCAGCAGAGCGGCGACGGACTCGAGCGCGCCGGGGATGAGGGAGAAGTAGGCCCAGGTGCCGCGCTTTTCGCGGTGCAGGATGCCGGCGTCGACGAGCACCTTGAGGTGGTGCGACACGGTCGGCTGGGACAGGCCGAGCGGTTCCTGCAGGTCACAGACGCACGCTTCCGCGCCCTCGTGCGCGGCGACCATCGAGATCAACCGCAAACGGGCGGGATCTGCGATCGCCTTCAACGACTTCGCCAGGACCTCCGCGGACTCCTGCGTCATCGCTTCGGTCGTGACGGGCGAGCAGCACGCGGGGACGTCCTGGATGGGGAGCAGCTCGATCGTCGTCATCACACCATCATCCCACGGACTTCGACACACGTCTATATTTGCCTTTATCGATATCGACATGCTTCGATGTCCTTGCTTGTCTCCCGCTGATCTGTGAAGGACCGACCACGATGACTCACCTTGTTGCCGTTGGCGGCAGCGACGCTGGCATCGCCGCGGCGCTGCGCGCCCGTGAGCTGGACCCGTCGACCGATGTGACCGTGGTCCTTGCGGACGAGTTTCCGAACTTCTCGATCTGCGGCATCCCTTACTGGGTCTCGGGCGACGTCGTCACGGAAGCGTCCCTCGCGCACCGCACCCGCGCCGATCTCGAAGCCGCCGGCATGACCGTCCGCTCCTCCACATGGGCCTCTGCGGTCGACGTGGACCGTCGCCGCCTCACGGTCACCGGACATGGCGGTGAGGAAGAGCTGCCGTACGACGAGCTGCTGATCGGGACTGGCGCTGAGCCGGTCCGCCCGGCCGGGATCCCGTTTGGTGAGCCCGGGATTCACCTGCTGCACTCGATGACCGACGCCGAGCAGGTCGTCGCTGCCCTGGAGCTGCTGCCTACCGGCAGCCGCGTCGCGGTCGTTGGCGCCGGCTACATCGGCCTCGAAATGACCGAGGGACTCGTCGCCCGCGGGTTCGACACGACGCTGATCCAGCGCGGCCCGGAAGTGCTCTCCACCCTCGATCCGGAACTCGGGTCCCTGGTCACCGCGGAGGTCCGCCGACACGGCGCAACCGTGCTGACCGGGGGGGCCGTCACCGGCATAACCCCAACCAGAGGCGGGCAGTGGCGGGTGACGACGGCGACAGCCGCTGGGGATGAAGAGGGCACGTTCGCGCTCGTGGTGGTCTGCGTCGGCGTGCGGCCGATGACGGACCTCGCGACCGCAGCGGGTGCGCAGCTCGGGCAGGCCGGCGCGATCGTCGTCGACGAGCAGATGCGCACCGGGGTGCCGCACGTGTGGGCTGCGGGCGACTGCGTCGTGACGCATCACCGGCTGCTCGGGACGACGTGGCTGCCGCTCGGGACGACGGCGCACAAGCAGGGCCGTGTCGCCGGGGAGAACATGCTCGGCGGGTCCCGGACCTTCGCCGGTTCGGTGGGGACGCAGGTGGTGAAGGTGTTCGACCTCATCGCCGCCCGCACGGGCCTCCGCCACCACGAGACCGCTGCGCTCGACGTGTCGCCGCTGACCCGGGTGACGGTGGCGGATGACCACAAGCGGTACTACCCGGGTGCGGTGCCGCTGACGATCAGTGTCACCGCCGACCAGCCGTCCGGCAAGCTCCTCGGCGCGCAGATTGTGGGGCAGCGCACGGCGGAGATCAGTAAGCGCATCGACACGTACGCCGCCGCCCTCCACGCTGGCTTCACCGTCGACGACATCATCGACCTGGACCTCAGCTACACGCCGCCGCTCGGGTCCCCGTGGGATGCCGTGCAGGTCGCCGCGCAGGGCTGGGAGCGCGCCGCCGCGGCGGCGAACCAGGCCGGGGTGAGCGGCTGATGGTGCTGGCGGTCGTCGCTGCCGCGATCTTCGTCGCGACGCTCGTGGTGGTGATCTGGCAGCCCAAGGGCTTCCCGATCGGCTACACCGCGCTTATCGGCGCGGTCATCGCCCTCGCGACCACGGTCGTTGGGCTCGGGGACGTGCCGACGGTGGTCGGGATCGTGTGGAACGCGACGCTAACGTTCGTCGCCGTGGTGCTGATCTCGTTGATCCTCGACGAGGCCGGATTCTTCGAGTGGGCCGCGCTCCACGTGGCGAGGTGGGGTCGCGGGAACGGGCGGCTGCTGTTCGTGCTGATCGTCGGTCTCGGCGCGGTCATCGCGGCCGTGTTCGCCAACGACGGGGCTGCGCTGATCCTCACCCCGATCGTTGTCGGGATGCTCCGCGCCTTGAACATGCCGGCGAAGGCGGCGCTGGGGTTCATCCTCGCCACCGGGTTCATCGCCGACACCGGCAGCCTGCCGCTGGTGGTGTCGAACCTGGTCAACATCGTCTCAGCCGACTACTTCGGCCTCGGGTTCGCCGAGTACGCCGCCGTCATGGTGCCCGTCGGCATCGTGTCCGTGCTGGCGTCCCTCGGGATGCTGCTGGCGTACTTCGGCAGGTCGATCCCGAAGCGGTACGACGTCCTCGCGCTGACTCGGCCCGCCGGCGCGGTGAAGGACCGGGCGACGTTCCGCGCCGGGTGGGTGGTCCTCGCCGTGTTGCTGGTCGGCTACTTCGCCGCCGACCCGCTCGGGGTTCCTCTCGCCGCGGTTGCTGGTGTCGGCGCGGTCGTGATCGTTCTCGTTGCCGCCCGGCAGCCCGCGTTCCTCTTCGCCCGCCAGGCTGCGTCCCCGGTTCTCGTCACGACCGGCGGCACCGCCACCGTCACCGCCGACAGCGGTGGAACCGGTGGCGGGTCGGGGCGGGTGATTCCGGTGTGGAAGACGATCCGGGAGGCGCCGTGGCAGATCGTGCTGTTTTCGATCGGTATGTACCTCGTCGTGTACGGGCTGCAGAACCAGGGCCTCACCGACTACCTCGCCCGCCTGTTCGACGTGTTCGGGGACCACGGGGTCCTCGTCACCGCGCTCGGGGTCGGGTTCGTGATCGCGATCCTGGCGTCGCTGATGAACAACATGCCGACGGTGCTGATTGCCGCCCTCGCGATCGGCGGTGCCGGCGCGACCGGGCTGACGCACGAGGTGATGGTCTACGCCAACGTCATCGGTTCCGACCTCGGCCCGAAGATCACTCCGATCGGGTCGCTGGCGACGCTGCTGTGGTTGCACGTGCTCGACCGGAAGGGCATCCACATCGGCTGGGGGCAGTACTTCCGCACCGGCATCGTGCTGACCGTCCCCGTCCTCGCCGTCACCCTGGCAGCCCTCGCCGGCTGGCTCACCCTCATCCGATGACCACGCCCACGCCTACCGAAAGCACCGCCATGACCGCGACCCCCACGATCCTGTTCGTCTGCGTCCACAACGCTGGCCGCTCGCAGATGGCCGCCGGCTACGCCCAGGCCCTCGGCGGCGACCGCGTGCAGGTTCTCTCCGCAGGCAGTGCACCGAAGGACCAGATCAACCCGATCGCGATCGAGGCGATGGCGGAGGACGGCATCGACATCGCCGGGAACCAGCCGAAGGTCCTCACCACCGACGCCGTCCGCGAGTCCGACGCGGTGATCACGATGGGCTGCGGCGATGCGTGCCCGATCTTCCCCGGCAAGCGGTACGAGGACTGGGACCTCACCGACCCCGCCGGGAAGGGCATCGACGACGTCCGCCCCATCCGCGACGAGATCAAGACCCGCGTGCAGGCGCTCCTGGCCGAGCTGCTGCCCACCGAAGCATCCGCCTGACCGCCGGAAGGACCACCCCATGACGCTCACCCTCACCGTCCCACCGCGGACCGACGCCAACCGCCTGACCGGGCTGCCCGTCGCCGTCATCGGCGCCGGCCCCGTCGGGCTCGCAGCCGCCGCGCACCTCCTCGAGCGAGGCCTGCCCGTCGTCGTCTACGAAGCCGGCGACCAGGTCGGCACGAGCGTTCGTGCGTGGGGGCACACCAGGCTGTTCTCCCCGTGGCGGTACGTCATCGACGACGCCGCCCGCCGCATCCTCGAACCCACCGGCTGGACTGAGCCCCGCCGGTCGTCGCTGCCGACCGGGCACGACCTCGTCGCCCAGTACCTCGAACCGCTCGCTCAGACGCCCGAGCTGGCACCGGTGATCCGGTACGGCGTGCGTGTCGACGCGGTGTCCCGGCAGGGCATGGATCGCACCCGCTCCGCCGGCCGCGCCGACACCCCGTTCCTCCTCCGCCTCCACACCGCGGATGGTGTCGAGGACGTCACCGCCCGTGCCGTCGTAGACACGTCCGGCACGTACACGTCCTCGAACCCGCTCACAGCCGCCGGCCTCGCCCCCACAGCGGACCTCGGCGACCGCATCGTGCACGCCCTCCCCGACGTGCTCGGCGAGGACCGTGACCGATTCGCCGGGAAGCGGGTCCTCGTCGTCGGGGCCGGGCACTCGGCCGCGAACACGCTCATCAAGCTCGCCGCCCTCGTCAAGGACGAACCCGGCACGACGCTGCTGTGGGCGATCCGGAACGCCGGCACCGCCCGCCTCGGCGCGGACGCCGCCGACGGGCTCGCCGCCCGCGGGCAGCTCGGCTCCACCGTGCATGGCCTCGTCGAGTCCGGGCTCATCGAGCAGCTTGCGTCGTTCGAGATCGACGACGTCCGTCCCGACGGTGACCAGGTCACCGTCACCGGCCGCCGCGCCGGGGAGCCGTTCACCGTCACGGTCGACGTTGTGGTGAACGCGACCGGGTTCCGGCCCGACCTCGACATGCTCCGCGAGATCCGGCTCGGACTGGACGACATCGTCGAAGCACCCCGCGCGCTGGCGCCGCTGATCGACCCGAACCTGCACTCCTGCGGCTCCGTGCCTCCGCACGGCGTTGCCGAGCTGGCGCACCCGGAACCGAACTTCTTCATCGCCGGCATGAAGTCCTACGGCCGCGCCCCCACCTTCCTGCTCCTCACCGGCTACGAGCAGGTCCGCTCCATCGCCGCGGAACTTGCCGGCGACCACCAGGCCGCCCGCGACGTGCAGCTCGTGCTCCCCGAGACCGGCGTCTGCACCACCGACGTCGGCGGGTCATCCTCCTGCAGCGTCCCCGCGACCACGACCGAGGCGTCGGAGGGGTCGTCGTGCTGCGCCGCCCCCGCGCCGGCCGCCGCGCCCGCCAGCAGCTCCTGCTGCACGAACTGAACCGGACCCCGCATGACCGACAAACCCACCGTGCTGTTCATCTGCAAGCACAACGCCGGCCGCTCCCAACTCGGCGCCGCCCTCCTCGAAATCGCTGCCGACGACCGCTACACCGCCACCTCCGCAGGAATCGCTCCCGCCGACGAGGTGAATCCGTCGATCGCCGCAACCGTCGCGGAACTCGGCGTCGACATCAGCGATCGCACCCCGCGGAAGGTCACGCCCGAGCTGCTGGATCAGGCCGACGTTGTTGTGCTGATGAAGCCCGGCCTGATCCTGCCCGCGACGCCTCGCGGCACGGTGTTGCAGTGGTCGTTCCCGGACCCGGACTCCTGGTCCCCCGACGACGTCCGCCCCATGCGCGACGCCGTCGTCGCCCGCATCCAGGACGAGCTACTGCACCCGTGACGGACAGCACCACGGTCACCGTTCGGCCGATGACCGCCGGCGACTGGCCAGCCGTCGAGGCGATCTACCGGGACGGCATCGCCACCGGAAACGCGACGTTCGAGGCGGAACCGCCGACATGGGAGGCATTCGATGCGGGGAAGCTACCCGACCACCGGGTCGTCGCCCTAGGCGGCGACGAGGTCCTCGGCTGGGTGGCGGTCTCCCCGACCTCCGCCAGGCCGGTGTACCTGGGCGTCGTCGAGCACTCCGTGTACGTCGCCGCCGCGGCTCGTGGTCGCGGTGTTGGACACCTGCTCCTTGACGCCCTGATCGCGTCGACCGAGGCTGCCGGCATCTGGACCATCCAGTCCGGGATCTTCCCCGAGAACACCGCCTCCCGAGCCCTCCACGCCCAACACGGGTTCCGCGAACTCGGCACCCGAGAACGCATCGGCCTCATGACGTTCGGGCCGTCGACCGGGCGGTGGCGCGACAACGTCCTCGTCGAGCGCCGAAGCCCGCACGCCAGCTCCTGAGCAGGGGCGGCACGCTTCGATCCGCATGCTTGCAGGTATGTTCCAGAACCCGCTATGCTGTGGCACGCGTCATTAGTGCGCGCAAAAAGCCAGTCCATCGGACTGGCTTTCGTCATGTCCGGCCCGAACCGTAGGCTGGAACCGCTCGATACGACTCTGCCCTCAGCGCAGCACCCGAGCACCACGAACAGGCCGGTCCCGTCAGGGCCGGCCTTTTCCATGCCCTCACGCGCGGAGCGCACACCAGACCGCTCGCTCCGGGCATAGGGCCTCTGCGCGTCCACCGGGCGCACGCGCCGACCTGGCGCTCTAGATGTACTGAGCCATCAGGTTGGTGACACTCGGGCTGCGGGAGTGAGTCCGTGGCTTGAGTGGATCCGGTCAGTGTTGT